>NZ_JACYVC010000001.1:0-789241 GCF_014842145.1 Stenotrophomonas sp. CFBP 13718
GCCGAGCGTGGCTCGGCGCTACCGTTCCCATAACGCCCCGCAGCCCCGGCAACGCCGGCCGCCGGCGGAATCCATCACCGTGCGACACCGGGTAGCGCCGAGCCGTGCTCGGCGGAATGCCGGCTACGTGCGGGAGGACGAAAGGCGCCGCTGCGCTCGCCGAGCGTGGCTCGGCGCTACCGTTCCCATAACGCCCCGCAGCCCCGGCTACGCCGGCCTCCGGCGGAATCCATCACCGTGCGACACCTCGTAGCGCCGAGCCATGCTCGGCGGAATGCCGGCTACGTGCGGGAGGACGGAAGGCGCCGCTGCGCTCGCCGAGCGTGGCTCGGCGCTACCGAATCGGTGTCGTGCGTGATGCCGGGTACGCCTCAACCTTCGGCGTCGATCAGCCCCTGCTGGCGCGCGGCGCGCAGGTCGTCCGGTGTGTCGATATCCAACTCCAGTTCCGTGCTGGGCAGCAGAAACACCGTTTCGCGCGGGAGCGCGCGCAGCCGCTGTCGGAATCCACCGCGGCCCGTGCCCGAGGGCAGCGCGTCGAACCAGTGTCCCGGCACCACGGCCGGGACGGCCGCCAGCCCGTGCAGCAACGTTGCAGCGCAGCCAGAGGCGGACCCGCGTGCACCGTCCAGCAATGCCCGCAGGTGCCCCCGCGTCAGCGCCGGCTGATCGCAGAGCATCACCAGCACCTGCGGAACTGCCCGCACCGCATCCGCTGCCCTACGCAGGCTGTCAGCCATGTCCGCAGTGGGACTCGTGTTGACCAGCTGCGTGCAGCGGAGATCCGCCAGCGCCTGCGATGTGGCCTCGCTCGCCTCTGCGACCACGACCCACACCGCCTCCGGCGCCGTCTCAGTCGCGAGGCGCACCGCGCGGTGCAACAGGGTTTCTCCATCGCGGCACAGCCACTGCTTGGGCTGCCCGAGACGCGTGCTGCCGCCGGCCGCCAGCACCACGACCGCGTGGGCAGGTGCACCCGTCGTCATGAAACGGGCAACGCGGACGCGTGGCGCCATGCCTGGAGCTGGGCGGCAATACTCAACGCGATCGCATGGGGTCCGCGACCGCCCAGATCCAGACCAATCGGCGAACGCAGGCGGTCCGCCAAGGCCTCGACGGCAGCTGGCCGAAGCAGCGTGAACAGGTCATCGCGACGCCGTGCAGGACCCAGCAGACCGACGAAGGGTACCTGCGTTGCAGCAAGGGCGTGCAAGGCCTGCAGGTCCAGTTCGAAGTTGTGGTGCATGACCAGCACCGCATCGAACGGACCGCCTTCGGCCAGCGCCGCCTCGACTCCGTCCGAGGCCACCGTCAGCGCGCAGCGCTCACGCCATGCGATACGTGGGTCGTTGACGGTTGCCCGCCATCCCAGACCGCGCAGTGCAGGAACCAAAGGCGTTGCCTCGGGTCCTGCACCCAGCAGCAGAACACGCGGCGGGGGCGCCCACTGCAGACTCCAACGGGTCTGTTCGGCACGCCACGGCACCGACTGCACTGGCAGACGTGCCTCGCTGCACTGCGTGTCGCAGGCCAGCCTGACACCCCCGGACGTATCGAGTGCCAGCCGCAGCGCGCCGGCCCCATCCAACCAGGCCTGGAGCACGGGCGTGCACCCCGGCAACGCACCCAGCGGAATCAGCGCGATGCGCTGGCAGCCCCGGCAACCGACGGCGTTGCCGCTGAACAGCGCGGCGTCATCGCGGGTGTCGATCTCCATCCAGTCGATGCGCCCCCGGGACGCGGCCTGCAGCGCGCAGCGCTCGATTTCCGGCTCCAGGCAGCCACCGCTCAACCAACCCACGTGCTGGTCCTGGGCGAACAACACGACCGTGCCGGCACGCGCGTAAGTCGAGCCCAGCGTTTCCAGCACCACCGCGATGGCCGCCGGTTCGCCGGTACCGAGCGCGCCGATGCACGCCTCCAGTACCTGCGGCAGCCCGGCGTCGTGCACCTCCATCACCGTTTCATTGAAGGACAGGGTCACGCGATATCCGGCAGGCCCGGCAGCAGCTTGTCCAAGGTGACCGGGTAGTCACGGACACGCACCCCTGTCGCGTTGTAGATCGCATTGGCGACCGCCGCGCTCACCCCGCACAGGCCCAGTTCGCCCACGCCCTTTGCTTTCATCGGCGACGACACGGCGTCTGCCTCGTCCAGGAACACGACCTCCTGGTGTGGCACGTCGGCGTGCACCGGCACTTCGTAGCCGGCCAGGTCGTGGTTCACGAAGAAGCCCAGGCGCGTATCCACGGCAAGCTCCTCTGAGAGCGCCGCGCCGATGCCCATCGTCATCGCACCAATGACCTGGCTGCGCGCCGTCTTCGGGTTGAGGATGCGGCCGGCCGCGCACACGGCCAGCATGCGACGGATGCGACTTTCACCGGTGGCCATGTCAACGCCCACCTCGACGAAGTGGGCGGCAAACGTCGACTGCTGGTATTGCTCCTGCAGTTTGTCGAACTCGATGAAGTCCTCCACCACCAGTTCACCGTCGGCTGCTGCCTTGCCCAGCGGAGCCGAACGCGTGCCATCGCGTACCGTGCCATCGGCGAAGGTGGCGGTATCGGCGGAGAAGCCCAATCGCGCCGCCACGGTTTCGCGCAGCTTTGTGCAGGCCGCGAATACGCCTGCCGTCGCACTGTTCGCGCCCCACTGGCCACCCGACCCTGCCGATGCAGGGAAACTCGAGTCGCCGAGTTTCACCGTCACCTGATCGAGCGACACGCCGAGCATTTCAGCGGCCGTCTGGCCCAGGATCGTATAGCTGCCGGTACCGATATCCGTCATGTCCGTTTCGACGGTGACGTGGCCTTTGTCATCCAGGCGGATGCGGGCACCGGATTTCATCACCAGATTGTTGCGGAAGCCCGCAGCGACCCCCATGCCGACCAGCCAGCGCCCATCGCGCTGCTGCGCGGGAACGGCGGACCGCTTGTCCCAGCCGAAGCGCTGAGCACCATCACGCAGGCACTGCACCAGTTGGCGCTGGGAGAACGGACGCTTCGGATCGGAGGGATCTACCTGCGTATCGTTGCGGACGCGGAACTCGACCGGGTCCAGCTTGAGCTTCTCCGCCATCTCATCCATGGCGATTTCCAGCGCCATCAGGCCAGGCGTTTCGCCGGGCGCGCGCATCGCGTTGCCTTCCGGCAAGTCCATCGTGTGCAATCGCAGGCCGGCCAGGCGATTCGCACCGGCGTACAGGAACTTGGTCTGCTGGATCGCCTCTTCCGGCGAGCCGCCCGGCAGGTTGCCCGACCAGGATTCATGCCCGATCGCGGTGAGCGTGCCCTCTGCCGTAGCCCCCAGGCGGATGCGCTGGATGGTGGCGGGGCGGTGGGTCGTGTTGTTGGCGATCAGCGGCCGCGACAGCGCCAGTTTCACCGGTCGCTTGGCCGCCCGTGCACCCAGTGCGGCGAGCACCACGTCGGAGCGGATGAACAGCTTTCCGCCGAAGCCGCCGCCGATGTACGGCGAAATCAACCGGACCTTTTCCTCGGGCACGCCGAGCGTCTTGGCCAGGTCCTTCTTGCCCCACTCGATCATCTGGTTGGACGTCCACACCGTCAGCTGGTCACCCTCCCACGCGGCCAGCGATGCATGCGGCTCCATCATGGCGTGGGACTGATCCGGCGTGTGGTACGTGGCATCCAACGTCACCGGCGCCTCGCCGAAGGCTTTTTCGAAACTGCCCACGCGCGCGTCCGGATCGGTGTCCTGCAGCGGTCCACCGGCCGCCTTCGCGGCATCGAGGTCGAACACGCCCTTCGCGGGTGCGTAGCGGATACGCACCAGGTCAGCGGCCGCGCGTGCCTGCTCGAAGGTTTCCGCCACGACCAGCGCCAGCGCCTGATGGTAGTGCGCCACCTCAGGACCGCCGAGCAGCGCAGCCGCATTGCGTCCCGCCTTGTGCAGGGTGCCGGCATTGTCGGCGGTGACGATGGCCAGCACGCCCGGCGAGCGACGCGCCGCGTCGAGCTCCATCGAGGTCACGCGGCCCTTGGCGATGCCAGCACCGACCACGTAGCCATAAGCGGGCGAGGGCACGGCGTCATGCCACTCGTAGGCATATTTCGCGTGACCGGTGGTCTTCAGCGGACCGTCGATACGGTCCAGCGGCTTGCCGACCACCTTCATCTGGTCGATGGGATTGCGTCCCGCAGGGGTGTCGAATTTCATGGATCAGCTCCTCGCCTGCATCAATACCGACGCCAGCGTGCGCTGCGCCAACTGGACCTTGAACTGGTTCTCCGGTGTCGGCGCCGCACCTTGGAGCAGCGCACCGATCACGGCCTGCGCGCCCTGCGGCAGCAGGGCGTCGGCTGCATCACTGCGCCACGGCTTGTAGGCGACACCGCCCAGCGCGACACGGCCACTGCCATCGGCCTGGATCACCGCAGCGACAGACACCAATGCGAAGGCATACGACGCGCGGTCGCGCACCTTGCGATACAGATGCGTGCCGCCCAGCGGCGCCGGCAGCCTGACGGCGGCGATCAGTTCGCCCTTCTCGAGCAGGGTTTCGATATGCGGGGTACTGTCCGGTGCGCGATAGAACGTGTCCAAGGCAATCTGCCGCGTGCTGCCGTCCGGCCGCACGGTCTCCACCACGGCCGCCAGCAGCATCATCGCCACCGCCATGTCACTGGGATGGGTCGCGATGCAGGCCGTGCTGGTGCCGATGACCGCCAACTGCCGACTGACACCGCCGATAGCCGCACAGCCGCTGCCGGGAAGGCGCTTGTTACAGGGCTGGGCGGTGTCATAGAAATACGGGCAACGGGTCCGTTGCAGCAGGTTGCCTGCGGTCGTTGCCTTGTTGCGCAGCTGGCCGGACGCACCGGCGACGAGTGCGCGTGTCAGCAGCGCATAGTCACGACGGATGCGCGCATCGGCCGCCAGGTCGGTATTGCGGACAAGGGCGCCGATGCGTACGCCGCCGTCGTCGGTTGCCTCGATGGTGTCCAGCTTCAGGCCATTTACATCGATCAGATGGGTCGGGATCTCGATTTCGAGCTTCATGAGATCCAGCAGGTTGGTGCCACCGGCGATGAAGCGCGCGCCGTGGGTACGTGCAGCGGCCGCCGCCGCTTCGGCCGGCGTGCGGGCGCGTTCGTAGGTAAAGGCTCTCATGCGCGCTTGCCTCCCACGTCTTCGATCGCGTCCACGATGTTGGAATAGGCGCCACAGCGGCAGATGTTGCCGCTCATGCGTTCGCGGATTTCTTCGGCGCTGAGCGTTGCGCCTGCCTGCAGGTCACCGGTCACATGGCTGGGAATGCCGTCCTTGATCTCCTGCAGCACCGACACGGCCGAGCAGATCTGGCCGGGGGTGCAATAGCCACACTGGTAGCCATCATGCTTGACGAAGGCCGCCTGCATGGGGTGCAGGTCATCCGGTGATCCCAGCCCTTCGATGGTGGTGATCTCGGCCCCTTTGTGCATCACGGCCAGCGTCAGGCAGGCGTTGATCCGGCGCCCATCCACGATGACGGTGCAGGCACCGCATTGTCCGTGGTCGCAGCCCTTCTTGGTGCCGGTCAGCTGAAGGTGCTCGCGTAGCGCGTCAAGCAG
This sequence comes from Stenotrophomonas sp. CFBP 13718, assembly GCF_014842145.1. Classification (NCBI taxonomy): domain Bacteria; kingdom Pseudomonadati; phylum Pseudomonadota; class Gammaproteobacteria; order Lysobacterales; family Lysobacteraceae; genus Stenotrophomonas; species Stenotrophomonas sp. CFBP 13718. The sequence goes on from NZ_JACYVC010000001.1 coordinate 5,574, forward strand.
GGTCACGCGCGTGTCCAGCTGCAGCGACTGCTTCTTGCCATTGACGCGAAAGTTCACTTTTTCGACGACCGGAGCGCGGGCCGGCTCACGTGCACCGGGGACGTCAGCCATGGCCGTGGGTATCGCGATCACGGACGCCGAGCCCGCGCCCAGTTTCAGCAGGTCGCGCCGGCTGAGCGCGAATTCGGAAGGGGTATTCATGCAGGACAGTTCCTCTTTGGCTGATGCAGACTTGGCTCAGGGGAGCAGGGTCGGACACCGCCGACGCCCCCAGCATGGCGCGCACGGGGTGGTCATCGGGTGAACCGGCCGCGCGATTCACGAGCGCGGCTCGTGAATGGGGCAGCGGTTGAACTCACTGCGGAAGCGCCGTGAGCCGGCCATCACCACGCGCCGCGCACGGTTGATGCTGCCCAGTGGCTGGTGCGCGGCGAGGGCATGCCACGGCGCGAAGGCGAGCGCATCCTCTGCGGCCTGTGATTCGCCCTCCTGCCAGGCGGCTTGGCGCGGCATGATGAGGTGCGCGACCTCCTGCCAGGGACTTTCTTCTTCCGGCCACGCCACTGACGCGTCCTCTACCGGCATGCGTTCCAGATCGCGGCACAGCTGGACCCGCAGTGCCCACACCGCAGGCTCCTGCAGGGTGGCGAAGAACGCCACGACGGCGTCGCGCTGCGCATCTTCACTGCCCGTGAGCGACTGATCCTTCAACGCAAGCAGCGAGTCCGACAGCGGCGCCAAGGAAAACTTGGCGATGTAGGCGCCGTAGCGATATGGCACCTGACTGAAGAAGGTTTCGCCCAAAGGATGATGCTGGGGTTCGCCGCCCATCGACTTGAGGGTGGCACTCTCCGTGCCGACGGCTTCCAACGCCGCCTCCGCCGCGCGCAGCGTCGCCGAGATCACCCGTTTGGTGCGCGGCATGCGCTCTGTGGTCGACGCCAGCAGACGCGCCGCACGCAGGAAGCCGGCAACGCCCGGCGTGCTGAATGCAGGCCCGTTGACCATCAGGAAATCCTGGGTGTGCTGCTCTTCGTCGCCCGGTAGACGCTCGCCTGCGACCTCCAGCACCTTCACCGCGACGGCACGCGGGGTGGAGACGGTATCCGGAAGCTGTTCGGCGGGAGGGGACGAGAGGCGCATCAGCGCGCGATGCCGCCCAGGGGAAGCGAACAGGCCCTGCGCGAGCTCGGGAGGCAAGCCCTCGAAGACCTGCAGTTCACCTTTCAACAGGCCCTGACCCTTGGCATGCACGGCCCGGTGGGCGTGGCCCTCTTCATCGGCGACGGTGCGCGCCATGCCGGTAAACACCTCGGACAGCGCGGCGATATGCTCGGCTTCGTCCTTCTCAGGCTGTTCCACGGATGGATCGAAGGCAACAGGGGGCGCAATGGAATTCATGGGGTGTCCTGCATCAGCATGGAAGGAGCTGTCGGTGGATGGCGTTCCAGCCGACACCTTCCCGCACCGCCGGTGGAGGCCGCGTGCCCGGACCCCGACCTCCGCTTCACATCCCCCTGTCGGTCGCATCGTAAACCCGCCTGGTAGAGCCGACTTCAGTCGGCTGCCGCTGAACCCGCCGCGGTCCCTCCAACCCCGCCTGGTAGAGCCGACTTCAGTCGGCTGACGTTGGTCCCGACCTCGATCCATCCGCACCGGCGCGCAGCAAAGGCAACGGATCGTAAGCGCCGTCGGCCCCGTAGATGCCCCAGTGCAGATGAGGGGGCGTCCCCTTGGCGTTGCCGGTATCGCCCACGTAGCCCAGGACCGTACCCGGCTCGACCACCTCACCCCGCGCCAGCCCATCGCGCCAGCCCTCCAGATGGGCGTAGTAATACCGTTCGCGCGCCGGCCCCTGCACCCAGACCTGGCGTCCGCCCAAGCCGCTTTCGCGTACATCGGTAACGATCCCGCGCGTGGCACTGCGCACGGCCGTGCCGCGCGACGCAAAAATATCGATGCCTGCATGGGTGCGGTCCGCGCCGCGCGGCGCACCGAAGGTGTCGGCTATCCGCCGCGCAGCGACACCCTCGACGGGTACCGGAAGTGCCGTGGGTGGCGGCATCCGTGATATCTCCCACATCGCACGTGGCACCTCGGCCCAGCGGCTGTTCCAGAACATCCCACCCAGCACGACCAGCGCGATGAGCCAGAACAGGCGCAGCAGCCACCGGCGAAGTGTGCGGGCGGCCGTGCGCTGCACGGGAGGAGCGGAATCGGGAGCCAAGCGGTTTGCCTGTCAGGAGGAAAGGGGCTTCAGCATGGCAGGCGTTGCATCAACGGCACGTTGTCGTCGGCCCCGTGCAGGGGGCGAAGAGGGCGGCAACGGGGGGTTAACGCGGAGCGTCGGCGGGTTCGATCGTCGACGCGTCCGTCAGCCGATGCGTCTGCAGCCGACTGAAGTCGGCTCTACCGGGGGCGGGCATCGTCCGGGGGCAGGTGCCATCCGGGGGGCGGGCATCGTCCGAGGGGCAGGTGCCGTCGGGGTCAGCTGCCGTTTGCCGGGGAGCGGCACGGCCCGTCAGCGGGATGCGTGCTCGTCCAGGTTGCCGCGGACCGCGCGGGCCAGATCGATGCGGGTGAACGGCTTGGGCAGGATGGCGATGGGCCGCCCGAGCTGGTTGTTGGCTTGATGGTCGCGCGGGTAGCCCGAGGTGAACAGGATGCGCAGCTCCGGCTTTCGCTCGCGCGACTCCCTGGCCAGCTCCCAACCGGTCATGCCGGGCATCACGATGTCTGAAAACAGCAGGTCGATTTCCACGTCCGGCCGCTCCAACAGTCGAATCGCGGACGGCCCATCGTGTGCTTCCAGTACGCGGTAGCCCAGTTGACGCAGTGCATCCACCGTGTAGGCACGCACGTCATCGTTGTCTTCGGCGACCAGGATCGTCTCATCCTGCGATTCGTATTCCGCGTAGCCACTGTCCTCCGCTGGACGCGGGCCCGGGAGCGGCAGGCTGGAACGCGGGAACAGCAGGGTGATCACCGTCCCCTCGCCAGGCACCGACTCCAACTGCACATGACCGCCGGACTGCTTGACGAAGCCGTACACCATCGACAGCCCCAAGCCCGTGCCGCGACCGACCTCCTTGGTGGTGAAGAACGGCTCGAACACGCGCGCCATGGTCTCCGGCCCCATGCCGTGGCCGCTGTCACGCACCCGCAGCACCGCATATTGTCCGGGCGGTACGTCCGGGTTCTGTTCGACGAAATCGTCGTCCAGCACGCCGGTACCGGTCTCCAGCACCAGGGTGCCCCCGTCGGGCATCGCATCACGCGCATTCACCGCCAGATTGAGGATCGATGCTTCCAACTGGCTCGGATCCACTTCGACGCACCACATGTCCGGGGCGACGTCGATCTGCAGGCGGACCAGTTCCCCCAGGGCGCGCTGCAGCATGTCCTGCATGCCGAGCACCTGCTCGTTGAGGTTGACGGCCTGGTTCATCAGCGGCTGCCGACGTGCAAACGCGAGCAGGCGCTGGGTCAGGCTGGCCGCACGCATCACGCCCTTCAGCGCATTGTCGAGTGGACGCGCTACCGGGCTGCTGGCCTCGGCCTGACGATCCACCAGCAGCTTGGCGTGTTCCACGTTGCCGGCGATCACCGTCAGGATGTTGTTGAAGTCGTGCGCGATGCCACCGGTCAGCTGGCCTACCGCTTCGATCTTCTGGCTCTGGCGCAGGGCTTCTTCGGCCTGGCGGCGTGCCGTGGTTTCCACCGCTTCGGACACCACGGCGGTGATCCGCCCCTGATGGTCCAGCAGCGGCCGGAACGAAAAATCAAACGACCGCCTGCCGGTCGGCAACTGCAGGTCGAGCTCATGCCGCGATTCATTGCCGCTCGCCGCCGCAACCACCGCAGCGCAGACCACGTCACCGGCTCCCGGGGACGCCGCGAACCACGCCGAATCGCAGAACAGCTCACCGCTCACCGCGTCCTTGCTGGACAGGATGGCGGCCAGCGAGGCGCGGTTCGCGTCCACCACACGTCCGTCGGTGTCGAGCAGGTTCTGCAGCTGGAAACTTGATTCGAACAAGGCCTGCAGCCTGCTTTCGCTCTGCTGCAGGTCGGCGGTACGCTGCTGCACCTGCTGCTCCAGCGATTCGTTCGCGTCGCGCAGCAGCAGCTCGGCCTGCTTCAGGTCGCTGATGTCGCGACCCAGCGTGTAGTACCCCGCAACGTGCCCATCCGCGCTGATCTCCGGCACGCCGTCCAGCAACACGTGCCGTGGCGTCCCGTCGACGCGCGGCACTTCCAGTTCAAACCGGACCCGCTGGCCTTCCAGCACCCGTTGCAGGTGGGGCAGGGCGGCATCGAACAGCGCCGAGCCGACCACTTCCTTCACCTGCAGGCCAATCAATTCGGCTGGCGGACGTCCGTGCCAGGCTTCGTACGCGGTATTGGCGAACTGGTAGCGATGGTCCGGATCCAGGTGCGCGATCAGCGCCGGCATGGAGTCCGTGATCAGCTGCAGCCGGTCGCGGCTCTGCTTGAGCTCATGCTCTGCGTTGAGCAGCTTGAAGCGCGCATGGCCCTCGTCGATGGCGCGGATGATCGCGTCGGGCAGCCGCTGCAGGCGCTGCTTGACCACGTAGTCGCGCGCACCGCGGGTCAGTGCCTGCACCGCCAGCTCTTCCGTCAACGTACCCGAGACGAAGATGAAGGGAATGCGCGGCATCAGCTCCTGGGTAAGCTGCAGTGCGCTGTCCCCGTCGAAGCCGGGCAGCACGTGATCGGCAAGGATGATGTCGTAGCGCTGGTCATCCAGCTCCGCCAGGAACGCGGCGCGGGTCCAGACACGCTGCACCGTAAAGTTCAGGCGCGCGCGCGAAAGCTGCGCCGTGATCAGTTCGGCATCGAGCGCGCTGTCTTCCAGCATGAGGATGCGGATCGGCGCATCCCGGCGGGGTTCAGTCATTCGTTCGGCCTTGCCCGGATGCGGTCAGCGGATGTGGCGGGGGATTGTTGGTGATGCCCCAGAACATGCCCAGTCCCTGGATGGCATCGAAGAACTCCTTGAAGTCGACCGGCTTCACTACGAAGGCGTTGACGCCCAACTCGTAGCTTCGCACCAGGTCCTGCTCCTCGCGCGACGAGGTCAGCATGACGATCGGCGTGCGGCTCAGGTGCGGGTCACCGCGGACGGCGGCCAGCACTTCCAGTCCGTCCACCTTCGGCAGCTTCAGGTCCAGCAGTACCACCACCGGGCCGCCATGGTTGGCATCCTGGTAATTCCCTTCACGGCGCAGGTAATCCAGCGCCTCGGCCCCGTCACGCACATGCGTGACCTGGTTCAGCAGCTGGCAGCGCTCCAGCGCGTTCAAGGTCAGCTCGGCGTCCTTCGCGTTGTCTTCCACGAGCAGGATCGGTCGCAGGTCCCTCATGCTTGGCCTCTTTGGGAATGGGGAATGGAGAAATAGAACGTTGCGCCCTTGTCGAGCTCGCCTTCGGCCCAGACACGCCCGCCATGGCGAGTGATGATGCGGTTCACATTGGCCAGCCCGATGCCCGTGCCCTCGTATTCATCGGCGTGGTGCAGGCGCTGGAACACACCGAACAGTTTGTCCACGTAGCGCATGTCGAAACCGCAGCCGTTGTCACGCACGAAGAAGACATCTTCCCCACTACCGCGCTCACTGCCGACCTGGATGACGGCGGTCTCGCGGTCGCGGGTGAATTTGATCGCATTGCCCAGCAGGTTCTGCCACACCAGGCGCAGCATGGTTGAATCGGCCTTGACCCGGGGCAGCGTGCCGATCTCCCAGTCCAGGCTGCGGCCTTCGTAGTCCATGGCCAAGCTGCGGCGCACGTCGTTCACCAGCGAGGCCACGTCCACATCGACCAGGCCCATGCTGGAGCGGCCCATCTGCGAGAAGCTGAGCAGGTCATCCACCAGGGTGCCGGCGGATTTGGCTGACTCGATGATGGTGTCCAGGTAGCGCCGCTCGGTGTCGTCGAGCTTGTCCGTCGCCGAACTGCCGAGCAGCTCCGAATACCCCACGATATGCCGGAACGGCGCGCGCAGGTCGTGGCTGACCGAATACGAAAAGGCTTCGAGTTCCTTGTTGCTGCGGACCAGCTGCTCGTTGAGCTCGGCCATTTCTTCCGCTTTGCGGAGCACGATGTCGACGATGGCGGTGCGCAGTTCCAGGGCCGCATCGCGATCGACATCCTGCCAAGGCAACGACTGCTCGCGCACGGTTTCCTTCCACGCCTCGAAGGACAGGCGGGGCGTCAGCGAGTCGCCGACCTGCTGCTTCTTCGGCTCACCGCCCCAGCGCACGGTGCGCATGACTTCCGGGCGGAACCACAGCACGAAGCTGTCATGCAGCTGCGAGATGGAGATGGCCATGACCCCGCTGGCGACGGCAGCGAACCCGCGCGCCGGTTCCCACAGGGCCGGCAGCATATCCGTCTGGAAGACATCGTCGCCCGCGTGTTCGGCGGTGAGCCACGCCACCAGTGCGGTGACCTGTTCCTCTGCCGGGCAGTCGCCCAGCCGCACGCACTGCCCCCGGTGGATGATGGCCGCACCCTGCGCGTGGGTCAGCGCAAGCAGGCTGTGTTCGTCGCGGCCAAGCGCCGCCATGAAGTCTTCATCGCCGGCCATGCGGCCCAGCAGACGCATCTGGATCGCCCGACGCGCGATGCGCTCTTCCACCACCGCACCACGCTCTTTCAGTGCGATCTGCATCGACAGGATCTGGCCGATGAACTCGCACGCCGTACGCACGTGGTACGGCACGCGCTTGGCGACGTGGTTGTGGCACGACACCAGGCCCCACAGGGTGCCTTCGCTCAACAGCGACACCGACATCGACGCGCCGGTGCCCATGTTGCGCATGTACTGCAGGTGCACCGGTGACACACTGCGCAGCATCGCCAGGCTGAGGTCGGTCGGTGCCGCATCGGCATGCGCGGGGCTGCGCAGCAGCGGCACCGGCTGATAGTCACTGTCGGCGATCAGTCGCACGCGGTTGCGACGGTACAGCTCGCGGGCCTGCGCGGGAATATCCGATTCGGGGAAGCGCAGGTCCAGGTAGGACGGCAGCTGTTCGTTGCGGTCCTCGGCCACTACCGCACCGTTCCAGTCCGTGTCGAACTGGTAGATCAAGGTGCGATCGAAGCGGGTGAGTTCCCGCACGTGTCGCGCGCCGATCCCGCACAGCTCGACGACGCTGGCCGCAGTCTCGATTTCGCTCATGAAGCGGCTGATCTGCGGGTAGAGGTCTTCCAGCGACCCCGGCTCGCCGGCCACCGGCTCTTCAAGTTCGATGATGAAATGCGTATCACTGCGGTGCGCCAGTGCATGGTGGCGACCAAAGCGGCCCAGCTGGATGGAGCCCAGGAACACCGATCCACCCGGCGCCATATGTTCAAGATGGCGTCGATACGGCGCCAGCGCGCCGCCCAGCACAGCATCGACCGGCTGGTCCAGGGGATCCCCGAAAAATTCCAGCACCGCCGGCTGGGTCATCGCGCGCTCGACCACGTGCATCGACACCGGGTCAACGATCAGCAGCAGGCCATACGGCTGGATCGCACCGGGGGTATGGATCGGCTCGCGGGCGCAGCTCGACAGGTCCAGTGCAGCAGGGGGTACGTCGTTCATGCAAATTCCTCTGCAACGGCGAACTCGTGGAGGACAAATCCCGTGACCGCGGCGAACGCGGCGATGGCACCGTCTTCCACGCACTGCTCTTCTTCGGCCGTCAGGCGGATGGCGTTCAAGGCCAGCGTGAAGTGCCGCCAATGCGCGGCGACGCCTTCTGCGGCAGGTGCCAGATGGCGAGCACCGAAGCCGGAATCCAGGCCCAGGCGAGCGGCCATCTTGTACAGCACCGCGCCACCCAGTGCAGAGCCCTCCACCACGTACAGCCACCCCAGTGCTGCAGCGAACGGCACATCCCGCAACGGTGGGTGCAGCGGGGCGGGGGCGGGCACGCCGAGATCGGCCAGATCCTGCTCGATGGCAGCCAGGCGTTGGCGCGCAGGCAGGTCAGGCAGCACCGCGTGCAGGGACGCGTGCGCATAGATCCCGGCGACGTGCCGGTGCAGGCGATGCTGGACCCGCAGGAACGCGGCAAACCGCTCGCGGCTGTCGAAGATCCGTTCCGCCATGATGCGCTGGTCCAGCCGCTCGTGCGTTTGATGAGTAGCGCGTTTGAGGCGCTCGGCACGGGAGGGCGGCAGGGCCGGGTCAGGTACTGGCATCGACGACGACGGGCAGGGGCGTTTGGGCGGGACGGAGCAGAATACCAGAGAGGTTGAACGCGTCATGTCAACGGAATTTCATGCAGAAACAGCCCAGTGGATCGGCTGGATCTGGGTGGTAGAGCCGGCTTCAGCCGGCTGCTTCGGCTCTTTGCGGTACGTCAGCGGGCCCGGTAGAGCCGGCTTCAGCCGGCTGCGTCGATCCGTTGCGATACGTCCAGCCGACTGAAGTCGGCTCTACAATGGCGTGCTCAGCCTCATCCGGAATGGACACCCGATGCACGACTCTGCCGCCCGATTCGCCGCTGCCTCCTTGTTCCTGCTTGGCCTGCTGGCATCGCCCCTGCATGCCGATGAAGGGACGCGCAGGGTGCAATCCTTCGACCTGCCCGTGTCGCCGTATCTCAGCGAACCCGCGCAAGCGGCCGTCCGCGGCTCGGTCACGCATCCGGACCCCACGGCGAAAATGGACAACGCGGCGGTCCTTGCCGGTCTGGCCAGCCTGCGCAAGGGCGCCGACGAGTGGGCGCGCGGTGAGATCATCGGCCTGCGCCAGCGCTATCCGGTGGATCTCTTCGAGGAGACCTGGAACGGCGTGCCGGTGGTGCGGGTACAGCCGCGCAACGCGCCGAGGGATCCGGCACGGCAGCGTCTGCTGATCGAACTGCATGGTGGCGCCTTCGTGTTCGGCCGGGCGGACACCCTGGGGCTGCTGGAAGCCATCCCGCTTGCGGCGATGACCGGGGCTACCGTCGTCGCCGTCGAATACCGCAAAGGACCGGAGCATCGCTTTCCCGCCGCCAGCGAAGATGTCGCCGCGGTCTACCGGGCTGCACTGGAACGTCATTCACCCGCACACATCGGCGTGTTCGGCTGTTCGGCCGGCGGCGTGTTGACCGGCGAGTCGCTGGCCTGGTTCGCGAAGGAAGGCCTGCCGATGCCGGGCGCGGCGGGGCTGTTCTGTGCGGCCGGTGATGCGCGCTACGGCGGCGACTCCCGGTATGTCGCCGCCGCACTGAACGATGCGCTGTTACCCGACGCCGACGGTCGCCTGCCGATCATGGAAGACCTCTACTACGGCGACGTCGATTTCCGTGATCCGCTGGTGTCACCGGTCTTCTCCGATGCGGTGCTGGCGCAGTTTCCGCCGACCCTGTTCATCACCGCGACCCGCGCCGCCGAGCTGAGCGCGGCCTCCTACACCCACTCCCGCCTGATCGACCTGGGTCGCGAGTCGGACCTGCACGTGTGGGACGGACTGGGACATGCCTTCCATCTGGATGCGCGCCTGCCAGAGAGCCAGCAGGCGTACCGCGTGATGGCGCGATTTTTCGCCCGCCACCTGGACATGACCACGCCAACGCCGTGACCGTTCGCCAGCTGCGATGCGGCGCTACATCAGTCCCAGGGTCACCAGCGCGAGCACCGTGTAGCGGCCGCCCTTGGCCAGGATCACCAGCGGCAGGAACACCCGCAGGGGCTCGCGCATCACCCCGGCCACCAGGGTGATGGGATCACCAATCACCGGCGCCCACGCGAGCAGCAGCGACCAGCGACCGTAACGGCGATACCACGCCTGCGCACGTTCCCGCTTCGCCCCCGAAAGCGGGTACCACCGACGGTTCTCCAGACGCTGTGCCTGCCGGCCAAGCCACCAGTTGACCAGCGCACCGAGCACATTGCCGACGGTCGCCACGAGCACCAGCAGCAGCGCAGGGTGGCTGCGATCCAGCAGCAACGCCACCAGCACGGCTTCGGATTGGGCGGGGATCAGGGTGGCGGCGACCAGCGCCGCAAGGAACAGGCCAAGGAGAGCAAGCATCCGCCCATTCTAAGCGCGTGGGTCATCGCGTGACCTTCAGGCGGATTGGGTCAGGCTGCCATCGCCGCTTACCGCACAGGCCCGCCATGCCACGCTCGCGCACACTCAGGATTGCCACCTTCAACGTCAACGGCATCACGACACGGCTGCCGCATCTGCTGGCGTGGCTGGAGAAGGAACAGCCCGATATCGTCGCATTGCAGGAACTGAAGGCGACCGATGCCGCCTTTCCGCGCGCCGCCATCGAAAGCGCGGGATATGGGGCGATCTGGCAGGGCCAGGCCGCATGGAATGGCGTCGCCCTGCTGGGCCGCGACACGCAGCCCATCGAAAGCCGGCGCGGCCTGCCGGGAGATCCATCCGACACCCAGAGCCGCTACATCGAAGCGGCGATCCACGGGGTGATCGTCGCAGGAATCTATCTGCCGAACGGCAACCCACAGCCGGGCCCGAAGTTCGATTACAAGCTGGCATGGATGCAGCGGCTGGCCCGCCATGCCCGCACGCTGGTGGCGCTCGAGTATCCGGTGGCCATCATCGGCGACTTCAACGTGATCCCCACGGACGACGATGTGTACGACGCAACGTCATGGAAAAAGGATGCCCTGATCCAACCGGCCGTGCGCGATGCCTACGCCGACCTGCTGGCGCAGGGCTGGACCGATGCGCTGCGACAGATCGTCGGCGAGGAGCGGATCTACACGTTCTGGGACTATTTCCGCCAGCATGCCGAACGTGATCGCGGCCTGCGCATCGACCACCTGCTGCTCAACCCGGTGTTGGCCAGCCGACTGAAAGCGGCGGGCGTGGACCGCTGGGTGCGGCTGCAGGAGAAAGCCAGCGACCACGCGCCCACGTGGATCACCGTCAAGGCGCCGACGCGTCCTTGACCTTGCGCAGATCCTCCAGCAGCACCTGATAGGCAGCCTCACGCGCCGGCCCGTCACCTTGTCGCAGTATCCAGGAGGGATGCACCGTCACCAGCGCCCGTGTGCCATCGTGCAGGGCATGCCACTGCCCGCGCCCCTGGCTGAAGCGGAAGGCCGAGCCCAGCAGCGCCGATGCCGCCGTCGCACCCAGACAGACGATGACATCCGGACGCACGTGTTCGATCTCGGCGGCTACCCATGAACGGCACGCTTGGACGTGCTCGCGGTCCGGCCGCTGGTGCACGCGCACCTTGCCGCGCCGCTGGAAACGGAAATGCTTCACCGCGTTGGTCAGGTACAGCGCCGAGCGCTCGATGCCGGCCTCGACCAGCAGCTGGTCCAGCAACTGGCCGGCCGGTCCGACGAAGGGGCGGCCGCTCAGGTCCTCGCGGTCGCCGGGCTGTTCACCCACGAGCATGATCCGCGCACGGGCAGGACCCTCGCCGAACACCGTCTGCGTGGCCGGCTCCCACAGCGGGCACTGGCGGCAGGCCGCGGCGCGTGCGCGCAGCGTATCCAGCGACCCGGCTTCGGCAGGCGTTGGCGGCAGGGGAACCGGTGCCTGGGGGATCCGACGCTGCGGTTCCTGCGCCTGGCGCGCATGCATCTCTTCCACGCGCGTGCTGGCGTCGCGCACCAACGTGGGCAGCAGCGAGACCTCCGGCAGGTGCTTCCAGTACTTGACCGGCATTTCCTGCCGCATCATCCGTTCGTTCAAGCGAGCGGGGTTGAAGATGCTGGCGTAATACGTCCGCCAGAGGTCTTCCCGCGAGTCATCCGCCGGTGCGTCGCTGCGCTTCGCGCCGCCACCGAAGTGCAGGGCGGTGCCGTCCCAGTGCACGCTGCGCGACGGGGTCAGGATCGCCCAGCGCATGCCGGCAAAGCGCCGCGCGAAGAACGGTGCGACCCGATCCACGATGTGGTGATCGGGCTCGAACCAGGCGATGAAGGCATCGTCCTCGCCCGGGACCTCGCGGAAACGCACGAAGGCTTTCATCTTGTGCGAGTCGCGGCGCACGGCCTGGGTCAGGGCATTGGCCCGCAGCACGTCGGCGTCGGTCGGATTGGACAGCACCTCGCGCTGGCCGTGGCCGATGCGCCACAGGATGCGGTACAGCAGGGGCAGCCGTTGCGCATCCCGGTGGCACAGCACCGTGGCGGCGAGCTCCAGGAACGCTTTCGAAACGCGCAGCACCGGGGCGGCGGCCGGGTCATGCGACGACAGCGCCCCCGCAAGATCAGGGGCATCCAGCAACGAGGCTTCGCGGCCTTCCAGCCAGTCGATCTGCTCCGGTGCCACCCCTGCCGTCAGCCCGATGCGGGCCGCCGCACGCCATGCATCCAGCGACCACGGCGGATCGATGCGCGCGGTCCAGCGTTGCACGTTCAACTGGCCGGATGCTCGCCGAACAGCGAACCCTGCCGAGGCGGCGGGGCCAGGCTCGCGCGCAGGCTGGCCGGATCGTCCAGTCGCCGGTGCGGGTGGTGGTCCAGCAGCTGCACGAAAGGCAGCAGCTTGCGCATCGGCGCGCGCAGCCGGGCCACGTCGGCCACGCGGAGGCGGCCATGGCGGCGGGCCATCAGCACCCGCTTCACATTGCGCACGCCCAGGCCGGGCACGCGCAGCAGCAGTTCCTTCGGGGCGATGTTCAGATCCACTGGAAACCGATCCGGATGCCGCAGCGCCCAGGCCATCTTCGGATCGATGTCCAGGTCGAGCATCCCGTCCTGCGTGGTATCGGTGATCTCTTCGATGCCATACCCGTAGAACCGCAGCAGCCAGTCGGCCTGGTACAGACGGTGCTCGCGCTGCATCGGCGGCGGCTGCAGCGGCAGCGCCTTGCTGGCATCGGGGATGGGGCTGAAGGCGGAGTAGTAGACCCGGCGCATGCGGTAGTTGCCGTACAGCTGGTCGGACGTGGTCAGGATGTCGCGATCACTGGCACCATCCGCGCCGACGATCATCTGCGTGCTTTGCCCGGCCGGCGCGAACCGTGGCGCACTCTTCTGCACGCTGCGCGTTGCCGCCGCAATGGCAGGGCGGGCGCGCTCCTCCTTGGATTCTTCGATCCGCCAGCGCAGTTCACCCATCGCGCCGCGGATGGACGGCATGGTTTTCTCCGGCGCGAAAGCGGCCAGCCCGGTTTCGGTGGGCAATTCGATGTTGATCGACAGGCGGTCGGCATATTTACCTGCTGCCGCCAGCAGCTCCGGTGATGCTTCGGGAATGGTCTTCAGGTGAATATAGCCGGCGAAACGGTGCTCTTCACGCAGCTGCCGCGCCACCTCCACCATATGTTCCATCGTGTAGTCCGCGCTGCGGATGATGCCGCTGGAAAGGAACAGCCCCTCGATGTAATTGCGTTTATAGAAATCCAGGGTCAGCGCCACCACTTCGGCCACCCGGAAACGCGCACGCGGCACGTTGCTGGACACGCGGTTGACGCAGTACGCGCAGTCGTAGATGCAGAAATTGGTCAGCAGGATCTTCAGCAGCGACACACAGCGGCCATCAGGCGTATAGCTGTGGCAGATACCGGACCCTTCCGTGCTGCCGATGCCGCCGGAGCTGCGTGAATCCCGCTTGCCCGCGCCACTGGAGGCGCAGGACGCATCGTATTTCGCGGCGTCAGCGAGGATCTCGAGTTTGCGGAGGGTTTCCATGACACCACGCTAGTAATGGCCGGTCTCATCAGATGAGACGAATGAATCAATGAATCTGAATATTTCAGCTGACCAGCCGCCATACCGACGTCTCGACGCTCCGGTCGGCAAACCCCCGGTAGTGCCGACTTCAGTCGGCACGCGTTTTGATCGGAACACGGATACTCTGCAGGTGTTAGTATTCCTACTAAATCACCGCAATACAATATGCCGACCTCCGCTTCCACCGCCCGCCGCGCCTCCCGCGCCGCCACCTATCTGTACCCCGAGCACCTGCGCGACGTCGTGCAGCAACTGCCGCGGACCCCGGGGGTATACGTTTTCCACGGACAGGACGGCGGCCTGCCGCTGTACATCGGCAAGAGCATCAATATCCGTGGGCGGGTGATGGACCATCTGCGCACGACCGAAGAGGCCGATCTGCTGCGGCAGACCCGGCACGTCACCGCGATCCCCACGGCCGGCGACTTCGGCGCGCGGTTGCTGGAGGCCCATCTGATCAAGCGCGACCTTCCGCTGTACAACCGCCTGCTGCGTCGGCTGCGTCGCCAGTTCAGCCTGCGCTTGTACCGCGGAACGGTGAGCGTGGTGCACTCCGGTGATCACGACCTGGCCACGGCACCGATGCTGCATGGCCTGTATTCCAGCGAACGGGCCGCCAAGGAGTCCCTGCGCCGGCTCGCCGACGATCACCGCCTCTGCTATGCACTGCTGGGCCTGGAACGATTGCCGGCCGGACGGGCCTGTTTCCGGTCAATGCTGGGGCAGTGCCTGGGCGCGTGCAGTGGGCGCGAGCCGCTGGACGCGCACGAACAGCGGCTGCGGGGCGCACTGGAGCGGCTGGAGGTATCGGCGTGGCCGTATGGCGGGAAAGTGGCCGTGGAAGAAAGGGGAGAGACCATGACCCAGTTCCACGTCGTCGAGGGATGGCGCTACCACGGCAGTGCGCCCAGCCTGGCCAAGGCCAAGCGGCTTCGCGCGGAGCCCGGCGAGTTCGACCGGGACACCTACCGCATCATCAAGCAGGGGTTTGAAGGTGCCACGATGGCGATCCATCCGCTGGCGTGACACCGGACGCCGAACGATGCGCCCTCTGGACAAGCAGGCGCTCGCACGGATCCAGGATGCTCAGGGCACCATCGCGGCAGAATTCACCAGCCCCACCGCGATGGCAACGCCAGCGGAGAACCAGCCGGCACTCTCGTTGCCGGCATCGATCTGATCCGGGCCACGGCGGGTGATGATCGCGCGGGAGATGCCGAAGGCCAACATCTGCATCACGACGGCGATCGCACACCAGATGGCGGCATCCACCAACGACACCGAATTGCTGATCACCGAGTTGATCGGCAGCGCCAGCCCGATCAGCGCGCCGGCCAGGCCGATGCCTGCCGCCTTGTTGCCTTGGCGGATCAAGGTGATTTCCTTGTGCGGGGTGATCAGCGCAACCAGCGCGATGGCCAGCAGCAGGATCAACAGGCCCATGCCCATGAAGGCGGCGAACGCGAGGAAAGACTGGCCGGTGATGACGTAGGGCATGGATATCCTTGGGAGGTGATGAAAAGGCAGGCACTCAACCTACCGTATTTCAACGCAGCACGTGATCGGCGCGCCATCGACCGATGACGCAGCCTGCACGCGCGACAGCAGAATCTTGCGCCTCCCAGGCCGCACTTCCGCCGCCTGCCCAGCGAGCAGCCCATGCGCGATACCGTCCACGCCCGTTACGCCACCCCATCACGCGTCCGTGAGGGCCGGCCCTTTCCACAGGGCGCCACCTTCGATGGCAAGGGCACCAATTTCGCGCTGTTCAGTGCCCATGCAACCCGTGTCGAGCTCTGCCTGTTCGATGAATCCGGCAACGAAGAACGCATCGAGCTTCCCGAGTTCACCAACGAAACCTGGCACGGCTACCTGCCCGACGTGAAGCCGGGGCAGCGCTACGGCTACCGTGTGCACGGACCCTATGCGCCTGCCGAGGGGCATCGTTTCAACCACCACAAGCTGTTGCTTGATCCGTACGCACGCGAGATCGACGGCGACCTGACATGGGCCGATGAACTGTACGGTTACACCATTGGTCACCCCGACAAGGACCTGAGCTTCGACGAGCGTGACAGCGCGCCGTTCATGCCCAAGGCGGTCGTGGTGCACGACGACTACGACTGGGAAGACGACCAAAGGCTGCTGACGGCGTGGAACCGGACGCTGGTGTACGAGACCCACGTGCGCGGTTTCACCAAACGCCATCCCGCCGTGTCTGCCGAGCTGCAGGGCACGTGTGCCGGGCTCGCATCGGAGGCGGTGCTCGATTACATCAAGGGCCTGGGCGTCACCGCGGTGGAACTGCTGCCGGTGCAGGCTTACCTCGATGACCAGCATCTGCTGGACAAAGGGCTGCGCAATTACTGGGGCTACAACACACTGGCATTCTTCGCCCTGAAGAGCCGGTATCTCGCCAGCGGCCATCGCGATGAGTTCCGTGACATGGTCAAGGCGATGCACCGGAAGGGCCTGGAAGTGGTGCTGGACGTGGTCTACAACCACACCGCGGAAGGCAACGAGCTGGGCCCCACGCTGTCGTTCAAGGGCATCGACAACGCAACGTACTACCGCCTTGCCGATGACAAACGTTTCTACATCAACGACACCGGCACCGGCAACACGTTCAACCTGAGCAACATGCAGGCCATGCGCTTCGTCAACGACTCGCTGCGGTACTGGGCAGAAGACATGCACGTGGACGGCTTCCGTTTCGACCTCGCTACCATCCTTGGACGGGAACCCAGCGGATTCGACCAGCGCGGCGGTTTCCTCGATGCCTGCGGGCAGGATCCGGTGCTGTCGCAGGTCAAGCTGATCGCCGAGCCGTGGGATTGCGGGCCGGGCGGTTACCAGGTCGGCCGCTTCCCACCGGGCTGGGCGGAGTGGAACGACAAGTTCCGCGACAATGCACGCAGCTTCTGGAAGGGCGATGAGGGCATGCTGGCCGAGTTCGCCACGCGCTTCACCGGCTCGGCGGATCTGTTCGACCGACGCGGTCGCCGACCGTGGTCCTCGGTCAACTTCATCACCGCCCACGATGGCTTCACCCTGCGCGACCTGGTCAGCTACAACGAAAAGCACAACATCGCCAACGGTGAGGACAACAACGACGGCTCGAATAACGATGCGTCCTGCAACTACGGCGCGGAAGGCGAGACCGACGATGCGGGCATCAATGCGGTGCGCGAGCGGCAGATGAAGAATCTGCTCGCCACCCTGTTGCTGGCGCAGGGCACGCCGATGCTGCTCGCCGGCGACGAGCGCGCGCAGACGCAGGGCGGCAACAACAACACGTACTGCCAGGACAACGAGACGGCGTGGATCGACTGGGAGCGGGACGCCAGCGACGGACGCCTGGCTGACTTCGTACGTGAACTGACCGCACTGCGCAGGCGCTATCCGATCCTGACCCGCGGTCGATTCCTCAACGGTCAGTACAGCGAGCAGGCAGGGGTCAAGGACCTGACGTGGCTCAATCCGAGCGGCGAAGAGATGCAGCCGGGCAACTGGGAAGAGGCGGGTGCGCGTTCGGTCGGGCTTGTTCTTGAAGGCAAGGCGCAGCATTCCGGCGTACGGGAGCACGCCCACGACGCCACCCTGCTGATCCTGATAAACGCTTGGCACGAAGGAGTAACCTTCAAGCTGCCGGACGACGAAGACACGCCCCTGCATTGGAAACTCGAGCTGTCCACCGACGATGCGCTGGACCGGTCGTCAGTGCCGAAGGGATCTACCGAATTCCTCGCCCCGCCGCGCAGCGTCACCGTGTTCGAGTGCCGCAGCTGAAACAACATCGCGGAACCCGGTAGCGCCGAGCCACGCTCGGCGAGCACAGCGGAACCGGCAACCCCAGCACCGCCGAGCCCAGGCTCGGCGGACCCGTATCAGACCAGCTGCGCCTTCGGTTTGTGCGTGGCCAGCCATACCGTCTGCCAGAGCCCGGACAGGCCGATCAGCGCATACACCGCGCGCGGCCAGGCGCTTTCCGTACCGCACACCATCCCGACCAGATCCACCTGGAACTGGCCCTGCAGGCCGAGGCAGATGGCGCCGAACAGCACCATGATCAAGGTCGCGATGTTGAACGCTCGCACGGCAGGGTCCCCGGTTATGTCAGTGTGATGGGGCCATCGTGGTGGGCAGGATGTCTCAGCGTCGTGAGCCGGGCTTCACGTGCCGCCAACGCAGGGGGGCAGGGCGCGGCCGCTGCACGCTGCACCGGTAGCGCCGAGCCACGCTCGGCGGCTTTTCGATCCAGGCACCGCGCACGCCCGACGCCGACCGCGCAGCGCACTCGGCCGAGCGTGGCTCGGCGCTACACTCTGCTCAGCCCAGCAGACCCGGATTGGCGCGCCAGACCGCCCAGTTCAAAGCCGAGGCAAACGAAATCCACGCCAGGTAAGGCACCAGCAGCAGGGCAGCAAACCGGCTTGCCCGCCAGAAGCCCGCCATGGTCGCCAGCAGCACCAGGATCAGCAGCACGATGTCGGCGAAGGCGGGACCGCCCATCCGCCAGCCAAAGAACAACCAACTCCACAACCCATTCAGTGCCAACTGCACGACGAACAACTGCAGGGCGCCACGCTGGGCACGCCAGCCCCCTCGGCGCCACACCAGCCACGCCGAGAGACCCATCAGCAGGTAGAGCACCGACCACACCGGCCCGAACACACTGGCGGGCGGCGCCCACGACGGCTTGGCCAGCGCCGCATAGAACTCACTGGCCGACACCGACGCTGCCGCGCCCACGGCGGCGACAAGGAAGCACAGCAGGAGCCAGCCGAGCAGGGCCAGCACTGGACGTTTCGGCGGTCGACGCATGGTGCACCGGATATCAGGAGGGCAGGGCAGCGCAGCATCGCACGTGCGCCAGCGCGGCGCCTCCACCCCGCCTGCACGCCTGTGTCCACCTGCACTACACAGCACGCTGCCTATGCTCTGTCCACACCCATCGCAGCGGCCGACCGACCATGATCCCCACCTCCTACTGGCGCAAGAGCTGGGGCACGTTCGTCAGGCCCAATTCCGGAACGTTCGATATCCTCGACATTTCCTGCCTGCAGGAACCGGCATCGCAGCGCATCGTGCATCTGTACGCGCTGCAGGTGCAGTGCATGGAGTGCCAGCACGGCTTTGATGCCCGTGACGGCCACGGCATCAGCACCGTCACCGGGGCGCGCGTCCTTCGTTGCCCGCAGTGTGCCGCCAGCCAGGCCGTTGCGAACACCGAGCTGGTGCGCTTCGCGAGCAGCACGACCGCGTCAGCGCGCCCACGCAGCGCCGCGTCGACCCAGCCCGCTCTGGCGATGGCAGGCTGAAGGGACTACGTCGCAGCGGCGACGTATCTGCGAAATAATAGGGCCTTCGTAACGCGACGCAGCGAAGGACCCGACGCCCATGCTTGATCTGATCGCGCAGCTCGGCCTCACCCACCCCATCATCCAGGCCCCCATGGCGGGCGTATCGACGCCGCAGCTTGCCGCCGCAGTCAGCAACGCGGGCGGCCTGGGCTCACTGGGGATCGGCGCAAGCACCGTGGCGCAGGCCCGCGAGGCCATCGAGGCTACCCGTCAACTGACCTCGCGCCCCTTCAACGTCAATGTGTTCTGTCATGCGCCGGCCACGCCGGGCTCGGCGCGCGATGCGGCGTGGATTGCCGCGCTGGCGCCCTTGTTCAAGCAGCAGTCGAGCGAGCCGCCTACGCAGTTGCGCGAGATCTATCGATCTTTCCTGGGCGACGAGGAGAGCTTCCAGCTGCTGCTGGACCTCAAGCCGGCCGTGGTGAGTTTCCATTTCAATGTACCCCCGCCCGCACAGGTCGGCGCGCTGCGCGCTGCAGGCATCATTACCTTTGCGTCGGTGACATGTGTCGAGGAAGCAGCGCAGGCGACCGCTGCGGGTGTGGATGTGCTGGTGGCCCAGGGCCACGAAGCCGGCGGTCATCGCGGCATGTTCGATCCTGACGCCTTGGATGAAGAGCTCAGCATGCCGGTGCTGGTCCGCAGGCTGGTGCGCGACGCGACACGGCCGGTCATCGCGGCCGGGGGCATCATGGACGGGCAGGGCATCCGCGCGGCGCTCGACCTTGGCGCGGTGGCGGCGCAGCTCGGCACCGCGTTCGTACTGTGCCCGGAGAGTGCGGCTGCCGAAGGCTATCGGGCGGCGATGAAGGGCCGGGGCAACGCGCACACACGGATGACGCGGGCGTTGTCAGGGCGCCCGGCGCGCGGCATCGTCAACCCGCTCATCGACTACGCCGACACCCTCACCGACGCCGACCCGGCGGACTACCCGCTGGCCTACGACATCGCCAAACAGCTGTTTGCCGCTTACGCCGCCCAAGGACGGACCGACGTCGGCGCGTTCTGGGCCGGGCAGGGGGCTCCATTGGCGCGCGAACTGCCTGCGCAGGGCCTGGTCAGCCTGCTGGCCGAGGAAATGACACGCTGACTCAGCGCTGCCAGTACACCGCAGGCAACAGCGCCTGCAGTTTCTGCTGCGCCTCCTCGGTGGTGAACGGTGGCGTGCGGGGCGGATCGTACACCTCCGGACGGGTCCCCTTGACCAGCAGGTCGATGGCAACACACTGTCCGCCGTGCACGGCACGGTAGCTGTCAGCGGACACGTAGTGGCTCATCGCCGCATCTCCGGCGCGGAAGTGGGTGAACGGGACGCCGCCGATTTCGACCTGCCCAGCGGCGGGGCCGGTGGATTCGGCGGGCAGCTGCAGGCAGGCCGCCATCGATGATGGATCGGCACTGACGCCGATGCGCATGGCAGCGGTGGTGACCTCGTTGGACCCATCCAGTACGACCGCGACCACGCGGCGGCCTTCGCTTCCCGGTTCGGCGAACAGCTTCCAGCTGCCAGGTGTGAGCGCGCCGGACTCCACGTCGGCCCCGACGCGGGCGCCAGGCACCGGGCGCAGCGCGAGCCCGGACGCCTCATCGACGAACGCAGGCTGCACGACAGCCGGACGTACCGCCGGAACCGGCGCAGCGGGGGTTGAGGCGTTTGCCGCTGCAGCCTGCTCAGCCGGCTCATCGACAACGTGGTCCGGCGCTGGGTTGCAGCCGGTAAGCGCCGCTGCCGTGGCGATCAACAGGCCGGCCGCCACCGTGTGCGAATGTCCCATCATCAGAAGCGTCCACCTTGATTTTAATGCAGAGCCACATCCTACGCAGGGCAGGCGTGCTCGCAGGGAGAAAGCGCCGATGGCGGCTTCCGCGCGTGGGTGGAGCCGAGGGTAGAGCCGACGGTAGAGGCGACTTCAGTCGGCTGCTCTGGCCTTGGTAGAGCCGACTTCAGTCGGCTGCGTGCAAAAACAGCCGACTGAAGTCGGCTCTACCAGAGAGCAAAAACAGCCGACTGAAGTCGGCTCTACCAGAGCGCGCCAGACCGCGAAAGAGCGCGGAAACAGGCCGCGAAAGCATCCGAGCGGAAGCAAATGCAGCCGATGCACGTCGCTGCAACCGCCGAGCCCGGCGACAACGAGGCGTGAAGACCCGCCCGAACGCCATCACGCCATGACCCACCGCAATGCGGGACACTCGCCCGCATGGACACACATGTTTCGCTAAGCCCCGATGCGCCGCGCATCCTGGTGGTCGAGGACGAAATCGAGCTCTCGATCTTGATGCAGACCATCCTCACTGGTGAGGGTTACGGTGTAGAGCAGGCCTACTCGCTCTCAGACGCGTTGCATTCCATCGATGATGAAGCCTTCGATGCGGCGATCCTTGACGTTGAACTGCGCGATGGCGTCGTGTTTTCGGTTGCGGATGCATTGAAAGCGCGCGGAATCCCCTACTTTTTCCTGTCGGCTGTCTACAAAGGCCTTGTGCCGCGCGCGCATCGCGATGCGCGGTTCCTCAGCAAGCCGTATGAGATCGAAGAGCTGAAGCGCTACGTCGCCGAAAGCCTCAGCGGCGTGAACTGAAAGCACCCGCACACGCAGCAGACATCGGCTCGGGCACGATCAGTCCATCTCCCTGGAACGTGCCCCCATGCCTGCAACCCACACTCCGCTTGCCCAGCACGTGGCCATCGTCACCGGCGCCAGTTCCGGCATCGGACTCGCCGTGGCCGAGGCCATGGCAGCCGCCGGTGCCGCCGTGGTGATCAACTACCACTCGCAGGAAGCGCCGGCAGACGACCTGGCCGAGCGCATCATCGCCGCAGGCGGACGAGCCACGGTGATCCAGGCCGACGTCGCCGATGAAGCCGATGTGGCACGGCTGTTCAATGAGACCGTGGACGTGTACGGACGCGTGGATATCGTGGTGTGCAATTCGGGCGTGCAGAAAGACGCGGCGATCGCGGACATGGCGCTCGAGGACTGGAACACGGTCATCGACGTCAACCTGACGGGGCAATTCCTCTGTGCGCGCGAAGCCGTCCGGCACTTCCGTCGGCAGCCCCGCAGCGGCAGGCCGGCGCGCAGTGCGGGCACGGTCATCGCCATGAGTTCAGTGCATGAAATCATCCCGTGGGCAGGGCATATCAACTACGCCTCCGCCAAGGGCGGCAGCCGGATGCTGACCCGTTCGCTGGCACAGGAGGTGGCCGCGGATGGTATCCGCATCAATGCCATCGCGCCGGGCGCGATCCGCACCCCGATCAACAAAGAGGCATGGGAAACCGAAGCCGCGCTGGAGAAACTGCTGCGGCTGGTGCCTTACGGTCGCATCGGCGAGCCGGAAGACGTCGCCCGTGCGGCGGTCTGGCTGGCGTCGGACGACGCCGACTATGTCACCGGCACCACGCTGTTCGTCGACGGTGGCATGTCGCTGTATCCGGAGTTCCGCGACAACGGCTGAGACCGATGGGGCAGGACGCAGCGGTAACGATGGACGTCGGCGCGGAAGAGGGCATTGCCGTCACAGCTGCAGTGGCAGCATGAGGCACCTTCCCAGACCCTCTCCCCAAGGAGCCTGCCATGGAATCAACCGTCGTCGTGACCCGAACCCGGGTCATCCATCCCGTCCACGCTGCCGTGCTCGGCGGGGTCTTTCCGCTGTTCCTCGGCGCCTTGCTGGCCGACTACGCCTATTGGAGCACCTACGAGATCCAGTGGAGCAACTTCGCGGCGTGGCTGTTGGTGGGCGCGATGGTGATGACCACCCTGGCCCTGCTGGCCGGCATCGTCGGCCTGGTTCGCGGCAGCCGTCAGTTGCCTTATGTGATCGTGCTGGTGGTGACGTGGCTGGTGGGCTTCTTCGATTCGCTGCACCATGCGCGCGATGCGTGGGCGATCATGCCCGGCGCTCTGGTGATGACCGTCATCGCCACCCTGCTGGCCTTCGTGGCCACCTGGATCGGCTTTTCCACCCTGCGCGCAGGAGGTGTCCGATGAGCCGCCAGATCGTGAAGATTCTCAGCGTGTCCGTGCTTGCCGCTTCAGTGGCCGCCTGCAGTGGCAAAGCCCCGCAGATGGACCAGTACGGCCAGAACCCTGAGCTGCCCAAGCCCAACCGTACGTTGATGCCGGACATGACCATTGCCAAGCCGGCGCAGTGGGGAGATCGCGTGCCAACCGTGCCGGCGGGGTATCGCATCGCCGCCATCGCGACCGATCTGAACATTCCGCGGCAGACGCTGGTGCTGCCCAACGGTGACATCCTGGTGGCCGAAGGGCGCGGCGGCAGTGCGCCCAACCTGAAACCGAAGGACGTGATCGCCGGCAAGATCAAGGCGAAGGGCAACACGCAGGTCAAGAGCGGAAACCGCCTGACGCTGCTGCGCGATGCGGATGGCGATGGCGTCTACGAAACGAAGACCGTTTACGCCGACAAGCTCAATGCGCCGTATGGCCTGGCGCTGATCGGCAACGCGTTGTACGTGGCCAACCAGGATGCCCTGGTGCGGTTCGAGTACAGCGAAGGCCAGACCCAGGCCAGCGGAGCGCCGACCAAGGTCACCGACCTGCCGTCAGCGATCAACCACCATTGGACCAAATCACTCACCGCCAGCGCGGATGGCCGGTATCTGTACGTGGGCATCGGCTCCAACAGCAACATCACCGAACGCGGCATGGCCGCCGAAGTGGACCGGGCGGTGGTGTGGCAGATCGATGCGCAGAGCGGCGCGCACAAGACCTACGCGACCGGCATTCGCAACCCCACGGCGCTGGCCGTACAGCCCGGCACCGGCACGGTGTGGGCGGTGGTCAACGAGCGCGATGAGATCGGACCGAACCTGGTGCCTGATTACCTGACGTCCGTGCGCGAAGGCGGTTTCTACGGCTGGCCCTACAGCTACTGGGGCAAGAACGTGGACACCCGGGTGATGCCGCAGAATCCAGAGAAGGTCGCGTCTGCGCTTACGCCGGACTACGCACTGGGCTCGCACGTCGCGGCGCTGGGCGTCTCGTTCTCCACCGCCACGATGGGCGCGAAGTTTGCGGACGGTGTGTTCGTGGGTGAGCACGGCAGCTGGAACCGCAACCCGCCGGTCGGCTACAAGGTGGTGTTCGTTCCGTTCCGTGATGGTCGACCTGCCGGTGAGCCGATCGACTTTGTGTCCGGATTCCTCGGCGAAGACGGCAAGACCCGCGGTCGCCCGGTAGGCGTGACGGTGGATCCGCGCGGCGCACTGATCGTCGCCGATGATCTGGCCAACACCATCTGGCGCATCACCCCGACCCAGTAAGCGGTAGCGCCGAGCCATGCTCGGCGACGCGGAAATCGGAAACCGCCGAGCACGCCTCGGCGCCACTCCCTGGCCAGCCCGCCCGGCTCAGTGCGGGCTGTCCAGCACGGTCTGCAGCCGGGTGGCCAGTTCGTCCAGCGTGAACGGCTTGCCGATCAGGTGCACCCCCGAATCCAACACGCCGTCATGCACCAGTGCGTTGCGGCTGTAGCCGGTGGTGAACAGGACTTTCAACGCCGGCCGCCGCCGGCGCGCTTCATCGGCCAACTGCCGTCCGTTGATTTCCGGCATCAGCACATCGGTGAACAGCAACGCGATGTCCGGGTGCGCGTCCAGATGCTTCAACGCCGCGCTCGCGCCGTCAGCGGCCAGCACCTGATAACCGAGCTCGGTCAGCGCGTCGATGGAAAACTGGCGCACGCCGGGCTCGTCATCGACCACCAGCACCCGCTGCTGCTGCCCAGCGGGCAGCGGCGGCTTCACCAGCGCAGGCGAAGCCGGCGCTGCATCGACGACCGCCGAAAGCCGAGGCAGGTACACCCGCACCGTCGTACCTTCACCCAGCGCCGAGATGATGCGCACGTGTCCAGCCGATTGCTTGACGAAGCCGTACACCTGGGACAGCCCGAGCCCTGTGCCCTGGCCGACCTTCTTGGTGGTGAAGAACGGATCGAATGCCTTGCCGATGACCTCCGGCGACATGCCGCTGCCGTTGTCCGCCACGCTGATCAGTACGTAGTCGCCTGCAGGTATGCCGGCATGCACCTGCGACGAATCGTCCGGCAATGTGCAGTTGGACGTCTCCACGGTCAGTCGGCCACCGCCTGGCATCGCATCGCGCGCATTGACGGCGAGGTTCAGGACGACGTTCTCCAACTGGTTGACGTCGGCGAAGGTGCTCCACAGCTCGGCGGCAAGCACGGTCTGCAGGCGGATGCTGCTGCCCAGCGAATGCACCAGCAGGTCCGACATGCCCGCCACCAGTCGATTGGCGTCCACCGGCACCGGCTGCAGCGGCTGCTGGCGTGAGAAGGCCAGCAAGCGTTGGGTCAGCAGCGCCGCGCGGCGCGCCCCTTCGATCGCCATGTCGATGTAGCGCTTGGAGCGCTCATCCTCATCGCCCAACCGCATCGCCAGCAGGTCCAGGGGGCCGATCACGGTGGCCAGCATGTTGTTGAAATCGTGCGCGATGCCGCCGGTCAACTGGCCCACGGCTTCCATCTTCTGGCTCTGCCGCAGCGCATCCTCCACCCGTGTGCGCTCGGCCACTTCCGCCAGCACACGGCTTTCCAGTTCTTCGTTCAGTTCTTTCAGCTGTGCGTCGGCATGCTTGCGCGCGGTGACTTCGATGGCCACGCCCAGCACCCGCACGCAGCGGTTGTCCTCAAACATGCCGCGTCCCTTGGCGGCCACCCAGCGGACGACGCCGTCTTCCTTGCCAACCGTCCGGTACTCCACGTCGTACAGGGCGCGTCTGTCGGGATCAGCGGCAGCGTGGAACGCCGCGGTTGTCGCTTCACGGTCCTGCGGGTGGATGCCCTCGTAGAAATCACGCAGGGTGACCTCGACGTGGGCGGAAATGCCGAACATCGCCTTGGTCCGTCGTGGCCAGATCAGTTGATCGTGCACCAGGTCCACGTCCCAGAAGCCCATGTCGCCGGCCTCGGTGGCGAAGCGCAGACGTTCCTCGCTCTCGGCCAGCGCGGCCTCTGCCGCCTTGCGGCTGGTCAGATCGAGCATCGCACCGATCATGCGCTGGGGCGTGCCGGCGGCATCACGCAGCACCGTACCCCGGTCCAGCACAGAGGCATACGTGCCATCGGCTCGCTGGAAACGGTACTCGCCGGACCATCCGGAGCGATCGCTGTCGATCACCGCATGGATGTCCGCATCGACGCGCGCCCGGTCATCGGGATGGATGTGGTCGATCCACCACTGTGCCGTCGTCTCGCTCAGCACATGGCCAAACAGCGTCACCAGCGCCTCGTTCCAGATCACCTGGCCATCGCGCATGCGCCAGTCCCAGATCGCATCGTTGGTCGCCCGCGCGGCAAGCCGGTACCGTTCCTCGACTTCCAGGTGGCGTTCCTCTGCCGCCTTGCGGTCGGTGATATCCAGGGAAGTGCCGATGAGTCCCACCACGGCGCCGTCCGCGTCGCGCAGGGGTGCCTTGGTCGACAGCCAGAACGCACGTCGACCGTCGGGGAAACTGACCGCCTCTTCCAGTTGCTCGGAGCGGCCACTGCGCATGACGCGCTCGTCGGTCGCCATCAGCGCGGCCGCCTGTGTCGGGTCGCTCAACAGCTCGGCGTCGGTGCGGCCGATGTACTGCTCCGGGGGCAGGCCGATCAACTCGGTCGTGCCGCGGTTGCCGATCAGCAGCCGCCCTTGGCGGTCCTTTGCGTACACCACGCCCGGCGCCGCTTCGACGAACGAGCGCAGCAGGGTCTGTGCCTGGTCACGCTCGATTTCCATCCGGCGTCGGTCCTCGATGTCGATCAGCACGCCGGGGAATCCCACGGGCCGGCCGTCGGCGTCCGTC
This sequence comes from Stenotrophomonas sp. CFBP 13718, assembly GCF_014842145.1. Lineage (NCBI taxonomy): Bacteria > Pseudomonadati > Pseudomonadota > Gammaproteobacteria > Lysobacterales > Lysobacteraceae > Stenotrophomonas > Stenotrophomonas sp. CFBP 13718. The sequence goes on from NZ_JACYVC010000001.1 coordinate 32,443, forward strand.
TCCACACGGCCCGCCGCTTCGATCCAGCGGTACGTGCCGTCCACGCCGCGCGTGCGGTACTGGTGGATGTAACGTCCGCCGCGCTCGAGCGCATCGGCGACTGCAGCTTCCAGGCCGGCCTGATCGTCGGGATGCACGCGCTCCACCATCTGCTGCAGCGGCAACTCGCTGCCAGCCAACGAAGCATCCAGGCCAAAGGCCTGCGCAAGCGCGGCGTCGACGGTCAACCGGTCACGCTGCACATCCCAGAACCAGGTGCCGATGATGGCGCCGGCGGCCAGTGCCAACCTCACATGCTCGGCGTCGCGCTCGCTTCGGCGCTGGGGGGAGTCGGAAGGATTCAAGAAGGTCTCGCGCTGGCAGCTGTCGTCAGGGACCCGCGCACCCACCTGCGGCCAGACCGGCCGGGGTGTCGCAATCAGGCTGCCTAGATTAGCGCCGCCGCCCCCTGCGATGGAACTGTTTTCGGCGGCCACGCGGGGCGACAGGCGTGGCGACCTTGCTGGCTGTCCAGCCAGGTCGCCGCGCTTTGTCGGCAGGGCGTTATTTGCCGAGCTGCTTGATCAGCACCGCTGCGGTTTCTGCGGACGATGCCGGATTCTGGCCGGTGATCAGCAGCCCATCACGCACCACGTAGGAGCCCCAATCCGGACCCTTGGAGTAGTCACCACCGGCCTGCTTGAGCATGTCCTCGACCAGGAACGGCACCACATCGGTCAGACCGACGCCGTCCTCTTCGGTGTTGGTGAAGCCGGTGACGCTCTTGCCGCTCACCAATGGCTGGCCGTCGGCTGCTTTGACGTGACGCAGCACGCCCGGCGCATGGCAGACCAGGGCAACCGGCTTGTTCGCTGCGATGAAGGATTCGATCAAAGCGATGGAGTGGGCATCTTCGGCCAGATCCCACAGCGGGCCATGGCCACCCGGGTAGAACACCGCATCGAAATCGGCCGCAGACACGCTGTCCAGCCGCACCGTCGCGGCCAGGTGCGCCTTGGCGTCTGCGTCTGCGTGGAAGCGGCGGGTGTCATCGGTCTGGGAATCCGGCTCGTCGCTCTTCGGATCCAGGGGCGGCTGCCCCCCCTTCGGTGAGGCGAGCACGATCGTTGCCCCGGCGTCCTTGAAGGTGTAGTAGGGGGCGGCCAGTTCTTCCAGCCAGAAGCCGGTCTTCTTGCCGGTATCGCCGAGCTGGTCATGTGAGGTGAGAACCATCAGAACGTTCATGCGTATCTCCTGCTGTAGGTGTTCGAAGTAGACCAGTCGTCTTGTACGCTGGCGTGAAAAAAACGCTGCACCGTGCAGCGCCAAAGAAGTCCATCGCCGGACTCAGGAAGCGGGGCGATGTATCAGCTGATCCGTCAGCGCCTGTGCCTCGTCGAATGGGCGGTCCGTGCGCACGATCTTCACCATGATGCTGGCGCCGAGCCATAGCTGATAGAGGCCCTGCGCGACCGAGTGCGGACGTCCATCGATGGTGAGCGAGCCGTCCGCAACACCCGCCTCAAGCGCTGCAGCAAGCCGCTCGATGATGCCCGCAGTGCCACGCAAAAGAGCGGACCGCATGCTTTCGGACAGATCCGCGACTTCGGCGCCAAGCTTCACCGCCAGGCATCGGCCCTGGCAGTCATCGGACGCCTGGCTGGCCCGCCACGCCTGGAAATAGGACGCCAGTTGCTGCGCCTTGCTCTGGCCCGGCTGACGAAAGATCAGATCCATCTCGCCCAGATAGGCGCTGAAATAATCCTCCAGCATCGCTTCGCCGAAGGCTTCCTTGGATCCAAAATAATGATAGAACGAGCCCTTGGGCACGCCGGCAGCAACTAATACCTCATTCAGTCCGACGGCAGAAAATCCTTTCCCGCCCATGATCCGCCTGCCTGTCGCCAGGATCTTTTCACGGACATCGACACTGGCAGGGGAGGGCGCGGAGTTCATGGGACCTACCTTACGCCACATTAGACCGGTCGTCTAGTCGCACTCTGTGCGCCACGGTAGCGCCGAGCCACGCTCGGCGGACACCGTCAGCACCGACGATGCCGATGACATTGCACACAGACAACGCGGCAGGCTAGGCTCCGGGCACTCCGCATTCATGCCTGCCTGCGGCGGCGAGACGCGTGCAGGCGCCAGAGTGGGGGATTCACGATGTATCAAACGCTGCTCGCCCTGGTGCTGCTTGAAGGCGTACTGCTGGTGCTCTGGTGCCGACCGTGGTGGCCATGGGGCGTGACCCTGTTCAGTCGACGCATACCGGTGCCGGCCTCGCTGCTGCTCGATTTCCCCGACACGCGGCTGCAGGCCGACCTGCAGTCTGACCAATGGCCAGACCTGCTGGTGCGCCGGCTGGACCGACGGTCCTTTGCGTTCCGCGAAAGCTTCGGCTTCCATTTTGGCTGGCGCTATCCGCCGATGATGCGCGGGCTGATTCTCGTCGACGTGCAGCGGCGTGAACTGCGGATCGTGGGGCGCTCCAGCTGGACGGTCCTGTTCGTGGTCGCCAGCTTTATTCCTGCGCTGGCGGTGGCCCCCGGCGGCGTCGTGGTGGTTGCGCTGATTTTCGCTGCAAGCTATCTGGTGCAACGGCACCGCTTCCTTGCGGTGGAGGCAGCCATCCGCGGCTATCTGGATCCTCGCGCATAGCCCTGCGTGTCGGTCAGCAGCAGGCGGGCCTGCGTACCCCAGCCACCGATCAGCACATCGGTTCGCCCATCGCCATCCAGATCGCCTTGTCCCATGCTCCAGCTGCGGCCCACGGTGATGCCTGGCACCACGTCCAGCGTGACATCGGTGAAGGTGCCTTTGCCGTCGTTCTGCCACGCACGCAACTGCAGCGGCACGAAGCCCGGAACCTGGATGGCGCCGACCAGCAGATCCGGATGGCCATCGCCGTTGAAATCCACGACCGTGCCGGCCCAGCTGGAGAACGTATGCGTGGGCAACCGCGCAGCCGTTTCATCCACGAACTGCCCCGTGCCGTCGTTGATCAGCAAGCGGGTCTGCGGATCTTTCTCCCACGCCGCATTGTTGCTGGTGATGTTGAAGAAGACGATGTCCGGGCGCCCGTCGCCGTTGACATCCGCCACGTGGACCTCGCGCGTCTCCATCGGGACCCGTAGATCCAGGCGGTGCGACTGATCGCTGAAACGCCCCTTGCCATCGTTGATAAGCAGGCGGTTCGGGTGGGCGGGGCTTGCGAGCACGATGTCGAGGTCGCCGTCGCCATCCATGTCGGCGAACGCCACGCCTTCTGTCTGGTCTTCGCGCTGCGGCAGGTGGCTTTTGCTGGCATCGATGAAATGTCCGGGACGCTTGGCATCGTTGAGCAGCAGCACGTTGCGCGAACGCGCAGCCTCGGCACGGGAGCCGCCTTCGGCGGTGCTGCCGATGAAGATGTCCGGCAGGCCATCGCCGTTGAGGTCCCCCACGGCCAGGCCGTTGCCCTGGCGGCCGGTGGGCAAGCGATCACTGACCTCGGTGAAGCCGCCTTTGCCATCGCCGAAGAACAGCTGATGCCGTGCTTCGTCTTCGGCAACGAACACCACGTCGGCCTGGCCATCGCCGTTGAAATCAGCGGCGCGCACATGCTCGTTGTCCGCCCTGCGCGTGCCGAACACATCGGGCACGTAGCGCAGCCGGCCGCCCCCGTCATTGACGTACAGGCGGTTGACCCCGTGCTCCACCGACACGACCGCATCCAGGTCGCCGTCGTGGTCGACGTCCACGAAGACCGAGTCGGTGGAATGCAGGGCGGGTGCCAGCGGTACGTGGGTCGCGGTGGCGTCGACGAAGACCGACGAGGGCGCCTCATGGATCAGGCTGAAGGCGTGGGTGGCCGCCACGTGGTCGGGGTGATCCTGCGCCACAGCGGGCGCGGTGAACAGCAGGGAGGCGACGCATGGCGCGAGATGGAACGGGGATGCGATCCGGAGCAACGCAGCTCTCCAGTAGCGGAATCAGGGTTCACCGTAACGTGTCACGGAAGCAGGCGAAAGGCCGCGGGTGAGGGCTGACACGTACCGGTAGCGCCGAGCCGTGCTCGGCGGCTTCTTGCGGAAAACCCCACTGCGCTCGCCGAGCACGGCTCGGCGCTACCAAGCAGAAAACCCCGCTGCGCTCGCCGAGCACGGCTCGGCGCTACCAAGCGGAAAGCACCGCTGCGCTCGCCGAGCGTGGCTCGGCGCTACCATGGGGGCACGGACCGGGAGCACGCATGATGAGCAGCACGGGATGGTTGTGGGTGGTAGTGCTGGTGGTGATCCCGAAGGTGATCGTGGTGACCTGGGCCGTGCTGCGTGCGCGGCGGCAGGCCAAGCGACCCGCAACCCGTGACGCGTCACATAAATAACCCAATCACGGGCGACGCGCGATTTCGATTTCCTGCCCGTCCCAGGCATCCCGACGCGCACGGTCAGGATCCTGCTCCACGCGATCGGTCCGGTCCATGATCAGGGTAGGGCGCTGAGGCAGCACGTAGGTTGGCCACTCGCTGCCAGGATCCCCTTCGCGGACGAACCCAATCCAGCGCGAACGCATGCGCTCGGCGAGCGCACGCCGTCGGCCTGTCAGCGGGCCACCCCGCAGCGCACCGAACACCACGCCGTCCAACGGCCACAGGAACGTCAGGTCCACCGCATGCGCGGCCCCCAGGAACAGCCCGCCATAGTCGAAGCGATACACCCATGCGCGGCGTCCGCGGGCGACGTGCCGCTCGGCGAAATGCCGCGTGGGCATCTGGAAGTTGGCGTCGGTGCCCAGGTCACGGTTGCCGGCCCGCGTGTCCGGATAGGTCGCCGCGATGCGGCCAGCAGCGGTTTTCCCCAGCAGCCAGCCCACTTGGGCCAGCAGCTCACCGCGCTCGCGCAGCAACATGGTGCGTGCACCCGGAATCTCGAAGAAACGTATTTCATCCCGCATCGCGCCGACCAGCAGCGGGATGTCGGGCGTCTCAGCCAGCAGGGCCGCTTCAAACGAAGCGGGCAGCAGGTCGCCGTCATAGATCGGCGCGGCCGGGATCATGCCGGGGAACGCGTCGGCGACCTGCGCCTGCGCGTCGAGCAGGCGGGCGACCGGCACGGCCTCCAACGCCGCACGACTGTCGGCCGCATTGCCCAGCAGTTCGCGGTAGCGCACTGCCAGGCGTGCTGCTATCTGCTGGTCGTGAAGCAGGTTGAGCGATCCGCTCTGCATGATGGCAGCGCGGAACAACGGCTCGATCCCCCGGGCCACCATCAGCAAGGCAACCGACGTCGACCCCGCCGACTCACCGACCACGGTCACCTGCGCCGGGTCACCACCAAACAGCGCGATATGGGCCTGGACCCAACGCAAGGCGGCGATCTGATCGTGCAGCCCCCGGTTATTGGGGATGCCCAGTGCCGAAAAATCAGCGAATCCGATCGCCCCCAGCCGGTAGTTGAGCGTGACCACCACGATATCGCCGCTGGCGGCCAGCTCGTGGCCCGGATACATCGACCCTGCCCCCGTACGGAACCCGCCGCCGTGGATCCACACCATCACCGGACGTTGCGTGCCGTCCGCTGCGGGTGACCAGACGTTGAGGAAGAACGGGTCATCGGATTCACTGCGCGCACCGCCCGCGCCTTTCTCCTGCGCGGCCGTCGCGCCGAACGTGGTGCAAGCGACGGGGGCGGCCGGCAGCGGCTCCACGACGGGCAAGCCGAAGCGCGTGGCGCGTGCGTAGCGGATACCCCGCCACGCCGCCACGCCATTGTCGCGGTGACCGGTAAAGGGGCCGGCCTGCAGGCCCGCGGCGGTCAGCGACCTGCGCGTTTCGTCGGGTGGCGTCACGCTGCTGGAGGCGCGCCCACCCAGCCGTGTCGAACAGGCCAGCAACGGCGCAGCGGCCATCGTCATCGCACCCGCTCGCAGAAAGCGGCGGCGTGTCTCCAGGTCGGTCTGCGGCACAGGCGGCACTCATCAAGGCAGTCCGCGCCACGATAGGCCGCGCGTGCGCACAGCCATGTGAGGCGCCACACCGCCACGCGCGGCGCTCAGCCCATGTCGCGCTTTACCCGATTGCGATACGCGGATACGTTGTCGCCGCGTATCTGCCGCTCCCGCGTGCCGGTCACCGTATCCACCTTGCGGTCCGACCCGGTCACCGGCTTCGCATCGACTGCCGTTTCGCGCTCGAACGCATGGGATTTGTCCGTGTTGCGGTAGTAGCGGTACAGCCCCCAATACAGCGCCGTCGCCGCAGCAGGGCCAGCCGCCAACAACCAGAGTCCACTGTCTTCGCTCATGATCCGGCCACCAGTATCCAGAGTGCGATGGCTTCAACGACGCTGCCGGTGGTGAGCGCGGCCAGCAGCAGCTTCCACTGCTGTACCGGCACGCTGCCCATGGTTTCACCGGTGCGCCCGTTCACCGCGATGTAATGCAGCATGCCGCCCTTCTTGCCCGGTTGGTGGTACGAGTACAACCACACCGGCAGGTACATCGATACCCAGCGGGTGCCATGCACGTCCAGGCGTTCCTGTTCCCAGCGGACGCCGCGGTCATAGCGACGCACCGAGCTTTCCACTTTTGCCCGTGCGATCGACAGGAGCTGATCCTCCAGGCGCGGCAGCATCTTGTCCACGTCCAGGTTGCGCTTCTCCGACGTGAATCCGGTCAGGAAGGAGGCATTCCACTGCAGCGCGTTCTTGGTGTCGAACGGCAGGATCGTGTTGATGATGTTGTTGGTGTTGGCCTGCGTATCCAGGTTGCCGCGCTCCACGGAAGACTCCAGCGGCAGGTCGTCCACGGTGAACGCTACGTGGCGGTCCACGGCGTAGACATCCGCGTCGTAGTAGGTCTGCTTGTTCTTCTCGGTGCCCCGTGTGTACTCGCGGGTCTTGATTTCGCCGCGTCCCGATACCGTCGCACTGACATTGCTGTCCACGATCATGTAGGGCAGGTACACGCCGATGACATTCTCCGGCGTGAACTCGTCCTTGAACGCCTTCAGGGCGAACAGGCGACGCTTGTCGACGAACTGGCGGATGCGCGCTACCGCGTCGTCCTTGGTGATCCGGAACGGCAGCACGGCATCGGGCACGGCGCCGTTGGCCACCTGCTCATTGACCCCGAACACATGACGGCACCAGTGGCAGCGTGCGGTCATCGTGCTTTCGGTGTTGATGGTCACCTCGGCGCCGCAGCCGGTGCACTTGAAGCTCATCAGGCTGGCACTGTCGGCGGCGATGTCACGGGCGCCGGAGGCGATGACATGACCACGCAGCTGGTCGATGCCGGCGCCCAGGCCGAAGGCTTCTTCGACCCGCGTGCCGTGCCATTCGTTGCGGCAGTACTGGCACACCAGCACGTCCGTGCCCAGCTTGAGCCGGACGTCGGTCGACCCACACTTGGGGCAGCGGTTGAGGCCATCCTTCAGTTCGGCGGCAGCCGTATCCAGCGCCACCGGATCCGGTGCCAGCAATTCGTCACGGATCGGCGGGGGCAGGGTGGTCGCGTCCACGGGCAGGCTGCCGGGAAGGGGCGGCACGTCCCGCGGCGATCCCGGACCGGTCAGCGGAGGCGTCGGGGCCGCCGCTGCGGGCGGCAGCGGCGGCAGCGGCGGGGGTGTTCTGGAGTCGGACATGAGGTCGGCGCGTCCCTGGTCTTACAGACCCAACGCCTTGGCCTTGAGCTTGTCGTAGTCGTCCTGGGTGATCAGGCCCAGGTCAAGCATCTCCTTGGCCTTCGTCAGCTTGGCGATCGGATCGTCGGCGGCCGGGCTCGCCGGCGCGACCGGCTGTTGCATGCTGCCCACGCCACCGAACATGCCCGAAGCCATACCCACGCCGACCAGGCCTGCTGCGCCGCCGGTTTCGCCTGCCGACTGGATGCCCTGGGCCATGCTGGCCTGCAGGTTGGAATTGCCGCGCGCACCGGACAGGGCATCCGCTCGCTGCACCGTCTTCAGCAGTTCACGGGTATTGGCGTCGTACTCGATCGACACGATGGCCGTCTTGACGATGGCAAGCCCGCGATCGGAGTTCCACTGGTACGCCTGTTCCACTGCGTCGGACAGGCTCTTGGCGAAGCCCAGCGAGTCCTGCTGCAGCTTGGTGATGCGATTGCCCTTGCCGGGATCGTTGGTATACAGGCTGAAGGCGGGCGCCAGCGACCCCACGACTTCGTTGAACAACTGGCTGGCGGCCGCATTGTCCAGGTCGGTGAAATCAAAAACCTCGCCCGGCTGCAGATAGCGGGCCGGCACGAAGTTCTTGACGAACAGGATCGGGTCCACGATTTTCAGCGTATAGGAACCCCGCGTCACCGCGCCCACCTGCGTGCCGAGGAAGCCGTCGTCCCAGTAGATCTCCGACTGGGTGCCGAAGCGGTTGTCCGGCAGTTCCTTCAGCGATACGAAGAATGCAGCCTGCTGCGAGCCGGGCTGGCCGCCGAACTTGAACCGTTCCCAGGTCTGGCGGATCAGCGGCGTCACCAGGCCGTCTCCGGCGAAGATCGACTGCGAGTTGGCATCGTCGGATCGCCATTCGTAGCCGCCGGACTCGGCGACGAACGCGGTGACTGCACCGTCCTGCATCAGCAGCAGGCCGTAGCCTTCCGGGACCACGATCTTCGAACCGTTGGTGATGATGTTGGACGACGCGCTGGTGTTGGAGCCGCGCCCGGCGTTGGTGCCGCGTGGGACCGCCGCGAACAGGGCAGCCGTGGCAGGCAGTCCAACCGGAACGGTGTAGAAATCCTTCCACTGATCGGCCAGCACACCGCCCACCGCACCTGCCACCGCCTGACGAAGACCCATGACGCACTCCCTGTGATTTCGTGGACAGGCACTGTGCCTGCCATGCCCGGCCGACTATAGCAGCCGGGTGAGGCCGGCCGCGGTGCCGCGGATCAGGCGCCGGGCAGCTCGCATTGCATTTTCCCGTCCACGTAATACGGCTTGGGCACATCCGGATTCGCGCTGGTCTTTTCGAACACGACTTCGAACGAATCGGTGTCTGCGGTGCCTTGGCGATCCTTGCAGGCTTGCTGCAGCTTCTTCTTCACCGCCGCGATGCCGGCGTCGCGATCTGCGCCGTCGGCGCTGTTGGTCAGGTTGACGGTCTCGGCGAATGCCAGCGGACTCAGGCCCAGCAGGCAGACGGTGAACACCATGGCGTGCAGCTTCTTCATGTGCGACATCCTGTTCCCTCTGGAAGAAACCACAGGATAAGAACGCAGGGTTAAGACGCCGTGCGGGTGTCGGCCGGGTGGGCTGCCTGGTGACGGTGATCGGGAGGCAATGCATGGGTAGCGCCGAGCCGTGCTCGGCGGAACGTAAAAGGCACCGCGCTGCGGGCTCGCCGAGCATGGCTCGGCGCTACCGGGTCCGCTGCGGGCTCACCAGTCGGTGGGCGCGTAGTCCTTCAGGAACTGGCCCCAGACGTGCTCGCCGGTGTTGATCCCATGGATGATCGGGTCGACGATGCGCGCGGCGCCATCGATGATGTCCAGCGGCGGGTGGAACCGCTCCTGCTCCACCTTCTTCGCCGCCAGGTCGGCCGGATCCTCATCGGTCACCCAGCCGGTGTCCACGCTGTTCATGTGGATGCCGTCGTTCTGATAATCCGCCGCGGAGGTACGCGTCATCATGTTCAACGCGGCCTTGGCCATGTTGGTATGCGGGTGACGGGTGGTCTTGAAGTTGCGGTAGAACTGACCTTCCATCGCCGATACGTTGACGATGTGCTTGTCACGCTCCGGCGTACGCAGCATCAACGGCTTCAAGCGCGCATTGAGAATGAACGGGGCAATGGCATTGACCAGCTGGGTCTCCAGCAGTTCCACCGACGGCACCTCGGCCATCTGCATGCGCCAGGAGTTGCGGTCGCGCAGGTCGATCTGCTGCAGGTCCTGGTCCAGGCGGCCATCCGGGAACAGATGCTGCTGGCCGACCAGTTCGTCGGCCAGCAGCGGCACCTGCGAAAGCTCGGCGGCACGCACCAGGCCGTTGGCCCCCTTGAAGCCTTGTTCCTGTGTCACCTGCAGCACCGTGGCCGGGGTCGCACCCAGCAGTTCGGCGCTGCGCAGGCCCTCGTAGTCACCGATCAGGTTGCGCAGGGTTTCCGGCACGTCGTGCAGCGCAGCGGTCTCGCCGGCCATCATGTGCGCGTAGAACTGCGGCGGACGCCGCACGGTCTGGCAGGCATTGTTGATGATGAAATCCAGCCGCGTGCGCGTGGCGAGCAGCTCGGTGCAGAAGGCTTCCACGCTGGGCGTGTGGCGCAGGTCCAGGCCATATACCTGCAGGCGATGGCCCCATACGGCAAAGTCGGGCTCTTCGGCATAGCGGGCAGCCGAATCGCGCGGGAACCGCGTGGTCACGATCAATTCGGCACCCGCGCGCAGCAGCTTCAACCCGGCCTGATAACCGATCTTGACCCGGCCGCCCGTCAGCAGCGCGACGCGCCCGCGCAGGTCGGCCGTCTCCGTACGCTTGGTGAAGTTCAGCGCGGCGCAGTCCGGGCACATCTGGTCGTAGAAATGATGCAGCTGGGTGAACTTCTGCTTGCACACGTAACAGTGGCGCAGCTCGGGAGAGTGCACCGGCTCCGGGCCGGCATCAGCGCCTTCGCCGTTACGGGCGTCATGCAGGCCGGCCGCGTGCGGCGGGAAGTAGTTCGGCGTACTGAACACCGGCTTGCGGCGCAGGGCACGGATGCCGGTCTGTTCCAGCAACGCTTCGGCCTTGCGGACCTTCTCCTGGTGGCGGACCTTGGCCTGCTGCTTGAGCATCTGCCGGCGCGCCTTGGGCTCGGGATGGTAGACCTTGGCCACGACCTGGTGCAGCCGCACGCGGTCGGCCTCGGGCAGGGTGTCCAGCACGCTGCGGTCCGCTTCGATGGATTCCAGCAGGTCCAGCGCGGCGCGCAGGCGGTCGGTCAGGGGCGCATCGTCGGCCACGGCGACAGAGGAGGGGGCAGTGGTAGTCACATCAGATCCGGAAGAAACGGCATGAAGCCTGGAGTGGACAGCAGAGCGATGACCGGCTCGATGCGGGTCCATGCTGTAACGGGCCGGGCAGGACCCGGACGAGCCGCCATTGTCCCTGATCCAGCCGGGCCTGTGCTAGATGGGCGGCACGCGGTGGCCTGGGACCCTTTCACCCCCGTTGCGCACGCGCTGGCCCTCGGCCTCCGACGGGAAGCGGCGGAGCCCCATCAGGCGATGGTTTTTCAGCGGCCAGACAGGGCGCTGCGCGTGATCAGGGCCGCACTGCCCACCGCGATCGCGTCTTCCGCCAGGCCGGTGGGTGTCTGCCCGTAACGCCGCAGGGCCCGCATACGCAGGTTGAAGGCCAGGTAAGACGCTGCCACGGCAGTGCCGGCGCCCAGCGCTGCCCCTAGACCGCGCTGCGAACGCGGCGCCAACGCGGCGCCGACGATCAGTCCGGTTGCTACACGGGCCGCCATGCCGGCAGGTACGATGCGGTCCGGCGCCGTTTTCATTTTGTCGCCCATCAGCTCGCCGCCTGCCAATGCCAGCATGCCTGCCGCCGCGGCGCGATTGGCCAGCAGGCGCGTCGCCGCGGTGCCCGCGGGCAACCTGCCGCTGCGCGCCGCGTTGGTGACGGCGGCCAGCGGGGTCATGGCGCGCATGCCCGCGACGGCGCCCATCAGAAAGGAATGGATCAGTGCCATGCGAGCGTCCTTGAGCGGAGAAGTGATGCCCCACGCTAGACACGCGCCCGTAGGCAGCGTGGCAAGAAAATGCGAACGTCGGGCAAAGGAGCGGTCACTCGGCCAAAGCGGACGTCGCGTGGACGTCCGCCCGGTTTTTCCAGCTTACTTCGGCATCAACACCGAATCGACCACGTGCACCACGCCGTTGGACTGCATCACATCAGCGGTAGTGACCGATGCCTTGCCGCCCTTGGCATCCACGATCCACAACTTGCCGTCCTGCAGCTTGAAGGTAAGCGGCTCACCCTCCACGGTCTTCATCGTGGCGGTGCCGCCCTGCTTGGTGGCCGCAGCGGTCAACTGGGCAGCCGTATGCACGCCCGGCACCACGTGATAGGTCAGGATCTTGGTCAGCGCGGCCTTGTTCTCCGGCTTGACCAGGGTATCGACCGTGCCCGCCGGGAGCTTGTTGAAGGCGGCATTGGTGGGGGCGAACACGGTGAACGGACCTGCGCTGTTGAGCGTGTCCACCAGCCCGGCCGCCTTGACTGCCGCGACCAGCGTGGTGTGGTCCTTCGACGCGCTGGCATTCTCAACGATGGTCTTGGCCGGATACATCGGCGCGCCACCCACCATCGGCGGGTTGGCGGCGAAGCTGGGGGCCGCGACGGCGCCCAGAACGGCGAGGCTGGTAGCGAGGGCAATCTTCTTGAAAGTAGCTTGCACGGTGCATCTCCTGTTCGTCCCTCGGATGAGGGTACTGAAGGTACGCAGCCGGCAGCGGACTGGATGCAGGGCAATGCACTTATTTTTCTGCATGAGGGTGGCGTGAACAAACGGCGCGCCGCGGTCATCGGTGCGCGGCCACGAGGCGACGCGTAAGCGAGAATAGCCACCGCTTGTGAGATCGAAGGTGTTGTTCGCTGTATGCGCCGGACTGTTGTGATGTGTGTAGCACTGGTTGTGTCGCCGTTGAGCATGGCGGCCCCCCTTGAGATCGTCGGCCGTGCCACCGTGGTGGACGGTGACACGCTGGCGGTGAACCAGAGACGGGTACGGCTGTGGGGGATGGATGCGCCTGAGAGCGCGCAGCACTGCAGCACCGCGCAGGGCGCGCGATGGCCCTGCGGACGCCGCGCTGCCAATGCGCTGGATGCACATCTGCAGGACAAGACGGTGCGCTGCGTGCAACGCGACGTAGATCGTTACGGCAGGTCGGTCGGTGAGTGTTTCGTGCAGAACGAATCGGTGAACGCCTGGATGGTCCGGTCCGGCTGGGCAGTGGCCTACCGTGAGTACGCCACCCGGTATGTCGAGGATGAGCAGCGGGCCAAGGCGCAGAAGCGGAACATCTGGCAAGGGGCCTTCCAGATGCCGGCAGATTATCGTCGTGCGCAGCGTGCCGCCCATGCACGTCCCACTCAAGCCGAATCGGCGCCTGCCACGGCGTGCCGTATCAAGGGAAACATTTCCAGCGGCGGCGCGAAGATCTTCCATCAGCCGGGCCAGCGCGACTACGCGCAGACGCGGATCGACTTTGAGGACGGCGAGCGTTACTTCTGTTCGCCGGAAGAGGCGAGGGCAGCCGGCTGGCGCGCCGCAAAGCGGTAGCGCCGCTTTCGTGCTGCGCCGCAACGCGTATCGGGCGAATTCCCCAACGACTTCCCCGTAGCGCAAGCCTTTTCGCACCTGGTGGCGTCATGGCATTGACAGCGCTGTCAAACCCGGCTTAGAAACGGTTCAGCATCGCTGCTGCACGCGACGCACTCGTCTAGCCTGCATCCAGGCGACCCGTTCTGATCCGACCAGGAATCCGATGCGCATGACTACCCGTTTCGTCCCACCCGCTGCCGGTCGTTTGACGCCTGTGCTGTTGTCCGTTGCGCTGGCGTTGGCCTGCATGTCCAGCGCCGCTGCGGCGCCGGCCGAGGGTCGGATCCACCCCGCGCAGTGGCCGCAGCCGAGCTGGCCGTTGCCCACCGATGCCGCCATGGAACAGCGGATCCGCGCGCTGATGGCATCGATGAGTGTGGAAGAGAAGGTCGGGCAGATCGTGCAGGGCGACATCGGCAGTATCACGCCCGCGGAGGTCAAAAAGTACCGACTGGGCTCGGTGCTTGCCGGCGGCGGTTCCGATCCTGGCGGACGCTACAACGCCAAGCCCGCCGAATGGCTGGCCTTGGCCGATGCCTACTGGGAAGCCTCGATGGATACCAGCGCGGGCGGTCATGCGATTCCCATCATCTGGGGCATCGACGCGATGCACGGTCAGAGCAACGTGGTCGGCGCCACGTTGTTCCCCCACAACATCGGGCTGGGCGCTACGCGCAACCCGGAACTGCTGCGCGAGATCGCCCGCATCACCGCGGCAGAAACCCGCACCACCGGCATGGAGTGGACCTTCGCGCCGACCGTCGCAGTGCCGCAGGACGATCGCTGGGGCCGCGCCTACGAAGGCTATTCGGAAGATCCGGCACTGGTGGCCAGCTATGCCGGCGTGTTCGTCGAGGGACTGCAGGGCAAGGCCGGGGCAGCGGACTTCCTTGACGATCACCATGTCATGACGACGGTCAAGCACTTCCTCGGCGACGGTGGCACCACCCATGGCAAGGACCAGGGTGACACCACGGTGACCGAGGCACAGCTGCGTGACATCCACGCGGCGGGCTACATTCCGGCGATCGCGGCGGGCGCGCAATCGGTCATGGCCTCGTTCAACAGTTTCCACGGTGAAAAGATGCACGGCCACAAGCCGCTGCTCACCGACGTACTGAAAGAGCGGATGAATTTCGGGGGCTTCGTGGTGGGCGACTGGAACGGCCACGGCCAGGTCAAGGGCTGCACCAATACCGATTGCGCGCAGACCTTCATCGCGGGCATGGACATGGCGATGGCCCCCGATACCTGGAAGGGCCTGTATGAGTCCACCGTCAAACATGTGAAGGACGGCACGCTGCCCATGGCGCGGCTGGACGATGCGGTGCATCGGATCCTGCTGGCGAAGATGCGCATGGGTCTGTTTGAAAGGCCCAAGCCGTCGGCGCGCGCATTGGGCGGAAAGTTCGAACTACTGGGATCGCCCGAGCATCGTGCGGTGGCGCGGCAGGCCGTGCGTGAGTCGCTGGTCCTGCTGAAAAACCAGAACGCGGTGCTGCCCCTGTCCCCGAAGCAGACCGTCCTGGTGGCCGGGGATGGCGCGGACAACATGACCAAGCAGACTGGCGGATGGACGCTGACCTGGCAGGGCGACGGCACGAAGCGCGACGACTTCCCGCATGCCGACACCGTGTGGGATGGCATCAGGACGCAGGTGACGGCGGCAGGCGGCAAGGCACACCTCTCGGTGGACGGGTCGTATGAAACCAAGCCGGACGTTGCCGTGGTCGTGTTCGGCGAAGAGCCGTATGCCGAATTCCAGGGCGACCTGCCGGACCTGATGTTCAAGGGCGGCCGTTCCGGCGACCTGGAGTTGATCAAGAAGCTGAAGGCCGATGGCATCCCCGTGGTTGCCGTGTTCATCAGCGGCCGGCCGTTGTGGATGAACCGCGAAATCAACGCCGCCGATGCGTTCGTGGCGGCCTGGCTGCCGGGCTCGGAAGGCGAGGGCGTTGCCGATGTGCTGCTGCGCGGGCGTGACGAAAAGCCTCAGCATGACTTCCGCGGCAAGCTCAGCTTCTCGTGGCCCCGTCGTGCGGATCAGTACGTCAACAATGTGGGGCAGCCCGGCTATGACCCGCAGTTCGCGTTCGGCCATGGGCTCCGCTACGCCGACAACGGCGACCTGAAGGCGCTGTCCGAAGAGCCCGGCATCGACCCGACCAAGACCCGCACCAGCACCTGGTTCGACCGCGGCGCTGCCAGCACCGGGCTGACCTTGCGCCTGACCGGCACCAATGGCGAGCCGGTGGACATCGTGCACCCCAACGCGGCGACACCGGACGGGTCGATCACCATGACGGCGATCAACACCGATGTGCAGGAGGGAGCGCGCCAGTTTGATTTCAGCGGGCAGGGCCTGGTTGAACTGCGCTCCAACACGCCGCTGGACCTGCTGCGGGAAACCAACGGTGACGTGCTGGTCATCGCCACGCTTCGCGTTGACGCGCTGCCGGCCAACGCTTCGGTCAGCTACGTTGCGGCAAGCGGCAAGGCGTCGCGCGGTGAGGTGCCGATCGCCACGGCGCTGGCACGGGCGACCCCCGGTGAGTGGACCCGCATGGGCGTGCCACTGCACTGCCTGGCGAAGGCCGGCGTGGACATGAAAGGACTGGATGTGCCGATGGGCCTGCGTGCCAGCAAGGGCGTGAAGCTGTCATTGGCCAAAGTGGCCGTGGGTACGGAGTACGACCAGAAGGTCGACTGCGCCGGTTGAGCGGGTGCTGCGTCGACCTGGTGGTCCGGGTCGACGCAGCGCGCTGCTTAGAACAGCCCTTCGAAGGGGTTCCAGCTTTCCTTGCCCTTAACGCGCTCCATGAAGAAGCTGTAGTTGGTGCTCATGCCGACGGCGATGTTGAGCGCGGCCCACAGCGCACGGGCGACGATGTCCGGCATCACGAACGACAGCACGACCAGAATCACGTTGAGGCCGAGCACCACGAGGGCTTTGCGCCACATGCCCAGGATGGCCAGGTAGATCCAGCCGAAGAACAGGGCGAACAGGTTGACGTTGACCTTGAGCTTGTCACCGAAGGGCAGGGCCTTGAGGGCCTCGCGGTATTCCTTGGTCTTCGGCGCGCCGTGCTGCTGGAAGAAGTCGAAGCGGAACTGCCACTTCGGGCTGACGGGGGAGGTAGTACGTGCTTCCATTGACTCTCAGGCTCCATGTAATCGTTTACATGTTAGCGATAGTCTGCGCCAATGGGTAGGGCTGAGGTGCGCCGCGCGGTGCGCTCGCCGAGCGTGGCTCGACGCTACCAGGCCGTACACGCTGCCGTTGTAGCGCCGACCCGTGGTCGGCGGGAGAGCAAAGGCGCCGCGCTGCGCGCTCGCCGAGCGCGGCTCGGCGCTACCTGACCGTGCACACTGCCGTTGTAGCGCCGACCCATGGTCGGCGGGAGAGCGAAGGCACCGCGCGGTGCGTTCGCCGGGCGTGGCTCGGCGCTACCCGACCGCGCACGCTGCCGTTGTAGCGCCGACCCATGGTCGGCGGGAGAGCAAAGGCACCGCGCGGTGCGCTCGCCGAGCGTGGCTCGGCGCTACCACGGACCATGCTGCTATTTGCCGTCCACGGCGAAGGCGGCGTGGATAAGCGCCAGGTGACTCAATCCTTGGGGGGTGTTGCCCAGTCCCTGCTCGGTCGCCGGGTCCCACATTTCGGGCATCAGCCCGACATCGTTGCGGACCCGTGCCAGAAGCGATTCGAACAACCGCTTGGCCTCTTCCGGCTCGCCCAGCAGCCCGTACGCCTCCACCATCCAGAACGCGCAACTGATGAACGTGCCTTCGCAGTCCTGCATCCCGCTGTAACGCCACAGCAGGTCCCCGCTGGCATCGCACAACTCGCGCCGCATCGCATTACGGGTGGCGATGAAGCGCTCCCGCCGAACGTCTGCCAGTCCGAACCGGCACGCCAGCATCAAGCTCGCATCCAACCGATCACTGCCGGCATGCATCACATACGACTGGCGCGCTTCATCCCAGCAATGCGCATCGATCCATTCCAGGATGCGCTCTTTTTCCCGCTGCCATCGCGGCAAACGCGCGGTGGTGATATGGCCTTTTTCGGCCAGTTCGCAGGCACGTCGCAACGCCATCCAGCACTCGACCTTGGACATCGTGTAGTGCTGCATGTCTTCAAGCTCCCAGAATCCGCTGTCCTTGCGCATCCAGCCGTCGGCACACTCTTCGGCCAGCTCGAACAGCAGACGCGCGGTGGAAGGGTCGAAGATATGGCCAGCATCGATCATGCGGCTGGCCATCTCCATGACGTCACCGTAGCCACAGGTCTGCAACTGGTCGGTTGCGGTATTGCCCACGCGCACCGGCTGGCTGTTGCGATAACCGGGCACCTCCACGTAACGCTCCTCTTCCACCCGCTCGCCGCGCAGCGTGAAACAGGGTGCCAAGCCAGGCCGGTGGCGGCCGATGGTGGTCATCAGCCAACTGAAACCCGCCTTCGCATCTGGCGTTGCGCCCACGCGCAGGAAAGCTTTGATCACATAGGCCGCATCGCGTACCCAGGCATAGCGGTAATCCCAGTTCTTGTCACCGCCGATGCGCTCCGGCAAGGACGCGCTGACCGCCGCGGCGATGGCACCGGTGGGCGCGAACCACAGGAACTTCAGCGCCAGCGCGGAGCAGATCACTTCTTCCCGGTAGGTGCTCGTGCACTTCAGATCCGCCACCCACTGTCGCCACTCCCGGTCGGAGCGGTCGATGCGCGTGTCGATCTCCTTCAGCGGCGGCACCGGCAAGACTTCATCCTGCGAGGCGAGCAGGGCGACGATATCCTGCTCGCCCGCGTCGAGGACCAGAACGCCGCGCACCTGCCGGTCATCGCAGGTCTCCACCTGCAGTCGTGGAGAATAATGAAGCATGGTCATCACCGGGCCGACGTGGTGCACGCAGCCGTTCGGCGTTTCGCTCATCCACGGCGTGCAGGTGCCGCCCCGGTTACCGGGTTGGTACAAGAGATCGAACGTGACGCTGCCGTCCAGTACGTCGACACGGCGGGCGAGTTCCGACCACGGCAGCCGACCTGCCGGGCCGCTGTTCAACGATTCGGTGATGCGCGCCGTGCCACTGGCCGTCCGCACCTCGGTTTCCAGCACGTTGCTGTTATGCCGGTAACGTCGCTGCACGTGCTGGCTGTCGCGTGGCTGCAGGACGAAGCGCCCGCCCTCCGGTGCATCCAGCAGCCGGTCCAGCAGCGGCGGGGCATCCATGCACGGTGCACACCACCAGTCGATGCTGCCGTCCGGTGCGATCAGCGCACTGGAGCGGCCATCCCCGATCGCGGCATACCCGTTGATCGGTGCATAGCCGTCCGCATCGCGCCGGGTGTCGATCCCCGCAGCGTCGGCAGACGTCACGGCAGCAGCATCCCGCCCGTTGCACCGATCACTTCGCCGGTGATGTAGCTCGATTCCTGCGTTGCCAGCAGCACGTACGCCGATGCCATCTCGACCGGCTGGCCCGCACGCTTCAGCGGGGTCTGTGAACCAAACTCAGGGATCGCGTCCGGTGGCTGTCCGCCAGCAGGTTGCAGCGGCGTCCAGACCGGACCCGGCGCAACCGCGTTGACCCGGATGCCGCGCTCCGCGACCTGCTGCGCCAGCGCCTTGGTGAAGTTGACGATGGCCGCTTTCGTCGGCGCGTAGTCCAGCAGGTTGGGGGAGGGCTGATACGCCTGGATCGAGGCGGTGTTGATGATGGTGGCGCCCGCCGGCAGATGCGGCAGCGCGGCCTTGCACACCCAGAACAGCGCATGGACGTTGGTGCGGAAGGTCGCGTCGAACTGTTCTGTGCTCAGGTCTTCGATTTTTTCCACCGCGACCTGCTTGCCGGCAATGTTGGCCACGACGTCCAGACCGCCAAGCGCGTCCACCGCCTTGGCCACCAGCGCGCTGCAGAACTGCTCGTCCTGCAGGTCACCGGGCACCGCAACGGCCTTGCGCCCCTCGGCCTTTATCAACGCCACCACCTCGGCTGCGTCCTGTTCTTCCTCCGGCAGGTAGTTCAGCACGATATCGGCGCCCTCGCGTGCGAACGCGATTGCAACGGCGCGCCCGATGCCCGAGTCGGCGCCCGTGACCAAGGCCTTTCGTCCCTTCATGCGGCCAAGTCCGACGTACGACGTTTCGCCATGATCGGCTGAGGGGGAAAGTGCATGCACGGTGCCCGGCGCCGTCTGCACCTGCGCGGGATAGGTCGGCTGCGGGAACTGGGTAAGCGGATTCTGCATGTCGTACTGATTGCGGGTGGTCATTGCGGTTCCTTGGGGGGGAGGGAGTGAGCCGAAGCGTTACAGCGTTGCGGCACCGCCGGAGATCGTCAGCAGTGCGCCCGAGGTGTAGCTCGAGCTGTCAGCCGCCAACATCACATACGCCGAGGCGAGTTCCGCCGGCTGGCCCGGGCGACCAAACGGCGTCTGGCTGCCGAACTGCGCCACTTCTTCGGCGGCCATGCCAGCAGGAATGAAGGGGGTCCAGATCGGGCCCGGCAGCACCGCGTTCACGCGGATGCCTTTTTCGGCCAGCAGTCCTGCCAGCCCGATGGTGAGGTTGGCCAACGCGCCCTTGGTGCTGGAGTAGGGGAGGATGTTCGGAGTGGGCTTTTTCGAGTTCACCGACGCGGTATTGATGACCGAACCGCCGTCCTTCAGGTACGGCACCGACAGACGCGTGAGGTTGAATACCGCGTGCACATTGGTTTCAAACGTCTTGCGCCAGTCTTCGAGCGTGATCTCGTCGAAGGATTCGTAGTAGCGCTGGTAGGCGGCGTTGTTGACCAGGATGTCCAGCCCACCCAGCTCGTCGGTCACGCGCTTGATCAGCGCTTCGGCCTGCGCGTCATCGCTCACGTCACAAGGGCAGAGAACGGCCTTCTGGCCGGCCTTTTCGATCAGCGCGGCGATGCTCTCCGCATCTTTTTCCTCACCCTTGAGGAAAGCGATCGCCACATCGGCCCCTTCCCGTGCGTAGGCAATGGCGACGGCAGCGCCGATGCCGCTGTCGCCGCCGGTGATCAGGGCTTTCTTGCCTTTCAGCAGCCCGTGGCCGACGTAGCTTTCCTCACCGTGGTCGGGGCGCGGCTCCATCTTGTCCGTCTTGCCGGGGAAGGACTGCTGAGGGGTGTTGAACGGGGGCTTGGGGTAGTTGGGGACTGACATCAGCATTTACTCCGGGGGCAGCAGGGAAGCCGGAGTGTGGCGGGGCGACGGTAAAGCGCGTGGCCCCGGGATGTCTGCGTGATGTGGAGAGGGCACGGGAAGAAGCGCCGCGCTGCGCGCTCGCCGAGCGTGGCTCGGCGCTACCAGACCATGCACGCCGCCGTTGTAGCGCCGAGCCGTGCTCGGCGGGAAAGCAAAGGCGCCGCGCTGCGCGCTCGCCGAGCGTGGCTCGGCGCTACCAGACCGTGCACGCAGCCGTTGTAACGCCGAGCCGTGCTCGGCGGGATCCTGACTTCACGCGGCACACCGTGTTGACGGTGTAAACAGATCGTTCTGCGTTTCACTCCACGCTCACCTTGCGGCGCGATCCGCAATCAAGTTGTTGAATGCGATGAATTAAAGCGTCGGTAGCGCTATTAGTTGCATATTTGAATTAATAGCTCCGCCAATTGATGGTGTCTCCGCAGCCTGCAATCATGCGCAGCTTCCCCCTCACATGCCGCATTGGAACGCTTCCGTGGACGATAGCAACGGTGATGCGGGCTCTGAACAACCCAATGCCTGGTCACGCCGGAGATTTCTTCTGGCGTCGGCCTCGATGGCGCTGTTCGCAGCCTGCCGTCGCAGCGATACCGCTGCTGCCGGCACCCAGCCAAGCGCCAACCAGCAAGCCGACTCCGTCCCGTCAGACGCTGATGCGGCCGCAGATGCCAGGTTCCTGGCGTTGTCCAGTGCCTTGACCGGCAAGCACGATCTGGATCCCTACGTGTCCGGGCGCATCCGCGCTGCGATGGCCGTCCATGAGCCGGCCACCACGTCCACGCTGGATGCGCTCCAGCGCTTGGCCGGCACAGTGGACTCACCGGAGGAGTTCATTGCCATCCCGGCTGTCCGCGACGCTGCGTTGGTGATCGTCGCGGCCTGGTACACCGGCACGGTAGGCAAGGGCACCGACGCAGTCACCGTGGCCTACCGCGATGCGCTCATGCAGCATCCGGTCGCCGACGGCATCTTCCCGGCAACCTACGCCAGGGGTGGCCCTGCGTGGTGGGTTGCTGCGCCTCCGCCGGCCGTCGCCGCACGCTGAAAACATCCTGATCCTGTCGATAGCCGCGCGGCGCTGATGCACCGCGCCTCCGGAGTGCTGTTCCGTGAAGAAACCTACATTCAACAACGGTGACGTCGAGGCAGACGTCATCGTGGTCGGTTCCGGCGTCGTTGGCGCGCTGGTGGCCAACCAGCTCGTCGCCGCCGGTCACAGCGTGGTGATGCTGGAGGCCGGCCCGCGCCTGAAACGGGCCGAGGTCGTACAGAACTGGCGTAACGCGAGCTTCGAACGCCGCTTGGGCAGTGACTTCCAGGGCCCGTACCCGCAGTCGCCGCACGCCACCGCACCGCTGTATTTTCCAGCCAACGACTACGTCGCCCTGAGCGGCCCCGATGCCAGCAGTTTCCGCCAAGGCTTCATCAAGGCGGTCGGCGGCACTACCTGGCACTGGGCGGCGTCGTGCTGGCGCCACCTGCCGGTGGATTTCAAGATGAAATCGGCCTATGGGGTTGGTCGCGACTGGCCCATCGCCTACGCGGACATCGAGGCGTATTACTGCCGGGCAGAAGAAGCGCTAGGCGTATCGGGGCCCAATGATCCGACGCGGCAGAGCCCGCGCGAACGATCCCGGCCCTATGTGGCAGACATGATTCCCTGGGGGCACGGCGACGCCACCTTCGCCGAGGTCGTCAACCCGCACGGCTACAACCTGGTGCCGATCCCGCAGGGCCGCACCATCCAGCCCTGGAACGAGCGGCCCGCCTGTTGTGGCAACAACAACTGCCAACCCATCTGCCCGATCGGTGCCATGTACAACGGCATCCACACCGTCGATGCGGCCGAGAAGAAAGGCGCGGTCGTGCTGGAAGAGGCCGTGGTCTACCGCATCGACACCGATGCGCAGAACACCGTCACCGCCGTGCACTGGTACGACCGTGACCGGGTCAGCCACAAGGCCACCGGCCGCCAGTTCGTCATCGCCTGCAACGCCCTGGAAACGCCGCGTCTGCTGCTGCTGGCGGCCAACGAACAGAACCCGACCGGCATCGCCAATGGATCTGATCAGGTCGGACGCAACATGATGGATCACTCCGGTTTCCACTGCTCCTTCATTGCCGACCGCCCGATCTGGCTCGGCCGCGGGCCCGCGCAGTCCAGCTGCATGGTCGGCCCGCGTGACGGCAGTTTCCGGGCGGACTACTCGGCCAACAAGATCATCCTCAACAACATCAGCCGCGTGCCTGTCGCTACCCAACAAGCGCTTGCGATGGGGCTGGTCGGTGATGCCCTCGACGCGGAAATCCGCAGACGGGCGGTGTATGGCGTGGATCTGTCCATCAGCCTGGAACCCTTGCCGGACCCGACCAACCGCCTCACCCTGTCCACATCCCGGGTGGATGGGCTGGGCCTTGCCTGCCCGGACATCCACTATTCGCTCGGCGACTACGCCCGCAAGGGGTATGACAAGGCATGCGAGCAGCTGCGGCACATCGGCTCGCTGTTCAACGCCGAAGAATTCAACATCACCACCGCGCTCAATGCGAACAACCACATCATGGGGTCCACCATCATGGGCAGCGACCCGCGCGATTCGGTGGTGGATGAAAACTGCCGCGCGCACGACCACGCCAACCTGTGGCTGCCCGGCGGCAGTGCGATGGTGTCGGCAAGCGTGGTCAACAGCACCTTGACCATGGCCGCGCTGGGCCTGAAGACGGCCGATGCCATCGAGCGTGCGCTGTGAGGGCGGCTGCGCTGGTCCTGTTGGCGGCGGCGTGGGCGCTGTGCGTGCCCGCGGCCCATGCAGACGATGCGGTGGGGCGGGGACGTTACCTGGCCACGGCCGGTGACTGCATGGCCTGCCACACCAAGCCGACCGACGGCAAAGCCTACGCCGGCGGCTACGCCATCGCCTCGCCGATGGGGCAGATATGGGCCAGCAACATCACCCCTTCCGTGAAGTTCGGCATCGGCCGCTATAGCGAAGCCGACTTCGAGCGCGCCGTACGCCAGGGCATTCGCAAGGATGGCGCCCGTCTGTATCCGGCGATGCCGTACACCGCGTATGCCAAGCTGAGCGAGCAGGACATCCACGATCTGTATGCCTACTTCATGGCCGAGGTGAAACCGGTCGATGAGGTGTCCCCGTCCACCGACCTGCCGTTCCCGTTCAACATGCGCTTTTCGATGGCGGGCTGGAACCTGCTGTTCCTGGATGACGCGCCGTTCGTCGCCGAACCCGCCAAGGGTGCCCAGTGGAATCGCGGCGCTTATCTGGTCGAAGGCCTCGAGCACTGCGGCAGCTGTCATACGCCGCGCGGGCTGCTGATGCAGGAAAAGTCCAGCCAGCCGTTGGCAGGAGGCTCGCTGGGGCTGTGGTACGCCCCCAACATCACCTCTGACCCGGTGAGCGGTATCGGGGCGTGGACCGATCAGGAGATCACCCGGTACCTGAAAACCGGCAAGGTGAGCGGCAAGGCGCAGGCCGGCGGCGGCATGGCAGAGGCCATCACCCACAGCCTGTCCCACCTCACCGATGACGACATCGCATCGATCGTCACCTACCTGCGCACGGTGCCCCCGGTGGCGGACGCGGGCATGACCCGCAGCGCCTCTTCCTGGTCGCTGCGGGAGGGCGGCGCCACGACTGCCGGCGAGGCCCGCCTGCGCGGTACCTCGCTGCCGCTGGACAACGGCCAGGTGGTCTACGACGGCTCCTGCGCCAGCTGCCATGGCAGTCGCGGCGAGGGCAGCGCGGATCAGTACTATCCGTCCCTGACCCACAACAGCACGGTGGGCGCAGCGACCCCGCAGAACCTGCTGGCGACCATCCTGAGCGGCGTAGACCGCGAGGTGGCGGGTGAGCACGTGCTGATGCCGCACTTCTCAACTGGCTCGTACGTGCAACCGCTGACCGACACGGAAATCGCCAACGTCGCGACCTACGTACGGCAGCAGTTCGGTCCCGGTGACAGCGTATCGTTGGACGACGTCAAGCGCGCACGCGCCGGCGGTCCAGCGCCGTTGCTGATGACGCTCACCACCTACGGCCTGCCGGCAGCCGCACTGCTGTTCATCGGGCTGGTGTACTGGCTGTGGCGTCGTCGCGCCGCGCGCAGGAAGAGGGAGCTGTGATGCGCGCATTGTCTGGGGTGCTGTCGCTGGCTGCGCTGCTCGCCGCGCAGCAGACCGCTGCCGCCGAGGCGCGCCTTGAGCCCGCCGCCAAGCCGGTCGACACGGTAAAGCAGGTGCCGCTCAGCGCGGGCCTGCCATTGCGTGCATGGCTGCAGGATGCCGGCATCACTCCCACTGCCCGCGCCGTGGTGTCATCGGCGTATGCGGATGGCGGCTACCGTGGTTCGGGCAGCGCCACGGCCACACATCTTGATCTTGGCGCCATCATCGACACCGGCAAGGCCCTGGGCGTCGACGGCACGGTCAGGATCGTGCTGTCCGACCGCTTCGGCCAGGCAGTGCATGACCGCTACACCGGCAGCTACATCCAGAACCAGGCGTTCTGGGGACAGGGCCAGAATTTCCGCCTCAACGAGGTGTCCTACGAACGCTCGCTGCTGGACAAGCGGCTCAGCCTGAAGGGTGGCTTCTTCTCGATGGGCAACGATTTCGGTGGCCTGCCGTACACCTGTAATTTCAACAACAACGGACAGTGTGGCCACCCACTGGGGCCGATCTACAGCTCGGGCTGGCTGGATAATCCCACCGGCCAGTGGGGGCTGCGTGCCAAATGGACCGACCCCTCCGGCTGGTACGCACAGACCGGTGTGTTCGATGTAAACCCCTCGCGCAAGCAGGCCGACAATGGGTTCAAGCTTGCGCTGGATGGAAACACGGGCCTGTTCTTCCCGGTGGAACTGGGCTTCGTCCATGATCCCGGCCAGCGCGGTTACGGCGGCACTTATAAGGTCGGCTATTACCGGGACACGTCCAACGCCGTGCAGCTGGGCGACCCTGCGGCACGCGAGGCTTCGCACCGTAGCGGCGAGTACATCCAGCTTGCACAGCGCATCTGGAAGCCGGAAGCAGAGACGGTGCGTGGCGTGTCCGCGTTCGCCATCGCCACTCAGGCCGATGTGCGGACGGGGTCGCTGCGGCGTTCGTGGGAGCTCGGCGTAAGCTGGCGCGGTCCGTTCCGCGCACGCGAGGACGATATCGTCAGTGTCGGATGGACCCGGCTGGATTTCTCCGACCGGCTGCAGGCGCAGCAACGCAGCAGCGGTGAGCCCGTGCAGACCCGTGAGCAGATGCTGGAGGTGAACTATGGCGTGCAGGTTGCGCCCTGGCTGATCCTGCGGCCGGCGGCGCAATATGTGACCCGGCCTTCCGGCCTGTCCGAACGGCCCGATGCCTGGGTGTTCACTCTGCAGGCGCAGGCCACGCTGTAGTCGTCGTCGCCATGGATGGCGTGACACCGCGTTGCGGCGGTTTGTCGCAGGGCCGGCTGGCGGTGCCCCGGTAAACTACCGCCTTGGGTCGCTCGCGGTACGGGTCCGACGTCCACCCGGTCACGCACGGATGAGCATGGGTAACGCACTGATTGTCTACGCATCCACCCATGGACATACCGCGCGCATCGCCGGCGTGCTGTCGCAGCGACTGCGCCGGGCAGGTCACGGAATCGACCTTGTCACAGCGTTCGATGCGTCTGGCCTGGATCTGACACGCTTCGATGCCATCGTGGTCGGCGGCAGCATCCGTCACGGTCGCCATCACGCGCGGCTGGCCGCATTTGTCCGCGCCAACGGTGCGCAGATCAGCGCCGCGCGCGGCTTTTTTTTCTCCGTCAGCGCGATAGCCCGCAAGGCCACGAAGCGTACGCCGCAGGGCAACCCTTACGTGGCGCCATTCCTCGCCCGCACCGGATGGACGCCGGACGGCATCGCGGTGTTCGCCGGTAAAATCGACTACCCGCAGTATGGGTTCTTCGATGCGACGGTGATCCGCCTGATCATGAAACTCACCGGCGGCCCCACCGATCCTGCCACGGCCACCGAGTTCACCGACTGGGCCGCGGTGGATGCGTTCGCCAGCGTGATTGCCAACGCGCTGGCCCCGGAAACGGTGACCCCCGTGGCGCAGCCCACCCCGCGTCTCAGCGCGGATCGCCCCCTGCAGCACGTTGGCTGACGCACTGCGCGCAGCGGCCGGAAATCTCCACCGCGTGTGTGGCCGGAACAAAGCCGAGGTGGCGCGATGCCGCAACCCATCCCGGTTCCAGCGGAGCGGACCGCAGCATTGCGACGCTGGTGCACGTGTCGCAGACCAGGAACGTGCAATTGCCCGGCGTGCCGGGCGGCAGGAACAGATAGGCATTGATCGAGTTCAATTTCACCGCCCAGCCGTGGAACTGCAGGAACTCCATCGCACGATAGACCGCGGTGGGTCCGGTTCCGGGCAAGGTCCGCCGGATCTCATCCAATACGGCGTAGGCCTTCAGCGGGCCATCGGCCCCCGCCAGGATGTGCAGCACCCTGAGCCGGGCCGAGGTCAGCCGCTGGCCCCGTTGCTGCACCAGCCGATGGATCGTGCGGATGCGCTCATTGTCCAGCGCCGCGACAGCGGGGCGGTGGGGCGGCGATGTGGGGGGCAGGGCAAGCGGCATGGAATCTCCTGTCGGGGCGACGGCAGGTGCGACGAGGGAAGGAACTCCGATGGACCGGCCGATGGGTCATGCGGGCTCGGCCACCACCACGTAATCATGGCCATGTGCCAGCCCACCACGCTGCCGGGCCAGCGCCAGTGCGCGCGCCTGCAGGTCGGCGACATGACGCAGCAATGCGACGGCCAAGGTGCGGTCTGGCAGCTTGCCTGCCGCCTGCGAACACATGGCCAACTGGCTCTCGATGAATCGGCTGCCGTAAGTGATGGCCACGAGCTGTGCATCGATGATGCGGAAACCGGCGGCCTCCAGGCTGCGCAAGGCCCAGTCCAGCGGGTACTCGCGATACGGGCTGTCACCGGCCATCAACAGGCAGGCATCGCGCAGGCGCCCGATGTCGTTGACCATGCGCCCGGCCTCGGTATCGGGCTGACCATGCACGTAAGGCTGCAGCCCGATCATGTACAGGCGCTTGCCCACCAAGGGCCGCAGGCGCGGGAACAAGCGATCCTGCCAGTAAGGCGCAAAACCTTCGACCGCTCCCAGCAGATAGTCGGCGAGCACCACGTCGTAGTGCTCGCCGGCCAACAGCTGCGGATCCATCCAGTTGCCCACCACCAGGCGATCGTCAGCGCGGGGGGACAGATGCAGGGCCTGCGTGGTCTTCTGCAGCATCTGCTCCGAGCCGGTCACCGCCGTCCAGCGCTGGGTGTCCAGCGACTCCAGCCAGCGGATCGAGGCGGGACCGGTGCCGGCGTCTAGGACCGCGCCCCACGGCCGGTGGCCGTGGAGCGTGGCGACCCGGTCATACAGGGTCTGAGCCATCGTCAGAAGCGGTAGCTGAAGCCGACGCTGACGTTGCGTCCCGGCTGCGGCACCGTGTTGGCGAGGAACGAGGCATGGTTCCAGACCTGCTCGTCCATCAGATTGCTGCCGCGCAGGAAGACCTGGCTGTTGTGGTGGGGCAGGGTATACGCAATGGTCAGGTTGACCATGTCGTACGACGGAGTTTCCATTTCGAAGTCGTCGATGTGGGTCTGTCGGTTGACCCGGTACAGTTCCAGTTCGCCGTCGAACTGGCCCACTACCAGGTTGGCGCGTCCACCGAAGCGCGCCGCCGGGATGCGCGGCACGTTGCCGCCATCGGCAAAGCGCGCCCGGGTGCGGTCACCGAACAGGCTGGCCGAGAAGGCGTCGGTGAACTGATAGCCGACCTCCGCCTCCACCCCGCGGAACTCCACGTCGGCCTGGGTGTATTTGATCAGCCGGAAGGCTTCGTACTGGTCGAGGGTGCGGGCGTAGATGTAGTTGTCCACGTTGTTGGCGAAGGCGCCTACGCTGAAGGTCAGCGGTCCTTCGGTCTTGCGCAGGGTGAGCTCGGCATTGCGCGAGGTCTCCTTGTCCAGGCCGGCATCATTGGCTGCGCCACCGCAGGTCAGCGCGCTGCGCAGCAAGCCGCACTCGTAGGTATTGGTGGCCATGTGGATGCCGCGCGCGTACAGCTCCTGCGCGTGCGGCAGGCGCTGTGACCGCGATAATGCGAAGGTCAGCGATACATCCGGACGGAACGACCAGATCGCCGCACCCGAGTACGAAGTGGCGGTGTCATCGAAGGTCGGGCGGTTGCGGACATCGGCCTGCGGCTGGTGCTGCAACCACTCATGCCGCGCGCCGAGCTCGAAATGCCAGTGTTCGTTCAATTCGACGTGCTCCACCAGAAACAGACCGGTGGTGCGCGTGTCGACGGTCGGCAGGAACGCTTCGATCCCTTGTGCACTGAAGGTGGTGTCGGCGTGCTGGATGCCGAACACCCCGGTCCACGGCCCCAATGGCACGTGCTCCAGCTCGATGCGGCTGTCGTAGCCCTTGTTGGCGAAGGTGGTGGTTACTTCCTCGCCATCGATCTCGTCATGCTGGTAGTCGGTGTGGTTGGCACGGAAACGGATGCGGCTGATGCCGGGGAACGGGTCGCTGTACTCGCCGCGCAGGTCGATCCGCTTGCTGGTCAGGTCGATGGCCGCGACGTGCTCGTGATCGTGTTCGTGCGCATGGTCGTGGTCGTCTTCCGCGCCGTGTTCGTGCGAACCACAATGCAGCGCGCTGCCGTGGGGGTGGCAGCCTTCGTACTCATGGCTGTGGCCGGGCAGGCCATATTTGTCCTCGCGATACGAATAGGAAAGACCGACGTAGCCGTTGTCGGTCACCCAGCTGGCACCGACGCTGCCGTTGCTGGAGCGACTGAAGGTGGCATCCACCCGTGACTCGGCAAGATCCGGCGCACGGTAATCATCTGCGTCCTTGTAGGAGCCTTCGGCGTGCAGCACCAGGTTGGAACCGCCGATCTGACCGGTTACCGAGGCCGCCCCCACACGCTCATTGGCTACCGTGTTGCCGCGGACCAGCAGGCGGCCTTCCAGGCCGTTGTCCGGCAGGCGGCTGGGGATCTTGTTGTCCAGTACGTTGACCACACCGCCAATGGCACCGCCGCCATACAACAGGGTGGCCGGACCACGCAGCACTTCAATGCGCTCGCCCATCAGCGGATCAACGGTGACGGCATGGTCAGGGGAGATGTCAGATGCATCCAGCACGGACGAACTGTCGGAGAGCACTTTCACCCGCGGTGCGGTCTGCCCGCGGATGACCGGCCGTCCGGCACCGGCGCCGAAGGAATCCACGCGGACGCCCGGCAGGCCGTCGAGCACTTCGCCCAGGTTGCCACCGGCCTGCTGGATCTTCTCGGCACGGATCACGCTGACCGGCGAGGCGATCTTGCTGGCGTCTTCGATCATGCCGGTTACATGGACGGCATCGAGCGTGGCGGCGGACGGGCGGAGCGCAGCATCGGCGCGGGCCTGCGGTGCGATGACACCGCTGGCGAACAGGGCGAGCGCGATATGCGCAGCGAGCGTGGTACGGGTAGACGTCATGCGGTTTCCATTGCCCGTTCTGGGCATGCAGTGGCGAAAGAGTTGGGCGGCGCAGTGCGATAGCCGGTACTGGAAGATCCGGCACATCGCGACGTGAACCATCCAGCAACGGATGTTATAACATTACATGCGCCTAACGCCACTGGCATCGTCATGCTGCATCGGGCTGCGGTGCTCAGCCCTGCAGATTCCGGCAGATGGATGGCGCGTGACCGACCACGCGACGGAAGGCGGCGGAGAACTTGCTCGCATTTGCGTAGCCCGCCGACTGCGCGACCGCCGTGACACTGCAGCCTCGCAGCAGTTCGGTGCGGGCCCACTGCATGCGGTGATGGGTGAGGAAGGTGTACGGCGAGAGCCCGGTCGCCGCCCGCAACGCCCGACCGAAACGCGACGTGGGCATGCCCAGTGCAGTGGCCATCGCTGTCACCGTCGGGCGGCCATCGCGTGATGCATCGATATAAGCAAGCAGGGCCTGCACCTGCAGCGCACTCAGCGGACGCACCACCTTCAAGGAGCGCTGGGTCTGCTGCGCGAGCTGGGCCAACCGCTGCAGCACGGCCATTGCGCCCGCGTGCAGCAGCGCATCGGACAGCACGCCGCCTTCAGCCGCCGCCCACAGCGCGTGCAGCAGGGCGCTGACGGTGGCGTCACGGTGCAGCGTCATTGCCAAGGGATCCAACTCTGCCGCAGCAAAAGGGGGCTGACACAGCGCCGCCCAGTCAACCGCCAGACCCACCACCTCCAGAGCAGGGCTCACGTAACTGCCGGCCTGTCCCGGCAGCACCACGTTGAACTGGCCTACCGACCAGCGGGCATCCAGTGCCTGACGTCCAGAGGCGCGCTGCAGCAGGCGTCCACCACCGCCGACGGCAAGCGCCAGGCGAAGCTGGGCCGGCCGACCCATCGCACCTTCGCTTGCCTCGAACCGATGGCGTATCAGTGCGATCGCTCCATCGGCGCTGGAGGTCACCGCCAGCGGCGCTGCGAGGGCCTCCCGCTGCAGTACCTCGGCCAATGACATCAGCGTGCCGCGAATGGAGTCCTGCGCGTGCATATGGAGTAGCGGCCCCGGTGAATTGTTACATCATAACAGTCTGTTTTCGACGTCTGTCCATTCTCCTGTGAGGCCTCCTTTGAACGCCCCCGCTTCCTTGGCTGCTGCGATCGCCGCCAGCCTGATCCTGCTTGCACACTCCGCCGCCGCCCAGGACGCCACCACACTGGACGGCGTGCGTGTGACCGGATCCAAGCGCGATACGCCGTACCTGAAAAGCGATTTATCCGTGACCGTGCTTGACCGGCAAGCGCTGAAAGAGGCTGGCGTGGTCGACTTCCGCGACCTGGACAAGCTGGCACCCAACGTGAAGTTCAACGCCATGGGCCAGTTGAGCGACATGTTCATCTCGATCCGCGGGATCGAATCCAATCCCTTCCTGGTCAACCGCGCATCGGTCTACATCGACGGGATTCCGTTCCGTGAACTCAGCAATGCCGTGCTCAACCAAGTCGAATCGGTGGAAGTACTGCGCGGCCCACAGGGCACGCTGTACGGTGCCAACAGCGAATCGGGGCTGGTTCTGGTGCGCACGCGCGGGCCCTCTGATACGCCAGAGGGTGAGCTCACCCTGCGCAGCACGTGGTTCGGCAATGGCAACGGTAACAGCCTGGACGGCTTTCTCGCCGGACCGTTGCGACCCGGCGGCGACCTGTCCGGCTCGGTGGCCTTCATGGCATCGGACGACGACAGCTATCTGCGCAACCTGACCCCCTTCGGCGGTACCCGCGGCCAGGTCGGTGAGGGTTACCTGCAGGGAAAGCTGCGCTGGCGACCCAGCGATTATGTGATCGTCAATGCGCTGGCCTACCATCTGCGCACGCGGGCACCGGGCATGTTCGAGTACGAGTACCTGCCCTTGGACGTGGGCCTGTACAACCGCACGTATGGGGAAGCGCTCAACGGCGGTCGCCGCGCGGGCGACTTCACCTACATCAACGACGCCCCCAAGCGCACGGAGAACGACGAGAGCGTGGCCGGTGCCAGCGCGCAGTGGCAGTTGGCGACCGGCACGGTGGACCTTGCCACTTCTTACCGTACCCAGGAAGACACCTCGGCCGGCTATGACTTCGACATGACGCAAAGCGCTGCACTCGCCGGGCGCATCCATGACGAGCAGACAGCCTGGAACGCCGAGGCACGCTTCAGCTCGCTCGATGACCGGCCCTTTACCTGGATGGCCGGCGTATCGACCTACCGCACCCACAAGGACTCGGTACTGGGCACCTTCGTCGGCCCCATCACCCGCGGACTGGACAGCTACCACCTTGCCCCGCGGCAGACCGCCAAGGGTGAGGACTACAGCGCCTTCGCCACTGCCAGCTACCGCCTGCCGACGCTGCCCGAACTGACCGCCAGCGTGGGTCTGCGCCACGAACAGGCACGGCGCTCCACCGAGCAGCGCGCCGGTTCACTCGACCTGGCAGCCGGCGGGGTGGTGCGCTACCGCGACGCCGCACTCGCCCACACCTTCAGTGCGACGCTGCCGCGCGTATCGCTGCGGTATGACGCCAGTGAGGATCTGGCGTTCTACGCAGCCTCTGCCAAGGGCTACATACCGGGTGGCTTCAACCTGGCGGCGGCACAGAGCGATGTCATCAACGCGAAAGTGCTGCGCTACGAATCGGAAATGATGTGGAGCCACGAACTGGGCTTCAAGATGAACATCGGCGCAGGGCGTGGTCATGTGGGCGGCGCGGTGTTCCACATCACCTCCGACAACTGGCAGGAAATTCAGCTGGCCGTGGATGCCGATGGCCGGCCGATCTCTTCGGACTACGTAGGGTCCGATGCGTCGATCCGCTCACGGGGCGCAGAACTGGAGGGCGCCTACGCGATCACCCCCGCGCTGACCCTTACCGCCAACGCCGGTTACGTGGATGCGAAATACACCGCCCTGCAGGCGTCGGCCAACGAGAACCTCGCAGGCAACCGGGTCAAGCTCACCCCGCATTACACCGGCTACGTGGCAGCCCGTTATCAACATCCGTCCGGCCTGTTTGCACGGGTGGAATCGGCGTTCACCGGTTCGAGTGCGCTCGACGAGCGTAATCGCGCGTTTCAGCCCGCCGTGGCCATCCTGGGCGTGCAGGTAGGCTATGTGCACGGCCCCTGGAGCACACGCGTCTTCGTGCAGAACCTGACCGACAAGCGCCGCATCAACGGCTTGATCTTCGACAACCTGGCCTTCGGTCGCGACGGCAATTACTACGGCCCGATCGACAATCCACGCATCATCGGCGCCGAGATCAGCTACACGCTGTAACGGCGACGCGCTGGGGGGGCAACCCCTCCGGATCGGAAAGACAAAGACAACCAACAGCGTGCGCTGCCGTCGGTAGTGACGGCCGCTGGCCGTCAGGCCGTTGCCGCCGTAGCGCCGAGCCGGGCTCGGCGGCAAAACAAAGGCGCCGCGCTGCGCGCTCGCCGAGCGTGGCTCGGCGCTACCAGACCGCGCACGTTGCCGTCGTAGCGCCGAGCCGTGCTCGGCGGGAGAGCAAAGGCGCCGCGCTGCGCGCTCGCCGAGCGTGGCTCGGCGCTACCCACCGCGTGCACGCCCCGATCCCGGTCAGAACCGCGCTGTTGCACCCACGAAGAACGTCCGTGCGCCACCGTCGTAGTTGTTGCCTTCTTCGATGGTCGATACATCGCCGACGTTCAGTACGCCGGCGCGCAGGGTCAGACTCTCATTGACGTCGAACCCGGTCACCAGGTCCACCGTGGTATAGGCCTTGGCGAAGGTCGCACTGGTGGCCGACACCAGCTGCTCGCCGATGTGCTGCGCGCTCAGGTTCAACGACCACGCATCGGTGACCTGCCAGTCCAACGAGGTGTTGCCGGTGATCTTGGGCACCACCAGCAGGCTGGCGCCGGTGCTGCGGTTCTTCGATTCCAGCATGCGCGTGGCGTTGGTGGTCCAGCTCAGACGATCATGCAGGGGCACGGTGACGCTGGCTTCCACGCCACGGGTGCGTGCCTTCTGCACGTTCTGCGCCACCGTCCACCAGAATCCGTTGACGAAGCTGGTGGACTGGCCGGGAATCTCGCGCAGCGGTACCTGCTGGATCTTGTCGTCGAAATCGGTCAGGAAGTAGGTTGCCGATGCGGACCAGCCGCCCTGGTCGAAGCCCACGCCGATCTCGTAGTTGGTGCTGGTCTCCGGTTCCAGGTCCGGGTTGCCGGCCATATAGCAGCCGGTAGTGCCATCGGCACTGACCGAGCGGTTGGTCCACCCCTCGGCGGTCAGCGCGGTGCAGCCATTGCCGCCGCTCTGGGTCGCCGCACCGGCCGTGCCCTGCTTCAAGGTGGGCGCGCGGAAGCCTTCCGAGACACCACCACGGATCGTCCACGCATCCGCCGGATGCCACACGCCGTAGATGCGCGGGCTCAGGTTGTCGTCGTAGTTGTCGGTGTTGTCCCAGCGCAGCCCCACCGTCAGGATGAAACGCTCGTGCAGGGTGATGTGGTCTTCGGCGAACAACGCCCACGAATCGGCTTCTGCGGTCGGACTGATACGTCCCGTACCGGTCCAGGTCACCGGCACGGTGCCGATGGTGTTGTTGTTCTCAAGCTGCTCGCGCTTCCACTGGCCCCCGACGTTGATGTTCTGTTCGAAGCCCCAGTCGAAGCTGCGGGTGAAAGCGGTATCGAACACGGTCTCCTTGGCATGGTTGCCGACGGTACTGCCCTTGTCTTCGTAGTCGTTCTGCACCAACGTGGTCTTGGACGTGGACGCATCGCCGTACCGGCCGTCGTGCATCACCACGTAGCCGGTCTGCACCAGCTTGGACAAGCCCCATGCGCCGACGGCACCGGCCCCGGTGTTGCGCTGCTCGCCACGCGATGCCTCGACGCCTACCGTGTGGTCATCGTTGATGCGCCAGTTGAGCAGGGCGTTGTAGTTCTGCGCCTTGTTGCCGGGTGTCTGCCGCGCGCCGGTGTCGGATTCGCGGTTGGTCACATTGGCGCCCACGCGCAGACCGAGGTTCGGCGTCAGCGGACCACTGAACAGCGCGCCCATCTGGGTCGTGTTGCCGCGCGTGTCCGAGTCGGGCTTGCTGTAGTTGTAGGTGACCGAGCCGCCCCATTCGTTGGCGATCTTGCGGGTGATGATGTTGATCACCCCACCCATGGCATCGGAGCCGTACAACGAGGACATCGGCCCGCGTACCACTTCGATGCGCTCGATCATGTCCGGCGAGAGCCAGTTGAGATCCTGCGGTCCGAGGTCGTCACGATAGTTCACGCCCGACGAATTGCCTTGGCGGCGGCCGTCGATGAGGATCAGGGTGTACTGCTCGGGCAGGCCGCGCAGTTTGATCTTCGATTGCGCACCCGACAGCGCGTAGCCACCGGTGACCCCGGGGACGGTGCTGAGCAGTTGGCCGATGCTGCTGACCGGCTTGCGTTCGATCTCCTCGCGGGTGATCACGCTGATGCTGGCGGGCGCATCGCGGATCCACTGCTGGGCGCCCGTAGCGGTGACCACCACGGTGTCCATCTGCTTGGCCGACGCGGCGTCGGCGCTGGCCTCGGCATGGGCCTGGGCGGTGATGACAAGACCGACGGCGACCGACAGGGCGGCCACCGTGAAGCGGGAAAGGGGGGAGGGGGACAACATCGACGCAGTACTCCTGAAAGAGAGGGTCCGCTGGCGATGGCTGGGACATCCGTGTGGGGTATTTCAAGCTTCCTTAACAATCGTATCACGAACCATTCGCATTTGACATGTCACGTTACGTTGTCATGTGTGGAGACGCGATGGTGGTGCCCACGGTAGAGCCGGCTTCAGCCGGCTGCTCTTCGCAGTCGGCTGCTCCCCGCCAACGGCCCGCTTCGCTCGCCGAGCATGGCTCGGCGCTACCGGCCGATACCTTCCCGCTGGCGGCACTGACGGTCGAGCTCACGGTAGAGCCGGCTTCAGCCGGCTGCTCTTGGCATTCGGCTGTTCTCCGCGGACTGCCCGCTGCGCTCGCCGAGCCTGGCTCGGCGCTACCCGGAACCCACCCGGCTGGTCTCTGGCATCGCAAGGGCCAGCACGCACGCCAATGCTGCAATCGCGGCCAGGCTGAGGAAGGCGGCATCGTAGCCGGCGAACTGCACGATCACGCCCGCCAGACCGGGGCTGAAGGCCGCACCCACGCCGAACGCGGTGGAGACAGCGCCGAGGGTGACGTTGAAGCGGCCGGTTCCTTGGGTCAGGTCGCTGACGATCTCCGGCAGCAGTGCGCCGAAGATCCCGGCGCCAATGCCATCAAGCAGCTGCACGCCCAGCAGCCAGTACGGTGCATCGGACAGGGGATACAACACGCCGCGGATCGGCAGGATGAAGAAGGCGATCAGCAGCAGAGGGCGGCGGCCCCAGCGGTCAGCGCGGGCGCCGACCAGCAGGGCAGCCGGCACCATCACCAGCTGCGCCGCCACGATGCAGGCAGCGGTGAGGGTGGTGGCCAGATGCGGGCTGGACTGCGACAACTTCTGCCCGACCAGCGGCAGCATCGCCGCGTTGGCCAGATGGAACAGCGCACAGCACGCTGCAAGAATCACCAGCGTACGGTTGTGCAGCAGATGCATGATCCCAGCGGGCGCGGCCGGCGCGGACGTCGCGGCTGACAGGCCGCGCGCCTGCTGATGGTCGATGGCGGCGGCCGGAATCATCAACACGGCGCCGACACTGGCCAGTGTCATCACCGCCATCAGATAGAACACCACCACCGGCCCACCGACATACGCCAGGCCACCGGCCAGCACGGCCGCGACCGCGTTACCGGCGTGGTTGAAGGTTTCGTTCCGGCCCATGCGGCGGGCAAACGCGCGTTGACCGCCAATGCCCAGCGACAGCGCGGCAATGGCCGGTGCGAAGATCGTCCCGGCCACCGCGCTGATTGCCTGGGTAAGCGCGACCAAAGTGAACGAGGTGATCCACGGCAAGACCACGCAGCTGACCGTCACCACCAAGGCGGCGATCACTACTGCCGCGCGCTTGCCGTTGATCCGGTCCATCAACGCCCCGGCGGGCGTCTGCGTCAGCAACGCAGCAAGCCCTGCGACGGTCATCACCACGCCGATGCTGGCCGGCTCCCACTTGTGCACCGCCAGCAGATAGATGGCCAGATACGGCCCTAGTCCGTCGCGGACATCGGCAAGGAAAAAATTCAGCCCATCGAGACCCCGTGCGGGCGTATGCGAAGCAGAGGGAGCAGAGGGCGTTGGGGTCACGGGGGGCTCGCGGGGAGGGGCGGGGTGCCCGGCTGCAACGGCATTGGCACGTTATGCGCGTGCGCCTGTGACGGCTGCGTGGCGTGTTCGGCAAGCGCTCCCCGCATCTGCTTACGCCTCGCCCGCAGGCACCGGTTCTACTTTCGCACGGCCGTGGACGAGCGCCCGCGGAGCGTGATGCGGTTGCTCGATTCCGGCAGGGTGGCGAGCCGCTGCGCATGCAGCGCGTACACGCTTTTCTGCACGCAAAGCAGACGCGATGCCACGCATGCTCCGGAACCGGATATGGCGGATTTTTCATGCAGCGGCCCACTCTTTTTTTTCTGCACGCATTGGGCGCAAGCCGAGACGAATGGCGGGATGTGATCGCCACCCTGGAGCCACAGTTCGAGTGCGTGGCCCTGGACGTACCCGGTTTTGGAACCACGCCAAGCGCAGGACGCCTGGATGTGATTGCGCTGACGGACTGGTTCTGTGCGGAAGTGGCAGACCGTGCGCCGCCCTGCTGGTTCGCCATCGGTCACAGCATGGGCGGAAAGATCGCCACGCTTGCGGCGGCGAGGTCACGCGATGGGCTGCTGGGATTGGCCGGACTGGGGGGTGTGATCCTGATCGCAGCCTCCCCGCCGTCGCCTGAGCCGATGGATCCGGCGCGGCGCGCGGAGATGCTGGCCTGGTTTGGCAGCGGTGCGCCCCAGCGTCAGCATGCGGAGACGTTCGTGGACAACAACGCGGCATCCATGCTGCCGCCCGCGTTGCGCGAACGTGCCATCGCCGACGTGCTGCGGTCGCAGCCGGAGGCGTGGGCGGCGTGGCTGCTGCGTGGCAGCCGCCAGGATGTCGCCGATGCGGCAGGAACGCTTCACGTACCCGCACTGATCATGGCCGGCGCTGAGGACGGTGACCTGGGTGCGGACGCGCAACGTCGGCTCAACCTACCGCACTACCCAGCGGCCACGTTGGAGTGCATCCCCGGTGCGGCGCACCTGTTGCCCTATGAAGCTCCGCACGACGTGGCGCGGCTGATCACCCTGCAGGTAGAACGCAGCCAGGCACGGCGCCTGCCCGATGACTTCATGCGCCTGCTCAACAGCAACCGGGTGGTCCCGCGCATGCGCAGTCGGCTGTTGCAGCGCCATGCCGGGCCAGCGCCGGATGCCCGCGGAGTGCTCTCCGACGGGCAGCGTGCCGTGCTTGGCGCATTGGCGGCGGCCGTCCTGGATGGGCAGGCCGATGGCCTGGATCTGGCGCGCCGGATCGACATCGCCCTGGCCAACGAGGAAGGCGACGGCTGGCGTTTCGCCGACCTGCCTGCCGACGTGGCCGCATGGAAAACCGGGCTGGACATGCTGCAGCAGATGGATTTCGGCGACCTGCCGACCAGCGGCCAGGCCGCGCTGCTGACGGCGATAGCACGGGGTGAGCATCCTCTTGCGCCGGACAGCGCGTTCAGCACGGCGCAGCTTGCGCACTGGTTCGAAGACGCGCGCGCCACCGTGGTGCGCACCTGGACCAGCCTGCCATCCACCTTTGCGCTGATGGGTTACGACGGCTTTGCGGTGGGCGGCGACGGCCGGCACAGCCTGGGCTACACGCATACCGAGGCCGACCACGGCGAGGACTGGCAACTGCGGGGAGCACGCCCATGATGCAGGCCACGCCGTTGCACCCGGTCGATGCAGTGGTCATCGGCAGTGGGGCAGGGGGCGCGCCGCTGGCCGCACGGTTGGCGGAAGCCGGGCTGTCGGTCGTCGTGCTGGAAGCCGGCGCCGCATTCGACTCTGAAGATCATCTGGCCGATGAACTCACCACCGGCATCTACTGGATGGAAGAACGGCTGAGCGGCGGCAGTACGCCCACCGCGTTCGGCCCCAACAATTCCGGCACCGGACTGGGCGGTTCGACGCTGCATTGGGGCGCGTTCTGTCCGCGACCCGATGCCCGCGACATGCAGCTGAAGACGTTGACCGGACAGGGCGAAGACTGGCCCATCGCCCACGCGGACCTCAGCGCCTACATCCAGCGCGTGGAATCGTTCATCGGCGTAGCCGGACCTGCCCACTATCCGTGGGACACCACGCGTCACTATGCCTATCCGCCGCCCTTGCGCAATGCCTCGGCGCAGGCGATGCAGCGTGGTTGCGCGGCACTGGGTATTCAGGCCACGGACGCGCCTGCGGCTTTGGTGACGCGTTCGCGTGAGCAGCCCGGCTTCGGCACGCGCAGTGCCTGCAACAACTGCGGTGCCTGCCACCAGGGCTGCAGCAACGGCGCCAAGACCAGCATGGACACCACGTGGCTGCCACGCGCCCGCGCGTTCGGCGCGCAGCTGCGCAGCAGTTGCCGCGTCACGGATATCGAACGCGACGCACGTGGCCGCGTCACTGGCGTGGTCTACCACCAGGACGGCGTCGAGCAGCGTCAGCGCTGTGCCGCCGTGTTCCTGTGTGCCGGCGGCATTGAAACCCCGCGCCTGCTGCTCAACCTTGGCCTGGCCAACGGCAGCGGACAGGTCGGGCGTAATTTCATGGCCCACGTGGCAACCCAGGTCTGGGGCGAGTTCGACGCCGACATGTGCATGAACCGCGGCTACCCGTCGTCCATGATCAGCGAAGATCAACTGCGCCCGGACGCCGCCGCGTTCGTCGGTGGCTATCTGGTACAGAGTCTGGGCGTGCAGCCGGTGACCCTGGCCACCACGCTCGCCCGGGGTGCGGAACTGTGGGGCGCGGCGTTGGTTCGCACACTACAGCGTTATCGGCGGCTGGCAGGCATCGGCATCAACGGCGACTGCCTGCCGCAGGCAGCAAATCGGCTCTACCTGTCCGACGAAACCGACGCGTTCGGTCAGCGCAAGGCGCGCATCGATTTCAGCTACGGCACCAATGAAACGGCGTTGAACGTGCATGCCACGCGCACGCTCACCTCGATCTGGCAGGCCGCCGGTGCCAGCGGGATCTTCAGTGCCGAACGCTCGGCCCATACCTTGGGCACCTGCCGGATGGGCACGTCCCGGGAGCACGCGGTGGTGGACCCGGACGGTCGCAGTTTCGACATCGCCAATCTCTATATCTGCGACAACTCGACCTTCCCCAGCGCACTGGCAGCCAATCCAGCACTC
The DNA here is from genome assembly GCF_014842145.1 of Stenotrophomonas sp. CFBP 13718. Lineage (NCBI taxonomy): Bacteria > Pseudomonadati > Pseudomonadota > Gammaproteobacteria > Lysobacterales > Lysobacteraceae > Stenotrophomonas > Stenotrophomonas sp. CFBP 13718. The sequence continues at coordinate 72,904 of NZ_JACYVC010000001.1, forward strand.
ACCCAGATGGCGCTTGGGCTTCGTACCGCTGAAAGGTTCCTGGCCACGCACGGCCTGGGACGCACAACCACAGCCTGAGGAGGCGACATGGATCTGGGTATCACAGGGCGCATCGCACTGATCAGCGGCGCCGATTCGGGAATGGGCAAAGAGACCGCCCGGCAGCTGCTGCAGGCCGGCGTGCGCGTTGCCATCACCGATGTAGCCGACGGCACGCTGGATGAAGCGCTGGCCGAGCTCAGTCCGCTGGGCGAGGTGATCGCCATCACCGGCGATGTCACCCGCGCCGCGGACGTCGACACGATCTGGGCCAAGGTGCGCGCCGATCTGGGCGAGCCGGACATTTTCGTCAACGCCGCCGGTGTGACGGGCGCTACCGGTGATTTCCTCGATGTGGATGACGAGGGCTGGCTGCGCACGCTGGACATCAACCTGATGGGCGCGGTGCGGATGTGTCGCCACGCCGTGCCGGCGATGCGCGCGCGGGGCTGGGGCCGCATCGTGCTGTTCGCGTCCGAGGATGCGGTGCAGCCCTATGTGGATGAGCTGCCGTACTGCGCATCCAAGGCCGGCATCCTCACCTTGGCCAAGGGGCTGTCGAAGGCGTACGGGCCAGACAACGTGCTGGTCAACACCGTGTCGCCGGCCTTCATCCACACCCCGATGACCGACGCGATGATGGAGAAACGCGCAAAGGAAAAGGGCATCTCCTTTGACGAAGCCGTCGCCACGTTCCTGGACGAAGAACGCCCCGGCATGGTGCTCAAGCGGCGCGGGCAGCCGGAAGAGGTGGCGTCTGCCGTAGCGTTCCTGTGTTCCGAACGCGCCAGCTTCATCAACGGCGCAGGCATCCGCGTGGATTCGGGCTCGGTCAACACGCTGGCCGGCTGACCCACGGCGGTGGCGCCGATGGTGGCGCCCACGGTGGCGCCGATGGTAGAGCCGGCTTCAGCCGGCTGCTCTTCACATCAGGCTGCCCTTCGCCCTCCGCGAACGGCCCGCTTCGCTCGCCGAGCATGGCTCGGCGCTACCAGCCGGTGCCCTCGCGCCGGTCGAGCCGGCGCGTCTCGGGCGATGCCTTCGCGCATGCGGAACCCATGGGGTGGGGCGCCGTATGATGGCTGGGCTCTCTTCCTCGCTCCGGAATCCAAGGTACGCCCCTCGCCATGCACGAACTGATCGCCCGAACGTCCCGCCCGCCCGCCTTCCGTATTGCCGCCTGGTTGCTGATGCTGCTCGGCATGTGGCTGGCGCTGCGCCTGGGGTTGGTGGTGACGCTGCTGTCGGGCCTGCTGGTGTTCCACCTGACCCACCTGCTTGCTGGCTCGGTGGAAGGCAAGCTGCCGCCGGGACGGGCCCGCGCCATGTCGGTCATCGTGCTGGCTGTGCTGATCATCGGCGGGTTGAGCTTGGCAGGCGTCGGCATCGCGGCGGTGTTCCGCAACCAGACCGGTGGCCCCGACGTACTGCTCGCCCATCTGATGGACATTCTCAACAGCTCCCGCCATCAGGTGCCGGCCGTGCTGCGCGCCTACATTCCCGAGGACATGGACACGCTGCGCACCGCACTGAACGAATGGGCCGCCGAACACCAGCGTCAGCTTGGTGTGGCCGGTACGTCGGTCGTGCAGGTGGGCGTGCGGGTATTGATCGGCATGGTGCTGGGCGCGATGGTCGCGCTGTATGACGAAATGCCGTTGTCGCGGATGGGTCCGCTGGCCCAGGAAATGGTCGGCCGCATCAGCCGAATGGCCGTGGCGTTCCGCCAGGTGGTCTTCGCCCAGGTCAAGATCTCGCTGTTGAACACGCTGTTCACCGGGATCTTCCTGCTGATCGTGTTGCCGCTGTTCGGCGTGCAGTTGCCGCTGGCCAAGACGCTGGTGCTGATCACGTTCGTCGCCGGGCTGCTGCCGGTGGTCGGCAATGTCATCTCCAATACCATCATCACCATCGTCGCGCTGTCCGTTTCGTTCTACGTCGCGGTGGGCGCGCTGCTGTACCTGGTGGTCATCCACAAGCTGGAGTACTTCCTCAACGCGCGCATCGTGGGCGGCGAGATCCGCGCACGGGCCTGGGAGCTGCTGCTGGCGATGCTGCTGATGGAGGCGGCGTTCGGACTGGCCGGCCTGGTCGCCGCGCCGGTGTTCTATGCCTACATCAAACGCGAGCTGCTCGACCAGGGCTGGATCTGAGCAGCGCACGCCGCAGAACGCCGACCGTGTGACCGGTCGGCGGTTGCAATCACGGCTGGCTGCTGGGCGCCACGTGCCGATCCAGGAAGGAGCGGATGACCGGAATGATCTCCTGCGCATGGGTTTCCAACGCAAAGTGGCCGGTGTCGTAGAAATGGATCTCCGCATCGGGAATGTCCCGCGTCCACGCCTGCGCGCCAGCCGGCAGGAAATACGGATCGTTGCGGCCCCATACCGCCAGCAGCGGGGGCCGCTGCGTACGGAAGTACGTCTGGAAGGTGGGGTACAGCTGCACGTTGGAGGCATAGTCCAGCAGGAGATCCAGCTGCACGTCGGCGTTGCCGGGCTGTGACACCCGCAGCCCTTCCAGGATATAGCCATCCGGTGGCACCCGTGTGTGGTCGCTGACGCCTTCCAGATACTGCCATTTGATCGACGCGGCGGTGGGGAAGTCGGCCAGCGCGGCGCGGTTCTTTGCCGTGGGTTCTTTCCAGTAAGTGCGGATCGGATCCCAGCCCTTGGCCAGCCCTTCTTCGTAGGCATTGCCGTTCTGCGAGATCAGCGCCGTGATCCGTTCCGGATGGGCGGTCGCCAGGCGCCAGCCGATCGGTGCGCCGTAGTCGTGCACCATCAGCGCATAGCGGTCGAGCTTGAGCTGTTCGGTGAAGCGATCCATCGTCCTGCTCAGGTTGTCGAAGGTGTACGCATAGACATCGCCGGCAGGCGACTCGGTGTGGCCGAACGACGGCAGGTCCGGTGCGATCACATGGTAGGTGTCGGCCAACGCGGCGATGACATCGCGATACATGTACGACGAGGCTGCGAACCCATGCAGAAGCAGCACAGTGGGTGCGTTTCGGGGGCCGGCCTCCCTATAGAAGATCCTGACATCACCCACCTGCTCGTAGCGGTAGTGGACAGGGGTAGCGGAGGGTGTGGCCAGCGCGCTGCCCGCAGTGAGGGCGGCAGCCACGCCGAGCGGAGCAAGGAGGTGATTGATCTTCATAAGTCTCGCCATGTAACCGAGATGGAGTGTTTTTGCAGGTTACGCAGCAAGATGGTAACCTGTCAATCTAATTTACGGAGGTTACATATGCCACCTTCAGACGCCACCGCCCCCCTGTTCGTCGCCAACGACCTGGCGTTGGACTTCATCAACTCGGCCTACGGGCCGCCCACCGCACCGGTGGACGTGCTGGTGGACGACGCGGCGGTGGTGCTGTGGCTGACGGAGGCCGGCGTCGTCGCGGCAGGCAGCGTGCGTGCGCCGAAGGGGATGCTCGCACTGGCGATCGCCCTGCGTGACGAAGCGCGTGGCCTGCTGGCTGCTGCGAGGGCAGGGAAGCCGTTGCAGGCGGACCGGGTCAACGCGGTGCTTGAAAGAGGCAGGCCCGTACTGGAATTGAGCTCAATGCCCAGCGACGCGACGCCCGTGCTGGTGGAGCGTCGTCGCGATGACAGCCCCGAGGCCTTGCTGCAGCCGGTCGCGCTTGCGCTGGGGCAGCTGTTGGCGGGCGGCGATCTGCAGCACGTCGGCCAGTGTGAGGCGCATGACTGTTCGCTGCTGTTCCATGACACCACCAAATCCAGGAAGCGGCGGTGGTGCAGCATGGCGCTGTGCGGCAACCGGATGAAGGTTGCCGCGTTTCGTTCGCGCCGGCAGTTCGTGCCGACTCAGGGATAGATTCCAGCAGTGCGGGTGATCTGCGCGGCCCCTCCCTGGAAGCGTACGGGGAGTGCGCATAGCGAATATGGGAATGTCCAACGATCATTTAGATGTGGCGACGCGACATGAAACAGTGGGCCTCCGTTCACGATCCCCACGGAGTTCCGCCGCCCATGTCCACCGCCCGTTCTGCGTCGCCGTTCAAGGTTTTCGGCGCGTCAACTTTGTCGGCCATGCTGCTGCTGGCCGCGCCGCTCATTTCCTCAGCGGCGGACAACGGCTCACCCCTGCGCACGTATCTCGCCGCCAAACGTGAGGCTATCAAGGCGCAGTCGGCGCAGCCTGCCGCACCCATCGCGATCCACGCAAAGGTCACGGCCGAAAGCCGCTCCGGCGTACGTCGCCTGCGCATCGGGCCCACGGGCGAGTTCCAGTACATCAGCGATAGTGGCCGCAACTACGCAGGCTACAACCTCGGCGCCGGTTCCTGGGACTCGCTGGTCGGCACCTTGGCGAGCGCCGTGGCCGATGAGTACATCGTGCAGGCGGCCGAGCAGAATGTCCCGCTTGATGCGCTGGACGTGGTGTTCACCAGCATCCCCGAGCGCAAGAGCGAGAGCCTGGCGTACCCGAACAATCTCTCCTATGTGGCCTACATCGACTCGCCTGCCACCGACGCGCAACTGCAGACGCTGAAGCGCGCGGTGCACGAAAATTCCTCGGCCATCGACCTGGTAACGCGACCGCAGCAGGTCAGCCATGCCGAGGTCGAATACCTCCATAGCGATGCGGTGCGCGACCCGGCGTTGCCGCCCGGTCTGCGCGATTTCATCACCGAGGAGAAGCGTCCCGCGGTGCTGGCCAGGCAGGGTAAGCCCGCCTCGGGCAAGGGCAAGCCCGCCGATCCGGAAACCCTCGTCGCGCGCGCCCACGTCGAGCCGCGCACCGGCCTGCGCCGCGTCTTCCTGGGCAAGGACGGTTATCACCAGCAGCTGCACGATAGCGCGCCCGGCCTTCTCGGCTATGGGCTGGCGCCGACGGTGGAGGAACACCTGCTCGGCGTGACCGGCACCTGCCTGACCCACATCTTCGAGGTGCAGGCCGCCGCACGGAACGTGCTGTTGGATTCGTTGGAGCTGACGGTTGATGGTCAGCTGAGCCCGCGCTTCGGCAGCAACATCCAATCGCCCGCACGCTACAGCGGTATCCGTTACAAGGTGCGGATTGAATCGCCTGCATCGGAACAGGAGATCGACGCGCTGCGCCAGTCGGTCGAGGCCACGTGCCCGCTCTACAACCTGGTCAAGGACGAGCAGAAGCTCGAAGGCAGCATCGTCCGCGGCGCCTACGCCGAAGCGACGAACCACGCGCGATAACGCACGCCGCGATCCAACCGGCCGTGCCCTGCAGCCATCACCTGGGGATATTCAATGAGTCGCACCCACCGTTCGCAGCTGATCGCGAAAAGCCCGTGCCATGCCCTGCACGGCCACCGTCCTCGTCGCGGTCGGCTGGCCTTTGCCCTGTGCACGCTGCTTGCGCCGGCAGCGTATGCCGCCGAAGAAACGGGCGTAGGGGCTGCGCCGTCGCAGGGCTCGAATGCCCGGTTGCTGGACAAGGTGTCGGTGCTGGGCTCGCAGATCGCCGGGGGTGGCGCGCAGGCCGCGCTGCCGGTGGTCGCGGTGGACCGGGAACAGATCGACGCCACGGGAGCGACCAACGGCAACGAGTTGTTCCGCAGCCTGCCGCAGTTCGGTGATGTCGCCGTCACCGAGAAGGGCACGACCAACGCAGGACGAAACTCCAATGTCGCACGCGGTGACGTGGGTTCCATCAACCTGCGCAACCTGGGCTCCAAGTACACACTGCTGCTGATCAACGGCCGGCGCACGGTGCAGCACCCGATCAGCAACAGCGGCGACGACACGACCTACAACGCCAATGCCATTCCCACCTTCGGCCTGGAGCGGGTCAACCTGCTGCTGGATGGCGCGGCGTCCATCTACGGTTCCGATGCCGTGGCAGGCGTGGTCGACCTGGTGACGCCGAGCAACCTGCAGAATGGCGGTGGCATCAAGCTGAACTACGGCAAGGTGGCTGATGGCCATCGCGAAGACATCTCGCTGGACGGCTACTTCGGCAGTGATTTCGCGGAGGGGCGCGGCAACATCTCGGTCCTGTATGGCGTCTCCAAGCGGACCGCGCAGCGCAATTCGGACGCATGGTTCACTGCCACCGATGGCCGCCGTCCCCTCGGCGATGGCACCAGCGTGCCGGATCCGAACGGTAGCTCGGGCTTCAGCACACGAACCCCATGGGGTCATTTCGACACCTATGCCGGCAGCCGGCGCACAGGCAGCTGGCACGTCGATCCCGCCAGCGGTTCCCTGGTGTCCGGCGCGGTACCGACGCGCTATCACTACGATTCCGCGGCCGAGCCGGGCATCACTTCGGCACCGTCCATCAACAAGGGAAATGTCTTCGCCAGTGGACGGTTCGATGCCACCGACAACCTGCAGCTGTTCGGGGAACTGGGTTACTACCGGGCCACCTCCGAATCCTGGGTGAGCAGCGAGTCGGGCTTCGGCGGTGACGGCTTCCTGCTGCATATCCGCCCGGACGCCTATTGGGTGCCGGACGCCTTGCGCGGCGCTGACGCGATCCGGCTGCTCAACTACCAGTTTGCGGATTCTGGGATCCGCCGGGTAAAGGTGGATAACGATCAGTCGCGTGTGCTGCTGGGCGTGCGCGGCTGGACCGACGGCGGCTGGAACTGGGAAACCGCTCTGCTGTATTCGCGTGCACGCAGTACCGACACGCAGCAGGGCGGGCTGACCGATACCTTCATCGCCGCGGTGAACCGTACCGATGCCGGTGCCTACAACCCCTTCAGTGGTGGCGATCCGGCCAGCATCCGGCTGGGCGATGCCACGCCCTACGACACCTCGGCGTTCATTGGCGAGGCCACCCGCGAAGGCACTACGGAGCTGGCGCTGTGGGATTTCAAGATCAACCGTTCGGACCTGTTGACCTGGTACGCCGGTGACATCGGCCTGGCGGCAGGCGTTGAGTACCGGTATGAAAGCCGTGAAGATGATCGCGACGAAAACATCGATGGCAGCCGTCCCTATACGGACTGGTATACCGGTACGGTAGCGGCCAGCAACTTCTTCACCCATAGCCCCCGGCCCGATGTCCGCGGCAGCCGCAACGTAACGTCAGCGCTGATCGAACTCGCCGTGCCGCTGATTTCCCCCGCGCAGGGCATACCGCTGGTGCAGTCCCTGGATCTGCAGATTGCGGGCCGCTGGGAGGACTACAGCGATGCAGGCAAGGTGGCCAAGCCAAAGCTGGCCGCGGCGTGGAAGGTAAATGACAGCCTGTTGCTGCGTGGCTCGGTCAGCGGCGGCTTCCGCGCGCCGGGGCTGGAACTGGTGAACTCCCCGCCGACCTACGGGTTCGGCTTCAACAACGATGCCGTCCGCTGCCACGCGCTGATCACCAAGGGCGCCCAGCCCGACTACAGCGCCTGCTTGAATGCCTACAGCAGTGGCTCGTCGGTCAAGCCCTCGGTGAGCGCCGTGACCTCCTACGGTGACGATGTGAAGCCGGAAACCACCCGGCAGTCGTCATGGGGCGCGGTGTTCGAGCCGCAGTTCCTGCCGGACTCCCTGGGCGCGATCAGCCTGAGCGTGGATGCCTGGCGGGTGCAGGTAGAGAATCCGATCAATACCCTGGGTGAGGAGCTGTTGTACGACGCGTATCTGCGCGTGGTGGAGGGCAGCAGCAACCCGAACGTGGTGCGTGCGGCCGTCACGGCGGAGGACACCGCGCTGTTTGCAGGCTCGGGTCTTGCGCCTGCGGGCGTGGTGACGCACGTGTACAACCGATATCAGAATCGTCGGCCACTCACCGCGTCGGGCGTGGACTACAACGTTACCTGGCGCCTGAGTGAGACGGCCTGGGGCAACTTCGCCTTCCTGCTGAGTGTCAGCCAGCTCAAGGAATACACCCAGCAGAAACCTGCCGAGGTGCAGCAGGTGGCGGCCGCCATTGCCAATAGCCAGTTGAACATCATCGCGCCAGACCTGGGCGCGGCCAACGAGGTCGGCATCAATGGGGCCAAGCCGGAATGGCGGGCCAGCGCGACGTTGATCTGGAACCTGCAGGACTGGACGGTCCGCTTGCGCGACGACTACATCGACAGCGTGACGGCCGGCGCCTATGCCGATCGCACGCCGTTCGTGGTGGGCTCCACCCAGCGCTGGGCGTTGTCGGTCAAAAAGGAGTTCAACAGAGGACGCCTGAAGGGGACGGCGGTGGAAGTGGGGGCGCGCAACCTGTTCAACGAAGAGCCGCCACTGAATGCCACCGGCAGCTACCTGAGCGCGTTGCACGAAACCTACGGACGCTACGTCCACCTCGGCATTTCCAAAAACTGGTGACCTGCATGAAGACGCACACGCTGGCCTCTGTCCTTGTCATCACCCTGCTTGCGGGGGCATGCAGCCCGCACGACACGCCTGCGCCGGAGACGTCCGCAGCCGCGACGGCAGCGCTGGATTTCAAGAGCGAACACGCTGAGTGGGTGCAGGAACGTACCGCGGATCTGGGCAAGCCCGATGGCTGGACCAGCCTGATCGGGCTGCACTGGATCGAGGCCGGAACGCAGAGTGTGGGCGCTGCTGAAGGCAATGCCATCCGCCTGGCGATCGCACCGGACCGCTTGGCCCGGCTGGAGCCGCGGGCCGATGGTCTGTACTTCACGCCGGTGGACGGGGCGCAGGTTACCGCCGATGGCAAGCCGGTGCAGGGGGAGATACGGCTGGATCCAGAAGGGAAGGGCGGTGGCACCACGCTGACCTATGACGAAGGCAAGGGACAGATCACCGCGATCAAGCGCGGACAACGGCTGGCACTACGGGTGCGCCATGCCGATGCGCCGGCGCGCCTGCACTTCGGTGGCCTGGACTTCTTCCCGGCCGAGGAAAGCTGGCGTGTGCAAGCGCGTTTCGTGCCACATCCGCCCGGCAGGACGCTGCCGATCGTGAACGTGCTCGGCGAGGTCGCGGATAATCCGAATCCCGGCTACGTCGTGTTCGAGAAAGAAGGGCGGGAGTGGAAACTGGAAGCCTTGGGAGACCCGGCGAAGAGCTTGAACCTGATGTTCCAGGACCAGACAACCAGCCGGCAGACCTACGGGGTGGGTCGCTACCTGCGCACCGATGCGGTCGCGGCAGACGGCACGGTCACGCTGGATTTCAATCGCGCGTACAACCCGCCGTGTGCCTACACGGACTTCGCAACCTGCCCGTTGCCACCGCCTGAGAACCGTTTGGCGCAGCAGGACGACAACCGGCAGCTCGTGCGGCTGGCGGTCGTGGCAGGCGAGAAGAAATACGCCTTGGCGCTGCACTGACGTTCGTCGCGATCCGGTAGCGCCGAGCCGCGCTCGGCGGAATGCATCCGGCGCTGCGATGCCAGACACAGGCCGCGCTTCGCGCTCGCCGACCATGGGTCGGCGCAACCACGCCGGATTTCGGTGCGCCACGCCGTGCCGGATGCCGGTTACGGGCCGTGCGGCGCAATATCTGGTAGCGCCGAGCCACGCTCGGCGGATTCCTTCCGGCACCGCGATGCCGGACGCAGGCCGCGCTTCGCGCTCGCCGACCATGGGTCGGCGCTACCAGGCCGGATCCCCGGTCGGCGCGCGATCCGGTAGCGCCGAGCCACGCTCGGCGGAATACATCCAGCGCCGCGATGCCGGACGTAGGCCGCGCTGCGCGCTCGCCGACCATGGGTCGGCGCTACCACGGCGGATTTCGGTTGCGCCGCGCCACGCCGGCTCCCGGTTGCGCCGCGCCATTACGCGGCCGGGGCGCTCCACACGCACATCAGCCGGCTGATGGCGGCATCCATGACCTTGAGACTCACGCCATCACGGGCGAGGGGAGAGAGGCCCTGCAGGAAACTGTCGAAGACGCAGGTCAGCGACGCAGCATCGGCGTCCGCTCCGAACTCACCCGCCGCGATCCCGCGCTCCACGCAGGCACGGATGCCAGCCCGCGTGTGGGCGCGTGACCGGGTCAGCGGCGCGGTCACGGACGCAAGCTCGGGCGTGGGCGCGCTCATGACAGCCAGCGTCACCATGCAGCCCTTCGGGTGGCCGCGTTCGCACTGCATCCTGGCCGACTGGCGCAACGCACGCTCCACCGCCTGTTTTGGTGCAAGCGTGGTGTCCCATAGACACTGGGTCACCTGCGCGTAAGTCGACAGATAGCGCTCAGCGCATTCCTGAAACAGCGCCTCCTTGGATCCAAACGCCGCGTAGAAACTCGGCGCACTGATCCCGCCGCCGATCGCCGCCTTGAGCTGGGACAGTGAGGTGGATTCGTAGCCCTGCTGCCAGAACAGGTGCAGCGCCTGATCCACCGCGGCGTCACGGTCGAAACTGCGTGGTCGGCCCATCTGTGCCATGGCGTCCTCCGATGCTTACATAAATACTATTCGATACATATCTCGTTGACAAGCCGCGATGCCACGCCTATATCTATATCGGTCGATACACATCTGCCAAACCTTCCACCCCTCGGGTTGACCCCTATACGCGAGCCGGTGCGGCAGGATTCCCAACCTAAAGGACACTGCGTGACTTCCCCCACCTCCACCACACCTGCTGCGGGCCTTGCGCCGCTGCCCATCGCTGCGCTGTTGGCGCTGGCCATGACCGGCTTCATCTGCATCGTCACCGAAACCCTGCCGGCGGGCCTGCTGCCGCTGATGTCCGATGGGCTGGGCATTACGCCCGCCTTGGCAGGACAGACGGTCACCGCCTACGCACTGGGCTCGGTGATCGCCGCCATTCCGCTGACCATCGCGACCCAGCAGTGGCGGCGACGCAACGTCCTGCTGCTCACCATCGTCGGCTTCCTTGTATTCAATTCGATCACCGCAGTGTCCAACGACTATGCACTGACCTTGGTGGCCCGCTTCTTTGCTGGCGCCGCAGCGGGCCTGGCGTGGAGCCTGCTGGCCGGCTATGCCCGACGCATGGTGCAGCCCGACCAGCAGGGCAGGGCGATGGCCATCGCCATGGTAGGCACACCGATTGCGCTGTCGCTCGGCGTGCCGCTGGGCACGTGGATGGGCGGCCTGCTGGGCTGGCGCACTGCGTTCGCTGCCATGTCGGCGCTGACCGTCGTGTTGATCGTCTGGGTGCTGGTCAAGGTGCCGGACTACCCGGGCCAGTCAGCCGCCCAGCGCGTCCCGCTGCGCAAGGTGCTCACCACGCCGGGCGTGCGTCCGGTGCTGGCGACCGTCATGGCATGGATGCTGGCGCACAACATCCTGTACACCTACGTGGCTCCGTTCGCGGCCAACGCCGGGCTCGCCGAACGCGTGGACGTGCTGCTGCTGGTCTTCGGTGTTTCGGCACTGATCGGCATCGGCGTGGCAGCCAAGCGGGTCGAGCGACACCTCCGCAGCACCGTGCTGGTGTCGTTGGCCACGTTCTTCGTGATCTGCGTGACCCTGGCGTTCCTGCAGCAGCTGCAACCGGTGGTGTATGTCTGCGTGGCGATCTGGGGCCTGACGTTCGGCGGTGCCGCCACACTGCTGCAGACGGCGTTGGCCGACAGTGCGGGCGAGGGCGCCGACGTGGCGCTGTCACTCAACGTCGTCGCCTGGAACCTGGTCATCGCCGGTGGCGGTGTCATGGGTGGGGTGCTGCTGGACCAGTGGGGGGCGCAGACCTTCCCGGCGGCGATGGCGTTCCTACTGGCCGTGGGCTTCTGCATCGTCTGGCGCGCGCGACATCACGGATTTGCGGCTGGCGCACGCGCGGCGGTTGCCGGGCACTAGGCCGTCATCGGGTCAGGAGGGACGGCCGCATCCCGGCGGTCGTCCCTGCAGGTGGCGTCATAAACCGTTGATGGGCAAGGCCTTCATTATTCTTCAGACAGTCATCAGGCCCTTCATTTGATGGCATGGTCCGCTGCGGACTCCTCTGCTGGAGTGTGCCCATGTCGATCCTGCTTCGCCTGTTTCCTGTCGCCGTCCTGCTGCTCGCCGCCAGCGCCGCGTGCGCTGCTCCTCCCATGGCCGTGGCGGAGGATTGGCCCGCCGGCGACCCTGCAGGTCACGGCTTCGATCCTGCGCGACTCGCCGCGCTCGATGCGGCGATCAACAGCGGCCAAGCGCCTGACACCACCAGCGTGCTGGTGCTCCATCAGGGCGCATTGATCCACGAGGCGTACTTCAACGGCGCTGACCGGGAGACGCTGCACAACACCCGCTCGTTGACCAAGAGCGTCACCGCACTGCTGGTGGGGGCGGCCATCGACCGCGGCCTGATCGACGGGGTGAGCGCTCCGGTGCTGGGCTACTTCCCGGACAGGACGCCCGCGCACGCCGGGGCCTTCAAGGACGCCATCACCCTCGAAGACCTGCTGACGATGAGTGCGGCGTGGGAGTGCGATGACAACAACAGCTTCTCGGCCGGCAACGAAGAACGCATGTACGTCAGTGCCGACTGGACCGGGTTCACCCTGGACCTGCCCGAGCGCGGCTACGCGCCGTGGAATCTGCGCCCGGCCGAAAGCCCGCACGGTCGCGCCTTCGCTTACTGCACGGCCAACTCTTTCCTGTTGGGCGCGATCGTCGAACGCGCTACCCACATGCCATTGGCGCAGTTCGCGGCCGACGCGCTGGAACGGCCCTTGGGCATCCGGACGTCGGTGTGGCAGCGTGCTTCAGAAGGCGTCGGCATGGGCGGCGGCGGCACCCAGTACCGCAGCCGCGACCTGGCCAAGCTGGGGCAGTTGATGCTGGACGGCGGTCGCTGGAAGGGTAGGCAGGTGATCTCTGCCGATTGGATCGAGGCCATGACCCAGGTGCGTGCGCAGACTCCGTTCGACGCAGAGTACGGTTACCAGATGTGGCGCTTCACCTTCAAGGACGGCGCACGGCTGCTGCACGCGTGGACGATGTCCGGCAATGGCGGTAACGCGGTATTCGTGGTGCCCGAGAAAGCGCTGGTGATGGTGGTGACCCGCACCCGCTACAACCAGCGCGGCATGCATGAGCAGACCCGGGCGCTGCTGCAGGATTTCATCCTCACCGCGCCGCAGTAGCCTGCCGTGCGTCTTCGGGGAGGATGCCCGATGCGATGACGCGCGCCCGTTCGGTCGCCACGTGGGCCTGCACTGACTGCAGCACCGCGGCGAATCCGGGGTCGGTACGCAGCGCGCTGAACAGCGGTGACACCCGCAGATACGCAGCATCACGGTAACCGCTGGCAACCGCAGCGTTGAGCGCCTGCAGGGCGGCCTGCCGGTCGCCGGCCAGCTCGGCGAGCAGGGCCGCTTCCACCCCGTCCAAGGGGTCGGCACCCTGCGCAAGCCCGGCCTGCAACGCGGCGGACTGCTGACGCAGCACGGTCGCAGCGGGCACAGGGGTTGCGCCGGTGATCCAGGCTACAGTGCCGGGCAGGCTGGCGTGAGACTTCAAGGCCCGTGCCTGCAGGGCAGCACTGCGGGCAGCGGGCTGGTCACCGCGCTGCAACGCCAGCTCCGTCGCCAGCAGATACAGCGCGGCATGCTCGGTGCCGCGTGCCATGGCCTCGTCCAGCGCCGCCTGCGCCTCCGCGGTGCGGCCTTGTCCATACAGAAAGACGGGCCAGGCACTGTTGGAAAACACATTGTCCGGATACAGCTGGAAGCTGCGCCGGTAACGCGCCTCGGCCGCCGCGGTGTAGCCCAGCAGCTCCAGGTTCGAGGCCACCTGCACCGGCCAGAAGCGCACACGTTCCGGATGACGCACGGCGAGGTTTGAAGCCAGCGCATCATGCAGGCGCCCCTTGCGGGCATACAGATACGCGGCCGAGGCGCGGCTTGCGTCGTCGTCGGGGTCCAGCTGCACCGCGTGCTCATACGCGGCCAGCGCGGCGTCGACCTCGCCCAGGCAATCATGCGCATAGCCCAACGTCGCATAGGCGGCGGACCGCTCCGGGCTGCGCACCACCACGGCCTGCGCCAGCGTCAACGCCTGCTGCACATCGTTGCGGTTGCCGTTGTACAGGCACGCACGCGCAGCGAGGGCGCGGGAAATCCCGAGCTGGGCCGGCATATCGTCCGGCACCTCCTGCAAGCGCTGGCGGTACAGCGCCAGGGCGCGTTCGTTGTTATCGCGCTGGCCGATGGCCGCGTAATAGTCCGCACGCTCCAGCAGCGGCGATGCGCCATCGCCCACGGCGGCCGGCCATTGCCACCACGCAAGTCCAGACAACGCGAGGACCAGCAGCGCGGCGGCTCCGATGATCATCGGCGCACGGCGCGGCGGAGGCATGGGCTGCGTGTCCGCCGATGCATCCGGCACCGGCTCGCTGCACAACTGATACCCCTGGCCGCGCACGGAACGCAGATAACGCGCCTGACGCCCGTCGTCGCCCAGTGCCTGGCGCAGCAGGCGGACCCGCTGGGTCACCGTCTCTTCGTTGACATGCGCGCCCGCCCACACGTTGGCGATCAGGTCATCGAAACCGACGACCCGCGTGCCTTGGGTGATCAGGTAATGCAGCAGCCGAAAGCTGAGCCCGGCCACGTCCACGACCTGGCCGCCCTCACGGACCACGCGCTGCCGCGCCACATCGATGCGCAGGTCATCAAGGCGGTAGTGCAGGGGCAGGGTGCCGGTGGCCTCAGCCATGGAGGAACACAGCGCTACAACGGGTCAACGGGGTCACCTGGCGGCTGCGGATCGTGGTTGCCGAGGGTAGCAGGCAGCCGCGGTCATCGGTGCTTGCCGATGCGGCATTGGTAGAATGCAGGTCAGGGCAGGGGGCCCGGACGGGAAAAGGAAGAACCGGCAATGGACAAGCACGCAGGCGCGACGGACGTGCCGAATCAAGAACCCGACAGCGGCGAATCGCTGACCTTCGACTGGCTGTATCAGCAGGTCCAGCGTTATGCCAAGCACAGCGTATATCCGCAGGCATCGAGAATCGAGCGCTGGCTGTTTCGGGTTGGCCTTGCTTCTGCAGCGCTGGCGATCCTGGCCGCGCTGATTCCATCTCATTACCTGGATATCAAATGGGCGCTTGCGATTGCAATCAGCTGTCTGGTCATAGAGGTTGCCAGCTTCCTGGTGGGGTCGATCCTCGCAGCGCGTCGCCAGCTCCGGCAGTACACCCAGCCGCGACTCTCCCATGCGAAGGAGATGGACGCCGAGTTCGGCTATTGGCAGACCGTGGTGCAGCATCTGCGCACGTTCCCACGGCAACAGCGCGAAGAGCGCCTGCGCTTCGTCAGCACCCTGCGGACCGGAATGACCGATCGCATGGGAATGATGTACGGCGGTCTGCAGCGGCTTGGGCCGTTCCCCCTGCTGATCGCGCTCTACCTGCAGTTCCGCCACTGGCAGTGGGGTGACTGGTCTGCAGTGTTCGATGTCACGGTTATAGAAGCGATACTGATCTTCGCCATGGTGCTGCTGTATGCGGTGGGGTGGCTGCTGGTCGGGCTGCGGGTTCGGCTGGATACCTATGTCAGCGTGCTCGAGGCATCGTTGCACGAGGGTGCGGCGTCCGGTGATCCCGCAGCTACACCATCCCAGGATGTCACTTCGCCTCGATATGCAGGCGAAGGCCCATCGCGCTCAGCACCGCCGTCAGACTCGTCAGGCGCACGCCCGCTGGCGCAGTGAGCCGTCGGCGGAGGGTCAGGGGATTGGAGCGCAGCGTCGTGGCGATGTCTCCCAGGCCGTACGCTTCAGCCAATGCGAGCACGCCGGCGATCAGTACTTGCGGATCGTCTGGCGCCAACGCCAGCTGAGTGTTGAGCGATGCCGCCATTGCCGAGGCACTTGGCGCGGAAGACGCTTCGCTGCCTGCGGGGCTCGGGGTTTCCCGGCTTTCGTCCATGCTCAGTGGGCCCCCAGGTCCGGTCCGACCGACGTCTTGATCAGCTCTCGACCGGCCGCCAGCAGCCCCTCCAGCAGATGCTCGCCCAGCAGGGTGTCGGTATGCCCGTCGCATCGTGAGAGATGCTCACCGTGGAGGATCTCAAGGATGGCGTCCAACCCTTGCAGGACGCGTCTCGACACGATGACCTTGCCGCTGCGCGCCAGCTCGCCCTCAAGCTCGGACGGGGCCGGGACCAGAGCCAGTCGTGGCGTCCATGGATGAGTGGGATGGTCGCGTTCGAACTGTTCGATCTGCGCTTCCAGTCGATCGACAAAGCCGGGTGGGAAGGCGTTCACGCGGTCGCCAAGCAATAGGGCCAGGCGAGCGCGACTGCGTGGATGCTGGGGTGTCATCGGTCGGACCTCGCATGCGATGAGGCCACCTGCGCCAGGGCGCAGGGTGGCGGGCGATGCGGGTTGGCATACCGGTGGTAACAAAGCAAAAGACCGGCGGATTGGGATCCCCTCGCACCGCCCGCCGTGTGACCGGTGGGCAATGCTGTGCATTCTCCGCCGTGCCCCGGAGGGCAGAACAGAGCCAATCGCTTTGTTACCTGTCAGGATGCCAATCCCGGCTGTGACCTTTCGGCTTCAGCCCGGTCATGGTCCGTGCACAGCATGGATGCGTCCATGAGGATAGTTGCGAATCTGGCAGGTGCGACGGCGACGCCAATGGCGTGGTGATCAAAGCCGCAATCGGCCGGAGAACCACTGCAGCGCTCAATTATCCGGCCGAAAGGAAAGGTGCCGCCGGAATGTCGCAGTGGCATCCCGCGCCGGGTCCGGAGGAAAGAGAGAGATCAGTCCCGCTGCCACTGCCTTCGGTTGCAGGGTCACGCCCACGCCTTCTGCGCGTTCGATATCCACGGCGCTGACCGTTCCATCCCGCTTGATGTGCATGACCCAGACCAGCTCCCCCGTGAACTGATCGGGTGCGAGGGACGGATCGTAATTCGGTCGGCCGAGGACGTAGGGCATGCCCGCCGGCGTGTGCTCGACCAGGGCCTCGACGGTAGCGAACACATCGACCGACTGAGCACCCACCACACGATCCTGATCGTTGACCCGGACCTCGTAAGTCCATTTTCCAGCGGGTGCGTCTGCCGGCAGATCGGCAGAGAAACACTTCTTGCTACCGTCCACGTCGCGATACATCTGGCGGCTGATCTGCCGGCCGGCGGGGCCGACGGCCCGCACTTCCATACGCTCGACGACCAGGTCTTTGTTGAGGATTGCCACGCAGATCTGGTGATCAAAGCGGCCATCCAAGGCGAAAGAGCGGGTTTCCTGCCGCGCCAGTGCGCCCACGCTCGTCCTGGTCCAGAGAAACTCGATGTAGGCATCCTTGGGGATTGGGGCAGGCGGCGTGGCGAGCGCCGTCCCACTTGACCAAAGGCACATCATCAAACACAGGCTTCTGAACATGGACCGTCCTTGGTATTCGTCTCGTTGACCTCGCCACCTGATTAAAGCGCAGATTCTCTGCAGGGGCGAGCGGATTACCCGGGAAAGAAAATCGGCGCGCCAGACACTCGCTGTGGAAAGCCTGCGGAAGAAGAAAACAGAGCGCGTGCACGCCCTCAATCCAGCCAGCGGAACAGACGTAACCGCGGCCTGATCCAGCGATCAAACACCAAGACCACCAGCAGCGACAGAAACACCAGCGGCAGCACGATGGCGGTCGCGAGGGCGATGACGAGCCACCAGCGAAGCGGCGTGCGGCTGCCTGTTCCCGGTGCGCCGATGCGGCCAGCCGGCTTGCGCCGCCACCACATCACCACACCCGACACACACAGCACGACGATGCCGATGCACGTGGCCAGCATGACCGCCTGATTGGCCCGCCCGAAGTAGTTGCCCATGTGCAGCTGCACGCCCATTTCAATGGCCTGGGCAACGACGCCGTAATCATCGAAGCCCGCTCGCACCAGCAGTTCGCCCTCTTTGTCGAAGTGGTAGGTGACCTGGCCCTGGGGCCTGTCGGGGTAGGTGTAGGCCATCAGCGCACCGCGCTGCGTGCTCGGCAGAAACACGCGCAACGGGTCCGTCGTGCCTGCAGCGCGCACATGCGCTATCGCGCGCTCCAAACCTGCTGCGGTCCACTGTCGCCCCGCGCCGTCCGCCGGGGACGCGTGGCTTCCGTGATGCGATTGCGCTGCGTCGGCCGCCGCCTCGGCAGGCGGCATCGGCGCGTGCTGCAACGTCCACGGGACGTCGTTGAACGCACTGCCGATCTTAGGTGCCTCCGGTGCCACGTAGCGGCGATAAACCGGCGGGTAACCCGCATGGATTGCGTCCGCGCCACCGCGCACCCAGTCGCCCCAGAACGCGGCCCATGGCAGGCCGGTGAAGATCAGGAACAGCACCGGCACTGACACCCACAGGCCCGTGGCAGCATGGAGCGACTTCCAGAACGCCCGCCCCTTGGCGCGCATATCCGGGACAACGCCCGACCACCAGGCAAGCCCCTGTCCACGCGGCCAGCCCAGATAAAGCCCCGTCACGATAAGCACCACCGCCCAACACGCGGCCAGCTCGATCAGGTAATTGCCCAGCGTGCCCAGCATCAGCGACCCATGGAGGCGCTCAGCGAACCCCACCAGCGTCCGGGACGGCACCATCGCGCCAAGCACCTGACCGGTGCCGGGGTCGACGAAGGTGATCTGACTTTCTGCATTGGCGCGCTGCAGATAGACCTGGGCAGGACGTTGCGGATCGGTCGGTACATCGATCCGCGTGGCGCTGCTACCGGGCGCGGAGGCCTCCGCCGCATCGATCATGCTCGCCAGCGGTGATCGCTCTTGCCACGGGGCAGGGGTGAAGCGCAGCTCCGGGTAGAGGGCATCGTTCAACTCATCGTTGAACAGATAGATCGCACCGGTGATGGCAAGCAACACCAGAAACGGCGCGACGAACAGGCCGGCATACAGATGCCAACGCCAGAACAGCCGATGCCGGTCCCGGTTGCCTGCATCGCCACGCTGCGCGGAAGTGGAGTGTGAGGTCATGTCAGAACCGGGTGCGCAGGGTCAGCTCGACGCTGCGGGGCGCGCCGAGGTAGATGTGGGTGGACGGGTACCCGGAATAGGTGCCGTAAAGTGCGTTCGACAGATTCCGCACACGCAGCACCGCCGATACCTGCTGCCAGTCGTAGCCGACCCAGGCATCGAACGTCGTATGGCCACGCACATGGATCGTGTTGGCGTTGTCGGTGTAGAAACCGCCGACGCTGCGGCCGGAGGCCCCTGCAGAAAGCGGAAGGCCCAGGAAGCGATAGGTCGCAGCCAGTGCGGCCGTGCCATTGGGCACATTGGTGGGGCGATTACCGCTGCGATCGGCCCCGCCGGCTTCCAGCAGGCGATCGTAGCGCGCAGTGCCATACGCAGCCGAGAGGTCCACGCGCAGCCCGCGCGTCACCTGGGCCTCTGCAGACAGCTCAACGCCCTGCGACGACAGCTCGCCGCCCTGCACGCTGATGCTCGGGTTGGCCGGGTCGCGGGTCAGGATGTTGTCCCGCTCGATCCGGTAGGCCGCTGCAGTAAGTTCCATGCGCTTGTCCCACACGCTCGCCTTGATGCCTGCCTCGAGCGACTTGCCCTTGCTGAGATCGAACACACCGGCAGCCGGGCGCATGGTCAACAGGGTGGACACCGGGCTCACCGCAGTGGCGTACTGCCCGTAGACCTGCACATCCGGGGTGAGGTCGAACACGCTGCCGACCCGCCAGGAGAACGGGCTGTAATCCGGCCGGAACGCGTCCACGCTGCCGGTGTTCAGATCGCGGATGTCACGCGACAGCTTGATGTTTTCCACGCGCGCGCCCGCCAACAGGGTCCAGCGGTCTGTCACGTTGAGTGCATTCTCGGCGAACACGGCGGTGGTGCGCAGGCGTGACTCGAAGATCACATTGTTTCCCGCGCCGGGAAAGTTGCCGGCCGATCCATCCGGGAACAGACCGACATCCGGATCAAGCGGTGATACCGGGGTGGTCACGCCGGTCTGTCGCGGATTGTGGAAATCGGTGTCGTTGTACTCGACCCCTGCCGTGAACCGGTTGCGACGTGCCCCGATCTGGCCATCGTGGGACAGCGCAAGGCGCTCGTTCCACGTCGTCTGGTCGTGCCGGATCCGTTCGGCGGTTCGCGAGAACTGCCCGGTCGAACGGTTGTAGATCCAGTTGTCGGAATAGAAAAAGTCGCGGTCTGCCTGATACCAGCTGAGATCGTTCTGCAGCGTCCAGTTGTCAGCAAGCGGAAGTTCGACACGCCAGCGCAGCAGGTCGCTGGTGGCGCCGGTGGTCGCACCCAGCGGGTTGTAGTTCACATGGCGGGTGGCCTTGTCCACGACGAATCCGTTGCTGCTGCGGACGACGTGACTGGGCGATCGGGCCACATCGGCCGGCACCATCGGCGCGCCCTGATACGTGCCCGTGCTCTCGTCCTCGGCGTGCTCGAAAGAGAACAACATCGACATGCCGGAATCGCGGCGCCAGAGCAGGCTGCCGCCGACCGTCAGCAGGTCCGTGTCGTTGTTGTCGATGTCGTCCAGGCTGTCAGAGCGCAACCGGCTGACGAAACCGCGTACCGCCACGGTATCCGACAGCGGCGTGTTGACGTCGAGGCCGGCCCGCCACGTGTTGAAGCTGCCGACCCCGAGCATGCCCTCCAGGCTGGTCGCGCCGAACTGCGGCTTGCGACTCACCAGGTTGATGGCACCACCCAGTGCCCCTTCACCGTAGAGCACCGACGCCGGACCGCGCAGGACTTCAACGCGTTCCAAGCCGAACGTATCCAGGTTACGGGTGACGATCGTGGAGGTGCCCAGTCGCACGCCGTCGTGCAGGACCGAGACCGTGTTGCCACTGAACCCCCGCATCGTGACCACGGCAGGATTGCCCGGCACATTGCCGACCATCGCGCCGCCGACCATGTCGAACACCTCGCTGGTGGTGCGTGCCCCCTGGGTGGCGATGTCGTTCTGGTCGATGACCTGCAAAGACGCTGGGGTCTCGCGCTGGGTCAGGCCCAGGCGGCTGCCTACCGCCTCCGGCGAATCCAGCAGGCGCTGCCGCTGCCCTTGAACGTTCAGCGCGTCCAGCGTCGTCGGGTCTGCAGGCGCAAGCGCACTGGTGGTCTGGGCGAAGGCGCCGGGTGCGCAGAGTGCGCTGATGGACAGCAGCAGCGCGCCTTGGCGGGGCAGCGTGCGGGATGAGAATCGGGAGATCGTCATGGGTGGACCTTGGATACGGGATGTCGGACCACGGGATACGGGGTGCCCAAGCGCCCAAGCGCACGGGTGCTGATCGACGCACGATCAGCCACGACATCGAGATGCCGCGACCCCCCAGGGCCGCGACACGGAATTGAGCCGGCCTGTCAGCCGGTTACGGAACGGGGGATCCAGTGTCCAGCCGCAAATGCGCCTGCCCCGGCGACCTGCCAGTGACATGGAGCGTGCAGGAACGGCCGGGCTCGGTGAGCCTCAGGGCGTGGGCTGGATCAGCAGGCGAGGGCGCGTGGTGGGCCGCGGGCGCCGAGCGTTCCCGGCGCGGGGCGGGTCTGCGTATCGACCAGTCCGGCTACGGCACGGAACACCGCCGGCCACAGGCTGATCAGCAACAGCAGCGCCACCAGCAGGGTGATCATGCGGGCGGCGATGAGGCAGTAATCGCACTCCACGCCCATCTCATGGTCTGCGTGGGGATCAATGACCTTCGCGGCCGTGGATTCCGGGGATGCCGTTTTCGTGGGCGGCGACATCATCGGCATGGCGTGGTCCATGCCCTGCATCCCTTCATGGTGCTGATGGTGTGTATCGGCCGACGGGGATGGCGCCGCGTCCATTTCCATCGCATGGCCCGCATGGGCATCTGGCGCCTGCACGGATGCCACCACCGGGTGTGCCAACGCCCGGCTGACCAACGGAGCGACCACGACCAGCACAATGGCCAGACAGGCCAGAACGTGGAGCCAGCGGTAGAAGACGGGGACGCGCACGGGGCTGATTCTACGGGATGGGGCGGACGCGTCAGGGGGAAAACGGCTTGGTTGCGCCATTCTGCGACGGTTTGTCGCAGGTACTGCGTCGGTTGAGTCCGCAGGACGGCGAGGCGCAGCTCACCCTGGACCAGGCAGATTCAGTTCGTAAGCGGTACCGCGCCCGCCCGCCGCGCGTTTAGTCAGGACGCCCAACGCCAGCAAAGCAGCGATATCACGCAGCGCCGTGTCTGCCGAACATTTGGCGATTGCTGCCCACTTGCTGGTGGTCAGGTTTCCTTCGAATCCATCAAGCAAACGGGCAAGTAGTTTGATCTGGCGCGCGTTGAACGACGTACCGGCCCAGTGCTGCCAGAAGCGCGCTTTGCTTAGCACGCTATTCAAGGTGGCCTGCGCGCTGTCGATGGCACGTTCAAGCGCACCCAGAAACCACGCCAGCCACGCAGTGACGTCCAGTGAACCTTTCTGCGCACGCTCCAGTTCGATGTAGTAATCGTTACGCTCGCGCTGTATCTGCGCCGACAGGCTGTAGAAGCGCTGTTGGGTCGCACCATCGGCCCGGGCAAGGAACAGGTCGCCCACAGCCCGCGCGATACGGCCGTTGCCATCGTCGAACGGATGCAGTGTCACGAACCACAGATGAGCAAGTCCCGCCTTGATCAGGTCGGGCTGGCCGGCGTCCTGATTGGCCCACTCCAGAAATGCCGTTGTCTCGGCAGCAAGCTGGCTGGCAGGCGGCGCCTGGAAGTGGACTTTCTGGCGTCCGATCGGCCCCGACACAACCTGCATGGGGCCGCGCTCATCGTCGCGCCACTGCGCTACGTTGATGCGGCTCATTCCGGAATAACCGGTCGGAATCAGGGCGGCGTGCCAACCGAACAGGCGCTCGGCGGTCAATGGCTCGGCGCTGCACGAGGTCGCGTCCAGTACCATCTCGACCACCCCATCTATGTGGCGATCAACGGGCGAAACGGCGCCAACGTCCACGCCGAGGTGCCGTGCGATCGACGAGCGGACCGACTCGACGTCGAGCACCTCGCCCTCGATGGCACTGGTCTTGACCACGTCATCGGTAAGCGCTGCCAGGCTCGCCTCATCGCGCAGGGCCATGCCCACGTCTGCCAGTCGGCCGAGCAGCATGCCCTGAGCACGACTGACACTCGACAATGCAGGGGCCAGCGCACCTGCATCGTAGGTCATTGCAGGCCAGCGATCTGCCTGCCAGATATAGGGCGTATCTCCGCAATTCATGCGGAGATTAGCGCATGGATTCGCCGCAACCGCAAGCTAATCGCCGCATATTATGCGGCGATTAGGCGTTTTTTCTCCGCGCAGTGCCCCGGACGGCCGGGGTCCCGACTGCGGAGCCGGCCAGCAGACCTCCCTCCCGGCTACTCCTGCAGACTCATCGGCTTGGTCCCGCCCGGCGGCAAGCCGAACCGCGCGCGCACCCAGTTGAGGAAAGCGCCGTAGGGGCGTCCGGAGAGCAGCATGATGACCGTGGCACCCAGGATGCCGAACACCAGATCGCGGCCCGACGCGCCGCTGAAGGCGATGACGGCGGCGTAGATCGGCACCTGGAACGTCACCAGCGCCGTGCTGTCCCAGAGAACGCGGGACCAGCGCGCCCCAGTTGCGCGGTGCATCAGCAGATCGCGCCACATGCCGTAGGGGCGTGCCACAGGCACCATCAGTGCCGCACCGAGCAGCCGTGCCTGGCCGACGTCTTCCCAGCTCATGCCGGTGATGTAGCGCTCGTTGAGGGCCCCGGTAACGGTGAAGAAAATGATCAGTGCCGTGGTGTCGGCAAGGAACCCACGCGGATTCCAGGCTTCCTTGTTCGTGGTCTTCTGCATGGGGGCAGGATGACACGGCCCGTGCGCGCGTTCGGTGAGCAACACGCCCTGCCGTGCACCTCAATCAGGTGACAGCTGTCACTGTGAAGCGGACGCGTTGCCCCCCATCATTTACTCAACGCGCTGGCCCGCCTGGCCAGTATCTCTTACATCAAGGACGTCCCGTGCAGATGCTGCAGCTCATCGTTTCGCATACCCCGATCTGGGTCTGGCTGGTCCTGGCATTCCTGGTAGTGCGCGGCATCAAGGCCATGAAACCGGGGGAAACCTCGCTGGGGAAACTCGCCATCGTGCCGGTGCTGTTCACGGCGTGGGGCATGTGGTCGATCAACGCCCGGTATGCAGGCTCCTGGCAGGCATGGGCGCTCTGGCTGGTCGGTATAGCGGCCGGCGCCGCCATCGGCTGGGCACTGCTGCGCAGACTGCAACTGCGCGTTGAACCAACCACCGGCGCATTGTGGCGGGGCGCGGATTACAGCCTGCTGCCGCTGCTGCTGGTCACCTTCCTGGTGAAGTATGGTTTTGAAGTGGCGCTTGCGATGTCACCCGAGCTGGTGGCTGATACCGGATTCCGTGCCGCGTACCTGATGATCTCCGGTGGCTTCACCGGCATCTTCGTCGGCAAGTTCATCCGGTATGTCAGCGCATCGCGGGGGTTGGTGGGGCAGGGGAAGGTGATGCCCGCCGCTTGAGCCCGGCGTGTACCGCACGGAGCGGGAGTCGCCATCTTCTTCGCAGGAGGTGGCGAGCTCGTCGCGATGGCGGGCCGTGCTGTAGCCAAGCTGGCGCTTGATCAGCCCACGGCACGCAACGTAGCCGCAGGCTGGACGTCAATGCGAGACCGACTCAAAAAGGCCCAGAAACAGGACTATCAGGAACAAGGAAAGGCCAACATGGAGAAGAATGGTCGCAGCGCGATGCGCACTGACCACTTCACCGGAAAGATGGACACCGTCGAGGAGGTCACCCTTGACCGCGCGCAATGCCTTATAAGCCACCTGCAACTCACCCGTCATTGCAACGCCTCCGCGCCGTGACCATATCTCGGGGTGGTCTCGCTTGAGAAGCCGCTTGAATTCGAAAAGCAAGAAAAAATACGTTGGGTAGGAGAAAACCATGCCTATGAGGCCCAACAGAAAAACTGTACCCATTGAACCGTCTCCCATCCTCCCATTGCGGGAGGCTTGACAATGCCCTGCGTCCTCTCGCCGCCGTCCCCCGATACAGACAGCGGTCCCCCGACGCGGTCATGAACCTAGCACCCAGGCCAGCGGATACGCCAGCAGCCCGGAATCAAAGCGTCGAACGTGAGGTCTTAGGGTATGTCAGCGCATCGCGGTGGCCGCGGGGCAGCGGACAGTCGCGCGCGCGGCTTGAGCAACCTGCAGACAGGGTGCTGGCAGGGTGACGATGAGGCCAAAGCCGTTGAAATACGCGGGGGTATAGTGGTTCATCGTCACCGCAAGGATCGAAGCTATGCAGAAGGGCTCGGATCTACTGGTCAAAGCGCTGGAGAATGAAGGCGTCGACCGCATCTTTGGTGTGCCGGGCGAGGAGAATCTCGACTTCCTCGAGTCACTCCGCAACTCGCGCATCGAACTCGTCCTTACCCGCCACGAACAGGCGGCCGCTTTCATGGCCGCCACCCACGGCCGGCTCACGGGCAGACCGGGCGTGTGCCTGGCCACCCTCGGCCCGGGCGCGCTGAACTTCTCCACCGGTGCGGCGTATGCCCATCTGGGTGCGTGGCCGATGATCCTCATCACTGGCCAGAAGGCGGTAATGAGTGCGAAGCAGGCCCGCTTCCAGATCGTGGATATCGTGGCGTCGATGAAGCCGCTCACGAAAATGACGCGGCAGATCGTCAGCCCGGCCGCAATCCCCGCCATGGTGCGTGATGCGTTCCGCGTGGCCATGGAAGAGCGCCCCGGCCCCGTGCATCTGGAACTGCCGGAGGACGTGGCAGGCGAGGAAGTGGAGGATATTCCTGTCATCCCCGTGCACGCGCTGGACCGTCCCGTTGCATCGCCTGCCGCCTTGGACCGGGCAGAGGCCGCCATCCTCGCGGCGAAGCGGCCACTGGTGATGATCGGCGCGGCCGGCAGCAGGCCGTGGCTCACCGAGGCCCTGTCGGCCTTCGTGGCACGTACGCGCCTGCCGTTCTTCAACACACAGATGGGCAAGGGCGCTGTCACCGGGGGGTCCAACCTGTACATGGGGACGGCCGCGCTTTCCGAAGGCGATTATGTCCATGAGGCCGTCGCCCGCGCCGACCTGATCATCGCCATCGGCCACGACACCATCGAAAAGCCGCCGTTCCTGATGAAAAGCAGCGGCGGGCCCAAGGTCATCCAT
Organism: Stenotrophomonas sp. CFBP 13718; assembly: GCF_014842145.1. Taxonomy (NCBI): domain Bacteria; kingdom Pseudomonadati; phylum Pseudomonadota; class Gammaproteobacteria; order Lysobacterales; family Lysobacteraceae; genus Stenotrophomonas; species Stenotrophomonas sp. CFBP 13718. The sequence goes on from NZ_JACYVC010000001.1 coordinate 98,927, forward strand.
ATCAGCTTCCAGTCCGCCACGGTCGAGCAGGTCTACCACCCCGACATCGAGGTGCTGGGCGACATCGGTGCATCGGTCGACGCCTTGGCTGACCGCCTTGAAGGTCGCCTGTCTGTCGACGAGGGTATGGCCGAACTGCGCCAGAAAATCCTTGCCCATCTCAACGAGCGCGCCGACGAAGACCGTTTCCCGGTCACGCCGCAGCGGGTGGTGCATGACGTGCGCCAGGCGGTGCCGGACGACGGCATCGTGTGCCTGGACAACGGCATGTACAAGATCTGGTTCGCCCGCAATTACCGCACGCATGTCGCCAACACGCTGCTGCTCGACAATGCGCTTGCCACCATGGGCGCCGGCCTGCCATCGGCCATGATGGCGGCGATGCTGTACCCGAAGCGCCGGGTCATGGCGGTATGTGGGGACGGCGGTTTCATGATGAACTCGCAGGAGATGGAAACGGCCGTGCGGCTGGGCCTCAACCTGGTCGTGCTGATCCTCAACGACAACGCCTACGGCATGATCCGCTGGAAGCAGGCAGTCGATGGCTTCGAAGATTTCGGCATGCAGTTTGGCAACCCCGATTTCGTGAAGTATGCCGAGGCGTATGGCGCGAAGGGGAGCCGGGTAACGGCTGTGGAGGAACTGGCGCCGATGATCGAGGCCGCCTTTGCCGGCGGGGGTGTCCACCTGCTGGACGTGCCCATCGACTACTCGGAGAACACCCGCGTGCTGGTGGATGAACTGCGTAATCGCGTACCGGATGTGGGCTGCGCCTGATCGTCCCCTGACCTTATCAAGGAGCACAAGATGCTGACCGTCGTACAGGCCTTCGACCGCGCACCCATCACAGAGGTCGGGTTGGACACTGCTGGCGCGCTGGAGAAGAAGCTCAGCGCCGCTGAGCGAGTGTTCAAGGACCGCGACGGCTGGCTGCCGCCGCACCAGCGCATCGCGATCCTGCGCAAGCTCGCCGCCTTGATGGATGCCAAGCGCGATCACCTCGCCCTGCAGATCGCACGCGAGGGCGGCAAACCGCTGCGGGATGCGATTGTCGAGACCACGCGCGCGATCGACGGTGTCCACAACGCAGCAGATGAGTTGCGGAACTTCGGTGGCCGCGAGATCCCGATGGGGCTGTCGGCCGCCGCAGAAGGGCGCTGGGCCTTCACCACACGCGAACCCATCGGCATCGTGGCGGCGATCTCGGCGTTCAACCATCCGCTGAACCTGATCGTCCATCAAGTCGCACCGGCCATTGCCGTGGGTTGCCCGGTCATCATCAAGCCGGCCTCTGCCACGCCGTTGTCCTGCCTGGAGTTCGTGGCGATGGTGCACGAGGCAGGCCTACCCGAACCGTGGTGCCAGAGTTTCCTGCCGGAAGGTAACGACCTCGCCGAGGCATTGGCCACCGACAGACGAATAGCGTTCCTGAGCTTCATCGGCTCAGCACGGGTAGGGTGGTCACTGCATGCCAAGCTGGCCCACGGCGCGCGCTCGGCACTGGAGCACGGTGGCGTTGCGCCTGCGATTGTCGACCGCAGTGCGGACCTGTCCAGAATCATCGAACCGATCGTCAAGGGCGGCTATTACCACGCAGGCCAGGTGTGCGTGTCCACGCAGCGTATCTTCGTCCACGACGACATCGCCGATGCGTTCACCGAAGCCCTTGTTGACCGCGTCGAACGCCTGCAGACCGGCGATCCGACCCTGGAGGAGACCGATGTCGGTCCGCTGATCCAGCCGCGCGAAGCCGACCGCATTGCCGAATGGATCGAGGACGCCGTGAGCGGCGGCGCCACGCTCGCCACAGGGGGCAAGCGCCTGTCCGAGACCACGTTGCAGCCTACCGTGCTGCTGAATCCTGCCGATGATGCCCGCATTACCACGCAGGAAGTGTTCGGGCCGGTGATGGCGGTGTTTCGCTACGCCGATCTGGACAAGGCGATCGCGCGGGCCAACGCGCTGCCAACCGCGTTCCAGGCCAGCATTTTCGCGCAGGACATCGACATCGCCCTGAGAGCGGCCAACCGGCTGGATGCTTCGGCGGTGATGATCAACGATGCTACGGCGTTCCGCACGGATTGGATGCCTTTTGCCGGACGCCGTGAGTCGGGATACGGCACCGGCGGCATCCCGTACACCATGCGCGACATGTCTCAGGAAAAAATGATCCTGATGCATAGAAGCTGAGCGGGGGGAGGGGGTCTTCACACCCCCTCTACCTCCCCGGGCATTCACTGAACGTCGGTCTTGGCCTAGTCAAAAACGCCGCTATAGTCCGAACACCCCATACGACGGAGACAGCGAAATGTTCATTACCAAACAGCACCTGACGACCGCACGTACGCTTGGCGTCGCACTGATCGCAGGCGTCAGCCTGAGTGCCTGCGCCACCTATAAAGACGACTTCGCACGCATCGACTCCCGCCTCGACCAGTTGGACGTGAAGGTGCAGGGTGCAGCCCAGAGCGCCGAATCCGCCAATCAGTCCGCGACCCAGGCCAACCAGCGTCTGGACCAGATTGAAGGCCGTGTGCAGCAGCTCGAGCAGGCCCCGCGCCGCAAGCCGCGCGGTTGATCGCTTCGCTCACCTTGCAGTGAATGTTTGAACCAGGGACAGGTGGCCGTTACAGGCCACCTGCGTCCTTAGGGCGTTAGAGATGATTCGAAGGAATACTCCCATCCGTACCCACTCCTATTCCAGCTTCAGGCCGCTTGGTGGCGCATTGGTCGTGGCGCTGGCGCTCGCGAGCGCTGGCACGGTCAGTGCCAGGAACGCCGACAAGAGCGCCGCTGCACCGCCGGTAGCCGCGGTGGACGAGCTTCCGGAAGGCCAGTCGGTGTCAGACACCGTGATTGAACTGGCGGGCTGGGTCGTTGCATCGAAGGACAGCCAAGGCTACCCGTTCGCGATCATGGACAAGGCGGCAGCGCAGGTCCTGGTGTTCGACGGCGATGGCAGGCTGCGCGGCGCAGCGCCGGCATTATTCGGTTCAGCGAAAGGTGACCACACCGCACCCGGCGTCGCCGGTCTGGCGCTTCGCGAGATTCCAGGGCGAGATCGCACTACGCCTGCCGGTCGCTTCATAGGCGGGTACGGCCCGTCCATCGATGCCGGGCGCGTGCTGTGGGTGGACTACGATTCCGGGGTTGCGTTGCATCCGATTACCACCGGCGTGCCGGCAGAGAAACGTGCCGAGCGATTGGCATCAGCGTCAGCCGAGGACAACCGCGTGACGCATGGCTGCATCAACATTTCGCCGACGTTTTACGAGCAGATTGTTCGAACGACCTTCGAGCGGGGCGGGGTGTTCTACGTGCTTCCGGATAAGGCGTCGATGGCAGAGACGTTCCCGGAGTTCGTGGAAAGCCGCGCTGGTGCAAAAGACAACGATAAAAGGGACGCGCGTCCCGCTCATAAGTGAGAGGCGGGCGAGGGCGCGTGCTCTGGGACGATCAGCTGTCAGGCCACTTAGCCTCTGCCAGCCCGGGATCGATACCGGTCATTTCCACCGACATCTCCCAAAGGCGTCTTGCCGCCTCCGGATCCATTGCGCCTGCCGAGCGCTTGGCGGCCCCCGATACACCTCTCATCTCAGCGAAGCCCAAGGGACCGTAGTAGCCGCCAGGCACTACAGCGCCTGTGGCTGCTTGCAGTGCTGGCCACGCCCCCTGGGCAGCCGTGTTGAGTAATAGCCCAACCGCGGGACCAGCAAGCTGCGCGATTCCCATGTAACGCCCAAGCCGGGTATACGCCACCCCAGGATGGCACCCCACCGACAGAACGCTTGAACCAGCGGCCCTGAGGCGTTTATCCAGCTCGAAGAAATGAAGCGCGTTGGCCAGCTTGCTCGAACGATAACGTGCCGCCCGGTGGTACGTTCTTTCCGCGTTGATATCGTCCCACTCCATGTAGCCCTTGATGTGGGCAATGCTTGATGTGACAACCACGCGCGCACCTGGTGTTGCCGCCAGCTTCGGTAGCAACAGCGCGCTCAATGCAAACGTGCCGAGATGATTCACGCCAAACTGCAGTTCGAATCCCTGTTGGGTACGGGTCAGCGGTGGAATCATGACGCCGGCATTGTTGATCAAGCCATGAAGATGACGCTCTTTTTCCACGATGGCCGCTGCGTCACGAACGCTTGCCAGATCAGCCAGATCGAGAGGGAGCCAAGCCAACTCTGACTGTGGCGCCGTGCGCCGGATATCAGCGGCCGCGGCTTGGAACTTGGCGATGTCCCGACACGCCATCAGTACGCGCGCACCTCGCAACGCCAGCACACGCGCTATCTCCAATCCAATTCCAGCATTAGCGCCGGTTACAACGAAGGTCTTTCCCGACTGATCGGCTACGCTTCTATCCGTGAAGCCTGCGGCAGTTGTCATTGATATCCATCCAACGGATTAAAGCGTCAAGTCGGAACATCACCTTATGCGGCGAGGTGGGAACGCCATACGGGTCCTTCGCTCGTATATGCAGCACTTCCATGAACCTGGAAGTTTACCGGGCGCAGGGGCATGGGTGCCTTATGGAAAGGCGACACACCCAAGGAACGTCTGAGCAGAACCTGTACGCTTTTGTTGGCCAATCCACTCTAGCGCACCTCGGTGTTGCCAAACTGGCGCTTCAACGCTGCACACCCGACGTACCCGTCGTTAGCGACCGAATTTTCGTGCGGGACGGCCATATGTGGTCCTCAGCGGACGTCACGGCAGCCGTCCGGGGGGCAGTCGCAGTTCAGTGCGCTGAGGAACCAGGATCGCACTGCCTGCGCGCCGGGCACATCAATCAGTCACTCGGCGACCTTGGCGTACAAATCGCTGAACTGGACGGTCCCGGCCCGCGGTCCCTTCACCAGTCGTGCGCGGATGAAATCCCGTTGCTCCTGCGAAAAGTCGAAGCTCATCGATCATTCCTTTGAAATTGTCATCGTGCGAACCAGCGCGTCGAGGTCGCGCCACCTTTTGAGATTGCCCCGTGAGTAAAAGTGGTATCTGACTAAGTATGGTTCCGCTTTCCACTCGACGTAGTTGATGGTGGGGGTCCAGTCCTCGGCCGGCGAACCTTCTATATAGAATGCCGAACCGTCCGGATTTACATATGGCGTACCCAGCGGCATGAACAGCTGGGACTTCAAGCTGCCCTGACCGGCGCGTATGCGCCTGAATTCACGGAGGTGCAGGTCGGGGTGTTCCACCTGCTCGGTCCACGGCTGTGCAAGAGCGACGGTACTGCCCAGTTCCGCATTCCCTGAAAGGCATTTCACCAGAACGACCAAGGGGTCGTGAGTGAGGCTGCCGCCGAGTTTATCCAACGCGACTTCGATCACCAGGACGTCCTTGCTGCCTCGCACGGTCGTGATCGCGGGATTGGTATTCACCGTGGCGCCGCACATCCTGACGCTGCCATCGCTCGCGCGCGCAGGCGATTCGGCAGCGGGTGGGGCAGCCGGCTTACAGCCGGTGCCTGCAACGGCCAGCAGTGCACCGATGATCGATGCCGTCCTAAGCGTGATGACCATTACGACCTATCCATTGTCGAGTCCAACGCAGCGGAGTGTACTTCGTGCGTTTGCCGCGGAGTAGGGGCCAGCACTCGACAATCCGCAATTGGGCGAGGGTGCTTCTGGCGCCCAACCGGGTGTTACGTTTATCTCCCGCAGTTGAGCCAGCCTCCTCACCCTGCGGTACGCGTAGTGAGGCGCATGGGCGAGGGTGTCCTCGTCAACCTGCTAAGCAAGATTGCGGGTACCTGAGCGCGATCCATGGAAGGAGCACCGGACGAAGCTGAGGTAATCTGTTGATAGTAGGTATCGACAGCTTGGAGCGCATCCTCATCACGCTGCGGCTGTAGCGAATCATCCGCAGCACAAAAAGAACGGGGGCGTGGTCCGAAGAGGAATTGTTACATAAGTGGTTTTTGTATATCGCCGAGTAGAGTTGCAATAGATCGGGAGCTTGGACCACGAATGGATGACGGAGAGCCATGCAAGAATGAAGACACCCAGACGAGGCTCTGAAGCCGCTCGCGCACAATTCAGTTCGGCGGCGCCAAAACTTTTGGCAGTCCTGGTCACCGGACTGAGTACTGGAAACGTGACGGCAACGGAGACATGCATTGCTGCGCCGATCGAGGGCAAGGCGAATGTTCAAATCTGCGATGCGGATTTCCCCACCCTTTGGCAGAGGCGGGAGCAGTACGATGGCAGGTACATCATGATCACCGGCTTCGCTACCTACGTAGATGGGAGCCCATACCTGTTCGCTTCAAAAGACTTGTACACCTACATGGCTGCGCGAGGAGGCATCGCGCTGGAGATAGATCCAAGGGACGCGGTGCTCTTCAGGAAGGTGGTGGAGGGCGGAGGACCTGTGACGTTGCAGGGCAGGTACGCGGTCAACCACAGCGCGGTAGCATCGATCGGATTGTTGATCGTCCCCAAGCGACGCTTCTGGCCGGAGACGATGCCGGGTGAACGTCCTCAGCGACCGCCGGACTGAGTTCAGTGGCGATCCTTCAAAGGAGCAAGCGTGCTCCATGCCGCTTTGGACAGAGAAGAACGATGAACAAACTAGCGCGGCTGACCTGCGTCGCTTTGGTCCTCACTGCATGTACTGGCGAAGACCATCCCGCTGATTCCAAGTTGCCTGACCCATGTGTCATCAAGACCAATGGCTCGCCCCCGTCGTGCGAAGTCTCAGCCCAGCACCTACTGTCTGCTGGGCAGGAATTCGCTGGGAAGATCGTATCCGTATCGCTCTACTACCCCGGCTATAACGCAAGTCTCTTGTTCTCAGGGGAAGAGTCCGCGGAGATTCACGACCTATCGTCAGCGTTCGTTTTCGACCCGACGTCGCTACGTGGTGGGGGGAGGTCGGAAGATAGCCCTGAGTTGGCTTCCGGCTACTATCGGGTTCGTGCCCGTTTCCAACAGGTCGGGCCGCTGACGGTGGGCGAGGGGGTGGTCATGCCCCTGGTGGTTGCCGGTCGCTTGATCGATATCACTCAATTGGAAAAGATCAGGACCGTCAGGGAGATTCGCGAGGACTGCACCAGCATTCCCGGATGCAAGATGAACTACCTGCACGGGTTTTATCCGATTCCGACGTTACGGGAGCAGCCGGAATCCTAACGGTCGGGTGCGCCGGCACCACCTCTTACCAGGGCTGTGGGAACGTGCTAAATGGCAATCAGTGCGCTGAAAAAAAAACATCCACTGCAGCGACACGAGGTGACACGTTTTGGCTGTGAAATCATTGATACTGACCTTGGCCCAAGCCAACGCAGCGACTCAAAAACTCCTGGTTGGCGCATATCTGGACAGCTTCAGCGTTACCAGCGTGTCGGTGTCTCTGCAGTTCATCAACCCTGCACTGGTTCAGCGCACGAACCTTTTGGTCGATGTCGATTTTACGTGTCCTGCTGCAGTCCTCAGTCCTTTCTCGAAGACACGCATTGCCGAGGACGAGGATTTCTTCGTTGAACGCAGCATCTTCATTTCACAGGTATTCAATTGCATCGGCAAAGTGATTGACCGCATGCATGTGGAGGCGGACGGCAGGCTTGTTCTGGTGATTGAAGATGTGTCCGTCGAACTGCACGTCTCTGCTGATGATTGGGCAGATGATAACTCGGTATGGAGGATTGCATTGAACGGTGCGGACGCTCATCACTCGGCGATAAGCGCGATCTCATGCATCGCAGATGAGTCGATTTTGTTTGTGGCGGAGTGCTGAGCCTAGCGATGGTTTGCCGGTGGTCCATCCGCAGGTTGGACAACGCGAAGGGCCTCACCGGCCAGCAGCCGGCGATACTTCCTGAAGGGCAGGCCGTCGACAGCAGGCCTAATCTTGAGGACATCAAATTGCATATGACCCTGCACCTGCAGCAGTTCAACCTCTTCGCGCCGGCCAAGAACGGCCTTGAGCTCAGGGACGGAGGAGGACTCGGTGAGCGTCTTCTCGGATGCGTCTTGACCAGCCGGCTCTACATACGGTCTGCAACGCTGTGAAAGGGTCTCGGCACAGCAGATCCGTTCCTTGCAGGCACTAGTAGCTTTCTGTAGGCACCTGAGGTTCAATTGGTACATGACCAGCGAATATTCCGCGATCGTTTCGATCCTCGCCTTGATATTTTCAATGATATCCACCTGGATAGCCTATCGAGCGCACCGTGATTCGCGCGAATCCAGACAGGATGAGTTGCAACTTGCATTCTCTCGCGAGAGATCCGAGTTCCTGATTAGAATTGATCGAGCAACGAAGCTGTTTGATCACCACAAGCGCAGGAGCGAGGGTCTGCTGGCTCACATTGACAGCTGGCCACTCCATGAGCAACCCACCATGGCTGATGCTGTCGCGCAACTTCGTGGTGAGCTGAGATACTTGGAGGGCTGCCAGCGCCAAGTAGGGTCGCTTCGGGATGAGGTTTACCACCTGAGTCTATCCGGGTTGGCGCATCACAAGCCCCGGTTTCTCGCTCTCATCGAGGACGACGAGAAGATCGTCAGCGAAAGGGCGCTGCGTTCCGAGGTCCTAGGTGCCAACGCGCTCACACAACCCGAGCTGTTGGACGTCTATGCGCAAAGCATGGTGAACCCTGTTAAGGAGGGGGCAGGGGCGCAACAAGTCCGGTCCATACCCAAGGAATGAAGCCTCCGCCGAACCCGGCTGTTTAGGCTGTAATTCGTCTCCTCAGCGACGGTCCCCTCACGTCGTTTGCCGCTGTCCTTCCGCAAAAATGGAGCTTCTTTGCCCGGAAGGGCCAGTGAGATACTCGAGTTCGAGCTACCTTCAGTTGCATGATCGCCAGCAGCGACACACCCTGACGGCTAGCCTCGGTCACCTACCCGGAGCGATGGTTGTGCCCGTCAAATTTTTTCAGAGCCTCCCTAGTTCAAGTCCTTAAGATCGATGGCTGCTTCGTCAAAGGTCTCTCTTCTTCTGGGAATTGGAAATCGAAGGGCCCTGACCTCTGTTGGCGGATGCAGCTCGCCTATCAAAATGTCATCTGTAGTTCCGTTCCTCTCTTTGGTCTTGAACGTTCCAGTAACTGATACCCAAGAATAACCGTGCTGATCGTACATTTGACGCTGCGAATCCAAAGGCCCTCTAATCCTTACAAAAACTTCGTCGGCAACTCCTGCGTCAAAGAGCTCCTTGCTTGAGCTCAAAACAAAGAGTCCCGCCGAGACAACGAGGTAACCTTCAATTCTCACCTTGCGGCCGTGGAATGACGCTGGATCGGCTGCGAGCGCGCGGAAGGATACTCGGCATACGCTCTCTTTTTGCTCTGATTCGCAGAGTTGCGGAGTTACGCTTCTTGACGTGTCTGCGCATCCTGCCAGAGAGCTTGCGTAGAAAGCCAAAATAAGGAAGAAACGCACCATCACTTTAGCCCTCTGATTGACCGGTTTTGTTCAACTCTTACACACTTGAAGGAATGGATACATAGTTCGTCGAATTCCATCTCTCAGTTGAAGTCCGAACTATCCATCTTAGCTGTATCAATGTCGAGGCGCCGAACGTGCACCCCAACACCAAATTCAGCCCGTCTCCTGACCGGACGTTCGAGTACCAGGACGAGGAGCTCACGGGCCATGCGAATATTGAATTGTCGCCTGATCAGGCCGTCAGACTCACCCCAAGTGGCTGACGCGGACAGGATTCCCTAGAAGTTCTACGGCAGTCGCGACATCACGGCGATCCGTAGCGTGGCACTGCCTCAACCCGCACGACCGAGCCAGATCATCGCGAAGGTACAGATGATGCAGCCCACGAGAATCAGGAAAAATGTCTGCAGCGTGCCGGCAATCATGTTCCTGCCTAATAGGTAATGCCCCCATGTGAACGCAGGTTTTCGCTTGAGCGCATGCTGCTCTTTCAAGGTGGACTCCTGGTTTTGTTGCTTTTTTTGCGGCGTGGCATGTATTGCCCAGATAGACTACGGCTCTGGAGCAGCCGCAGCTACTCGCATTTCAAGACCGACATGCCCATACCTCGTGACCTTCCGTCGCAACCTCGCAAACTTCCTCGCCAGGCGCGCTCGATCAGCACTGTGGACGCCATCCTTGAAGCAGCAGCCCGTCTGCTCGAGCAGCAGAAGTTCCATGCGTTCAGTACGAACGCGATTGCGGCCCTCGCGGGTGTCAGCACTGGCTCGCTGTATCAGTACTACCCTGACAAGGAGGCTGTCCTGCGAGCGCTGGTCATCAGGGAGGTGCAGGGCAGGGTGGAACACGCAGTGGAAGCGATGCGGCAGCACACAGGTCCCGGGGCCGTCATGGCTGGGGTCGCTGCAGCGCTGGCCCATGCGCAAGAGAGGCCAGGGCTGACGACGCAACTCGCATTCGCGGAACCCATGATCCTCGCTGCACCGCACGACAGCGCTCTCACCAAGGGTCTTTTCGGTGTGCTGGAACAAGCGATCCAGCGAGACCACGGGGTATCGGCACAGCTCGCCACTGACTTGGCCCACGATGTCCTGGGCATCTGCAAGGGCATGCTGCTCTCGGCGGCTGCCCGAAATTCCGTCAGTTCTGCCGACCTTGCCAAGAAGATCAGCGTTGCAGTTGGTTCCTATCTGGATGCGATAAGCAAATCATGAAGGAAGAACAGGCGGTACGACAAAACCGCACGCGCCCGACGTGCCGTTTCCTAGCGGTCTCAAGCGTCGGGAAGCGTCCCATCGGCGTGTTCCCGGAGCCGGCTCGGAATCCTTACGGAGCTAGGTAAGTTAAAACCTTCAGCAGGGTTCGTGGGGCACGTCCCGCCAGCCACCCTCGATGCGCCTGAAGCGATTACCTGAAATGCATCGCTCACCCGGCCGCAATGGCGCCGGAGCGTATTCCGGGATGCTCAGCCTGATTGTTCTCGGACGGATGGCCTCTGCGTCCCGCGCCAGCTCAGTGTTCAACCGTGCCATTTCTCGGTCGAACTGTGCCTGTTCGGATTTCGTCATTGGACGCATCAGCTCGGCTGTCATGGCTGCCGCTTGCCGCCTAGCGTTCCACTCAATCAATCCCATTGCTATTGCGACCGCTACCGCCCCCCCTAGGCAGATTCCTAGCCATGGAATCTCCGGTCGATGTCGATAGGTTGAGTTGGAGCTAGAACGCTCCCTGAAATGCACTTCCGCCATGTCTTGTTTGCCAAACGTCGGCTCCTGCCGTTCGCGTTCCATAACATCCCCAAAGCGTGTCCCGGTTCGCATTGTAAGGGTGTGTAGGGCAGGGTCCCTACGGCAAAGGCGTGATCGGCTGAGGTGGACAACAATGGAAGGCTCCTCGCTGCGGCCGCGGCCTGCTTTGCCTTATGGCATCGTGCAGATTGATCACGTTTGGTCTGCAGGAGCCAGCCCGTGGAATCCATTGAAGTTGGCGATGCGCGACGTTGCAGGTCACCGACCGCCAGGCCATGTCAGAGGGCTCAAAGCTGTGACACTCGGAGACGTACACAGGTCCACCCTGAAAACCAGAACCGACCTAACGACATGGAAGGGACGCAAGTGCCAACCCAAAGCTCGATCCAATGCCAGCCACAGCTGAAAAAGGCTCCGACTTGACCCAGAATGGATTTCGCATAATGTATATTATGTTACGAAAGACCAAGCCCTGACTGTCTCACAGGATGCGACAAGCTTCGATCCCCTAGTCAAATAGATGTCCCTCCTCAACGGCGCCAACTTTTCCGGTAGGATCCAGTCGAATGGGGTCAAGGTGGAATACTAGGCTCGCGGCCTTCCAGATGGTCCGGTCAACGTCGGTGCAATCTGTCCGGTGAAATGTTGATGCAAGTAAAATGATGATGCGAGCTATTTCAGAAAGGGAAAGGTTCCTGATCGAAGGCGTGGCCAAGCGCCTTCCGCCTCAGGCGGCGTCACAGCTGATTGAAGATATGAATAGATGTAGTGCCGTGGATCGCTTCCCGGATGGCGCTGTAGTCTTGTTCATCATTGAAGGGTATGACCGACCGAAGTACGAGGGTCAGCATTCTTACCCTGTAGAGATCCGCCTTTCTGACGCTGATGGGGCCGACTTGACAGCAATTCTGTTCGCGGACCCCAACGACCGTCTTTATGAGCTTGAAATCATAAGGTGGGACCTTGGGGTATTGGTTGGACCGAACATGGAGTCAGTGGAGTTTTATTGACCCCCAGCGTTTGCGTGATCAGAAAGCAACAAAGACGGCTTACCCGAGACCGTAGGCAAGCCCACAAAGGTTTGCCAGCATGATGTTGCCCCCGCCCTACTCTCTCCGTCTCCGCCGCCGCACCGCCAGCACCTGCCCAACCACCGCCGTCGCCAGGATCAAACAGTTCGTCACGACGAACACCGTAGACCCCACCAAAGCGCTGTAAGCAATGAACAGCACCGACGCGGTAATCTGACCCACGAACAACCACGTAGATACGGCTTCCAAGGAATCCGCCTTGTGTTGTTTGTGGATCTGGCGCGCCAGCGTAGCGATCAACACCACCGTGGCCGCCCAGCCCAACAGATCCGCCGTCGCGTCCATGTTCAGCCCTGCAGTGCTCGCGTCGGCAGCAGGCGCGTGCCGACATCAAGGACTTCCCGCTCCAACGCCCGCAGGAATTCGCTGAAACCGTGCGGTGCGCGCGCCGAGCGGCGGGCACTGGTGAGCACGGCAGGCTTCGCATGCCATGCAATGGATGCGCGGGTATTGCTCAGCGCACTCACCAACGCGACATCCTCGCCGGTGGAAAGTGTCTGGAAACCGCCAGCGGCCAGGTACGCAGGCGTGCTCACGCCCATGTTGGCCCCATGGATATGGCGATGACCATCCCTGACGAGTTCGCGTTGCGCGAAGGCGTCTCGAACCGCATCCGGATAGTCCATCCAGTCGGCGACGTTCACCACGCCGCAGAAGGCATCTGCACCACAGCCTACCTGCCTGCTCAGCCAGTCGCGGGGCACGATCGTATCGGCGTCCGTGCTGGCGATCCAACGCGCCCCCTGGGCAATTACATAATCCGCGGCGGCCGCACGTGCAGCGCCAACGCAGCGCGCATTTACTGCAATGGCCATCACGCCCTGCCCCTCACACACCGCCGCCGTTGCGTCGGTGCAGCTGTCCAGCGCCACGACGGTCAGCACGGCCTCGCCCCGCAATCTCGGATGCTGGGCGGCGCGGCTGACAGAGGCCAGACAGTGCTGGATCGCGGCCGCCTCGTTGTGGGCCGGAATGATGACGCCGATCATCGCAGTCCCTCCCATTGCGCCACGCTGGTCGCCTGCGTGCTCCATCCCTGAAGCAGCAGATCATCGTCGCGATAGATGAATGCCTCCACCAGGCCCTGGCCGAGCGCTTCGTGCACCTGGTCAGTGCTGCTGCAGGCCTCATCAAACCCATGCCGCCAGTGGCAGCCCAGCAGGAGGCCGCCATCGGCGAGGCTGCCACGCAGGCCAACAGCGAGTTGCTCAAGATCAGGCTCCGCCAGGTAGTAGCCGACTTCGCTGATCACGATCAGATCGAACCGGCCGGCAGGCCAGTCCTGCGGGTGCACGGCGCGTTCAAGCGTCACGTGGGGATACATGCGCGTGGAAGCGGCCGCCTCGGTCAAGGCGTCCGCGCTGATATCGGTACCCAACAGCGTGTCACAGCGCGGCGCCAGCTCCGCCGTGAGCACGCCATTCGAGCAGCCCAGCTCCCACACTTTCTGATACCGCTGCCGTGGGAGCGCGGCGATGGTGAGTGCACGCTTGCGCGCTTCATACCAGCGGCTACGGTACTGAAACGGGTCAGGCTGCTGATACAAGGTATCGAAGTAGGCGGCGCTACTCATCCGATTAACACCTCGTAGGGCCGCTTGAAACGCGCGGTAACGTGATCGGGCAGGATGGGGGCGCAGTCGAGTCCGTCCACCGCGCCCATCTGGGTGGCGAACGCCCGCATTGCCCGCTGCTTGCGCGACATCGAGGCATCACACAGGGCGACGCGCGAGGCCACGCGCCAGGGCCCCATCGTGGTGTGCGGATCCATCCAGTGCCATGCCCATACCGGATACTGCAGCGCACGCACACCGCGAGCCGTCGCTGCCTCCAGCGTCGCACGTCCGGTTGCCTCGTGGTCCGGATGGGCATCATGTACCCACGGACCCAGCACCAGGTCACCCGGCAGCAGTTGTGCCACCAGCAACGTGACCAGCTCGGCCTCGCGCAGGCTGACGCCACCATCAGGAAGGCCAAGCAAGCTCACATGGGTGGCATCGAGCCCGAGCTCGCGCATGGCGGTGGCCAGTTCGTGCCGCCGCGCATCGCGCAGGCGCGCAGCAGGCCACAAGGGTTGATCGGGATAGCAGGCCTCGCCGTCGGTTACCGAGATCACATGCACGTCCGTACCGAGGCGTGCGGCCGCCTGCATGAGGCCGCCACAGCCCAGCACCTCATCATCCGGATGGGGCGACACGATAACCAGCCGGCGCACGTCCTGCAGTACCGAATGGGCTTCGCGTGCTGGCAGCGCGCCCAGCCACGAAGACGATTCCCACTCGGCTTCCGGCGTGCCCTGCCCTTCAATCCGGGGTCGAGGGGGAACAGCTTTTACAGACTCCATGTGCCCTCCTGCGCCTGCACATCGCGCCCCAGCGCGGCCCAGTCGCGGTCTGCGTGGCTTTGACGGATGAAAACGGTGAGGTCGCTCCAGCGACGGGCATGCTCCGCATCCAGACACATCGGGCCAGGTCCAAGCGCGCGCCCCACCACATCAAGCACGCGCGTGCAGGTGCGCTCCACGACGCTGCGCGCGCGGACCACTTCGGTCTGCCACGGCCGCGAAGGATCGGCATCAATGCGCGCTGCGAGGTCACGCAGCAACGCGGCAGCACTGTGCAGCGCCATATCGACCTCGCCCAGCAGGGCCGCGGTCTGTGCGTCGGTCGCAACGCGCGGGGAACGCTGCAGGGGCGCAGCCAACGCGGCCGCCGCACCATACCAGCAGGCCGCAATGCCCGCGCCACCGTGCCAGAAACCCGGACGTGCCAGGTAAGTGCCAGGCGCTCCCACGGGCACGGCAGCAACCCCATCAAAGCGGGCCGTCCCGCTGGGGATGCCGCCCATGCCGGTGGCGTGCCACGTCTGCGGCTGCAGCAGGATCCCGGCCGCATCGGTGCGGACCTGCACGAGCCGCGGGCCCTCAGCGCTCTGTGCGGTGACCAGTGCAACATCCACCAATCCTGCACCGGAGCACCACGGCTTGTTTCCTGTCACGGTGCCACCATCTGGATCAAAGCACAGCGTCGCCTGCGGGCCCTCGGCTGCCCACACTGCAGCCAACGTGCCCTGCGGCAGGGCATCAGCATGCAGGTCGGCAAGAATCGCCTGTGCATCGTAGTGGGCTTCGACGACCTTCACCACGCAGAGGTCGTGGGCAGCGATGTCGGCCAGCGCACGCCAGCGATCCAACGTATTGCCACGTCCTGGCAACGGCAAGGCAGGCAGGCGGGCCACGACCTCACGGGCGCCGGCATCCAGCGCGGGCGATGCATGCTCTGAAAGCTGGTCCATCAAGGAGTCAGGATGACCTTGCGGCAGTCCTCCTCCTTGCGATCAAAGATCTCGTAGCCGCGCACGGCGTCCTCCAGCGAGAGCCGGTGGCTGATGATCACGCCAGGATCGAGCGCACCTTCGCCGATGTAGTCCAGCAGTTCGGGCATCAATCCCTGTACGTGGGTCTGGCCCATCTTGAACGTCAGGCCCTTGTCGAAGGCATCGCCCAGCAGGAAGCCGTGCAGGTAACCGGCATAGACACCCGGAATGCTGACGGTGCCGCAGCGCCGGGTAGCCGCAATGCATTGACGGATCGCCACCCCACTGCTGCCTTCCACCTTCAGCGTGGTGAGCGCGGTCTCCAGCGCGCTGCCCTCCGCTTCGAAGCCCACGGCCTCGATGGACGCATCCACGCCGCGCCCGTTGGTCTGAGTGATGATGTACTCGGCAGGATCTTCGATCTTGCTGAAGTCGACCGGGGTCACCCCATAGGTGCTTTCGGCGAAGGCCAAACGATACGCCAGGTGATCCACCATGAAGATGGTCTCCGCGCCCAGCAGGCGGCAGCAGGCAGCCGCCATCAGCCCCACCGGCCCTGCACCGAAGATCGCGACCGTCGAGCCTGGCTTGACGCCGGCGTTGATGGCGGCCTGATAGCCAGTGGGCAGGATGTCGGACAGGAACAGGACCTGCTCGTCCGCGAGCACGTCGGGTATGCGCAGCGGCCCCACATTGGCCTTGGGTACCCGCACATACTCTGCCTGGCCGCCGGACACGCCCCCGTACAGATGGCTGTAGCCGAACAACGCCGCCGGCGGGCGGATGCCCTTCTGGTTCAGTGCCGCGCCCTTGCCAGTGTTGGTGGTTTCGCAGGCGGCATGCTCGGACAACATGCAATGGAAGCACTGCCCGCACGCAATCACGAAAGGCACCACCACGCGGTCACCCGGTCGCAGGTCGGTCACCTCGCTGCCCACCGCTTCGACAATGCCCATGAACTCATGGCCCAGGACGTCGCCGGCGTGCAGGTCAGGAATCTTGCCGCGGTACAGATGCAGGTCCGAGCCGCAGATCGCGGTCGCCGTCACCCGTAGGATGAGGTCATCGGGCGCTGCGATGGTCGGATCGGGTACGGTCTCTACCCGTACATCCTTGCTGCCGTGGTAGGTCAATGCACGCATGGTCCGGCTCCTTGAAGATCGTAGCACCCAGTGATACCTGCCAACCCATGGGTGAACGGTGACCAAGATGTGCGTGCGGCGTGCATGCGCGCGGTTCAGGCCCTCGCCCGTTGCGGGCCAAGGTCGCGGATGCCCCCCGGGAACGCCCGCCGCAGCTCGCAGCAGGCGTTTCAACTCTGGGATCAGGGCCAGCTGATCCCCACTTCCGGCGTTGTCTCAAGGATGCCGTCGATCCCGCAGGCCAGGCCCACATTGGACTCCAATGTCCCCGTCAGGCTGAGCCGCCCGCCGATCAACGTGCCGTCAAGCGTCCCGTAGCAGTGGACCCCAAACGGCCCGTTCACCCTGACATCGCGGATCTCGAGGGTTGTGGCTGAGGTTGGCCGCACAGCCCAGCTTCCGCTGCCCCTTATTGCCGCGCACCCCCGTGATGTGCCGGAGAACTCGGAGACATCTCCGTCGATCTTCCCGGCTCCTGCCGGATCGATGTCACCAAACAAGGTGACAGAACAGGTGCCGGAATACGGTCCTGCCGAGAGCTTGATGGCGCCCATTCCTTCAAAAACCGAATCAACCGGCGTCAGTCCGCTGGCGTGCGCGGTACCGCTGGCCAGCAGCCCAACGGCGATCAGCGACATGCCGAGGTGATGCATTCCCATGACTTTCATATGCGTGCGTCCTGCCCGGTGCGCCGGGCCTGCGTACAGACGGTGCGTCTGCAGCAGCGCCATCGCGTGGATGACGCTGCCAAAGACGTTTTCACACGCTTCGCCTCCGCTGCACTTTGATCCGCGTCGCATTGAGTCGACGGAGGGCGTAAGCCTCACCCTGCTTCGGGCAATTCCCGCAAGCGACCCGACCGGCTTAACGAAAAGATTGCCCGGCTCCGACCGAAATCCGACCTGTGCCCCCCCAAGATCGCCGCCATCCTTCATGCCGGCGTTCTACTTCGTGGCCCCTCCTTCCCCCTCGCCTGTCGCCGCAGGTCCTGCTGCCCTCCCCTACCGTGCCCTGGCCCGTGGTGCCGTGCTGGATCGCCTTGGAAGCTGGCATCCGGCGGTAAGCCAGGAGCGGCTGATCCTGCTGGCCAGCGTGTTCTTCGCGCTGGTCAGCAATGGGCCGTTCTGGCGCGCCTCCTACGCCCTGCATCCCGGCAATCTGCTGTTCGGCCTCGCACTGAGCGGCCTGCTGATCACTGCAAACGCGGTTGTGCTGTCGTTGCTGGTGTGGCGCTGGAGCGCAAAGCCGCTGCTTACCGTGCTGTTCTTCAGTACGGCGCTGGCCGTGCATTACATGTCGACCTATGGCGTGTACATGGACGCGGACATGGTCCGCAACGTGCTGCAGACCGATGCAAGGGAGTCGCGTGAGCTCATCACGCCGGGGCTGATCCTGCCGCTGCTGGTCCATGCCGTGCTGCCGACACTGGCGGTATGGCGCGTGCGCATCGTGCCGCGCCGGATGATCCGCACCGCGTGGGTACGCCCCCTCTTCATCGTCGGCCTGCTGGTCGTGGGTGCCGGCTCGGTCCTGCTGGCCTCTGCCGACGTAGCATCGATGCTGCGCAACCATCGCGAGATCAAGTATCTGGCGACGCCACTTAACTACCTTGTCGGCCTTGAGCAGAACCTGCGTTCGAACTCGCCGATCAAGAGAGCCCCCAAGACGCCCATCGCACAGGATGCCAAGGCGGCGCCACGCGCGCCAGGCGCCAGGCCGCGCCTGTTGGTGCTGGTAGTCGGCGAGACCGTTCGCGCGCAGAACTGGGGCCTCAATGGCTATCGCCGGCATACCACGCCGGAGCTCGCGCAGATCGGCGTGGTCAACTTCCCGGACATGCATTCCTGCGGCACCAGCACCGAAGTATCGGTGCCGTGCATGTTCTCCCGGCTGGGTCGGCGCCACTACGACGAGAAGGAGATCCGGTCGGAACAGTCGCTGCTCAACGTGCTGGATGGGGTGGGCATCAGGACGCTATGGCGCGACAACCAGTCCGGCTGCAAGGGCGTCTGCGAGGGCACGGCGTTCGAATCACTGGCAGATGCGAAGGACCCCGGCTTGTGCGCGGACGGCCGCTGCATGGATGAGGTGCTGCTGAAGGGACTTGCCGAGCAGGTGCGTCTCACCCCGGGCGATCGTGTCGTCGTGCTGCACCAGCTGGGCAACCATGGCCCAAGCTACTTCCAGCGCTACCCGGGCAACTTCCGCACCTTCACCCCGCCCTGCGAGAACCCCGAACTGGGCAACTGCCCGCGCGAGCAAATCGTCAATGCCTACGACAATGCCGTGCTTTACACCGATCATTTCCTGGCGCGTGCGGTCCATGAACTGCAGGCCATGGATGACTACGACACCGCCCTGATCTATGTGTCCGACCATGGCGAGTCGCTGGGTGAAAAGGGCCTCTACCTGCACGGGGTGCCGTATGCCATCGCACCGGCTGAGCAGACGTCGGTGCCGATGGTGATGTGGTTCTCACGCCACTTCGCCCTCGACCGCGGCCTGGATACGCGCTGTCTGGCAGAGCGGGCGCGGCAGCGCACCGACCACGACGTGCTGTTCTCTTCGGTACTGGGTCTGTTGCAGGTGGCCACGTCAGCGTACGACCCCGCACAGGATGTGTTCGCATCGTGCGTCACGCCGAAGGCCAGGGCCTGACGCATGCCGTCCGTGCACTCCCCCGCCGGGCCAACTAACCGCATCGCGACCGGCAGCGTGTCGACCCCGTTCCTGACGACGGTCATCGCGCGCTGCTGGCAGCCGCTCCTGATGCTGATGATCGCGCTGAGCCTGGCGGCCGGGCTTGGCCTGCGCGCCCCGTCGCCCCCCGACGAGCCCCGTTTCGTGCTGGCCGCCAAGGCGATGATCCGCACCGGCGAGTGGCTGATACCGCACCGGGGCACGGAGATCTACGCGGAGAAGCCACCGCTCTTCATGTGGCTGCAGGCCACGGCGTACCGGCTGATACACGACTGGGACATCGCCTTCCTGCTGCCGTCCCTGCTCTGCGCCTTGCTTACCCTGTGGATGACATCGCGCATCGGCCGCATGCTGTGGAACCGACGCGTGGGGCACCATGCCGCCCTGGCCGTGTTCGCCACCCTGCAGTTCGGGCTGATGGCCAAGCGCGGTCAGATCGACATGGTGCTGGTGGCCATGACCACTGCCTCGCTGTGGGGGCTGCTTGCGCATCTGCTGCGCGGCCCACACCGCGCGGCGCTGTTCTGGGGTGCCGCAGCGGCCGGGCTCGGCACGGTGACCAAAGGCGTCGGCTTCCTGCCTCTGCTGATCCTGCTCCCGTGGGTGATCCTGCGTCTCGGCCATCGGGTTCCCGCGCTGCCCGGCAGCGCGTGGCAGTGGCTGCTGGTCCCTGCGGGCTTCGCCACCGGGCTGGCAGTGTGGCTGGTGCCGCTGGGCATCGCAGTGCTGCAGCCCCACGCCGCCGAGGTCGATGCCTATGTGCGGGAGATCCTGTTCCGGCAGACGGCTACCCGCTATGTAGGTGCATGGCATCACCTCCAGCCGGCTTGGTACTACCTGCAGGTCATCGCCACCCTGTGGCTGCCCGGTTGCCTGCTGCTGCCCCGGCTGGTGCCGGCGTGGGCACGACGGGTCGCGCGCGGTGACACCCGGCAGATACTGCTGATCAGCTGGGTGGTACTCGTCCTGCTGTTCTTCAGCGCCAGCCCGGGCAAACGCGAGGTCTACCTTTTTCCTGCCCTGCCCCTGCTCTGCCTGGCCGCTGCGCCGTTGCTGCCTGGTTTGCTGCGCCAGCGCTTCGCGCGCATCGTGCTGCCCGGCTTCACCGCGCTGATCGGCGCAGCGTCGCTGGTGCTGGCAATGGCCACCCTGATGCAGGCCAGCTGGATTCAACCTGCGCTGACCGGGCGCGATCTGGACCCCGACGCCACCGCGGCGATCGGGTACTGGGCCGGTGCACTGGGTGCGGCAGTGTTGGCGCTGGCCGCCGTGTTGCGCGGACGCCGGCCGGGCCTGTTGGCAGTGCTTACGATGGCGTGTGTCTGGACGGCGTACGGGGTGGGTTTCATGCCCGCGCTGGACGAGGCCGCATCCGCCCGACAGCTGATGCAACGCGTACTGCAGACCATTGGCCCAACGGCCGAGCTGGGCTTGGTGGACTTTCGGGAACAGAACTACCTGCAGGCTGATGGCCGGGCAACCGACTTCGGCTACCGGCAGCCCTGGGATGTGCAATGGCGCCGCGCGCGCAGGTGGGTGGACGACGCACCGTCCCGGCGCTGGATCCTGGTCACCGACAAGGCGCTGGGACCCTGCGTGGACACTCGCCAGGTCCGCGCCATCGGCCAGTCCAACCGCAACGCGTGGCAGCTGGTCCCCGCTACGGCGCTCGTCCACGGATGCGAAAGCACGATCAACAGGGGTGATATCGATGAATGACAACGCAGGTGTCTGGCCGATCGCGGGTCGTGGGCGTTCGCTGCTCGGCGCGCTGGGTATCGCCAGGCATGTCGTGCTGCCGCTGTCTGGCCTGCTGCTCGGTTCACAGGCGCTGATGCAGTGGCACGGCGACCAGGCGGTGGCGTCGGCGCTGTATGCGATGCAGGGCCATCAGTGGGCCTGGAAAGACCAATGGCTGACCGAACAGATCATCCATACGGCGGGCCGCGACCTGTCCATCACCGCAGGCCTGCTGGTGCTGCTGCTGGCCATCATCGCGGAGTGGTGGACGCCACTTGCCGGGTGGCGCCGGCCGCTGCTGCGGCTGTTCGCCTCGGTGGTGCTGTCCACGGTGGTTGTCTCGTTGCTGAAGAAATCCACGGGGATGGATTGTCCGTGGGACCTCATCGACTACGGTGGCACCCGCCCTTTCCATGGACTCTTCGCGTCACGCTCGGCCGCTGCGGTGTCCAGCGGCTGCTTCCCGGCGGGCCATGCCAGTGCAGGTTACGCTTGGATGGCGCTGTACTTTCTTGCGCTGGAGGTTCGTCCTCGCCTACGCCACCTTGCACTGGGGCTGGGCGCGGGGCTGGGCCTGCTGTTCGGCCTCTCCCAACAGCTTCGCGGCGCGCATTTCATGTCGCATGATCTGTGGACTGCAGGCCTGTGCTGGTTCATTGCGCTGGGCCTCTATCTGCTCAGTCCACCACTTCGATATCCAACCCCTGCAGCAGTCGTACCGCTTCAAAGCGGCTGAACTTCGCGGGGCGCACGACATTGTTCAGCACATCGATGTCGTAGTTCGTGGCTTCGCTGAAGTCCGCTTCGCTGAGGTCGGTGCGGCCGAACAGTGCACTGCTGAAATCGCTGAAGGTGAGGTCCGCCGCACGCAGCCGGGCCTCACGGAAGTCCACCGCGTGCGCCTTGCAGCTCTGCAGCACCAGTGCGTCCAGGGCCAGCCCGAAGAAACTCGATTCGTTGAGCACGCAGTCACGGAAACCGACCTGGGCATCACGCGTGAGCCGCGACCAGTCCACGGCCGTCCAGTTGATGCCGACCAGACGGCACCGCTCGAACACCGTGCTGGTGAAGCGCGTCGAGGACAGCTGTGCGTGGTTGAGGGTGCTGCCCTGGAAGCTGCAGTCGATGAAGCGGCAGCGACGAAGCGTTGCGCTGGACAGATCGCAGTCGACGAACGTGCAGGATTCGAATTCGATGCCGTCGAGACGTGCATCGGCAAGCGCCAATGCCGTGAAGGTTTTCAGGTAGTACGCCGTTTCACCGTCCACCAGCGCGCTTGCTGCGCTGCCCTGCGTCTGCATGCTCATTCTCTCTTCCGTGCGGCGGCGCACAGCATACGTCAGCACGGCGGAAGGCGCGGCGCATCCTGCCCGCGCGCTTCCGATCCCCTTCAGCCGCGCTGTGTACAGCGCAGCCTGCCCCGCGCTCAGAGCTTCATGTTCAGGCCGACGAACACCGATCGCCCCGCGGCCGGCGAGAACATCGGCTGGGCCTGCTCCCAGAAGAAGCTGTCGTACCACGCGTAGGCATACGCGCGACCGGTGGCGTTCTTCACCTGCAGATCGACGCTCCATCGCGGATTGATGTCATAGCGCGCGCTGAGATCCAGCACGGCGAACCCACCGAACTTCCCGGCGACGTTGCGCTCTTCGAGGTAGTAGTCGCCCTGCGCCCTCCCCTGCATGCCCAGCTGCAAGGCCTCGGTCGCCTGATAATCGATGCCGATGGTGCTGATGTGACGCGGAACCGCTGCCACCTCGCGCCCCTGCAATGACAGCGCGGGGCCACGGCCATCCCGCTTGATCTTCGCTTCCTGGTACGCGTGCGAGGCCCACACGGTCCACGCATCCGCGATCTGCGCACTGATCTGCGCATCCACGCCCCGCCGCTGCGTCTTGCCGAGCGTGATGGTGGTGCCCGTGGCCGGCATGTTGGACGTTTCGTTTTCCGCATCCTGCTGCCACACCGCCACGCGGGCCTGCGAGCGGGCGAAGGGGCTGAACTTCAGACCCAGCTCCATCCCCGTATTGGTGGACGGCTCCACCGCGGCCTGTCCTGGCGTCAGGTAGGCCGGCGCGGTCGGCCCGGTCAGCACCTGGAAGGTACGGCCCCAGTTGGCATAGAGGTTGGTGTCCGCGCCGAGGGCGTAGACAACGCTCAGCTTGGGCTGGTTGATGATGCCGTAACGCTGCAGCTCACCGGTGATGCCGCCCGGCAGGCGTGTGTTTCCGTCGAAGCGGTCCACGCGGAAGGCCGGTACGATCTTCAGCGCGTCGGTCGGCTGGTAGATGGCCTGTACATAGGCGCCCCAGTTGTCCAGCGTATGCCGGTCGTCGCTCTGCACGCGTGCCGGCGGGGCGTCGAAATCGGTGGGCTCGCTGTAATTGAAACGCTGGCGCAGGTAAGCGTTGTCCTGGTGCTCGTAGTTGATGCCACCTTCCACGGTCAGGTTGCTGCGTGCCTGCCACGTCAGCGTGCTGAGCATGCCCACCTGTGTTTCGTTCCATACCCGTCGCTGGCGTGGCGCGTTGCCGGTGGGCAGGTCGCTGAAAGTCACCTTGCGGTCGTCTTCATACCGGTTGTAATACAGCTTCGTGCTGGCCAGCAGATCGTCCGCGAGTTTCAGGTCCACGTGCACACCGAGCGTCCGCATGTCACGGTCATCGCCGTCGTTGGCATTGCGGCGCTGCGAGGATCTGCGGTCTGCCCTGAGCTCTTCGGCCGTCATGAAGCCGGGCTCGTCCGCCTCGTGGTGGTAGGCCCTGGCCGTCAGCCCGATGCGCATGCCCTCATCCAGGCTTCCGTAGAACCACTTGCCGCCGAGCGAATACTTCTGCGAGGTATCGTGGTCGCGGTAGCCGTCCGAGGCCTGCGTGCCGATGAAATAGTTCTGCGCGAAGCCATTCGACTCACGCCCCACGGCCAGCTGGGCATCGCGGGTGTCGTAGCTGCCATAGGACAGCCGACCGTCCGTGTAGTTGCCGCCCTGGCGCGTGCCGAAATTGACGTTGCCGCCGATGTTGTGCAGGCCATAGCGCGGATCGTTGGTCCCCCTGACGACTTCGATGTAGCTGATCTCAAGGGGAAACAGCATGTCGATGAAGCGCTGGTTGCCGCTGTTGACGTTGCTCGGCATGCCGTCGATGAGCGTTTTGATGGCGTTGAGATAGCCCTCGCCGTTGAACGCACGGAAGCTGACCTTGCCTGATTCGGCGCCCTGGCGCGTCTCGGTGAGCTGTATCCCGGGCATCTGGCCCAGCAGCTCCCAGCTGTGCTGGACGTTCTTGTCTTCGATCTGGTCAGCGCCCAGCACGTCCACCGAGGTCAGCACCTGGTGCGCCGTCAGCTGCGCTTCGCCGTGTTGATGGACATCGACCTTGCCCAGGGTCAGGGCGGAGCCAGCAGATTGCGCGTGCGCGTCCGGCGTGCACACCACCGCGGTGATCGCGGCGGCCAGGACGTGGATCTTCATCAGGGAACTCATCGGGCAACTCATCGGTGAAGGGAAAGGGGGTGAACAGGCAAGAGAACGATCAGCGATCCGCGTCGAAGCGCGGCGCCTTGTCGTAGTCCGGTTCATGGAATGGGGTATCGGTGAACAGGAAACCGTAGAAATAGCGACGCAGCTGCGCGTGGTAGTCGCGCACGCGATCCTGGTAGGCCAGGTGCGCCTGCATGTCCGTGTCGGCCATGCGGGTCAAGGCCACCTGCAGCCCCACCGGCGGCAACAGCCACCCTAAAGTGGATGCCGCGGCGGTCCGCTGCTCGATGCCCTGCCGGTAACCGGCAACCAGGGGTGCCACCGCATCGTCGCCATTCTGGTGGAACGCCAGATACCACTTGTAATGAAAGTCGGTGCCCAATGGCGGCGAGTCGCGCCATTCGGGATACGCCGCGTAGAAGCGACGCATGGTGTCCTCGCGCGGAATATCCCACGCGCCATTGACCGCCTCGCGCTGCGCGCGGGCGATGCCGGCGCCCTGCTCCACCGGAATGGCCCGCTCAATGCCCACGTTCGCCAAGGCAGGCCCGACCAGCGCGACCACCACCCACAGCGAGGCCAAGGTGGCCGCATTGACCCCGGAGTTCCAGCCGCGCCACGCCACCAGCAGGCACAGTCCGGCCCAGAACAGCAGGTAGCCCGCCGCCAGCGCCAGCACGGCCAGTATCTGGCTGGCCGCCACCTGCTGCTGCAGTGCCACGACCAGGAAAGGCAACCCTGCGCAGATCCACAGCGCGGCCATCCGCACCGTCGCCCGGCGCGCGTAGAGCCGGCCCATCCGCAGTGGCAGGCTGCGCAGCATGCGTTCGCGACCGGTCTCGGTTTCGGCCGAGCGGATGTCGTGCATCAGGGCGATCACGAACAGCGGCAGCAGGAAGGTCAACAGGAAGGCGAAGTCGAAGCGACCGGCCAGTGCAAGCTCTGGATTGAACGTATCGCCATCGTGGATCTGCGCCTCCAGGCCGAGGGCCCGCACGCGCAGGATGTAGGGCGACACATCGCGCATACCTACCGCGGCGAAGGCCAGCGGCGACGGCGGATTCCACGTGGGATGGAAGCTGTAGTACGCCGCACGCCCGGCATCGGTGGAATCGCCGTGCCCGGCGGACACCGCGGCCAGATCCTCCGCGTGCAGGGCGCTGATGCGTGCGATCGCCTCGCGTTGGCTGTCCATGCGTTGCACGCCCGCCACCAGGCTGGCCAGCGCAAGCAGGCTGAGCAGCACCAGCGCGGCAGCAGCCACCCGCGAGCGCAGCATCATGCGCAGCTCATACCGCCAGAGGCTCATCGCACACCTCCCAGCCGCCGGATGGACCCACCCATCAGCAGCGCACCGGCCAGCGCCCAGCCAAGCAGGCTGAGCAGCGGCCACAGCAGGGATCGCAGCACGCCGTCGGGCGGCTGCGGCGTGTAATGGAACGTAGGGATTTCCTGCCACTGTGCGCGATCAACGCGCTTGCGCTGGTCCGCTCCGGCATCGCTGGCGGTGTCGTCCGCATAGGACACCGCATCCGCCTGCATCTGGTTGAGCTGCTGCACTAGTCCATAGCGATGCTGCTCGGCCTGGTCCATGAAGCGCAGATGGGCGCGCAGATCGGTGGCCGCTGCGGCCATCGACAGCTGTCGGATGGCGATGACCGGGCTCAACAGCGCGAAGCGGCTGACCAGCGCATTCTGCGCATGCTGGAGGTGGGCGCTGTGCTCGGCGTACCGATTGAACAGCGTCGAGGTCAGCCGCTCCCCTTCCACGGCCAGCAACCCTTTGTAGTTGACGGGCAGATCCTCTATCCGCGCCACGCCATACTGGTCCAGCACACGCTGGCGGAAGCCGGCAAAGTACGGATCGGCTGGATCATGGCTGTCGCCCATGGCGCGCAGGTCGCGCGCGATGCCGACCTCAGTCTGCAGCCGGTCCGGCAGCGCGAAGGCCGTATAGGCCACGTCCGGTGCGATGCGCGGCACCAGCAGTGCTACCACGGCCCAGCCCCCGATCATGCCCAGCAAGGCATCGCGTCGTCGCGGCAGCAGGGCCGAAACGGCGGTGATCACGAGGCACCATGCCGCCAGATAGAGCGCGTATCCCGCCAGCACGCCCAGCGCCACGAGCGCCGACGCCGGCGCACCCACGGCCAGCCACCCCAAGCCCAGCGCAGCGGGCAACAAGAACGCCGCCGCGATGATCAGCAAAGCCAACAACTTGCCGCCGACAATCGCGCGGCGGCTTGCCCCCTGCAGCATCAACTGGCGCAGTGTCCCGCTCTCGCGCTCCTGCGCCAGAAGGCCGTGGCCGAGGAAGATGAGCACCAGCGGCGCCAGGATCTGCAGCACGAAGGCCGGGGTGAGCTGTCCGAAGCGGGTCAGGATCGAGCTCTGCATGACATCACCGAAGTTGGCCGTGTTCTGCCGATGGCCTTCGAGGAACATGCTGCTGCCGGTGAAGGGGTCGACGCCGGGATCAAAGGCGGCCAGCGCCGACGGCAGCCGGTAGACGAAGTGACCGTAGTGAACGACACGATGCGGATGCCGGTCCGGCTGCGCATCGAACGCGGCCTGCGCCTCCGCCTGCTGGCGAGTGCGATGCTCGGCCGCTGCCGCCATATGGTGGAGCGACACGACCGTCGCGGTGACGGTCAACGCGACCATCAGCACAATGCCGGCCAGCGCCGTGCGCTGCCTGACCAAGGCGCGCAGTTCGTTGCGCATCACCGAGAGCAGTGCACTCATGCGGCGCGTTCCCGGCCCGCGAAGTGCGCATGCAGCGTCCGCAGGTCGAAATCCCTGCGTTCGGCTTCATACACGATGCGGCCATGGTCCAGCACGCCGATGCGATCGGCGATCTCCACCGCCCCCAGCAGATCGTGGGTCACCATCAGCACCGCGGTGCCACGTGCCCGGACCGGTTGCAGCAGCGCGTGGAAATCCGCACTCGCGCCGGGATCCAGGCCGGACGTCGGCTCGTCCAGCAGCAACAGAGGCACCTCGCGCATCAGCGCCAGCGCGATGGCCACTTTCTGCCGCATGCCTTTCGAGAATCCGGAAAGACGTTGCGACCACGCGGCTTCCTGCAGGCCCGCCGCACGCAGTGCGTCGGCGATTGCGCTTGCAGGCTGGCGGCGGCCACTGAGCGATAGCAGGTAGTCGACGTTCTCCACCGCCGTGAGGTGGTCATACAACGCCACGTTCTCCGGCAGATAAGCCAGCTGTGCACGGGCGCGCTCCGGATCGGCCCATGGCGTCAGGCCTGCCACCCGCACGTCCCCTGCGGTGGGCCGCACGAAACCGAGCAGCGCCGACAGCGTGGTGGATTTTCCGGCGCCGTTGCCCCCCAGCAATGCATAGATATGCCCGCGATCAACCGTCAGGTCGAGGCCGGACAGCACCGACTTGCCGGCAAAGGAAATGGAAAGGTCGCGGATCTCGACAACAGGCGTATGGGCAGGCACAGGCAGTCCCTTTGAAAGCAGGCCGCGCAGCCTATCACGATATGATATTACATAACATTATCGGGATGAGACGTAGGCCGCTGGGCTTCTCCTCGCGCCGGGTCAGCTCGCCGGTTCCGATTTCAGCAGTTGCGCCAGCCTCGCCACGATGATCGCGCGCTCGGCTGCATCCAGGGTGCCGTTGTACATGGCCTCGTAGATCCACAGGCCATCGGCAGCGAGGCGTGCGATGAAGGGATCCCATGCCGAAGGCGCGTCAGTGCCCGCTGCGGGCGGCGACGGCGCCCATCGCAGCATGGCCTCGTTCCACGGCGCGCTGCCGGTCTCCGGATCCATCGATTCCAGCATGAACAACAGCTCGGCCCGGGTAGCGCTCTGTGCCGACACCCGCATGTAGGCCTCGTAGCGCTCCACGGCAGTGGTCTGCGCTGTGGGCTTGCCTGCGAGCGCCTCCATGGAAGCTTCCCAGGCCTGCACCAGATGCGCATCGATGCCGCGCAGCAATGCCTCGCGCGAGGGGAAGTGATACAACAGTCCACCGCGGGTAAGCCCCGCCTCGCTGGATACCGATTCGAAGGTCACCGCGCGCACGCCCTCGCGGTTGATCACGCGGACAGCGGCGTCGAGGATGCGGGTTTTGTTGCTGGCTCTCATCGGCTCAATGTACGGGATGGCTGCGCGCTTCGGCTACCGTCGGCGCGTGGCGCAGCAGCACGCCGGTGAGGATCGCGCCCGCCGCCAGCACCAGTGCGATCACGCTCAGCACCATCTGGTAGCCGCGGTCGTAGGCCACGCGCACATTGTCCAGCCACCCCGGTGCGGTGTTGCCTGCCGCCTGCAGGGCGTGGCTGATGCCATCGCGCGCCGCAGCCGGCAACGCCGCATCCACCGGCAGGAACGCCGCATACAGTGCGGCACCCAGGCTGCCGAGTATCGCCACGGCAAGCAGGCCGCCGAACTCGTACGCCACCTCTTCCACCGAGGACGCCATGCCGGCGCGGTGAGACGGCGCATTGCTGATGATGGCGGTGGAGGCAACCGAAATCGTGGCGCCCATTCCGATCCCGGTGAGCGCCATCCCGCCGATCACCCAGCCCAGTCCGTGCGGGAACCCGAATACGATCACCGCCACGCCCACGGCACCACAGGCGAGGCCGCCGCTGATCAACGGTCGCAGGCCCACCCGATGCAGAATGCTGCCGCCCAGCAGGGCGCTGGGCAGGCTGCCCAATGCCGCGACCGATACCAACAGGCCCGCCTGCAGGGGACTGAATCCAGCGATGAGCTGGAAGCGCTGCGTGGTCACCAACTGCAGGCCGGCCAACGCGAACAGCGTAAACACGGCCGCCAGCGTGCCCGACAGGAAGGCGCGGTTACGGAAGATCGCAAAATCGAGCAACGGATACGGCAAGGTCTGTTGACGGCGCACGAAGGCAGCACCTGCGATCACCGCCACCAGCAGCGCGATCGCGCCGGTGACCCAGGCGGGCGGCACCGCGATCCAGGACTTGATGGCCAGCACGAGCCCGGACAGCGCGACCAGCGCGAGCAACGACGAGGCGACGTCCCACGTGCGACTGGCATCGGGCACGCCCTTTGGCGCGAGCACCAGGGTGGCGATGATCGCCAGCACCACCACCGGCACGTTGATGAGAAACACCGAACCCCACCAGAAGTGCTGCAGCAGCAGACCGCCGATGATCGGCCCAAGGGCTGCGCCGATGATCGCGACCGAGCCCCAGATCGCGATGGCGATGTTGCGCTCGCGCTCTTCGTGGAAGGTGAGGCCGATCAACGCAAGCGTCGCCGGCATCATCGCCGCAGCCCCCACCGCCAACGCGGCGCGCGCACCGATCAGCTGGCCGGCGGTCTGCGAGAACGCCGCCCCCAGCGAGGCCACGCCGAAGGCGACCAGCCCGGCCAGGAACATGCGGCGATGTCCGATACGGTCACCCAGCGTGCCGGCACCGAGCAACAGGCCGGCCATCACCAGCGGATAGGCGTTGATGATCCAGAGTTGCTGGCTGTCGCTGGCATCCAGTTCGCTGGCCAGCGTGGGCAGCGCCGTATAGAGCACGGAGTTGTCCAAGGTGACCAGCAACAGGCCGGCCGCCACGGTGAACAGCAGACTCCAACGACGGGCAGGAGAAAGGAGGGTCATGAGGGCGACACGAAACGAGGAATGATCAAACTATACCGGACGTCCGGTATAGTTTTTGAACGCCACCCGCTGCTGCCGCTATCAGCGCCCCGCCGCGCCGGTCAGGCGACAAGGAACGCAAGCGTGTAAAATCGCGTCTTTTGGCCCTTCCGAACATGGCGAAACCGTCACACCGGCCGCCCGTCGCAGGGCCTCCCCTGATCCGCACCCTGGCCCGTTTGGGCCACCCGCTGCTCTCCTCCGACAGCCCCGCCCTGCCCGCCGCGCTGGGCAACTGGGTCGACTGGAACCGCGCGGTCGCTTTGGCGCGCGCGCTGGACGGCGCACTGCCGCCGGCTCCCGACGTCGCCGCGACGCTGACGCGTGAAGCCGTCGAGGAGGAGTGCGCGCGGGCGCACAGCGCCCACCGCGATGCGGTCCACGCGCTGGTTGAAGCGCTCGACGATTCACTCGACGCGGCGGAACTGCAACGCCGGCACGCCACCCTGCAGCGCGGGCAGCTCACGAGCACGGGCCGCCTGCGCGGCCGACTGCGCGACCTGCTGGCCCAAGGGGACGCCCAGTGCGCGCGCCTGGCCGAGATCGATGCGGTGATGGAACAGGCACTGGCGCCGCGCGAGTTCCGCTTGCTGGACGCGCTCGGTGCGCGCCTGGCCGCCCATGCCAAGGCCACCCTGGCACCCGCCGATCCGGAAACCGTTGACGACACGGCACCCGGCACGGCTTCCTCTCCTTCCGCGCCCTGGCCGGCGGCACTACGCGACGATGTGCGCGAACTGCTGCTGGCCGAGCTCGACCTCCGCTTCCACCCGATCGAGGGGCTGCTTGCGGCCCTTCATCCGCACCGAGCAGGACCCCATGCTGCGTAACGCCTTGCACCTGATCATCTTCGTCCTCGGCCTGAGCGCCACCCTGTGGATCGGCGTCGGCTATATCGGCCACCACGCCGTGGGCGCGGCAGTCGCCTTCCTCATTGCAGGCTGCTACTGCGTGGGCGGGATGGAGCTGCTGCAGTTCCATCGTGCCACCCGAGCGCTTGCCACCGCCGTGGCCGACGCAGGCAGTGCCCGCGATGACCTCGGCAGCTGGCTGCTGCGCTTGCCGGAGGGGCTTCGCACCGGTGCCCGCCTGCGTATCGAAGGAAGCCGCGCCGCCCTGCCCGGCCCGGCGCTGACGCCCTACCTGGTCGGCCTGCTGGTGCTGCTGGGCATGCTCGGCACGCTGCTCGGCATGATGGCGACCCTGCGCGGCACCGGTGTGGCACTGCAGAGCGCGACCGACCTTGCGGCCATCCGCGGCTCGCTGGCCTCGCCGGTCGAAGGACTTGCGGTGGCGTTCGGCACCTCGATTGCCGGCGTCGCGGCATCGGCCATGCTCGGCCTGCTGTCGGCGCTGCTGCGCCGCGAACGCCACGTAGCCGTGCAGGCGCTGGACCTGCGCATCGGCAGCGACCTGCAGGCCCACGGACAGGCATGGCAGCGCAATGAAAGCCTGCGCCTGCTGCAGGGCCAATCCGACCTGCTGCCCACTCTGGTGAAGCAGATGCACGCACTGGTTGAGAGCGTGCAGCAGGCGAACCAAGCCAGTCACGCGCAGTTGGATGCGCGGCAGGACGCGTTCCTTATCCGCCACGAACAGGCACAGGAGCAGCTGACCCAGCAGATCCAGTCCGTCGTGGACGGCATGCAGCAGGCAAGCGCGGCCAGCCACGATCAGCTTGCCGCGCGCCAGGAGGCGTTCCTGACCCGCAACACCGAGGCGCAGGTGCAACTGGCCGACGCGCTGAGTATGTCGCTCGAGCGTGCCGTGACCCGCGGCAGTGAAGCCATCGGCAGTGCCCTGCAGCCCCTGCTGCAGGAAACGCTGGGCAGCCTGGAAGATACCGCCACGCGCACACAGACAAGCGTGACCTCCGCCGTACAGCAGCAACTGGACGGCGTGCAGGCCGCCATCGACCGCGTATCCACCGAGGCGGATCGTCGCGTGGACAGCGCGCTGCAGGGCCAGCAGCAGTCCAGCCGGGCGCTGCTTGATGCGCTGCGTGGGTCGCATGACGAAGTGATCGAGCGGCAGCAGCAGCGCAACGAGGAGCTGCTGCAGCAGATCGATGCGCGCCAGCGCGAGCAGCAGCAACGGCTGGGCAGCGAATGGTCGGCGCTGGCAGAGCGCCAGCAACACGCGCTCGCGGCCGTGACAGAACACGCGAGCCAATCCGCACAGGCGTCCCTGCTTGCCCAGCAGCACCTGGTCCGCGACACGCTGGCCGACCTGCAGCAGCGCCAGGAAGCACTGATCGAGCGCGCTGGCGAAGGCGACGCCGCCCGGCTGGCACAGTGGTCGGAGGCCTTCGCCACGATCACCGAACAGACTGCCCTGCGGTGGGAACACAGCAGCGAACAGGCGCGCCAGCAGCAACAGCAGATCATCGCCACCCTTGAAGCGGCCGCGCGCGGGATCAGCGAAGAAGCGCGCGCACAATCCAGCGCGACCATCACGGAGATTGCGCGCCTGCTGGAAACGGCAAGCGAGGCGCCGCGTGCCGCCGCCGACGTGGTTGCCGAGCTGCGCCAGCGCCTGTCCGACAGCTTGGTGCGCGACACCGCCCTGCTGGAAGAGCGCGCGCAGTTGCTGGGCACGCTGGGTACGTTGATGGAGTCGATCCAGTCTGCCTCGCTGGCCCAGCGCGGCGCCGTCGATGACCTGATCACCAACGCACAGGGACTGATGCAACGCACCGGCGAGCACTTCGCCGAACAGGTCGACGCACAAGCACAGACCCTGCAAGCCGTGATCACCGGCGTAAACGATGCCGCCACCGGCACCCGCGCGCTGGCCAGCGGGCTGGAAGGCGCGGTGACCACGTTTGCCGACAGCAGCACATCACTGTCCGCCCACCTGCAGCAGCTCGCCGGTGCGCTGGATGCCTCGCTGGCGCGCAGCGATGAGCAACTGGCTTACTACGTGGCGCAGGCACGTGAAGTCGTTGACCTCAGCCTGTTGTCGCAGAAGCAGATCACCGAGGAACTTCGCCAGCTGGGCGATGCACGTGGCGCAGCAGGTTCGGCATGAGCCTGCATGACGAACTGGAAGACGAAAGCAGCACCCCCATCTGGGCGGCGTTCGGCGACCTGATGTCGGTGCTGCTGGGCGCGTTCGTCCTGATCCTGGTCGGCGTGGTCGCGATGCAACTGGAACTCACCAGCCGGTTGGACGCAGAGGTAAAGCAGCGCGAAGCCGCCGAGCAGACGCTGGAGCAGGCGCTGGCCGGCCCCTTGGCGGGCGGCCGCGTGACGCTGGTGGATGGGCGCATCGGCATCAGCGGGAATGTCCTGTTCGCACTGAACTCCGATCAGCTGCAGCCCGAAGGGCGCGAGGTACTGCGCAGCCTCGCCGGACCGCTGAAAGGCTGGCTGGCGCAGCGCCAGGACATCCTGATGGTCAGCGGGTTCACCGATGACCAGCCGGTCCACGCCCACAACCGCCAGTTCGCCGACAACTGGGAGCTGTCGGCGCAGCGCTCGCTTACGGTTACCCGGACGCTGATCGCCGAAGGCCTGCCCGCATCTGCGGTGTTCGCCGCGGCCTTCGGCGCCGAGCAGCCGGTCAGCTCCAATGCGGACGAAGCCGGCCGCGCACGCAATCGCCGGGTGGAAATCGCACCAATGCCGCGACCCGGCGCGAAGGCGCCCACCGATGGCCGCTGAGCAGGACGTGCAGGGATTGGCGGGCCTGGTCAGGCGGCTGGACGAAGCGTCAGCGTCCGCCGCGCACTATCCGCACCTCCCTGCCTTGCAGCCGCTGCGCGATGCCTGGCAACAACTGCACGCCGACAGCCGCCTGCGCATCGCCTTGCAGCAGACCCCCGCCGAAGGCGGCCCGCTCAATTCGGCCGTCCTGGTGCACCGGATGCTGGACACGATGCACGCGCTGTCGCCAGAGTACCTCCGTCACTTCATCGCCCACGCCGACACGCTGGCCTGGCTGGAACGCTTGCCACCGGCCAACGCAGCAGCCACCAAGCGCCCGCCCCGCAAGCGCGGCAAAGCCGAGCGGTAGAGCCGAGCGGTAGAGCCGACTTCAGTCGGCTTACGGACAGCAGCCGACTGAAGTCGGCTCTACCAAGAGCAGAGCAGCGCCGCGCGTGCGCGGCACCCACGTATCAGCAGCACCGCGGACGCCCCAGCGCAGCCGAGATCGTCGGTATCGCGGTAGAGCAGACTTCAGTCGGCTGCGGGCAGCATTGCGGTAGAGCCGACTTCAGTCGGCTTACGGACACCAGCCGACTGAAGTCGGCTCTACCCCAAGAGCACAGCAGAGCAGCGCGTGCCCAGCACCCGCGTATCAGCAGCATCGCGGTAGAGCCGACTTTAGTCGGCTTACGGACACCAGCCGACTGAAGTCGGCTCTACCAAGAGCAGAGCAGCGCCGCGCCGCACCGCGCCGCATGTATCCCACCCACGTATCCGCAGCCCGTGGAAGCCGAGGAGCAGCGCGATCCGGGCGTCCCGTCAATCGGGACGCCCGTGCCGTACCGCGATCACGCGTCGCGCTGGGCCTGCAAACGCGTCAGGTCAGCAAAACGGGACAGCGACATCAGGTGCTGGTGCACCAGGCCCAGCCAGCCATTGCGGTGCCATTCCAGCACGACTGCATCGGGCAGCGCCTGCAGCTTTTCCACGTCCACCACACTGAAGCCCTGCAGGGTCAGCTCGCGACCGTTCGGCAGGCGCACATTCGCATTGCGCACGGCCAGCAGGTCGTGTTCGATCAGCGCCTTGGAAAACGCCTGGGTGCGGTCATGCTCGCCCGTGAAACGGCCGCAGAATTCCATCGCCTGCTGCAACAGTTCGCTCGGCTTTCCGTCCACGAACAGCGCTTCGCCTTCCGTGCCGCCCTTGACCAGGCGATCACTGTCTTCGTCCACACCCAGCACGAAGTTCTGGCTGCCATCAGTGTCAATGAAGATGAAGGGATGACGGCGCACGTAAGCGGGCACGTAGGTGTCCGGCTCCCACTTGCCATCGGTGATGAAGAGGTTGGTTTCCGTGACACCCGTGGCGGCCATCGGCACCGCGCCGGGGCCAGCGAACAGGATCGGGAAGTGATGCAGCGCCAGCGAGAACTCGCCGACGATCAGCGGGATCGCATTGCTTTTCGCCGCAAAATCCAGCTTGCCCGGCAGGATGCGCAGGTCACCGTGGATATCGGACTGCAGCGGCACCGGGCGGCTGTAGAACAGGATGTTGCTGCCTTCTGCGGGCGGGGTGTCGTTGCCGGTCGTCATCGTGGAATGCCATCTCTACTCGTCGCGCCAGCCGTCCCGGGCGCGCATGCGGGTGGAACTTCAATCCCGCATTATCAACAAGCCGTGTTGCAATCACCACCCCGTCACGAATGACTCACTTCAGTTGCAGCGGATAACGCTGCCACAGCACGTGCACGAGGAAGCCGGTGAGCTCGGCATCCTTGCCGCGGATGGACGAGCGGATCTTGTCCAGCAGCACCATGTCGCTGCACTTGCGCACGTCAGCATGATTGGCCTGGCCCGCCCGACGTGCACGGTAGCGCGCCGCGCGCTGCGCATCGCTCATCGCATACCCGAATTTCGGCGGCCTGCCCCGCTTGCGCGGCAGGGACAGTTCAAAGGTGCCGGGGTCTTTATCGTCGCGCATGCGGAGGGACAGATGAAACGGCCGCGCACTTTATCGTGAGGCATCACTTTAATCCAGCTTTTTCGTCACGAATCCGCTTGATTTCAGGCGTCTCGCCACTGTGTTCCAACCGCCTGCACACACGTGGCGCACCGCTAGCTGCTATTGATGCGAATGCTTCTTGATTGCATCATTGGCTCGGTGGCGTTACGCTGGCTGTCACCTTCATCAACCGCAGGGCCCCGCGCACCTGGATCTGCCTGATCCGTGCTGCGCCGGCCGGCACACGCACGCCCATGACCCAGACCGCACGCGCCCCGCTCTTCTCTCTTTCATGCCACCCGCTCGCCCTCGCCTGCGCGCTCGCCGCCTTCGCACCCGCTGTCCACGCGCAGCACGGCAGCGCTACCGAGCTGGATGCAGTCCGTGTCAACGCGTACCGCGCAGCGAACAGTGTCAGCAGTGCCACGAAAACCAGCACGTCGGTTGCCGAAACACCGCAGTCCGTGTCGGTGATCGAACGCGCCGAGCTGGACGCGCGCGGGGTGCAGTCGCTCAACGATGCCATGCGCTACGTGGCCGGCGTCAGCCTTGAGAGCTCGGGCATCGACAACCGCGTCGACGATTTCCGCATCCGTGGCTTCGATGCGGGTAGCTGGGCGAACAACGTGACCCTGGACGGGATGCGTGCACCGCAGGGCAGCCAGTGGAACCGCAGCATGTTCGACAGCTGGAACCTGGAGCGCGTGGAAGTGCTGAAGGGACCGTCTGCGGTGATGTACGGCCAGGTCGCACCCGGCGGCATGGTCAACCAGGTCAGCAAGACGCCGCAGCCGGACCAACGTCAGCAACTGCGACTGGGGCTGGATGCGCACGGTCAGTACAGTGCAGCGTTCGATGTGGGCACCGGCACCGACGATGATGCGCACCTGGTGCGCCTGGTCGGCCTGTATCGCGACGGCGACACGCAGATCAAGTACACCGAGCAGCAGCATTGGTTCCTGGCGCCGAGCTACACCTGGCAGATGGCCGAGCGCACGCGCATCACCCTGCTGGGCATGTACCAGAAGGACGACGGCGGATCGACCTATCAGTTCCTGCCGATGGATGGCACGCTGCGCGCCACGTCGCAGGGGCACATGAAGAACACGACCTTCATCGGCGAACCGGACTGGAACACCTTCAACCGCACCCTGTGGACGGCAGGCTGGATGTTCGAGCACGCCTTCAATGACCAGCTGACCTTCAGCCAGAGCGCGCGCCGCACGCACGTGGAGTCCCTTTATCGCGGCGTAGTAACCAACGGCGCACTCAACGCCGACGGCCGCACGCAGGCACGACGCGCGACCTACGGCACCGGCGATTCCGATGGGGACACCTTCGATACGCGCCTGCAGGCGCGCTTCACGACGGGCAACGTCGACCATGTCGCGCTGCTGGGCTGGGACTGGCAGCGTGCGGACTGGGAGGGCGTACGCGGCGCGATGAGCAGTCCGCGCCCGATCGACATCTTCAACCCGGTCTACACCGGCTACGTGCCGCAGGTCACTTCACTCAGTCCCACCGAGGGCAGCAATCGGCAGAGTGGTATCTACCTGCAGGACCAGCTTGCGCTGGGCAACTGGCGGTTGACGCTGGGAGGGCGCTACGACTGGACCAAGGACGACGCATCGAGCGCGACACGCAATCCGGTCACCGGCGCAACGGTCACGCAACCGCGCAGCGTGATCAAGAATGAGGCATTCACCGGCCGCGCGGGCCTGCTGTACGTGTTCGACAACGGTCTGACGCCGTATGTCAGCTATGCCGAATCGTTCCAGCCCTCCTCCACCAGCCCGCTGAACAACTTCGCCGGGACTGCATTCGATCCGGTGACGGGCAAACAGTGGGAGGCGGGCATCAAGTACCAGCCCGCTGCGATCGATGGCCTGGTCACGCTGTCTGCGTTCGACCTGCGCCAGCAGAACCTGCTCACCCAGGATCCGGACCCGAGCCACAACACCTGTGGCGCCACCGCCAATGCGCGCTGTTCGATCCAAGACGGTGAGGGGCGAGTGCGTGGCGTGGAGCTGGAGGGACGCGTGACACCCTTCGAAGGCTTCAGCCTGATCGGCGCCGCTACGTGGATGGATTCGGAGATGACCCGCTCCGACCAGTACCAAGGCAAACAGCTGATCATGGTGCCGGACTACACCGCCTCGTTCTGGGCGGACTACACGTTCCGTGGCGGCGCGCTGGATGGCCTCAGCCTTGCCGCAGGCACACGCTACAACGGGCGCAGCTACGGTGACAGCGCGAACCTGTACCGCATTCCCGGTTACACCCTGTTCGACGCGGCCATCCGCTACGACGTGGGCCGCATCGGCACCAGTGATCTGCAGCTGGCGTTGAACCTGAGCAACCTGGCGGATCGCCGCTACGTTTCTACCTGCACCACGGTGTCATCGTGTTATTACGGCAGCGGCCGCACGGTGATGGCGACCGCACGT
Organism: Stenotrophomonas sp. CFBP 13718; assembly: GCF_014842145.1. Taxonomy (NCBI): domain Bacteria; kingdom Pseudomonadati; phylum Pseudomonadota; class Gammaproteobacteria; order Lysobacterales; family Lysobacteraceae; genus Stenotrophomonas; species Stenotrophomonas sp. CFBP 13718. The sequence goes on from NZ_JACYVC010000001.1 coordinate 137,303, forward strand.
CTGGGTTGGTAACAGCAGAAGCCGGTTGTTCGTTCCGGCCCCGCGATGTCGGACACAGGCCGCGCTGCGCGCTCGCCGACCATGGGTCGGCGCTACCGATGCAGCACCGCGCTGTAGCTACCCGGTAGCGCCGAGCCGTGCTCGGCGGCTTTTCGTTCCGGCGCCGCGATGCCGGACACAGGCCGCGCTGCGCGCTCGCCGACCATGGGTCGGCGCTACCTCTGCAGCACCCCGGCAAGGGCAAATGCGTGCCGCGTTACCCGCCGGGCACAAAGAAGGGGCGGCCGTGGCCGCCCCTCGTTTCCTTTCCTCATGCTGCAGGCGCGTAGCCATGCAGCTGCATCGTGCTGCTGGCACGCCCCTGACTGAGCGAGCGCAACGCGTTGCTGTAGCCCGCCAACCGGGCCAGTGGGGCCAATCCGCTGACCTGCGATCGACCGTCCTGCTCGTCGATCGCCTGCACCCGGCCGTGGCGCCGCTGCAGGTCACCGACCACGTCGCCGACCGTCGCGGCAGGTGCCAGCACCTCAAGCGCCATCACCGGCTCCAGCAGTTGCGTGCCGGCCTGCAACAGGGCGGACTTCACCGCCTCTGCGCCAGCACGATGGAACGCCTGCTCGGACGAGTCCTTTGCATGGGTCTGGCCGTCAAGCAAGACGACGTCCACCCCCACCACCGGGTGACCCTGTGGCCCGCTTTCCAGCGCCATGCGCACGCCCTGCTCCACTGCCCGGATGAAGCCGCGCGGTATCGCGCCGCCGACCACGCGGTCGATGAACACCACGGCATCGTCGTCGCGGGGACGCAGGTCCAGCACCACGTGGGCAAACTGGCCCTGCCCCCCACTCTGCTTGACCACGCGGCCCACCACGCCCAGCACCTCGGCGGCCGGCTTTTCCAGATAGGCCACCCGTGGCTGGCCCACCCGCACGTCCACCTTCCACTCGCTGCGCAGGCGTTCGATCATCACCTCCAGGTGCAACTCGCCCATGCCCCATACCCGCGTTTCACCGCTGTCCTGATCGGTTTCCACGCGGAACGACGGATCTTCCTGGGCCAAGCTGGCCAGCCCTTGGCTGATGCGCAGCAAGTCACTGGCCAGCACCGCTTCCAGCCGCCATGCCAGCACCGCCGGCTGTGTCTGGATGGCTTCCAGCACCAGCGGCCGCTCCACCGCCGACAACGTCTCGCCGCTGCTGGCGTCCTTCCAGCCCATCACCGCGACGATATCGCCGGCCTGCGCATGGTCGATGTCGTGCAGCTGGTCAGCCTGCACCCGCACCAGCCGCCCTACACGTCGCGAGCCGACGCGGGAGCTGGCGACGCGGTCGCCCACCCGAAGCGTGCCGGCGTACACGCGCACGAACGCCAGCGCGCCCTGCTGCGGATGCGTGACCTTGAACAGCAGCGCGGCCAGCGGCGCCTGCGCGTCGGGTAGCACGTCCACCACCAGATCGCCCTGGCGGGCAGTCACCGCCGGTCGGTCCAACGGTGAAGGCAGGTAATCCACTACCGCATCCAGCAGCGACTCGATGCCCTTGCCCTTGAACGCAGCACCGGCGAGCACCGGCACCCCAGCGCCGCGTACCGTGATCCGTCGCAGCGCCGCACGCAGCGCTGCATCGTCCACCGCTGCGCCCTCCAGCCACGCATCGGCCACGCCGTCATCGAGCTCCGCGACGGCCTCGACCAACGCATCGCGCGCTACCTGCCACGCCACGGCCTCCACGTCGGTCCAGGGTCGCCGCTGCAAGGTTCCTGCAGCGTCCCAGCGCAGCAGTTGGCGATCCACCAGATCAACCCAGCCAGCGAAGTCGCCTTCAGTGCCGACGGGGATGCCCAAGGGCAACGGACGTGCGTGCAGGCGCTCGGCGAGCTGCTGCACCACGCGATCAAAGGACGCGCCTACTCGGTCCATCTTGTTGACGAACGCGAGCAGCGGCACGCCATGCCGACGCGCCTGCCGCCATACGGTTTCAGACTGCGGCTGCACACCGTCGACGGCCGAGAACACGGCGACCGCGCCGTCGAGCACGCGCAATGAGCGCTCCACTTCGAGGGCGAAATCGATGTGTCCGGGGGTGTCGATCAAGGTCAGGCGATGTGCCGGCAGATCGCGCGGCGCCCAGTGCGCCTGCACGGCGGCCGCGCCGATGGTGATGCCGCGCTCGCGCTCGATCGCCGAAAAATCGGTGGTGGCCGCCCCGTCGTGGACTTCGCCGACGCGATGGATCTGCCCGGTTTTCCACAACAGGCGTTCTGTGAGCGTGGTCTTGCCCGCGTCGATGTGCGCGATGATGCCCAGGTTGCGGCGCAGCGAAAGGGTGTGGGTGTTCATGGTGGAGCTCCTGCTGATGCCAACCACAAGGGACCGCGTGTCCCGGTTGGCGGCAGGACACGCGGCTAGCGTTCGGTCTCGGCGATCTGGTGCATGGCACGTTCTCCTTCGTGGGTGCGGCGGTTGAAAACAAAAAAAGCGCCCGGTTGGGCGCTCTGCTGGGGGTCCAAGGGCGACCGGTATGCGGTCAGCGGCCTTGCAGTCCACCGGGCAGACGCCCCCGTTCCGCGCAGGCGCGGAGCAGCAGGTGAAACGTCAGCAGCGGAACAGCGTTCATTGGACGTGCCAGCGAATGAAATGTAAGGAAGGCGCTAGTGTGCGCTTGTTCGCGCTGGAAACAAGCGCTGATTGAATGCACCAGCAGAACACTGCAACGGATTACAGGGCATTCGATCGACCTGGCTACACCACCACGACCAGCGGCACCGGGCGCCGCGGGTGCTGCAGCACCAGCACGTCCTGCTGGTACACGCGGCGCAACGTGGATTCGGTCAGCACATCGGCAGGCGGCCCATCCGCCGCCACGCGCCCCTGCTCCAGCAGCACGATGCGATCGGCATAGCCTGCGGCCAGATTGAGGTCATGCAACACCACGATCACGCACGCCCCGGCATCGGCCAGGCCGCGGACGGTTCGCAGCGTGCGCTCCTGATGGCGAAGGTCGAGCGCGGCCGTCGGCTCATCGAGGAACAGCACCGGCGTGGCCTGAGCCAGCACGCGCGCGAACGTCGCGCGTGCGGACTCCCCGCCGGACAGCTGCTGCACCTCGCGCTGGCGGAGCGGCTGCAGTTCGGCTGCATCCAGGGCAGCCTCTACCTGGCGTGCATCGTGAGCAGGCTCGGGCGGATGCGGCAGGCGCCCCATCGCCACGACCTCTTCCACGCTGAAGGCAAAACGCACGGCATGCTCCTGTGGCATCACCGCACGCTCGCGCGCCAGCGCGCCGGCCTGTATCGCCTGCAGCGGCTTGCCATGCAGCAATACCTCGCCCGAATCGGCCTGCAGGTCGCCGCATGCCACGCCGAGCAGGGTGGACTTCCCTGCCCCGTTCGGCCCGACCAACGCCGTGACGGTGCCGGCCATGAACCCCAGGTCGACAGCCGCGAGGATGGCCCGCTGCTGGCGCACGACGCCCACGTTGCGAAGGGTCAACAGCACGCTCATACGCCTCCCTTGCTGCGCCGCTGCATCACCAGCCACAGGAAAAACGGCGCCCCCAATGCAGCGGAAAACAGGCCAAGTGGAATTTCAGATGGCGGATCCAGCGTACGCGCGATGGTGTCGGCCACCACGATCAGCAGCGCACCCAGCACGCCGGACAGCGGCAGCATCCAGCGGTGTCCCGGCCCCACCAGCAGCCGCGCCACGTGCGGAACGATCAGGCCGACGAAGCCGACCGAGCCGGCGAACGCGACGGCGGCACCGACCAGCAGCGCGCTGAATGCCACCAACCGGCGACGCGTCCGCGCCACATCCAGACCCAGATGCTGCGCCTGTCGCTCACCCAGCGCCAGCATGTCCAGCGGCGTGGCAAGCCGCAGCAGGCACACCACCCCGATGGCGAACAGCGGCACCACCGCTGCTACATCGGCCCAGTCCGCGCTGGCCAGCGAACCCAGCTGCCAGAACACCAGCGACTGCAGTTGCGCCTCGCTGGCGATATACGTGAAGAAGCCGATCAGCGCCGAGCAGAACGCTGCCATCGCGATACCGACCAACAGCAGGGTCGCATTGCCATCACCCCGGCCGGGCCGGGCAAGCAGGTACGTGATGCTGATCGCCACCGCGCCCCCCGTGAACGCAGCCAGTGGGATCACCCATCCGCCCACGGTGGCCGCGCCGAGCACGATGGCCGCGACCGCGCCCAGGGCCGCGCCCTGGCTGACACCGACGATCCCCGGATCGGCCAGCGGATTGCCGAACAAGCCCTGCAGGCTGGCACCGGCCATCGCCAGCGACGCCCCCACGATGGCACCCAGCAGCACGCGCGGAATCCGCAACTGCCACACCACGGCCACATCGCGCGCGCTTACCTGCGCGGCATCCACCAGACCCAGCTTCACCCCCAGCGCTTGCAGGACCTCCATCGGCGGCAGGCGCAACGGCCCGACAGCGAAGGACGCCAGCACCGCCGCCAGCAGGGCGATGAACACCACCACAAGCATCAGCTGGCCACGTCGGCGTCGCCGGTCCGGCGGCAGCTGGAACGACATCACGGTCATGCCGGGGGAAGCGCCGCCAGTGCCCGCGCCAGCGCCAGCGCGCCCGCCCCCGAGCCCACGCTGGTGTACTTCAACTGCAGGTCCGGCATCACCCACACGCGTCCAGCCTGCCCGGCCGGCGTCTGCTTGAGCGTGGGATAGGCCTTCCACAGACCGTCGGCACCGCCGAACAACTGCAGGTCATGCGCAGTGACCAGAATCACCTCCGGCGCAGACGCCAGGACACCTTCGTTACTCAGCGCGGAAAAATTGGCCACACCCGCTTCGGTCCCGATGTTCAGACCGCCCGCCAACGCGATGAGCGTGCCGGAGGCACTGTCTGCACCGGCCACGGTCGGATTGCCGCCAGCTCCCGTGGCCGATACGTGGATGACCCGGGGCCGACGCGTGCTGGCCGCGGCGATCGCGGCGGCTTCTTTCAGCTGTTCTTCCACCGCACGCGCCAGCACTGCACCGGCCTCGGCGCGCCCCACCGCGGCGGCCACCTTGCGCACCTTGTCAGGCGCCGGCTGCAGATCGTCGATGATCACCGCATCCTGTCCCACCGCACGCAGCTTGTCCGCCAGATCGCCATGACGGCGCAGGCTGTTGCCCAGGAACAGTGACCCGCCGAGGCTGAGCACGCCTTCCACGCCCGTAGTGCGATTGAACAGGAAGCGATGGGGCGCAGACCGGCCCGCATCGGTTGTCGCGTTGGTCGGTGCGGCGAAGATCTGCGCGCCCTGCCCCAATGCCTCGATCACCGCGATGATGTCATCGCCGCCCGCGATGATGCGGCTGGCATCGTCGACCTCCACCTCCACGCCATCGTCGGACCGGACCCGGGCCGGCAACGTCGCCTCGCCCGCCGCCACCGACGGCACGCGCTCGCCACCGATCCGTTGCCAGCCGGGCGGCAGCACGGCGGAAGGGTCCGCCTGCTTTTCCGGCGCGGCGGAAGGCGTTGCAGCAGCCTGTGCGGCGACGTCGGCCTTCGCCGGCTCGCCACTTCCGCTGCAGCCACTCACGGCGAGGGCGAGTACCATCGCCATGGCCAGCGTAGAAGCGGTTCGGGTGATCGGATGGTTCATGCAGGGGCTCCTGGAGGGGGCGACACATGGCCGCCCCGTCGATACGGGTGCAGGTTACGGTTGGCGCAGCGCGATACGGGTGATCCGGTCACCGTTCGGATCGTCGGCGCCCTTGGATTTGTTCACGGCGAAGACATTGCCCTTCCCGTCGGCACGCACGTGGTTGGGGAAGGTGCCGCCATCGAGATTGCCGACCACCTTTCCATCGACATCCACCACCGTCACCGTGCCCGCACCGCGATTGCTGACGTAGGCCAGCGCGGACACCGGATCGAAGGCGACGTTGAGGGCGCCGGCACCCGCGGCGACATCGTGCAGCACCTTGCCTGCCGCCACGTCGACGATCAGCAGGTTGTCACTGCCCTGCGAAGCGACGAACAGGCGCCCTGTCTTCGCATCGTAGGCCACGCCGGACGCACTGGCCGCATTGCCCAGTGCGATCACCTTGTCGACCTTGCCGCTGGCCACGTCGATCACCGCTGCTTCGGCGGTACCGATGCTGACGGTGAACAACTTGCCGGCTTGTTCGTCGAGCACCAGGCTCATCGGCACGAACTTGCCCTCGTCTTCGCCGGAGGCCAGCGTGATGGGGGGCAGCGGCGCGAGCGTTCTGGCATCGAAGACCGACAGATGGTCCTCGCCGGTTGCCGACGCGAAGACCTTGCCGTGCACACTATCGACCACAACATCGCGCGCGTGCGGCACCGCGCCGACATCGAGCTGGCGGACCAGCGACAGATCGGCCTGCCGATACACGGCGACCGTATCCTGCCGCGTGTTGGTCACCCACACGGTGCCGTTGGCATCATCCACGCCGACGCCGTACACCGCGTAGACACTGTCCCCTTTGCCGCCGGGCACCTTCGCCGGGGTGATGGTGTTGAGTACCTTCAGTGAAGCCGGATCCACCTTCAACAACTGCGACTGGGTCACCGGCGGGCGGCCCACGGCCGAGGTCACGAAGATCGCGTTGCTGGCCGCGCTGTACGCGCTCTGGTACAGGCCCTGCACCAACTTGTTGGACACCGAGCTGAAACGATCCTGCCCGCTCAGTGCCAGCTGCGGTGACACCCGCAGCGTGGCGACCGCCGCGGCCGCCGGACCCGTTGCGCGCGCGACCAGGGGGTGCTGGCCCGGCACGGCGTCGGCTGGAATGGGCAGCTCGGTCTTGAACTGGCCGTTGCCATCCACCGTCAACGGCACCGGGGTCAGCACCGTGTCGCCACGCAGCAGATCCACCCGCTGGCCTGGGACGAAATCGCTGCCGATGATCTCTGCCTTGCCACCCGCTACGGGGTTTTCACTGCGTGCGGTGAGCTTGCCCTTGAAGCCATTGGCCGGTGCATCGAACACGGGCTGTGCCGATACGGCGATGGCGAACAGGACGCCAGCGGCGAGGATGCTGGTGCGAAGCGGAGTACGGAGGGTCATGACAGGCTCCTTGCAGGGGTGCGCCGTCTGGGCGCAGGGTGTCATTGCCTGGGCGGTTCGCCTGCCATGCGCAGGATGCCTGGGTAGGGTGGCCGGCGACGGGGTCGCCGCAGGCCGGAAATCAGGGTCGTGCGGCATCCCCGCTGTGATCAGCGATGCCGTACAGCGCGGACAGTGCGGCCTTGAACGAGGCCGGCAACATCGGCCCGTGGCCCAGGCCCGGAAACTCGCGATAGCGCACTTCCAGACCCGGTTGCGTGGCAAGCCGACCGGCCAGTGCATGCGCGGCATCCGGCGGTGCGCCACCGATACGGCGCAGGTGCGCGACCACGCGCGGGTTGCCCATGTCGCGCACCCCGCGGTTGCCGGTGCGCTCATCCCCACCCAGCATCACCCACAGCTGGGCGGACTGACCGGCGCGGTTTTCGCTGAACTGCGTTTCCATGTCGCCCAGCGGTGCACCTTGGCTCCACCACAACGACGGACTGGCCGCGATGTACTGCTGGAACGCCGCGGGCCGGGTGTACAGGCTGCTGAGCACGAACAGCCCGCCCAGCGAATGTCCCCACAGGGCTTGCTGCTGCGCATCCACGTTGGCGCGCCGCGCGACCTCGGGTTTGATCTGGCGTTCGATGACTTCCTGGAACGCGAACGCGCCGCCACCGACGACCTGCGCCGTGCCGTTTTCATCGTCGGCGCGATCGATCCAGGCGGTGTAGTCGCGGGTGCGCTGCAGCGAATCGATGCGGCGCTCGTTGTCATAGCCGACCAGCACCAGAACCGGCGGCGCCTTGCTGGCGGCGAGCTCGGTCAGCAGCGGCGGGTCGAGCACCATCGCAACGGCATTGCCATCCAGGGCATAGAGCACCGGAGCGGGAGTCGCACTGGCCTTCAACGGGATCGCGAGATTGACACGCCAGTGGCGCTCCCCGTCCGGACTGTGGACCACGAAGCGTTCGAAGCGGTAGCTGGAGGAGGGAGCATCGAGCACGGTCCGGCCCATCATCTGATCGGGATTGCGCTGCTGCGCCTGCACGCACATTGCGGCAACGAGACCGGACAGGCAGCACGCGGTGAGCAGCGCAGCGCGTTTGAGGAAGGACGTGCGGTGGAACATGGGGACAAGGCTCGCAACAGGTGCACCGGCACCGGCCGGTGTCCGACAAGGCATCGAACGCCTCGTACGCCAGTCTATCAAATGCGAATGGTTCTCGCTTTCGCTTACGCAACGCCCGAGCACGTCTGACGGCCAGCGGCCGTAACTACCGGTGAAACGGCCTGCACCCGGTAGCGCCGAGCCACGCTCGGCGAGCGCGCAGCGCGGCGCCTTTGTTTCTCCGCCGAGCACGGCTCGGCGCTACCAGGGCGGCATGCTGACGGCCAGCGGCCGTCACTACCGGCGCCCTCACAGCGCCCGGGCGGACTCCGCCAGGCGTGCACCCAGCCACACCAGGAACATGCCGCCGACCACGCTGACGCCCAGGTACAGCGGCACCAACGCAGCCCGATCATTTCGCGCGAACACCAGGGTTTCCAGCATCAGCGACGAAAACGTGGTCAAGCCACCCAGCAGCCCGATCACCAGGAATGCGCGCAACAACACCACGTTGCCCCCACGCTGCTGCAGCCACACCAACAGGTAACCGGCAACGAACGCGCCGATGAAGTTCGCCGTCAATGTGCCCCACGGAAAGCCCTGCCCCACACTGCGCAGCAGGGCATCACCGATCAGGAACCGCAGCGCCGACCCCAGTGCGCCACCGGCCATCACCAGCCCCAGTTGCTGCCACCACAGGCCACTGCCCATCAGCTGTCGCCCTGCCCCACGTCCTGCTTGCCCGCCCGCGCCTGCTCGCGCTGCGCGCGCAGCCGGTCCAGCTTTTCCTTCAGCTTGATCTCCAGCCCGCGCGCGACCGGCTGGTAATAGACGCGCTCGCCCATCGCATCCGGGAAACCCGTCTGGTCCAGCGCGATGCCGCCCTCCACATCGTGGTCGTACTGGTACGTCGCGCCATAGCCCAGGTCCTTCATCAGCTTGGTCGGCGCATTGCGCAGGTGCAGGGGCACCTCCAGCGTGCCCGATGCACGCACGTCGGCGCGCACCTGGTTGAAGGCGGCATAGCCGGCGTTGGATTTGGCGGTGCTGGCCAGATACAGCACCAGCTGCGCAAAGGCGAGCTCGCCCTCCGGGCTGCCCAGACGCTCGTAGATATCCCACGCTTCCAGCGCCATCGACTGCGCACGCGGGTCGGCCAGGCCGATGTCTTCGATCGCCATGCGGGTCAGGCGACGCGCCAGATACGCAGGATCGCACCCGCCATCCAGCATCCGCGTCAGCCAATACAGCGCCGCGTCCGGATTGGATGAGCGCACCGATTTATGCAATGCCGAGATCTGGTCGTAGAACTGTTCGCCACCCTTGTCGAAGCGCCGGGTGCGGTCGGCCAGCACCTGCACGAGGGTCTGCGGGGTGATCCGGCCGCCCTCGTCCACGGCCAGTTCGGCAGCGATTTCCAACAAGGTAAGCGCACGCCGCACATCACCGTCAGCCGCCGTGGCGATCTGCAGCAGCAGCGCGTCATCTACTTGGATGCCCTCGGTGCCCAGGCCACGCTCGCTGTCGGCCAGCGCACGTTGCAGTGTCTCCACGATGTCCTGCGGCGACACGCCTTCCAGCACGTGTACGCGACACCGCGACAACAACGCCGAGTTCAGTTCGAACGACGGATTTTCCGTGGTCGCGCCCACGAACAGGATCGTGCCGCGCTCGATGTGCGGCAGGAAGGCGTCCTGCTGGGTCTTGTTGAAGCGATGCACTTCGTCGACGAACAGAACGGTGCGGCGCCCTTCGGCGAACCGCTGCGCCGCTTCGGCCAGTACCTGGCGCACCTCGGGCAGGCCGGACAGCACCGCCGAGATGGCACGGAACTCCGCGTCGGAATACTGCGCCAGCAACAAGGCCAAGGTGGTCTTGCCGCAGCCCGGCGGGCCCCACAGGATCATCGAGTGCACGCGTCCGGACTCGACCGCACGACGCAACGCGCTGTCCGGCGCCAGCAGGCGCTTCTGCCCGACCATTTCATCCAGCGTGCGTGGGCGCATCCGCTCGGCGAGCGGGCGCAGGTGATCCCGATCCACGCTCAGTAGATCAGGGCCGGGAAATGAAGAGGTACGTTGTCTGGCCACACGCCTATTGTAAGGCCACGACCCTGCACGCGCCGAGCAGGGCCCGGCGCGCGGGCGCCATCATTCGCCGATGACGTCGGTGCCAGCGGGCGGCGTAAAGGTGAACGTGCCGCGGGCGAACGTCGGGTTGCGCTTCCAACCGCTGAAGCTGATCTGCGTGCGTTGGCCGACGGCGTCGGTGATTTCCATCCGCGCCAGCCCCTGTGCGTTGAAGCCCAGGGCGGCGAACTGGAAGCTGGCCTCGGTCTCACGCTTCGGCGTCAACGACAGCCACTGCAGCCCATCGCGCGGCGCCGCTTCTTCGCTGACATCGTATTGCTGCTCCAGCAGGGCCGGATTGATCAGCGCGGTCAGCGGGCTGTTCTGTTCTTCCTTGCCCTGCGCGCGCACGGTGGCCTGCTCCAGATCGGGCTCATACATCCACACCTTGCTGCCATCGGCCACGATCTGCTGCACGTGCGGGCGCTGGTACTCCCAGCGGAACAGGCGCGGCGCGGACAATGCGACGCGGCCACTGGTGGTTTCCTTCACCTTGCCACGCGTGTCGAATACCTGCTGGCTGAACTGCCCATCCAGACCCTTCAGGCCGGTGGTGAAGGTTTTCAGCTCATCGCGCGCACCCGCCCAGGCACTGGTCGAGACCAGGCACGCAGCGGCAAGCACGGAGGTGGCAAGGGAGCGTCGGATCTTGGCGTGCATGTCGAGTTCCAGGAGAACGTGGAAGGATGGAGTGGAGTGTGCCCGGCATATGCTGAATGGGCGATCCATGATGTCGTGGTCAGCCCGCGGCCGGCACCCGACCGTAGACGATCTGCCCGCGGAAGCCGCGACGTACCTGCTGGAACAGTTCGCGGAACGCGGCGTAGTCTGCGGGCTGGCACAGCGCCTCGTCGCCACGGACGGCATGCTGCTGCAGCCGGTGGCGGGCCACCACCTGCTGGCCATCGCGCTGCCACTGCACCGAATAGCGTCCGGCGGCGTTGCTGAAGTCCTGCGCGGCAGGCAGTGCGATGAGGGGCACGCCGTCCGGCAGCCGCACGCGGTAGGTCTCTTCGCGCAGGCTGGCGTCGCACTGGAACGGCGTGGCGTTGTCCGGCGCCGACGTCGCGGTGTAGGCGTCACGGAAGGATTCGGCCCCCGGCGGGTCGGGCAAGGTCATGCCGCCGACCAGATTGAAATCCACGTAGTCGCTGGCGCTGAAATCGAAGACGTAGTTGAACCGCTGCTGCAGGTCCTGTGGGTCACCCTGCAACTGAAGACGGCCCTGCCCGTCGAAGCCAGAGGCAGCCATCATCGTAGCCTCAGCGCGCGCGCGGTTCTGTGCGTTCAAGCGCACGAACGAGGCACGCATGCCGATTTCCGCACTGTCGCCGGGTTGCAGCCGGGTCTGGCCACGCAGGTTCCCGGCTCGGTCGAACACGAAATCCGCCTCGAACGCCATGCCGTTGCGCACGTCGTCGTTGGCCGGCGTACGCGCAAGCGTGGCCGGGCGGGTCAACAGCACGGGCGCACCGAGGTCGCCATCGGGCAGCTGCCCGGAGCGGGCCCACGCACTGGTGGAATCGAGATAGAGATCGAGCGAGGGCACATAGGTGATGGCGTGATTGAAACGCCCCAAGGTAGGCACCGCCGGCAGGGTCGGGCCGCCGGACGCGCCGATCAGCACCGCCGTGCTGTCGATGCCCTTCGCGGCCAACAGCGCTTCCAGGATCACCACGTGGTCCTTGCAGTCACCGTAGTGATTGTCCAACACGCTCTGCGCACTGTTGGGCTCCAGCCCCCCGTTGCCGAGGTAGACGGCAACGTAGCGGATGTTCTGCGCCACCCAGCGGTACAGCGCATCCACCTGCACGCGGCGGTCATCGATGCCGGTCGTCAGCTCGTCGGCCAGCGCCTGCAGGGCCGGGGTCACCGTCGCTGCACTGCCCGCTTTCAGCTGGTAAGCCCGCGCCATCTGCGGCCAGTCCGCGTACGTGCTGGCCATGATGGTGGGACTGAACTCCCATGGCGATGCCGTCCAGTTCTGTGCCGGCAGTGAGTCGCTGCGCGCGTAGCTCCACTCCCAGCGCGCGAGCCCGGCGCGCACCGTCGGCCGGTCGCTGCCCCGCACCCCGTCGCTGCGCACCTTCATCGCCAGGCCGGCCGGAACGCTCAGGGTGACCCGCGCGTCGTCGTACTGGTTGAAGACGCTGAAGGTTTCCCACAGCCCGAAGTAACCGGGGAAATACGGCTTCTGCTGCGTGCGGCGGGTGGCGTAGACCACGCGTGAGCCGGGTGCCAGGTTGGGGAACACGATCACCCGCACCTTGCGGTCGGCGTACATCGCGGCCGACGCACTGGAGTAGCTTTCCTGGGTATAGATGCGGTCAGCCGGCACATCGCGCCGCTGCCCGTCCGCGGTCAAGGTGTAAGCCTCCAGCACCTCCAGGCTTTCCATCTTTTCGCTGTAGCTCAACCGCACCTGGCTGAACTGATCGACCGCGCTGCGCGTCTTCAGCAGGATGTCGTAGTGCTCGGTCTGCGTGTTGCTGGCGTCGGCGCTCACCACGTAATCGGCGCGGTAGCGGGCGAAGCTGAAATTGTTGCTGGCCTCGGCCGGCGCGGCACCCGGTACGTCAGCCGCAGGCGAAGCGGGCGCTGGCACGTCCGGCGCGTCTGCCGCGAAGGCGCAGCAGGCAGGCAGCAGCAAGGTTGCCAGCAGTCCGTTGCGGAGCAGTGCCATCGAAAGTACCCGTCTACAGAAGGATGAAGGAGGGACGGGGTGACCACCCTGGGTCGTCACCCCGTCGGGATCATTTCGGCGGCGGCGGCGCCAGCACGGTGCGGTCGCCGTTGTGCTCGGGTGAACTGACCACGCCGGCCGCTTCCATCGCCTCGATCAGGCGCGCGGCGCGGTTGTAGCCGATTTTCAGGCGACGCTGCACACCGGAAATCGAGGCGCGGCGCGTCTCGGTCACCACGCGCAAGGCCTCGTCGTACAGCGGATCGGACTCATCGCCGGACGACGCGGTTTCCGGCAGGCCACCGGCACCGACAACCACGCCATCGCCCATCGTCTGCACTTCGTCCAGCACCCCGTCGATGTAGTCGGCCGGGCCCATCGCCTTCAGGTGCTCCACCACGCGGTGCACTTCTTCGTCGGACACGAACGCACCGTGCACGCGGTCCGGCAGTGCGGTACCCGGCGGCAGGTACAGCATGTCGCCGTGCCCGAGCAGCGTCTCCGCACCAGACTGGTCGAGGATGGTACGCGAGTCGATCTTCGAGCTGACCTGGAAGGCGATGCGGGTCGGGATGTTGGCCTTGATCAGACCGGTGATGACGTCCACCGACGGGCGCTGGGTTGCCAGGATCAGGTGGATGCCGGCGGCACGCGCTTTCTGTGCCAGCCGGGCGATCAGTTCTTCGACCTTCTTGCCGACGATCATCATCATGTCGGCGAATTCGTCGATGAAGATGACCACGAACGGCAGGGTCTCCAGCGGACGCGGCGCCTCGCCCAGCTCCGGGTTCGGCTTGAACAACGGATCCATCAACGGCTGTCCCGCGTCCTGTGCGTCCTTGACCTTCTTGTTGAAGCCGGCCAGGTTGCGCACGCCCACTGCGCTCATCAGCTTGTAGCGGCGCTCCATCTCGGCCACGCACCAGCGCAGGCCGTTGGCGGCCTCCTTCATGTCGGTGACCACCGGCGCCAACAGATGCGGAATGCCCTGGTAGACGCTCAGCTCCAGCATCTTCGGGTCGATCATCAGCATGCGCAGGTCTTTCGGGCTGGCCTTGAACAGCAGGCTGAGCACCATGGCGTTGACCGCCACCGACTTGCCCGAACCGGTGGTACCGGCGACCAGCAGATGCGGCATGCGCGCCAGGTCGGCCACCGTCGGGCGACCGGCGATGTCCTTGCCCAGGGCCAGGGTCAGCGGACTGGGCGATTTGTCGTATTCCTTCGAACGCAGCAGTTCGGACAGGAAAATCATTTCACGGGTGACATTCGGGATTTCCAGGCCGATCACCGACTTGCCCGGAATCACATCGACCACGCGCACGGACTTCACCGACAGGCCGCGGGCGATGTCCTTGTCCAGCGTACTGATCTGGCTGACCTTGATGCCCGGCGCCGGTTCAATCTCGAAACGGGTGATCACCGGGCCCGGATAGGCCCCCACCACCACCGCATCGATGCGGAAATCCTTGAGCTTGAACTCGATCTGCCGCGACAGCGTTTCCAGCGTCTCTTCGTCGTAGCCCTTCGGCTGCGGCTTGGGATCATCCAGCAGCGCCAGCGGCGGAAGATCCGAACCGTCGCCATTGACCCCCTGGAACATCGGAATCTGGTTGTCGCGCTTGGCGCGATCACTCTTCTCGATCACCGGCTCCGGACGCGGCTCGATCTTCACCGGCTCGCGCTTGGCGCGCACCTCGGCGTCGACCTTGCGCACTTCCTGGCGCTCCTCACGCAGATCGCGGGTCTGCTTCCACTCGGTGGCCTGCTCTTTCTTCTTTTCCAGCAGCGGTGCCAGCGACATCACGCCCTTGCCGATCTTCTCCATCACCGACAGCCAGGACAGCCCGGTCGCCAGGGTGATCGAGGCCAGCAGCAGCACCAGCACGAACAGGTTGGCGCCCAATGCCCCAAACCCCACGCTGAGCGAGCTGGCGACCAGCTTGCCGAGGATGCCGCCGGCCGAGGCTACTTCCGCACTGAACAGACGCATGTGCAGGAAACCGGTGCCGGCGATCAGGAACCCGACCAGACCGACCAGCCGCAGGGCAGGATCCAGGTCGTTCTCGCCCTTGGCCTCGCGCTTGAGCCCGAACATCGCGAACCAAGCCAGCGCGCCGAGCAGCAACGGCAGCAGGAACGCCATGTAGCCGAACAACTGCAGCAGCACATCGGCGATCCACGCCCCGGCGCGGCCGCCCATGTTGTGCACCGGCGCCACGATGCTGCCCGTATGCGACCAGCCCGGATCGGTTGCCGAGTAGGTGAACAGACTGGCAACCAGATACAGCAACGCCGGCGCCACGGCGATCAGCCCCAGGTCGCGCCACAGGCGCTGACGGGTGGGATTGCTTTCAGACGGAGACGGATCGCGGCGACGGGGCTTGCCTTCGGCCGATCGGCTGCGTTCGGGGACCTGCTTCGCCACCTTGGACACTACCTTTGGAATACGCTGTTAGTGGTTGATAATAAACGAAGCGCGTCGATTTTCCGTCACCCTCGGCTGACGGACGCGCGGCCAGGGTCGCGGTGGGCCGCCTGCAAGGCGGCGGACATCAGGCGCATCGCCGCGTTCCAGCCAGCGGGTTGAATCCCCCTGCCCCTGCCATCACTCTATGACCTGCCCCCAGCGCGCGCAAACCCC
Source organism: Stenotrophomonas sp. CFBP 13718 (assembly GCF_014842145.1). Taxonomy (NCBI): domain Bacteria; kingdom Pseudomonadati; phylum Pseudomonadota; class Gammaproteobacteria; order Lysobacterales; family Lysobacteraceae; genus Stenotrophomonas; species Stenotrophomonas sp. CFBP 13718. The sequence goes on from NZ_JACYVC010000001.1 coordinate 152,916, forward strand.
CGCCGCGCCTTGATCCCCTTACCTTTTCGCGAGTCTACATGAGCACCACGCTGCCTTCCCGCCATCAGAAGCTTGTCATCCTCGGTTCCGGCCCGGCCGGCTGGACCGCCGCCGTCTATGCCGCGCGCGCCAACCTGAAGCCGGTGGTGATCACCGGCCTGCAGCAGGGCGGCCAGTTGATGACGACCACCGAGGTGGACAACTGGCCGGGCGACGCCCACGGCCTGATGGGCCCGGACCTGATGACCCGCATGCAGGCACACGCCGAGCGCTTCGAGACCGAGGTCATCTTCGACCACATCCATACCGCCGACCTGTCGCAGCGCCCGTTCAAGCTGATCGGTGACAGTGCCGAATACACGTGTGATGCGCTGATCATCGCCACCGGCGCAACGGCGAAGTACCTCGGCATCCCGTCCGAAGAGACCTTCAAGGGCCGCGGCGTATCGGCCTGCGCCACCTGTGACGGCTTCTTCTACCGCGACCAGGATGTGGTGGTGGTCGGCGGCGGCAATACCGCGGTCGAAGAGGCGCTGTACCTGTCCAACATCGCCCGCAAGGTCTACCTGGTCCACCGCCGCGACACGCTGAAGGCGGAAAAGATCATGCAGGACAAGCTGTTCGCCAAGGTTGCTGCAGGCAAGATCGAGACCGTCTGGCACCACCAGATCGACGAAGTGCTGGGCAACGACGCCGGGGTCACCGGCGTCCGGGTGAAGTCCGTGCAGGACGGCAGCACCCGCGACATCGAGGCCCACGGCTTCTTCGTCGCCATCGGCCACCACCCGAACACCACCCTGTTCGATGGCCAGCTGGCGATGAACCACGGCTATCTGGAGATCCGCTCGGGACTGGGCGGCAACGCGACGCAGACCTCGGTCGAAGGCGTGTTCGCCGCCGGCGACGTGGCCGACCAGCACTACCGTCAGGCGATCACCTCGGCCGGCTTCGGCTGCATGGCCGCGCTGGATGCCGAGCGTTATCTGGACGCGCAGGGCAAGGCGAGCTGAGGCGCGCCGGCGATGGGGTCGACCGCAAGTCGACTCCACCGCTGATCAAGGAAAGTAAAAGTTATAAGGCCGTCCCTGATACAGCGCGCGTATCTGCGTGTGCGGCGGCATGCCTGCGAGATAGGCGTAATGGAGCAACAGGCTCCCAAGCTCCTGCTCGAGCTGTTCATTGGAGCCGTCATCCTGCTCTGGAAGAGCTCCGGCCCCCAGGTCCATGTATATCAGGCTGTCCTCCAGATCCGCCCAGCTCCGGATAGTGACGTCGGTTGAGTTCCCTCGCCTCCTGCGGAAGGTGTCCATGTACTGCTGGGCCTCTCTTTGCAGAACTGCATCCAGCGCCGCATCCAGCGCCCGGGGGTTGACCGCCCCACTGGGTGAACTCCCAGCCGCAACGGCCAGCCCAAGCAAGAGGCCCAACACACACTTGTTCTTGCTCATGCACATCCCCTCTTCCTGCCGGCCACCGCGGCGAGCGCTCTGAAGTCAATCTGCGCGCATCCGCCGACCCGTATCGTGCGCAGGCACTCGCTACTTGCCAAATCGATAGCGTCATTCCAATCGCCACCCGCAGACGATCAAGGGTTACTTCTCGGGTAAGGAGGCCGCTCGTTGCGCCCGCATTTTCGCTTCAGGGCGACGGTCAGCAAGTTGCCACACGGCTCGCTGGCGGCGACTGCCCAGTCTGGCAGCTTCGTCTTCCCGCTGGAGTCTCGGAAAATAAGCGTAGAGGTGCCTTCCCCCATAGCGATACTGCATGCCTGTAGCGTCAACGAAGGGAGCGCTGACGTGTATCAATGCGTGGCGGAAATTATCCAGCTGATCTTCAAATCCTCCCTCTGGGTCCGCCGGAAGAAAATCGCGGGGGAAATACACGGTGATGGCTCCCGTATCAACGTCCATTGAGGCACGCACAGGACCGCCGATACGCTGCCCTTCCAGTGGCTGAAGTCGTCGCAGGACCCGCAACGCTTCCCTCGTCAGCAAAGCGTCCAGCTCACTATCAGTCGCCGGGGCGTGGGGTGACTTCCCGCGCCCGGCGTCGCCGCCGGAGACCGTCGGTACCGCAGGCCCCGGCCCGCCACGCCGCAGGCTGTGGTGTCTGACAGCGTCCATTCTCCGCGCCTGGAGCGGGAACAGCGCCTCGAACGACTTGCCTCCGTACAGGAACAGGATCTCCGGAGGAGGGCTGAATTTTTCGGTAAGCACCCGCACGCTATTGCCTACCCACTGCTCAAAATCCTCCATCTCAGCGCCAGGGTAATCCGGCCTGTAGCCTCGCAAGACGTCAATGACCACTTGCCGACCCGCTGTGTCGTGATGGACGTTGATCAGCACCTCGGCGAATGAGCGCTCCTCGCTGCGAAAGCTGGCCACGCCGTTCCGCGCTGCCTCGGTCAGCAGCGCGTCAATGTCCACCGGCAACCCTGACATCCGACTGCTGCGGGCCATGGAGTGGCCACTGTCAGGCGGCGGCTGCGGCGGCATTGAAGCCCCCGTCACCATCAGTGCACTCAGCAGCGTCCCAAATACCTCAACATTTCTTTTCATCGCGTTACCCCTCTGCCCGGCGGACCCGTGGCATCTGCAGTCTCTGGCTCGCCACGCGATGGCGAAACTTCAGAAATCCGAGTGACCGGTAGGTATCGAGCAGGGGAACGCATCAACGGGCAGCCACATCACCTGACCCACCACTGCCAAGGCATCCCAGGCCCAGTCCCGTGCTCTATCCTGTGCGCATGCCGCAGATCCGTTTCCTCGAAGACCTCCAGACGCTCCCCGCCACGCAGTGGGATGCCCTGCACGACGGCAGCAACCCCTTCGTCAGCCATGCCTTTCTGTCCGGCATGGAGCAGCACGGCTGCCTGCGAGAGGACTGGGGCTGGCGGCCGCAGCACCTCACGCTGTGGGAAGGCGAAACACTGGTCGGCGCCATCCCGGGCTACCTGAAAGAGAACTCGCACGGCGAGTTCGTGTTCGACCATGCCTGGGCGAATGCGTATGCGCGCCATGGTCGCGACTACTACCCGAAGTGGCTGGGCGCAGTGCCCTACTCGCCGGTGACCGGTCCTCGGCTGCTTGCCGCAGACCCTGCCAAGCGCGCAACCCTGCTGGCCGCCCTGGTCGAAGCGCTGCCCGCGCTCGGCGTGTCTTCGGCGCACATCAACTTCCACCGCGCCGACGAAGAGGCCGCGTTCGGCACGGCGTGGCTGCTGCGCGAAGACATCCAGTTCCAGTGGCAGAACAGCAGCGGCTGGCAGGATTTCGAGCAGTTCCTCGCCGCGATGAACCACAAGCATCGCAAAAACATCCGCCAGGAGCGCAACAAGGTCGCCCGCCAGGGCATCTGCTTCCGCGTGGTGCACGGCGATGAGGCCAGCCGCGCCGACCTGCAGGCGATGTATCGCTTCTACCTGCAGACCTTCCTGGAATACGGCAATGCCCCTGCACTGACCGAGCCGTTCCTGCGTCACTTGGCCAGCACGCTGAGGCGTGGGCTGGTGATGTTCCTGGCCGAGCAGGACGGCGAGCCCATTGCCGGGGCGCTCTGCCTGCGCGGCCGCGACACGTTGTATGGCCGTTACTGGGGCGGGGCCACCCTGCCCGGCCTGCATTTCGAGGCCTGCTATTACCAGGGCATCGAGTACTGCCTGCGAGAGGGCCTCACCCGCTTCGAGCCCGGCGCGCAGGGCGAACACAAGTTGGCGCGCGGCTTCCTGCCCACCGTGGTGCGCAGTCGTCACTGGATGGCCGATGCCGATTTTGCCGATGCGCTGCGGCCGTGGTGCGCACAGGAGCGTACCGAGGTCAGCCGCTACCGCCGCGAACTCGCCCAGCATGCGCCGTTCCGTCACGAAGAGCCGGCGGATTGAGCGATGGCCGTGGCCCGGTTGCAGCAGCCCGCTCAGGCGGTCCGCGCGCTCGACGGTCAACAGGTCGACGGCTATCCTGACCGCTGGTTGCAGAGAAAGGTGCGTCGACCCCATGTGCACGATGGTTAAGCAAGGCCGGTCGACAGATCCCAGGGTGCGCGGGATCCAATGAGTCGCCAGCTCCCTTGGCGTCTGGCCGATGCAGCCGACAGCCCGTTCCCCCCTGCCGAGACGGCGCTCGAACAGCCCGCTGGCCTGCTGGCCATCGGCGGAGACCTGCAGCCGGTCCGCCTGCTCAATGCCTATGCCGGCGGCATCTTTCCGTGGTTCAGCGGCGACGAGCCGCTGCTGTGGTGGTCGCCCGATCCGCGCATGGTCTTCCAGACGGATCGGGTCCATCTGTCGCGCCGGTTTGTCCGCCAACTGCGGCACCTGGAATGGAGGGTCACCGCCGACACCGCCTTCGAACAGGTGATGCGGGCTTGTGCCCAAGCGCCCCGCCCCGGCCAGGAGGGCACCTGGATCAGCGAGCCGATGGTCAAGGCGTACGTCGACCTGCACCGGCTCGGTTTCGCGCATTCGGTAGAGGTGTGGCAAGGCGACACGCTCGTTGGCGGAATCTACGGGATCGGCATCGGACAGATGTTCTTTGGCGAAAGCATGTTCAGCGCCGTCAGTGGCGGCTCGAAGGTGGCGTTGTCGGCGCTGGCGACGCTGCTGCGCCGTCAAGGCGTGGCCGTCCTTGATGCACAGGTGGAGAATCCCCACCTGCTGCGCATGGGCGCCGAACGCTGGCCACGCGACCGGTTCCTCGCCCATGTGCGTGACGCCGTGCAGCGGCCCGGGCAGCACGAAAGCTGGGCCCACACCGTGGGCTCAGTGCCCGTCTCCGATATGCTCGGCCGCGACTGAGCGACAGCGGTGGTTCCCGCGTCAGCACCTGGCTCGATACCCACGCTGCTGTCGGTTAACGCAATCTTTGCAAAACCGCCGACATGTGCGTAAAATGCTGCGGCTTAGGCCCCCGTGGCCGCTCTCTGAACCGCACAGGATTACATGTCGAAAGACGACTCCATCGAGTTCGAAGGCACCGTCAGCGAGACGCTGCCGAACACGACGTTCCGTGTCCGCCTGGAAAATGGTCATGAAATCATTGCCCATATCTCCGGCCGCATGCGCAAGAACTACATCCGCATTCTGACTGGTGACCGGGTCAAGGTTGAAATGACTCCGTACGACCTGACCAAGGGCCGTATCACCTACCGCATGAAGTAAGCGGTCCGGCGCATCTGCGTCGACAAGAAAGGCCAGCCACCGAGCTGGCCTTTTGGCGTGCATGGAATATGCAAGCCGTGGCCGCTGGTGCGGGGGCACAGTAGCCTTCCCTTTCGAAGGATGCCGCCCGCATGCCCTCCATCACCCCTGTCGACGCATCCCGCGCGCCGCCAACGCCGGGCAACACGCCCACGCCTGAACCCGCAAAGCCGGGGTGGTTGGCCACCCTGCAATGGATCGGCAATGGCCTGCTGGATGGTGTTGTATCTGCGGCGGGAACTGCGGATACCCTGCGTCGCGCGCTGCTGCGCAAACCGGCGCTGGCATTGCTGGGCCTGTCGGCAGTGGGCAATGCCGTCAACGCGGCCCCCACGGCGCGGACAGCCCCAGCGGTGAGGCGCACCGATGGCCGGTATATCGGCGACCAGGTGGCCGCCTGCATCGACGCGAGGCAGCGCAAAGGGATCGATCCCGCACTGGTCGCCCCCGCCTGCCTGGGCGACGTGACGTACGCGCTGGCCCTCGATCGTCCCTTTCATCCGGAACGGTTCCCCAGCATAGGCGGAAAGCCGCCCGCCGCGGGCACCCCGGGAGCTGCCTACGTGGCACTCGCACAGCGCGGCATGCGCATGGACGTCAGCATGCCGGGGCACCACAGCAACGCGGACATCATCTATTACGCCGGAAGCATTTTACTGGACACGGATGCAATGGCCAGGCGCATCGCCGCTGCTGCGGAGCGTGTCATCGATGCGTGCGACCTGCGTAACCAGGTAGACCGCGATCTCTTCATCAGCTCGGACGTAGAGAGTGTCGTGGATACGATGCCCTGCGCGACGGACAACATCGGCGGGCCAATGGTTCGGGAACTGAGCCGCGCTGTGGATGCCGTCCACTTCCAGACGACGATGGTTGCCAACGGGACACAGTATCTCCATGCCAAGCATGATGTGTCGAACCTGTCCCCCGATGCTCGAAATGTGGGCACGCGCTTCCGCCAGCGCGTCACTGATCGGATTGTGTCCTTGATCGGAATCTGAAACAGGAACGGCGCAGGGTGGCCAAGCCACTCCTGCGCCGTGATTCCCCGCCATCGCACCCGTCACACCGTAGCAGGCAACAACCGCTCCGGCTCGGCAAACGCCTCCACCACCAGCTCGTTGTCGCGCACATCGATGGTGACCCTGCCCCCGTTGACCAGCTTGCCGAACAGCAGCTCGTCGGCCAGTGGACGCTTCACCTTGTCCTGGATGACGCGCGCCATCGGACGCGCACCCATCAACGGATCGAAGCCATGCTGGGCAAGCCAGTCGCGCGCGGTCGGTGTGGCCGACAGGCTGACGTGCTTTTCCTGCAGCAGCATCTCCAGCTCGATCAGGAACTTGTCCACCACACGCAGGATGTGCTCGAAGCCCAGCGCCTGGAACTGCACCACCGCATCGATCCGGTTGCGGAACTCCGGCGTGAAGCTGCGGCGAATGGCCTCCATCGCATCGGTGGCATGGTCCTGCTTGGTGAAGCCGATCGAGCGTCGCGACGCCTGGGTGGCACCGGCGTTGGTGGTCATCACCAGCACCACGTTCTTGAAGTTGGCCTCGCGCCCGTTCGTATCGGTCAACACACCCCGGTCCATGACCTGCAGCAGGATGTTGAAGATGTCCGGATGCGCTTTCTCGATTTCGTCCAGCAGCAGCACACAGTGCGGCGTCTTGACGATCTTCTCGGTCAGCAGGCCGCCCTGGTCGAAGCCGACATAGCCCGGAGGCGCACCGATCAGGCGACTGATCGAATGACCTTCCATGTACTCGGACATGTCGAAACGGACCAGCTCGATGCCCAGCTGCAGCGCCAGCTGCTTGGTCACCTCGGTCTTGCCGACACCGGTCGGACCGGCGAACAGGAAGTTGCCGATCGGCTTTTCGGGATTGGCCAGGCCGGAGCGCGCCAGCTTGATCGCCGACGACAGGGTCTCGATGGCCGGGTCCTGGCCGAAGATCACCATCTTCAGGTTGCGCTCCAGGTGCCTCAACACGTCCTTGTCCGTGGCGCTGACCTGCTTGGCCGGAATGCGCGCCATCTTGGCGACGATCGCTTCGATTTCCTCGATGTCGATCAGTTCCTTGCGCTGCCCTTCCGGCAACAGGCGCTGGCGGGCTCCGGCCTCGTCGATCACGTCGATCGCCTTGTCCGGCAGCAGACGATCACCGATGTGCTTCACCGACAGGTCGACGGCGGCCTGCAGCGCATCGTCAGCGTAGGTCACGCCGTGGTGCTCTTCATACTTCGGCTTCAAGCCCTGCAGGATCTCGTAGGTCTCGCCTACGGTCGGCTCGACGATGTCGATCTTCTGGAAACGACGCGCCAGCGCACGATCCTTCTCGAAGATGCCGCGGTATTCCTGGAACGTGGTGGAGCCGATGCAGCGCAGCTCACCCGACGACAGCGCCGGCTTGATCAGGTTGGAGGCATCCATCGTGCCACCGGACGCCGAACCGGCACCGATGATGGTGTGGATCTCGTCGATGAACAGGACGGCATTGGGCACCTTCTTCAGGGCACTGAGCACGCCCTTGAGGCGCTTTTCGAAGTCGCCGCGGTACTTGGTGCCCGCCACCAGCGCGCCGAGGTCCAGGGAGTAGATGACCGCATCGGCCAGCACCTCCGGCACCGAGCCTTCGACGATGCGGCGCGCCAGGCCTTCCGCGATGGCCGTCTTGCCCACGCCGGCCTCACCCACATAGAGCGGGTTGTTCTTGCGTCGACGGCACAGCACTTGGATCGTGCGCTCGATTTCATCGGCACGGCCCACCAGCGGATCGATGCGGCCGTTGCGGGCCTGCTCGTTGAGGTTGCTGGCGAACTCGGCAAGCGCATCGCCCTTGCCCTCCCCTTCGCCCGCCTCGGGGCGACCCTCGGGATCGGCCGGCGAGGACGACTCGCCCTCTTCGCCCAGCTTGGCGATGCCGTGGGACAGGTAGTTCACCACGTCCAGACGGGTCACATCCTGCTGGTTGAGGTAGTAGACCGCGTGCGAATCCTTTTCGCCGAAGATGGCGACCAGCACGTTGGCGCCGGTCACTTCCTTCTTGCCCGAGGACTGCACATGGTAGACGGCGCGCTGCAGCACCCGCTGGAAGCCCAGCGTGGGCTGGGTGTCGCGCCCATCGTCTTCGGCCAGGCGCGAGACCGAGGCCTCGATGGCCTGCTCCAGCTCCTGGCGCAAGCGCTCTGCATCCGCACCGCAGGCCTTCAATACGGCCTGGGCGGATGGATTGTCGAGCAGCGCCAGAAGCAGGTGCTCGACGGTCATGAATTCATGCCGCGCTTCCCGTGCTCGCTTGTAGCACTGGCCAATGGTGTGTTCGAGGTCTTTGCTGAACATGCTCTACTCCGGCGGCAGTTGAAGACAATATGCGGCCTGACCACACGTTTTCCATCACCCTAGCGGAACCCCACGTTCATACGGCGTTAGCGTGGGCGCATGCGCTCCGTCAGCACGACTTGACCATACGCTACAACGAACCCGCCCTGCGTGCGCCCCGTCATGCGCAAACGCGCGCAGGAACAGGCGCGGCGCGGCCCGGACAGGCGGAAACGAGCGATGGACGCAAGGGGCCGGTCTGGACCGGGGAGGCCGGCTGCGGCGCTGCGAATGGAACGCAGCAACCCATCCGGGGCGCTGCGGAGGCGGCCGATGACCCGCTGGGCGTCAGGCCTTTTCCATCGTGCACAGCAGCGGATGCTGGTTCATCCGTGCGTACTCGTTGACCTGGGCGACCTTGGTTTCAGCCACTTCGCGGGTAAATACACCGCAGATGCCGCGGCCACGGGTGTGCACATGGAGCATCACCTGCGTGGCCCGGTCCAGGTCCAGGCTGAAGAACTGCTGCAGGACGTCCACCACGAAGTCCATCGGGGTGTAGTCATCGTTCAACAGCATCACCTGGTAGAACGGCGGCGGCACGACCTCCGGCCGCGCTGGTTCAAGCAGCACGCCGTGGTCGGAATGGGATTCGTGGGAAGTCTCGCGAGGCATCCGCTTATTATAGTGGCTGACCCCGGCGGATTGGACGACAAACACAGTCGGCTTCACAATCTGCCGCATTCCGCCGCACCCCCTTCACAGGATTCCCATGAAACGGACACTTCCCCTCACTGCCCTGCTGGCCCTGTTCACGTGTGCCTCGGCCACTGCCCAGGAAGCCGACAAGGCGGTGGCCCGCCACTTGGAGAAGCTGGGTTACACCTATGAGATCGACGACGACGGCGATTACCGTATGGTCTTCGACGTGGAAGGCGATCGCACCCAGCTGGTCTATGTCCGCTCCACGGTGGAGGAGTTCGGCAGCCAGCAGGTGCGGGAAGTGTGGTCGCCGGGCTACCACTCCAGCACCGACGCGTTCCCGGCGGCGGTGGCGAACCGACTGCTGGAAGATTCCCAGGACGCCAAAATGGGCGGCTGGGTGAAGCAGCAGAAGGTGGCGATGTTCGTGGTGAAGCTCGATGCCGCCGCCTCGGCCGAGGCACTCAGTGATGCCATCGACGCGGCCAGCCGCACCGCCGATGCCATTGAACTGGAACTGACCCAGCAGGACGAACTCTGAAGTGAACGGTATCGCGCAGCGCTGGGCACCCCGGGTCACCGTGGCCACGGTCGTCGTCGACCAGGGTCGCGTGCTGCTGGTGGAGGAACGCATCGAAGGACGCCTGGTACTGAACCAGCCCGCCGGCCACCTCGAACCTGAGGAGTCGCTGGCCAGCGCCGCCCTGCGCGAAACACGCGAAGAAACCGGCTGGGACGTGGAGCTGACCGGGTTCGTCGGCTGCTACCAGTGGACGGCACCCGACGGCACCGCCTTCCTGCGCTTCTGCTATGCCGCACGGCCCCTGCAGCACCACGCGAACCAGCCGCTGGACGAGGGGATCGAGCGTGCGCTGTGGCTCAGCCCGGCGGAGCTGCAGGGCGAGCAGGCCCGGTGGCGCAGCCCGCTGGTCTGGCAGGTGCTGGCTGACTATCTGAGCGGCCAGTGCTACCCGTTGCAGTCGGTGAAGGAGCTGGGCGCATGAGCACGCCGAGGGTCATGGTGGGCGTGTCCGGCGGCGTCGATTCATCGGTCGCGGCCTGGCGTCTGGTCCAGCAGGGCGAACCGGTGGCCGGGCTGTTCATGCAGAACTGGGCCGAGGATGGCAGCGGCGAATGCCGCGCCGAGGACGACCGCCGCGATGCGGTGGCGGTCTGCGGCCTGTTGGGGATCCCGTTTCACTTCCGCGACTTCTCTGCCGCTTACTGGAAGGAGGTGTTCGCACACTTCCTGGCCGAGTACGCTGCCGGGCGCACCCCCAATCCCGACGTGCTGTGCAACCGCGAGGTCAAGTTCAAGCACTTCCTGGATGCCGCGCGGGAACTGGGCGCCGAGCGCATCGCCACCGGCCATTACGCGCGCATCGCCCAGCAGGGCAGCCAATGGCAGCTGCTGCGCGGGGCGGACCGGTCCAAGGACCAGAGTTACTTCCTGCATCAGCTGGGACAGGCGCAACTGTCGGCCACGGTGTTCCCGATCGGCGACCTCAACAAGAGCGATCTGCGCCGCATGGCGCGCGATGCCGGGCTGCCCACGCACGCGAAGAAAGATTCCACCGGCATCTGCTTCATCGGCGAGCGCGACTTCCGTGACTTCCTTGGCCAGTACCTGCCGGCGCGTACGGGCCGCATCGTCGACCCCGACGGCGTGGAGATCGCCGAGCATCCCGGCGTCTTCTATTTCACCCTGGGCCAGCGCGAAGGCCTGAACATCGGCGGCGTACGCGGCCGACCTGCGGCACCGTGGTACGTGGTGGGCAAGGATGTGGACACCAATACCCTGTATGTCGACCAGGACCGGGAAAGCCCGTGGCTGATGTCCACCGCGCTGATCAGCGAGACGGCGCACTGGATAGCCGGCGCACCGCCGGCGCGCTGCTTCACCTGCACCGCGCAGACGCGCTATCGGCAGCCCGATGAAGACTGCACCGTCAACGTGCGCGATGATGGCACCCTGCTGGTCACGTTCCCGCGACCCCAGCGTGCGGTGACGCCCGGCCAGTCGCTGGTGCTGTACGACGGCGAGGTCTGCCTGGGTGGCGCTGTGATCGCAGCCACCGACGCACCGCTGGAACAGCGCCTGCGCCCTACTTCTTCTCCTTTCAAGGTAATTGCTGAATGAGTTTTACTGTCGACGACCGCGTCCTCGCCCTGGCTGGCATCGCCCAGGCCCTGCAGCAGGTCCGCCGCATCGCCGATACCGGCCATTCCGATGCCGCCGCCGTGCGCACGGCCATGGACAGCGTGTTCCGCATCGATGCGGGCTCGCCGCAGGACGTCTACGGTGACCGCGAGGCACTCAAGCCCGGCCTGCGCCTGCTGCACAACTATTTCCGCAACCAGGGCCAGGACCCGATCCTGCCCAAGCTGGCACTGGCCGTGCTGCAGCTGGAGCGCCGCTTCGTCAGCGAGTCGGACACCATCGACAAGGTGACCGCCGGCATCGAACGCGCCAGCCGCCAAGGCCGTGAATTGGGCGACAGCGGCCACCCGGACGTGCTGGCCACGCTGGGCGGCGTCTATGCAGACACCATCAGCCACCTGAAGCCCCGGGTGATGGTGCAGGGCAATCCGCATTACCTCGGCCAGGCCGGCGTGGTAGCGGAGATCCGCGCACTGCTGCTGGCCGCCGTGCGCTCGGCGGTACTGTGGCGCCAGCTGGGCGGCAGCTACTGGGATTTCCTGTTCGCCCGCAAGGCGATGCTCGAAGCGGTGGATCGCGCCCTCCGCTGACGCCGACGGGTAGAGCCGACCGGTAGAGCCGACCGGTAGAGCCGACTTCAGTCGGCTGTTCCTCACCCAGCCGGCTGAAGCCGGCTCTACCCATCTCTGCACCAGCCGGCTGAAGCCGGCTCTACCGCGACGCCTGTGCCACCCCAGCCGTGATCAGCTGGTGCGAAAAAAGGCATGCGACGGTGCACATCGGCGTTAAAGAGAACCGGGGTACGGCCGATACTGCATTCGTGACTCTCCCGGGAACGTCCATGTCCTCTCGCACCATCATTCGCCTGGCTGCTCCGCTGGCGCTGACCCTGCTGCTCCCCCTCGCCTTCGCACTGGAGTGGCCTGCGGCCCTGCGCTGGGCGATCCTTTCCACGATGACCCTCAGCTGGCTCGGGTTTGCCTGGTGGAGCAGCCGCAGCACGCTGCACCGCTCGCCGGAGCAGGATCGCGTCCTGCGTGAGCAGGACCAGCTGCTGACCGAACTGCGCAGCTTCGTCGGCAACGAAATCGAAGGTTCGCGCAGCGAAGTCGAGCGTGCCCGCGACCTGATCCGCCAAGCGGTATCCGGCCTGGGCGGCAGCTTCGAAGCGATGAACCGCAAGTCGCGCCAGCAGAACCAGGCCCTCGCCCGCATCGTCGACCGCACCGGTGAAGACGGTTCGGCCGGGCTGGACGTGGCGCGCTTTGCACAGCACGCCAGCCACCAGATGGAACAACTGGTGGAGGCGCTGGAACAGGTCAGCGGCCAGAGCAGCACCACCGTGCAGCACATCGATCAGATGGCGCAGCACCTGGATGGCATCTTCGCGCTGCTGGAAGACGTCAAGTCCATCGCCGACCAGACCAACCTGCTCGCCTTGAATGCAGCCATCGAAGCGGCCCGTGCGGGCGAAGCCGGACGTGGCTTTGCCGTGGTAGCCGACGAGGTCCGCAACCTGTCCGAGCGCTCCACCACCTTCAACGAGCAGATCCGCAAGCTGGCGCACAGCTCGAAGGATGCCATCGCCAAGGTGCGCGAAACCGTGTCTCACATGGCCTCGCGCGACATGGACCGCTCCCGCGATGCACGCATCGAAGCCGCGTCCATGGTCGACAACGTGGCGCAGATCAATGCCTCGCTGGGCGACGGCATGCGCGAGGTGTCTGACTGTGCGCGCGCCATCGACGGCAGCGTCGCGGAAGCGGTGCGTGCCCTGCAGTTCGAAGACATCGCGACCCAGGCCCTGGGCGGCGTGCACGTCCACCTGGACCGACTGACCGCGATCAACCGCGAAGCACTGGCGCTGCAGGAACTGCTGCACCGTCACGGTGGCGCGGCGGACGAAGAAGTGGCGACCGCGCTGCAGCGCACCGGCAACCGGCTGCGCGACATGCGCAACGAGTGGGAGCGACCGCCGCACAAGCCGGTCACCCAGCAGAGCATGGGTGCTGGAACCGTCGAACTGTTCTGACCCGGCATGCAGGCTGTCGCAGAAGCGCGTGAAGAAGGCCCCGGCACTGCCGGGGCCTTTGCATGCCCGCCTCCCCCTGCGGCACGCACGTCGGCACGTGAGCAGCTGCAACAGCTGGAGCAGCTGGCACGGGCCGAGCTTGCCCTGCTGGGCCTGCGCGCCGCAGCCCAGCCGGCAGCGCCACTGCCGTGCCCGGAGCATGCGAGCGTAGCGTGGGATCTGGGGCTGGACGCCGCGGATCTGTAGCGCCGAGCCATGCTCGGCGAGCGCACCGCGCGGTGCCCTGGCTATCCGCCGAGCGTGGCTCGGCGCTACAACGGCATCAGGGCGCCCCCGCCTCCGCAGGGGTTTCGACGTGGCCGCCGCGGATCTGTAGCGCCGAGCCGTGCTCGGCGAGCGCACCGCGCGGTGCCTTGGCTTTCCGCCGAGCGTGGCTCGGCGCTACAACGCCATCAGGCGCCCCCGCCTCCGCGGGGATCTCGATGTGGTCGCTGCGTACCTGTAGCGCCGAGCCGTGCTCGGCGAGCGCACCGCGCGGTGCCTTGATCCTCCGCCGAGCGTGGCTCGGCGCTACAACGGCATCAGGGCGCCCCCGCCTTCGCGGGGGTTTCGACGTGGCCGCCGCGGATCTGTAGCGCCGAGCCGTGCTCGGCGAGCGCACCGCGCGGCGCCTTGGCCTCCGCCGAGCGTGGCTCGGCGCTACAACGGCATCAGGGCGCCCCCGCCTTCGCGGGGGTTTCGACGGGGTCACTGCGGATCTGTAGCGCCGAGCCATGCTCGGCGAGCGCACCGCGCGGCGCCCTGGCTTTCCGCCGAGCGTGGCTCGGCGCTACAACGGCGTCAGGGCGCCCCCGCCTCCGCAGGGGTTTCGACGCGGTCGCTGCGGATCTGTAGCGCCGAGCCGTGCTCGGCGAGCGCACCGCGCGGTGCCTTGGCTTTCCGCCGAGCGTGGCTCGGCGCTACAACGCCATCAGGCGCCCCCCCCTCCGCGGGGATCTCGATGTGGTCGCTGCGTACCTGTAGCGCCGAGCCGTGCTCGGCGAGCGCACCGCGCGGTGCCTTGATCCTCCGCCGAGCGTGGCTCGGCGCTACAACGGCATCAGGGCGCCCCCGCCTTCGCGGGGGTTTCGACGTGGCCGCCGCGGATCTGTAGCGCCGAGCCGTGCTCGGCGAGCGCACCGCGCGGCGCCCTGGCCTCCGCCGAGCGTGGCTCGGCGCTACAACGGCATCAGGGCGCCCCCGCCTCCGCGGGGGTTTCGACGTGGCCGCCGCGGATCTGTAGCGCCGAGCCGTGCTCGGCGAGCGCACCGCGCGGCGCCCTGGCTTTCCGCCGAGCGTGGCTCGGCGCTACCAGATGATCAGACGACAACCGCCGCCACGCCTCGATGGGCGGCATCGCGCGGCTGCCTCAACCATTGCGCCAGCTCGCGCGGCACCAACGGGCGCGAGTACAGGTAACCCTGTATCTCGTCGCAGCCTTGGCGACGCAGCATGGCGTCTTCCTGCGCAGTCTCCACCCCTTCGGCCACCACTTTCATCCCCAGCGCGTGGCCGAGATGGACGATGGCCTGGGTGACCTCGGCCGTGCCGGCATCGGCCAGCATTCCCTGCACGAAGCTGCGGTCGATCTTCAGCCGCCCCACCGGGAACCGGTTGAGGTAATGCAGGTTGGAAAAACCGGTACCGAAATCATCGACGGCCAACGGCACGCTGTGGCGCTCGAAGACATCGAAGCAGTGGCGCAGGATCTCCGTGTCACGGATCAAGGCGGACTCGGTCAGCTCCAGCTCAAGCCGTGTGGGTGACAGGCCCTGCGCGTGGCAGACCTCGATGACCCGCTCAGCGAAGCCGCGTTCGCGCAGCTGGACCGCCGACACATTGACCGCGATGCGATCAAAGACCAGACCGGCGCGGTCCCAGGCCGAAGCCTGCCGACAGGCCTCGTTGAGCACCCAATCACCTATCCGGACGATCTCACCGCACTTTTCGGCGATGGGAATGAACTCGGCCGGGCTGCAGTAGCCCAGGCCCGGCAGGTGCCAGCGCAGCAACGCCTCGATCGCGGGCGGCTGCTCGGCATCGGCATGCATCAGCGGCTGGTAGACCAGGCTGAACTCTTCGCGCTCGATGGCACCGTGCAGGGCGTGCTCGATGTCCAAGCGGCGCTGGATGCGTGCCAGTGCGTCCTGGCTGTAGTACTGGTAGGTATTGCGTCCCGCTTCCTTCGCCGCATGCATGGCCGCATCGGCCGCGCGCAGCAGGGATTCAAAGTCGTCTCGACCGCTTTCCAGCATCGCGATGCCAATGCTCGCGCCCACCTTCAACAGGTCCTGCCCGCGATGCAGCGGCTCGGCCAGCGAGGCAATCAGCTTGCGTGCAACGTGTCCGGCATCTTCCGCCTCGGCCAGGTCGCGCAGTACGACAATGAACTCATCGCCGCTGAAACGCCCGAACAGGTCACTGTTGCGCAGCCCCTGGTGGAGACGGCTCGCCGCGGCTTTCAGCAGGGTATCGCCGGTCGCATGGCCGAAGCTGTCGTTGATCGTCTTGAAGCCGTCGAGGTCGATGAACAGCATCGCCAGCGGCGTGCCGCGATCGCGCGCTTCTTCGATGGCATCGGCGGTCTGCTCGCGTAGCAGCATCCTGTTCGGCAGGCCGGTCAGCAGGTCGTAGTGCGCCAGCAGCTCGATGCGCTCGTTGGCTTCGCGTTCGCGGGTGATGTCCCGGAACAGCACGACAAATCGCGCCGGCAAACCGTCACGCCGGTCCATCTCGACCAGCACCTGCACCCAGACGCGCATCCCGGACTGGCGATAGAAGCACAGGTCCAGCTGCTCAGGCAGGCCGCCGGCACCAATGCGGTCGAGCACCGCCGCGAAGGCAGCGCGGGAGTCATCGGTATACAGCGCCATCGCCTGTTCCAGGCTGATCGGCTCCTTGCGCAGCCCATGGATGCGGTAACACTCCTCGGTCCACTGCATCTGGCGGGTTTCAACTTCGATCTCGCAACCGCCGATCCGGCCCAGGGCGGAAACGCGGTTCAGCAGCTCGGTGCGCCAGCGGATAAGGGCATCGGTCTGGTGCTGTTCGCTGATGTTCTGCACTTGGCCCAGCACGCGCTGGACCAGGCCGTCGGCGGCCTGCAGGGGCTGCATCCACAGCCGCAGTTGCATTGCCGCCGATGTCTGATGGGCCGCCAGCTCGAGCTCCACGCTGGCCGGATGGCCGTCGCGCCACAGGCGCCGCCATGCCATGCGCAGCGCGCCGCGGGAGCGCGGCTGCAACCGACGCAGCCAGCCGCGCAGGCTGGCGGGCTGGTCGGCACTCACACCCAGCAGCGCCTGCAGCTCCGCCGACCACCAGAACCGCCGGCTGACCGGATCCCAGGACCAGCTGCCCATGCTGGCGATGCGCTGCGCTTCCCGCAGGTGGACCTGCTGGTCCTGCAGAACCGTTTCCAACTGTTTCTGCGGCTCGATGTCGGTGTGCGTGCCCACCATCCGCAGCGCCTGGCCGTCCGCCGTCCGGCTGACCACCCGGCCCCGGTCCAGCACCCAGCGCCACGGGCGGCCCGGCTGGCGGAAGCGGAACTCGGCGCTGTATTGCGCATCTTCGCCGCGCAGGTGCCGCTGGATGGCGGCGCGGACGTGGTCGCAGTCTTCAGGGTGGACACGGTCCATCAGCGCGCTGGCGCCTTCCTGCAGCTCGCCCGCGCCCGACGCCTCGCCGTAAGGCGAGCGCAGCATCCGGTCGCTGGCGACGTCCCAGTCCCACAGCCCGTGTCCGGCACTCTCCAGCGCAAGCTCCCAGCGATCGCCGGCCTGGCTGCCGGAGGGCCGGGGAATGCTGAGGGTAAAGGCGAGCAGGTGCCCATCACCGTCATGCACGGCGCGCATCCAGCCGTCATGGCGGCCACCGGGCCCGCCGGGCAGGCTGCAGGGGATGATGCCCCCATCGGCTGCCAGCAAGCGGATGTCTTCGAGCATGGGCTGGTAGGCGGTGACCGCCGCAGGCAAGCCGTGTTCGCGCGCCACCGGATTGGCCGCGAGCGGATGGCCCTGCCGATCCAGGATGACCAGCGCCGAGGCCAGCGGGTGCTGCAACAGGCTGGCAATGATCCCTTGATCCACGCACTTGCTCCGATCACCCTCCCGATATCCGGGCACGAAATCGTTAGCGGCCGACTGCCGCGATAATTGAGGCAGCGGTGGCCGGTACCGATGTCCGGGCCGCGTTAAGATGGGGTCCGTCGTCGCCCACGCGTGCCCCGCGCCCAGGTCCCGAGCTGCCATGCCCCTGCAACCCAACGGCGACATCCCCATAGCCACCCCGTCCAGCGGCTTGGGCGACGCCCTGCGACGTGAACGTCGACGCGTGGTGCTGGTCTACCTGCTGCTGGCGATCGCCTGGGTGGCCAGCAGCGACGCGGCGGTCTACGCCATCGTCGCCGACCCGCGCCAAGCCGCATGGCTGCAGACCGCGAAAGGCCTGTTCTTCATCTTCGCCAGCGCCACCCTGCTCTACCTGCTGCTGCGCCCGTTCGGCGCGAACCTGCTGCAGGTCACCACCCGGCTGGCCGCATCGGACAAGCGACACCGCCAGGCCTTCGTCGGCAACCCCGGCCCGGTGCTCATCTATGACCTGCAGACGGCACGGATCCTGGACGCCAATCCTTCCGCCTGCACGCTGTTCGGCTGGGAACGCGAGCAGCTGCTCGGCCAGCCGATCGGCTGCCTGTGGCCGCCCGGCGCCGAAGCGCAGCTGGATGCGAAGCTGGAGCAGTTGCGCGAGCACCCCGAGCAGACCTGCGTGCTGCGATCGGCGCTGCAGTTGCGGGACGGCACGGTGCGGCAGATGGAGCTGCGCAGCAATGCCATCGATGTCGACGAGCGCCCTGCCCGCCTGCTGATCGTCATCGACCGTACCGCTGAAGATGAAGCCCTGGCGCGACGGGACCAGGCGCTGGCGCGGGTCGAAGAAGCACACGAGCTGGCGCGCATCGGCGCGTGGCAGCTCGATCCGGCCACCGGGCTGGCCAGCTTTTCGCGGCAGGTCTACCTGCTGCTGGGGCGGCGCCCGCCACAGGCCCGCACGTGGCACCGCTTCGATGAACTGCTGGTGCCGGCCGACGCCGCTACCGCGGCGATGACCGAACAGCTGCTGGCGGGGATGAGCTCGGGCGAGCCGGTGCACGTCGATGTGCTGCTGCCGCTGCTCGGCATGGATGGCCGGCCATTGATGACCCACCTGCGTGCCGAGAGCGGCCTGGACGATGCGGGCCGCCCCCGGGTGCTTGGCACGCTGCAGGATGTGACCGAACGCGAGCAGTCCCGGCGCCTGCTGCGCGAGCGCGAAGAACAGTTCCGCGAGCTGGTGCGGGTGCTGCCCGATGGCGTGGTGATCCTGTCCGATGAGCATGTGCTGTACGCCAATGCGTTTGCGGTGCGGCTGTTCGGCTATGACGGCCATACGCTGCTGGGCGAACCGCTGCAGGCACTGGTGGCCGAATCGGGACTGTCCTCGGTGCGCGCGCTGCTGCGGGACCGGGTGCCCGAGGACACCGCCGGCCATGCCATCGTCAGCAGCATGCAGCGCGTGGACGGGTCTGGTTTCCAGGCCGGGCTGTCCGTTGGCGAAGTGCGCTACGGCGGGCGCGACTGCCGCTTGCTGATCGTGCGCGACCTGAGCGACACCGAGCGCACGCGCATCGCCCTGGAAAACAGCAACCGCGAGCTGCACGCGATGGCCGGGCGCCTGTTCTCGCTGCAGGAGGACGAGCGCCGGGCCATATCGCGCGACCTGCACGATGACATCGGCCAGGCCATCACCGCGATCAAGCTGTCGGCCTGGGCTGCACTGGACGAAGAAGATGGCGCACGGCGCCGGGAAGACCTGCAGCAGATCGTCGGACTGGCCGACAGCACGGTGGGCAAGCTGCGCGACCTGTCCATGCTGCTACGCCCGCCGCAGCTGGATGCGCTGGGGCTGGAGGCCGCGCTGCGCTGGCAGGCGGGGGTGTTGTTCCGCGCGTCGCAGACCGAACTGCTGGCGCACATCGATACCCTGCCCGAGCGGCCGGACAACGCCATCGAGCAGGCCTGCTTCCGCATTGCCCAGGAAAGCCTGACCAATGCGCTGCGCCATGCGCGCGCCAGCCAGGTGCTGCTGCACCTGCGTGACATCGGCCAGGGCCGCCTGCACCTGCAGGTCCGCGACGATGGCGAAGGATTTGATCCCCACGGCCCGCGCGGGCTCGGGCTGATCGTCATGCGCGAACGGGCGCAGAGCGTCGGCGGCCAGTTGCGCATTCAATCCGCGCCCGGCGAAGGTACCCTGATCGAACTGCATCTTCCCTATCGCGTCGACACCCGCTCGACGCACGCCTTGGAACACCTTCCGTAATGTGGAACAACTCCCTGCCCCAGGTCAGCATCGACGACGCACCGGATCGCCTGGGTGCCGGTAATCCGGAGCTGCAGGCGATGGTCACCGAGGCGGCCGGCGGCGGCGTGCCGCTTATGTTGATGCACGTGGACATCGACCACTTCGCGTCGGTCAACGAGAACATGAGCGCAGAGGTCGGCGACCAGGCTTTGGTGCTGGTGGCCCAGCGCCTGAAGCTGTGGCTGCGTGGCCGTGGAAAGCTGTGGCGGCATGGCAGCGACGAGTTCCTGGTGGCGGTGCCGCGCACTCCTGACGTGCCGCTGGCCGAAGACCTGGCCGAGGAGCTGCGCCAGCAGCTCGAGCTTCCGCTGTCGGTGCTGCCGTACACCTTGTTCATGACCGGCAAGGTCGGCGTGAGCCTGTGTCCGGAGCACGCAAGCAATGCATCGCGTCTGCTCGACCACGCCGAGGATGCGCTGTACCAGGCCGCCCGCGAAGGCGGTAATGCCGTGCGCATCCATGCCCTCGATACGCCGCCGAGCGCGCACAGCGAGAGCATCATCGCGCGGCAGATCATCGACGCCATTCCCAATGGCGAGTTGAAGTTGCGGTACCAGCCGCTGGTCAGCTCGCGCGATGGCCATGTGGTGGGCATGGAGGCGCTGCTTCGCTGGCAGTCGCCGACATTGGGCATGCTGGTGCCCGAGAGGTTCATGCGCACGGCCGAGCGGCTGGGCATCATCGTGCAGATCGGCACCTGGGTGCTGGAGGGCGCCCTGAAGCAGGCCAAGCTGTGGCGCGACCAGGGCTTCGATGATTTCACCATCGCCGTCAATGTCTCCACCCTGCAGCTGTTGCGTCCCAATTTCTTCACCGAGGTGATGGGACTGATGCAGGCCGCCGGCGTTCCCGCGCCGATGCTGACGCTGGAGATCAACGAAAGCGCGCTGACCAACAACGTGAATTTCGTCCACGAAACGCTGGTCAACCTGCGCAACGAAGGCATCAGCCTGAGCCTGGACAATTTCGGCACCGGTGATTCCAGCCTGAGTGCGCTGGTGCGCTATCCGGTGGACAAGCTGAAGATCGACCGCAGCTTCATCAAGAGTGCGCCGGCCGGCAACCGCGAGGCCGCCATCGCCCGCGCCATCATCGCCATGGGCCACCAACTGGGCATGACGGTGATCGCCAATGGCGTCGAGTCGCAGGCACAGTTGGGTTTCCTGCGCCGCAACGACTGCGACGTGTTCCAGGGGTATCTGTTCGGTGAGCCCATGTCAGCCGATGCGGCGGGCATGACCCTGCGCCGTCGCTACCTGCGTCCGGAAGCCTTCGCCGAGACCCGCCCGGACCGCACGCTGCTGCTGCTGGACGATGAAGAGAACGTACTGCGCTCCCTGGTGCGATTGTTCCGCCGCGACGGCTATCGGATCCTGGCAGCCGGCAACGTCCGTGATGCATTCGACCTGCTGGCGATCAACGATGTGCAGGTGATCCTGTCCGACCAGCGCATGAGTGACATGAGCGGGACCGAGTTCCTGGGTCGGGTGAAGATGCTCTACCCGGACACGATCCGCCTGGTGCTGTCCGGCTACACCGATCTCAACACGGTGACCGACGCCATCAACCGCGGCGCGATCTACCGTTTCCTGACCAAGCCCTGGAATGACGACGAACTGCGCAAGCACATCCACCAGGCATTCCGCACCTACGAGGAGCAGCGGCGCGGCAACGGCGGCGGTGCACCGGCGGCGGATGTGCTGGACACGGCGGAAGATCGCCTGCTGCGGTAGGTGGTCGAACGGGTGAGACCCCCTCGCGGCGGGCTCTGACAACAGGCTGCTTGCTTGGGGCCGGGCGGTGGGGCTGGGCGGGGGACGGCAAGAGCCGCATCCATGCGTGCCTCGTTTCGCGCCATCCATGGCGCTCAACGCCCCCGCCCAGCCCCACCGCCCGGCCCTCGACAGGTTCCGTGGCTGCCCGCCGCGTATGAAAAGAAAGAAGAGCGGTAGCGCCGACCCATGGTCGGCGAGCGCAGCGGGCCGCTGGCGGGGACATTCCGCCGACCATGGGTCGGCGCTACCGATGACGGCAAGCCGTCTGGTGGAGGGAGCCCCTGAGTCAGGGGCGGCCGCGAAGCGGCGGGGTGTGGGTGCTGGTGAGACGGGGCCCGCGGTTTGCGAAGCAAAGCGTGGGAGCGGCAGCGCGAATGCGATGACGTGGACCCGCCATCCATGGCACTCAACGCCCCCGCCCAGCCCCACCGCCCGGCCCCCTGACAGGTTCCGTGGCCGCCCGCCGCGTAAAAAAAAAGAGAAAGGCGGTAGCGCCGACCCATGGTCGGCGGAAACCATCAGACCCCATTTCCCCACCCTCCGCCGACCATGGGTCGGCGCTACCGGTCGGCATGCCAACGGTTCCATGGCCCCCATGGACCTGTCGAAGGCGGGGCGGGGTGGGTTGGCGGGGGCGTTGAGTGCCATGGATGGCACGAAACGAGGCCCGCATGGATGCGGCCCTTGCCGTCCCCCGCCAACCCACCCCGCCCCGCCAGCCCACAGTCCTGCAGCCTTTGATGTTGCTTCGGCAGTTGCAGTTGCTTCGGCTGTTGCTGTCGCCTCTGCAGGTGCCGGGCGCAGCCCGGCATACACCCCGCTATCGCGGCTGCTTGATCGGCAGTACCACGCGGAACGTCGACCCCACGCCGGGCGTGCTGTCCAGGTCGATGCGGCCGTTGTGCTTGTTGATGATGCTGTAGGAAATCGACAAGCCCAGGCCCGTGCCACTGCCCACCGGTTTGGTGGTGAAGAACGGATCGAAGATCCGCTGGCGCAGCTCGGGCGAAATGCCGCCACCGCTGTCTTCGAACTCCACCCACGCATGCTCGCCGTCCACGCCGGTGCGCACGGTAATGACGCCGCGGTCGGCGATTGCGTGACCGGCGTTGAGCAGCAGGTTCATGTACACCTGGTTGAGCTCGGAGGGCAGGCACTCCACCAGCGGCAACTGGCCGAACTCGCGGTGCAGTTCCACCTTGTATTTCAGCTCGTTCCAGATGATGTTGATCGTCGATTCAAGACCGGAATGCAGATCCACCAGCTTCCACGACTCATCGCGGCCGGAATACGAAAAATCCTTCAGGTCGCGGACGATGCGGGTGACCCGCTCGATGCCCTCGCGCGACTCGGCCATCAGCTGCGGCAGGTCGCGGCTGATGAAATCGATGTCCAGGCGGTGACGGATGTCGTCGATCTCCGGGATCAGGGTCTTCGGATCCGGTGCGCGCAACGCGCGCTCGTATGCCTCGATCACCGTGAACAGGCTGCGCAGGTATTCCTGCAGGCTGCCCAGGTTGGAGTGGACATAGCCGATCGGATTGTTGATCTCGTGCGCCACGCCCGCCGCCAGCTGCCCGATCGAGGCCATCTTCTCCGACTGGAGCAGTTTTTCCTGCGCCCCGTTCAATCGCAGGTAGGCCTGGCGGAGTTCCGCATGCCGTTGCTGCAGTTCGCGCTCGTAGTCCTCCTGCCCTTCAATGCGACGGAACAGGCCAAGGTAATAGCCGATGGCCTGATCGCGGTGGTGATACAGCTGGGCCGTAACCACGCCCTCGCCCATCACCAGGCTGCCGCTCCACTGGCCTTCCTTGCGGGCCACGGCCATGGCATCGGGGGGCAGCAGGGCACGCAGGCGCTGCGGCGCGCCGTCCTCGCCGGTTTCGCTGCCGGCCAGCAGTGCATCGACGGCTGGATTGGCAAGCACCACCGCATCGTCATCGGTGAACAGCAGCAGTCCCTCGCGCACCGGCGCAAGCAGGGCCTGCAGCAGCTGTGGCGAAGGGAAAGGGACGGGGGCGTTCGAGGCGGCTGCAGGCACAGGGGCGTCCGGCGTTACGGAAAACGGCCCCCACTATACGACGAGCGCGCACCTGCCGGCCGCGCTGCGCGCAGCGCCAGCACGCACGGGACGCATCAGATCAGGCGACGGCCAACGGCCTGCGCGCGGTCAACTGCTGTGACTGGCCCTTGCTGTCATATGCCGGTGCATCTTCGCTGCGGCCCAGCTGGCGCAGGGCCCAGTTGACCTCGCGACGGCGCCGCGACAGCAGCACGCCGTTGGCGCGATTGCGCTCAGCCAGGACTTCCAGCTGCGCGGATTCGCCCATCGGCGGCGCACGGTCCAGCGTCCGCAACGCATCCAGCTTGGCGCTGGTGGCACGGATCAGGGCCTGCACGTCATGTGCGACCAAGGCCAGACGCTCTGCATCCAGCGCGTCACTGAGGCGTTGCATCGGCTCGCTCATCAGCGTGCTCATCCCTGCAGCTGCTGGTCCAGATCAAGCATGCGCGAGGCGATCGCTTCCGGGTTGATCCGGTAGCTGCCGTTCTGCAATGACTCGCGCACGGCCTGCACCCGCTCGGCGTCAATGGCCGGGGCACTGCTCAGGCTGCGCTCGAGCGCCTGCAGGTTGGTCGCTTCACCGGTCAGCTTGAGGCTGTCCGCTGCTTCAATCGGGCGCGCAGGCGTATCGGCGCTGACGCCGGCGCGACTGGTCGGGCCCACCGCACGCAGCGTCTGCGCTGCCTGCATCGTGCCGTCGATTTTTTGGCTCATGGGAGCTCCTCGGGTTGCCGTTCAATATCGATAACGGCCGCCCGACCGTGATCTTTAGGGGATTTCTGCACTTTCTCAGCGCGTCACTAAAACGTCGCCGTTGGCGGCCACGGTCCCTTGTACCACCTTGCGGGAGGCCAGGTTCTCCACCGACAGCCGCTCGTTCTCACCGGCATCACCGAGTGCCTTGCCGACCACCCGTACCTCGACCGAGCCCCGGCGTGACACCAGCGCCACGTTGTCGCCACGCCGGACCAGCCGCTGCGCGACCAGGTCCGACGCGGACAGCAGGCTGCCGGCCGACAGCGTACGCCGCGCCACGCGCCCCACGGCCGCGGCAGGATCGGCCAGCACGGCACCGGCAATCCGCGCGGCGTCACGCTGCGCCGTCCCGATATCGGCCGCAGACAGGGTTTCTCCAGCCGCGATGCCGCGCGACAGCACCAGTACGGTCTGCTCCCGGCGCACCTTCACCGGCACGAACAGGCGCCAGCCGCCGGCATCCGGGCAGCTGACTTCCACGGTGGTGTTGGCGGTGGGCTGGGCAGTGAGCCCTTGGCCACAGGCAGGCAAACGCAGCGCATCGGCCACCACGGCCTCGCCTTGTGCCCCCTCGCCCAGCAGAGACAGCGCTGCAGTGCGGATGGTGTCCACCGGCTGCCACGAGGGCGCGGCCGCGACCGGCGCGCTGGCAAGGGCCAGCAGCCAGCACAGTGATTTAAAGGTAGGCATGCAACCCCCACGGCAAAGTTCGACAGGCCCGCTGCAAGTGCTGTGCCAGATCACGCACGCACGACGACTCAAGTAAGGACCGCCAGCGCCGATACCTCTCCCATGTCACATGACCTGCTCAACCGCATCGATCAACGTACCCGCCTGGCTGGCCACAACCGCCTGGCGCTGCTGCTGTTCCGGCTTGGCGGACGCCAGCTTTTTGGCGTCAATGTGTTCAAGGTGCAGGAAGTACTGCGCCGACCGGAGCTGTTCCAGGTGCCCGGCTTGCCCAGCGAGTTCTCCGGGGTGGCCGATGTGCGGGGCCGCTCGGTGCCCGTGCTGGACCTGGGCGTGGCCATCGGTCACCCCGAGCGCGACAATGCCGATGGCCCCGGCTATCTGGTGGTCACCGAGTTCAACCGCTCGATCCAGGGCTTCCTGGTCAGCGGGGTGGAGCGCATCGTCAACATCGCCGTGCAGGACATCCACCCGCCGCCGGAACTGGGCGCCGAATCCAGCTACCTGACGGCTGTCACCCGCTTCCAGGGCGAGCTCATCCAGGTCATCGACGTGGAAAGCGTGCTGGCCGACATCGCCGGCACCCGCAGCGAAGCGGTGCTGGACCCGGCCCTGGCCATGCCGGCCGACGGTCCGCAGATGCAGGTGCTGGTGGTGGATGACTCGCGCGTCGCCCGGCAGCAGATCCGCAGCGTGCTGGACCAGCTCGGCGTGGGCGCGACCCTGCTGTCCGATGGCAAGCAGGCACTGGACCACCTGCTGCAGATCCACGCGGCGGGTGAAGACCCCGCCCAGCGGTACGCGATGGTGATCTCCGACATCGAGATGCCCGCGATGGACGGCTACACCCTGACGACGGAAATCCGGCGCCACCCGGGACTGGCCGGCCTGTACGTGCTGCTGCACACCTCCCTGTCGGGCGTGTTCAACAACGCGATGGTCGAACGCGTGGGCGCAAACGCCTTCGTCGCCAAGTACTCACCGCACGAACTCGCCGATTTCGTCCTGGACCGCCTGCGCAAGGTCGCCCAGGCCGCCTGACGCCCCTCTCCAGTCCGCCGAGCATGGCGCGGCGCCACCTGCCCTGCCTGACCGCGCACGTGGGCCGTCCGGAGGCGTGGGGCGGGCCCGTGCGGGACCGTTGGAGCCCCGGACGGGCGGAAACGAGCCCCCATGGATGGGTTCACGGCGTGTCCCGCACGGGCCCGCCCCACGCCTCAAGCGTGCAACCACGCTCACCGCAGCTCCGCTTTGGCACGGCGCTTGCAGCTTTGCCGGCACTGTTCCGTGGGAGCGCGCCATGTCCAACCTGATTTCCGACTACCTGGGTGTCCACGCCCAGGCCATGCCGTTGCGCGAGCAGCGCATGAAGCTGATCGCCAGCAACCTCGGCAATGCTGACACCCCGGGCTACAAGGCCCAGGACATGGACTTCGATGCCGCCCTGCGCAGCGCCCAGGGGCAGGCCGGCAACGGCCTGATGAGCACCACCAACGAACAGCACCTGGCCATCGGCAACGGACTGAACCCGTTCCAGATCAGCCGCGAAGGGGTGCAGCCCAACGTCGACGGCAACACCGTCGACCCCGATGCCGAGCGCGCCGCCTACGGCCGCGCCGCGCTGGAATACCGCGCCTCGCTGAGTTTCGTCGAATCCAAGGTGCGCTCCATGCTCACCGCGATCACAGGGCAATAAGCCATGAGCAACCTCCCCATCTTCGACATCGCCGGGTCTGCCCTGCAGGCGCAGTCGGTGCGCATGAGCACCATCGCCTCCAACCTGGCCAACGCCGATTCGGTCGCCGGCTCGCCCGAGGCGGTGTACAAGCCGCTGGAGCCGATCTTCCAGGCAGTCACCAGCCGCACCGACCCGAATGTCACCTCGGTGCAGATCAAGGAGATCCAGCAGAGCGACGCCGCCCCGATCAAGCGCTACGAACCCGGCCATCCGCTGGCCGACGGCGACGGCTACATCTACCAGGCCGACGTGGATCCGGTGGCGCAGATGGTCAACCTGATCTCTACCTCACGCAATTACCAGGCCGGCGTGGAAATGCTCGGTACCGCCAAGGAACTGGCCCTCGCCACGCTGACCATGGGCCGCTGACGCGCGCCCCGGAGACGAACCCAATGAGCACCGCCATCACCACCCAGTCCAGCCAGGATGTCTACTCCGCGCTGGGCCTGAACTCGCCCAACAGCAGCGCCAGCAAGAAGAAAGACACGTTGGAGCAGGCCGATTTCCTGCGCCTGATGACCGAGCAGCTGCAGCATCAGGATCCATTGAAGCCGATGGACAACACGCAGATGGTCGCGCAGATGGCACAGATGTCGACCGTGCAGGGCATCACCGACCTCAACACCACGGTCAAGGGTTTCCAGACCTCGATGGCCAGCGACCAGGTATTGCGCGGCGCCGCGCTGGTCGGTCACGACGTGCTGGTGCCTTCGGAGAAGATGGTGCTGGAAAGCGAGGGCACCGTCGGTGGCCTGGTGGCTGCACCGAGCGCCGGCATGATCAACGTGGACATCACCGATGCCAACGGCCTGAAAGTGGCCCAGATCACCGTGGAGGCCGCCGCAGCCGGTGAGACCAACTTCGTGTGGGACGGCAAGGACAGCAGCGGCGACCGCCTGCCGCCGGGCAACTACTCGCTGGTGGCCAACCACACCGACACCGCCGGGGCGAAGACCAAGCTCGGCACGTACGTGGAAGCGCCGGTGGAAAGCGTGACCGTCGGTTCCGACGGGCTGTACCTGAATCTCAAGGGATTGGGCGCCGCCCCGATCGATTACGTGCTCCGCATCAGCTGAGCCCCCAGACCGCTTCAACGAGGAGTCCACCATGGCTTTCAACGTCTCGCTGTCCGGCATCAACGCCGCCAACACCGACCTCAGTGTCACCGCCAACAACGTCGCCAATGTCAACACCACCGGCTTCAAGCAGTCGCGCGCTGAATTCGCCGACCTGTTCTCGGCCACCAGCTACGGCCTGTCGCGCAATGCGGTGGGTTCGGGCGCGCGCGTGTCCAACGTCGCCCAGCAGTTCAGCCAGGGCAACAATTCGCAGACCGGTCGCAGCCTGGATCTGGCCGTGTCGGGCGAAGGCTTCTTCACCATGAGCGTCAACGGCCAGCGCGCCTATTCGCGCGCCGGCAACTTCCAGACCGACGCGCAGGGCTTCGTGGTCAACCCGGCCGGTGCGCGCCTGCAGGTGTTCACCCCCAATGCCGATGGCACGACCTTCGATTCCGGACGCTTGACCGACCTGCAGCTGCTGACCACCGACAGCCCGCCCAAGCAGACCGGCAACGTGCAGCTCGCCTTCACCCTGCCCGCCAACAGCACCCAGCCGACCGTGACGCCGTTCGATCCCACCGACTCGAACAGCTACAGCCAGTCCAGCGGCGGCGTGACCGTGTACGACTCGCTGGGTGTCAGCCATACGCAGACCTCCTACTTCGTCAAGGGCGCCACCGCCAACGAATGGCAGGTGTACAACTACGTGGACGGCCAGGCCGCCGGCGCACCGAGCACGCTGCAGTTCAGCGAAAGCGGCGCCCTGGTCGCCCCGGCGAACGGCCGCATCACGCTGGATGGCTTCACCCCCGCCACCGGTGCCGGCCAGCTCAACCTGACCCTGGACGTGGCCGGCTCCACCCAGTACGGCGAAAAGTTCGCTCTGCGCAACTTCCAGCAGGACGGCTACGCGGCCGGCAAGCTCAACGAGATCAGCGTGTCCGAGCAGGGCGTGGTGTTCGCGCGTTACTCGAACGGTGATGACAAGGCACTGGGCCAGGTCGCCCTGACCAACTTCAACAACGCACAGGGCCTGCAGTCCACCGGCGACAACATGTGGGTGGAGACCTTCGCCTCCGGTTCGCCGCGCACCTCGGCGCCGGATTCGTCGGACCTGGGCAAGATCCAGGCCGGCGCACTGGAATCGTCCACCGTCGACCTCACCGAGCAGCTGGTGAACATGATCGTGGCCCAGCGTAATTTCCAGGCCAACTCGCAGATGCTCAGCACCCAGGACCAGGTCACCCAGACCATCATCAACATCCGTTGATGATGGCCGACTGACCGCAGCACGGAGCTTCCACGATGGACAAGGCCCTCTACGTCGCGATGACCGGTGCGCGCGCTTCCCTGCAGGCGCAGGGCACGCTGTCACACAACATCGCCAATACCGATACGCCTGGCTTCAAGGAAGCACTGGCCAACACCGAAGCGTTCCCGATCCGCGGACCGGGCTTCGCCTCGCGGGTGGACGCCGTGCACGTGGATGCAGGGTTCAACCGCCGCATGGGCGCCCAGCACATCACCGGCAACCCGCTGGACCTGTCACTGCAGGCCGGCAGCTGGCTGACCGTGCAGGCACCCGGCGGCGGCGAGGCCTATACGCGTGGCGCCGCCCTGTCACTGACGCCGAATGGCCAGCTGGTCACCGCCGGCGGCCATGCGGTGCTGGATGAGAACGAAAACCCGATCGCCATCCCGCCCCACCAGGCGATGGAGATCGGCAACGACGGCACGATCTCGATCATTCCGCTGGGGGAAGGCCCGCAGACGATGGCAGTGGTCGGCCGGATCAAGGTCGTGGCCGCCGACGATGCGCGGCTGGAGCGTGGCCTGGACGGCCTGTTCCGCAATACCGATCCGCAGCAGCCGTTCGTGCAGACCCAGGGCAAGGCCCTTGAAAGCGGCCAGCTGGAAGGCAGCAACGTGGATGCCGCCGGCGCGCTGGTGCAGATGATCCAGCTGCAGCGCCAGTACGAAATGCAGGTCAAAGTGATCAAGCACGGCGACGAGAACGCACGCAGCGCCAACAGCCTGCTGCGCCTGAACGGCTGACCCGCCGACAGATGACGGAAATCCGGCGCGCCGCAATGGCACGCCGCTTGCAGTACCCCCTGTGAAGCACCTGCGCCTGTCGCAGGTCATCCGCCCCGACCACGTCGGCGCGGGCAACCAGCAGAGGAACTGACCATGAACCAGGCACTGTGGATCGCCAAGACCGGACTGGACGCGCAGCAGACGCGCATGTCGGTGGTGTCCAACAACCTCGCCAATACGAACACGACCGGCTTCAAGCAGGACCGTGCCAGTTTCGAGGATCTGTTGTACCAGCAGGTGCGTCAGCCCGGTGGCGCCTCGTCGGCGCAGACCCAGCTGCCGACCGGCCTGCAGCTGGGCACGGGCGTGCGCGTGGTCGCCACGGCGAAGAACTTCGAGCAGGGCAGCCAGCAGCAGACCGGTCGCGCGCTGGACGTGATGGTCAACGGACGCGGCTTCTTCGAAGTGTCGATGCCCGACGGCAGCTCCGCGTTCACCCGCGATGGTTCGTTCAAGGTCAACCAGGACGGTGAGCTGGTCACCAACAGCGGTTACCCCGTGCAGCCCGGCATCCAGATTCCGGAAGGCGCGCAGACGCTGACCATCGGCACCGACGGCACCGTCAGCGTGAAGATGGCCGACGACGCGGCCACCGTGGAGATCGGCGCGCTCACGCTGACCGACTTCATCAATCCGGCAGGCCTGCAGGCCCGCGGCGAAAACCTGTACCTGGAAACGACCGCGTCAGGCCCCGCGCAGAACGGCAACCCCGGTCTCAACGGCCTGGGCAACGTCGTCCAGGGTGCGCTGGAAGGCAGCAACGTCAACGTGGTCGAAGAGCTGGTGTCGATGATCGAAACCCAGCGCGCCTATGAAATGAACGCCAAGGCGATCTCGACCACCGACTCGATGCTCGGCTACCTCAACAACAACGTCTGACCGGACTGCCATCATGCTGCTTCCCGCCTCCCTCGCCCGCCTGTCCCTTGCTGCCGCCGCCATCGCGCTGCTGGGCGGCTGCGTGATCGCCGGCGACGTGCGTCCCTACCCGGCGATGCTGCCGGTGCAGCCGGTGATGCCGCCGCAGTCGCAGGCTACCGCCGGCGCGATCTACGCCGCCGGCCCGTCACTGCAGCTGTATTCGGACCGTCGTGCGCGCGACGTGGGCGACCTGTTGACCATCACCCTGCTGGAAAACACCCAGGCGCAGATGAGCGCCAACACCGCCACCAGCAAGGAGTCCGAGCTGGCCATCGGGACGCCGACGATCTTCGGCGCGCCGGTCACCCTGGGCGGCAAGGACATTCTGTCGGCCACCGCGAACGGTTCGCGTGACTTCACCGGCCGTGGCAACAGCGCGCAGAGCAACCGCCTGCAGGGCAACGTGACCGTCACGGTGATGCAGCGACTGCCGAACGGCAACCTGGTCGTGCAGGGGCAGAAGAACCTGCGTCTGAACCAGGGCGACGAACTGGTGCAGGTACAGGGCATCGTGCGCGCCGCCGACATCGGCCCGGACAACACCATTCCTTCCAGCCGCGTTGCCGATGCCCGCATCGTCTACGGCGGTCGTGGCGCGGTCGCCCAGTCCAATGCCATGGGCTGGCTGAGCCGCTTCTTCAACTCCGGCCTGGCGCCGTTCTGAGCATGCCTGCCATGACCCTTACCTCTTTTCCCGCCCGCCTGCTGATCGCCGCGCTGGCCGTTGCCGCCGCCGCGCTGCCCGCGCACGCTGAGCGCATCAAGGACATCGCCCAGGTCGGCGGCGTGCGCGGCAATGCGCTGGTCGGCTACGGCCTGGTGGTCGGCCTGGACGGCAGCGGCGACCGCACCAGCCAAGCCCCGTTCACCGTGCAGAGCCTGAAGAACCTGCTGGGCGAGCTGGGCGTCAATGTTCCGTCGAACGTCAATCCGCAGTTGAAGAACGTGGCAGCCGTGGCCATCCACGCCGAGCTGCCGCCCTTCGCCAAACCCGGCCAGCCGATCGACATCACCGTGTCGTCGATCGGCAATGCGGTGTCGCTGCGCGGTGGCTCGCTGCTGATGGCCCCACTGAAGGGAGCCGACGGCCAGGTCTATGCGATCGCCCAGGGCAACCTGGTGGTCGGCGGCTTCGGCGCGCAGGGGCGCGATGGTTCCCGCGTTTCGGTCAACGTGCCGAGCGTCGGCCGCATTCCCAACGGCGCCACCGTCGAACGCGCGGTGCCGGATGTGTTCGGCGCCTCCGGCGAGATCACCCTCAACCTGCACCAGAACGACTTCACCACCGTGTCGCGCATGGTCGCGGCATTGAACAACGCCTTCGGTGACAACGTCGCCCGCGCCGTTGATGGCGGCACGGTCGCGGTGCAGTCGCCGACCGACCCCGGTGCCCGCATCGGCTTGTTGGCCCGCATCGAGAGTCTTGAACTCACCCCGGGCAGCGCGCCGGCCAAGGTCGTGGTGAACGCGCGTACCGGCACCGTGGTGATCGGCCAGCAGGTGCGCGTGGGCGCAGCGGCCATTTCGCACGGCTCGCTGACGGTGACCATCCAGGAAGGCAGCAACGTGAGCCAGCCCAATGCGCTGGCCGGCGGCCAGACCGTGGTGACCCCGCAGTCCACCATCACCGCCACCAACGAGGGCAGCCGCATGTTCAAGTTCAACGGCGGCACCTCATTGGATGAAATCGTGCACGCGGTCAATGCCGTGGGCGCCGCACCGGGTGATCTGATCGCGATCCTGGAAGCCCTCAAGCAGGCCGGTGCGCTGAGCGCCGAGCTCGAGGTCATCTGACATGCGCATCCAGCCGGCCTTCGAACTCAATCCAGCACAGCGAACCGACCCGGCCCAGGTCGACAAGGTCGCGCGCCAGCTTGAAGGTCAGTTCGCGCAGATGATGGTCAAGAGCATGCGCGAGGCCAGCTTTGGCGATTCGCTGTTTCCCGGCGAAAACACCATGTTCCGCGAGATGTACGACCAGAAGATCGCCGAAGCGATGACGCGCGGCAAGGGACTGGGCCTGTCTGCGGTGATCACGCGCCAGCTTTCCGGCACGGACGGCGCCGGCCCGGCGCTGGACCCGCAGATCAAGCCGGCCGACGCCACCCGCGCGTACCAGCTCAATGCGCCTGCCACCAGCGCACCGCCCATGCCGCTCGATGATGCCGACCAGGCCGTGCGCATGCTGCAGCAGATGGCCGCCGGCACCTCGCCGCGGATGCTGCAGCCGATGGAGCAGACGCTGGACCTGATCGCCGGCCGTGACAGCAGCAGCCTGCATCAGGCCCTGGGCAGCAGTGATCCGTACGCATCGCAGGCGCTGGCGGCGACTGCACCGGTCGCGGCTGAAGACCAGTGGTCGGCCACCGCGACCAACCGCGGCACCGGACCGTCGGCCATCGACACGTTGGCCAGCAGTTCGGCCGTGGCGCGGCTGGGCTCGCACACACCGGAAGGCTTCGTCGCCGGCATCTGGCAGCACGCACAGACCGCGGCCAAGGAACTCGGCGTGGACGCGCGTGCGCTGGTTGCACAGGCGGCGCTGGAAACCGGCTGGGGCAAGCGCCAGATCACCCATGGCGATGGCCGCAGCGCGCACAACCTGTTCGGCATCAAGGCCACCGGCTGGAGCGGTGACCGCGCCACGGTAGGCACCCACGAATACGTCGACGGCGCGCGCCGCAACGAAACGGCCAGCTTCCGCAGCTACAGTTCGCCAGCGGAAAGCTTCGCCGACTACGTGCGCCTGCTGAAGACCAACCCGCGTTACCAGAAGGCCCTGCAGGCCGGTACCGACGTACGCGGCTTCGCGCGCGGGCTGCAGCAGGCCGGCTATGCGACCGACCCGTCGTATGCCAACAAGATCGCCAGCATTGCTGGTGGCCCGACCATCGAACGCGCGGTAGCCGCCATCGGCGATGCCGGCGCGCAGTTGGGTCGCACCTTCGCCAGCACTGCCCAGGCAGCGCTGGGCATCGCCCGTCGCTGAGGACCCCTATGACCAGCGTGCTCTCCACCGGTACCAGCGCCCTGCTCGCCTTCCAGCGTGCCCTGGCGACCACCAGCCACAACGTAGCCAACATCAATACGGTGGGCTACAGCCGGCAGCGCGTGGACTTCGCCACCGCCGATCCGCAACAGATGGGGTATGGCACCGTAGGCAGCGGCACGCGCATCGCCGACATCCGCCGCGTCGCCGATCAGCTGGCCATTTCGCGCCTGCTGGACGGCAGTGGTGAGCTGGCGCGGTTGAAGCAGCTGTCGACCATGGCGGACCGCGTGGACTCGCTGTTTTCCGAAGCCTCGACGAACGTCGCCGGGGTGTGGTCGAACTTCTTCGACTCGGTCAGTGGGCTGTCGTCCAATGCGTCGGCTACCGCCGACCGGCAGAACGTACTGGACAGCGCCAATACGCTGGCCAACCGCTTCCGCCAGCTCAATACCAGCCTGGACAGCCTGAACAGCGAGGTCAACAACGGCATCAGTGCCGCGGCGACCGAGATCAACCGATTGGCGGCCGAAGTCGCACAGATCAACGGGGCGATCGGCAGCAATGCCGCCAACGCCGCACCGGACCTGCTCGACCGTCGCGACCAGCTGATCGCCAGCCTGGTGGGGTACACCGGCGGCAACGCGGTGATCCAGGACGGCGGCTTCATGAACGTCTACACCGCCGGCGGCCAGGCGCTGGTGGTCGGTGCGACCGCCAGCAAGATCACCACCGTCACCGATGCCTACCAACCCGAGCGCCTGCAGCTGGCGCTGGAAACCCAGGGCGCGAAGGTGGTGCTGGATTCCAAGGCGCTGGGCGGCCAGGTCGGTGGCCTGATGGAGTTCCGCGAGACCGTGCTGACGCCGGCGCAGGCCGAGCTCGGCAAGCTGGCGATCGGCCTGGCCAGCACTTTCAACGAGACCCATCGCAACGGTGTGGACCTGTACGGCCAGATGGGTACGGACCTGTTCAACATCGGCTCGCCGCGGGTGACCAACAACACCAGCAACACCGGCAGCGCCACGATCCAGGCCAGCTTCGGTGACCTGTCCAAGCTGGACGCACAGAACATCGTGCTGCGCTTCGATGGCACCCAGTGGCAGGCCAACCGGGCCGACACCGGCGCCAGCCTGCCGTTGACCGGCAGCGGCAGCGCCGCCGATCCGCTGGTGATCAACGGCGTTGCGCTGGTGGTCGGTGGCACGCCTGCGGCCAATGACCGCTTCCTGCTGCAGCCCACCGCCAACGTGGCCGGCAGCATGAGCGTGGCGATCACCGATCCGTCGCGACTCGCCGCCGCCGCGCCGATCAAGGGTGCCGCCGCGACCGCCAATACCGGCAGCGGCAAGCTGACCGACGTCAAGGTCGCCGATGCGGCCAACGGCGCGCTGCGCAATCCGGCAGCCATCGTCTTCACCGCCAACAACCAGTACACCATCGACGGTGCCGGCCCCTTCGCCTACACCGCCGGCCAGACCATCAGCGCCAACGGCTGGAGCTTCGTGCTGGATGGTGCGCCCAAGCCGGGCGACACCTTCAACATCACCCCGGTCGGGGCCGGTTCGTCGGACAACAGCAACGCGCTGGCACTGGCCAAGGTCGAGAACGCAAAGACCTTCAACAGCGGCACGGTGACCTTGAACGGTGCCCTTGGCGGCCTGACCACCCAGGTCGGCGCGGCCGCCCGCTCGGCGCAGTACTCGCTGGATGCGCAGCAGGTCATCACCGACCAGGCGCAGGCCGCGCGTGATTCGGTGTCCGGGGTGAACCTCGACGAAGAAGCGGCCGACATGCTCCGCCTGCAGCAGGCCTACCAGGCTGCCTCGCAGCTGATCTCCACCGCCGACACCATGTTCCAGACCATCCTCGGAGCCGTCTCGCGATGAATGACCGTATTTCCACCGGGATGATGTTCAGCCAGTCGGTTTCGCTGATGCTGGGCAAGCAGTCCAAGATCAACCACCTGGAACAGCAGATCGCCACCGGCAGCAAGATCGTGTCGGCCAAGGACGATCCGGTCGCTGCCGGCACCGCCGTCGGTCTGGATCGCGTGGTGGCCGGGCTGGAACAGCTCGGCAAGAACGCGAACAACGCGCAGAACCGCTTGGGCCTGCAGGAAAACGCGCTGGCCCAGGCCAACGAACTGATGACCCGCGCGGTGGAGCTGACCATCCAGGCGAATACGCCGGTACCCGGCAACACCGATCTGAAGGCCATCGTCAGCGAGCTCAAGACCATCCAGGACAGCCTGCTGTCGCTGGCCAACAGCAAGGACGGCAGCGGACGCTACCTGTTCGGCGGCAGCAACGATTCGGATGCGCCCTTCCTCAAGGCCGGCGGCGTGGTCAGCTACAACGGTGACCAGACCCAGCGTCAGGTGGAAGTGGCACCGGGCCAACTGGTCAACGACGCCCTGCCCGGCAGCGAGATCTTCATGCGCATCCGCACCGGCGACGGCACCGTCGACGCGGGCGCCGCCGTCGGCAACACCGGCAGTGGCCTGCTGACCTCGGTCAGTCGTGACGGCAGTGACGCCTGGACCGGTGGCGCGCTCAACGTGCACTTCACCGCGGCAGGCGCCGGTGCCTATGAAGTGCTGGATGACGCCGGCGCCGTGGTGGCTACCGGCACCCACGCATCGGGCGAAGACATCGTGGTGGGCGGCGTGCGCCTGCGCATCGAGGGCGTGCCCGCTGCGGGCGACAGCTTCGGTGTGGTGGCCTCCAGTTCGCGCGACATCTTCGCCACGCTGGACACCCTGGTGGCCGCGCTGGAATCCGATCCACAGACCGCCGCCGACCGCACCGGCATGCAGAACCTGCTGCAGTCGAGCATGCGCGACATCACCCGCGCGTCGGAAACCATGATCGATGCACGTGCCAAGGGCGGTGCCCAGCTGGCCGCCATCGACGACGCCGCCAGTGCACGCGAAGCCACCGCTGTAACCGTCAAATCCACCCTTTCCACCCTGCGTGATCTGGACTACGCCGATGCCATCGGCCAGTACAAGCTCGAAAACGCGGCCCTGCAGGCCGCGCAGACGATCTTCAGCCAGATGCAGGCGATGTCCCTGTTCAACAGTATCCGCTGACCTTCAACCGGGCGCCCTGAGCGCGCCTCTATCACCTGACCCGAGCAACCCACGGAGACGCCCCATGGCACAGATCATCAATACCAACACGATGTCGCTGAACGCCCAGCGCAATCTTTCCACCAGCGGCAACTCGCTGGCCACCTCGATCCAGCGCCTGTCCTCGGGCCTGCGCATCAACAGTGCGAAGGATGACGCGGCGGGCCTGGCGATCTCCGAGCGCTTCACTACCCAGATCCGCGGCATCAACCAGGCCGCGCGCAATGCCAACGATGGCATTTCGCTGGCACAGACCGCAGAAGGCGCGCTGGGCGAGATCGGCAACAACCTGCAGCGCATCCGTGAGCTGGCCGTGCAGGCCCGCAACGCCACCAACTCCGATTCGGACCGCCAGGCGCTGAACGCCGAAGTGCAGCTGCTGAAGGCTGAAATCCAGCGCGTCGCCGAGCAGACCAACTTCAACGGCACCAACCTGCTGGACGGCAGCTTCACCAACCAGGCGTTCCAGATCGGTGCCGACCAGGGGCAGACGATCAACATCTCGCAGATCGCCAATGCCAACATCAAGGCGCTCGGCAATTGGAACCAGGTGGATACCTCCGCCACGTTCACTGCCATCACGCCGATCGGCACCGGCGGCGGTGGCGCGGCCACCCCGGGCGTGGCCACGCTCAGCCTGGCGGCCGCCACCGATCCGGATGCCACGTTCACCTTCCAGGTGGACGGCACCCAGGTCACCGTCCCCGCTGGCACCGGCCGTGATGCGGAAGGTCTGGCGACAGCAGTCGCTGCGCAGATCAACACCATTCGCCCCGGCCTGGCCGTCACCGATGGAAACGACGTCGCGCTGAGCAACACCACGGCTGCGCCGGTGGTGCTCAACAACTTCTCCAACGGCGTTGGCACGCAGACGGTGGGCGCCCAGGCCGCTGCCGGCGCTGCCACGTTCTCCGCGGGCAGCTTCACCCTGACCGGCGCCAAGGGCGAGGCCACGATCAACTTCGCCGCTGCCGGCGGCAGTGGCCAGCGCGCAAGCGATCTGGTGAAGGCGGTCAACGACCAGAGCTACAACACCGGCGTCACCGCCTCGCTGGACAGCAATGGCATGCTGCTGCTCGCTTCGCAGAGTGGCGACTTCACCGTTGCCGGCGGTGCCACCCTGGGCGACCAGACGGGCCTGACCGCAGGCACCACCGCCGCAGGCGCGATCGGCAGCGCATGGGCCGCCGGTGGTCCGAAGTCAGGCTTTGCCGACCTGGATATCACTTCCACGCTGGGCGCTGACAATGCGCTCAACGCAATGGATGCCGCGCTGACCTCGATCAACTCTTCGCGTGCCGACCTGGGCGCCGTGCAGAATCGTTTCAGCTCGACGATCGCCAACCTGACCACCTCCTCGGAGAACATGTCGGCCGCACGCAGCCGCATCCGTGACACCGACTACGCGACCGAAACCGCTGAACTGACCCGCGCGCAGATCCTGCAGCAGGCCGGTACCGCGATGCTCGCGCAGGCCAACCAGGTGCCGCAGAACGTACTGAGCCTGCTGCAGTCGTAATACCGCCCTGCCCCGGTAGCGCCGAGCCATGCTCGGCGGATTGCCGCAGCAAACGCAGCACCCAAAGGCCCCGCCACGCAACTGGCGGGGCCTTTTACGTGCTGGATGCACCCTCAAGGCATGCCGCGCCACGGCCATCACGAAAAAAATGTTGACGTTTGGCTAAAGGCTGGGCAGGGAGTGCCGTTATTGATTTCAGCAGCGGCAGCACACCCCCACGGGGGCGCCCATCCACTGCCCCCGTTACCGGCCAGGCTGATCTGCCGGACCCACTGCCAAAAAGGAAAACCGCACCATGGCACAAGTCATCAACACCAACACCATGTCGCTCAATGCACAGCGCAACCTGAGCACCAGCGGCAACAGCCTCGCCACCTCGATCCAGCGCCTGTCCTCGGGCCTGCGCATCAACAGTGCCAAGGACGACGCGGCAGGCCTGGCGATCTCCGAGCGTTTCACCACGCAGGTCCGCGGCATGAACCAGGCTGCCCGCAATGCCAACGACGGCATCTCGCTGGCGCAGACCGCTGAAGGCGCCCTGGGCGAAATCGGCAACAACCTGCAGCGTATCCGCGAACTGGCCGTCCAGTCGCGCAACGCCACCAACTCCGATTCCGACCGTCAGGCGCTGAACTCGGAAGTGCAGCTGCTGAAGGCTGAAATCCAGCGCGTCGCCGAGCAGACCAACTTCAACGGCACCAAGCTGCTCGACGGCAGCTTCCAGAGCCAGGCCTTCCAGATCGGCGCCGACCAGGGCCAGACGATCGACATCGCCCAGATCGCGAATGCGAACATCGCCTCGCTGGGCAACTGGAACAAGGTCGACACCGCTGCCAAGGTCACCGGCACAGCGCCGGCCGGCGCAGCAGGTGCAGGCGGCGCTGCTACCCCAGGTACCGGTGCACTCGATCTGTCCGGCGTTACTGATGCCGCAGTGGCCTTCACCTTCGACGTGAATGGCACCGAAGTCGAAGTCGCCGCCGAAGTCGGTCGTGACGCAGCAGGTCTGGCAACCGCCGTGGCGGCTGCGATCAACGGTGAAGCGACCGGCCTGGCGACGGTCAATGGCAACAACATTGCCCTGTCCAACACCGGTGCCGCTGCCGTTGTCATCGACAACTTCAGCAACGCGGTTACCGACGTCACCGTTGCCGCACAGACCCCGGCCGGCGCTGCTGGCGCCAACACCTTCTCCGCTGGCAGCTTCACGCTGACCGGTTCGAAGGGTTCGGCGACCATCAACT
Source organism: Stenotrophomonas sp. CFBP 13718 (assembly GCF_014842145.1). Taxonomy (NCBI): domain Bacteria; kingdom Pseudomonadati; phylum Pseudomonadota; class Gammaproteobacteria; order Lysobacterales; family Lysobacteraceae; genus Stenotrophomonas; species Stenotrophomonas sp. CFBP 13718. Next base: position 192,759 of record NZ_JACYVC010000001.1, read on the forward strand.
TCACCGCTGCCGGCAGCTCCGCACAGCGCGCTGACGAGCTGGTCAAGTCGATCAACAGCCAGAGCTACAACACCGGCGTGTCCGCTTCGCTGGATGCCGGCAAGCTGGTACTGACCGGCGCGGACGGCGACGTGACCGTGGCCACCGCCACCGGCACCGATGCCACCGCACTGACCGCACAGACCGGCCTGACCGCGGGTTCCTCCGCCGGCGCAGCGGGTGCCTGGGCTGCAGGCACGGCCGACACCGGCTTCGCCAACCTGGACATCTCCGACGTATCCGGTGCGGACAACGCCATCAAGGCAATGGACGCTGCGCTGAACTCGGTGAACTCCTCGCGTGCCGACCTCGGCGCCGTGCAGAACCGCTTCACCTCGGTGGTGGCCAACCTGAGCACCTCCTCGGAGAACATGTCCGCTGCCCGCAGCCGCATCCGCGATACCGACTACGCTTCGGAAACCGCTGAGCTGACCCGCAACCAGATCCTGCAGCAGGCCGGTACGGCCATGCTGGCCCAGGCCAACCAGTCCAGCCAGAACGTGCTGAGCCTGCTGCGCTGATCCCGGCGGCACGCAACACGGTGTAAGGAAGAAGGGGGCGAAAGCCCCCTTCTTCGTTTGTGTGATCCGCCAAGGGCGGTCGCTGGCACAGGGCTTGCATCGCACCGGGCAGCGCAGCAGCGCTCAAGCTCGCCCCGTGGCGGCCGATAGCAGATGCATGGCATCGGCGCGGGCCACCCCAGCACAAGGATCTTCCCATGTCCCTCGGCACCATCGGCTCCGGCCTCGATATCGCCAGCCTGGTCTCCCGGCTCGTCGCCAGCGAACGCGCCCCCAGGGAGAACCAGATCAACACCGCGGGCACGGCTGCAACGGCGAAAGTGTCCGCGCTGGGTACGATCAAGAGCGGCATGACCAGCCTGCAGAGCGCGCTGAGTACGCTGGTACGCAACGTCGCCACGCCCGGCTTGAAGACCAGCACCCCGACCGAATCCAACTTCAGTGCCACCATCGATACCAGCGCCACCGCCGGCAAACCGGCAGCCGGCACGCATGAGATCGAAGTCAAATCGCTGGCGCAGAACCAGAAGCTGAGTACCAAGGCGTATGAGAAGGACGCCGTCGTCGGTGACGGTGCGTTGAGCATCGGCTACGGCGACAAGACCATCGATGTCACCATTCCGGCCGGCTCGAAACTGACGGACATCGCCGCGGCGATCAACTCTGCGGCAGGTGGCAAGGGCGTGACCGCTGCGGTGATCACCGCCGATGACGGCCAGCACCTGGTGCTGAGCGCGGTGGATGCCGGCAGCAAGGGCGCCCTGACGATCAGCACGACAGGCGGCAACGGCGGCCTGGCCGACCTGGCGCACGATCCCGCCGGCACGTCGAAGATGACCGAGATGGTCGCCGCCAAGGATGCCGTGGTGGTGGTGGACGGTTTTACCCGCACGTCCAGCTCGAACACCATCACCGATCTGGTCCCGGGCGTCAGCCTGACCCTGACCAAAGCCGAGGAAGGCAAAAAGCAGACGCTGACGCTGACACCGGACAACAGCACGCTGAAGACGAACCTCACCTCGTTCATCACGGCGTACAACTCGGTGCAGAGCACGCTGAAAAGTTCCAGCGCGTACAACGCCGAAACCGGCACCGCCGCGACCCTCACCGGCGATGCGATGGTGCGCGGCCTGCAGCAGCAGCTGCGCAACCAGCTCAGCGGCAACGTCAACGACCTGAAAGCACTGGGTGTGACCATCGCCGCCGACGGCAGCCTGAGCCTGGATGCCGCGAAGCTGGACACGGCCATCGCCAAGGACCCCGAAGCGGCCAAGTCACTGTTCGGCGCCGAAGGCAGCATCGGCAAGTCGATGACCGCCCTGCTGAAGAGCAACCTGGATGCCACCACCGGCAGCATCACCCAGCGCACCAATTCGCTGAACAAGGAAATCAAGGCGCTGGAGAAGCAGCTGGATGACCTGGATGCCCGCATGGAAAAAGTGTCAGACCGCTACACCAAGCAATTCACCGCGATGGAAGGCCTGGTGACGCAGATGCAGAGCGCCAGCAACTCGCTGTCCCAGCAGTTCGCCAGCAACAGCTGATCCGCGCCCCTCAAGTTCACCGGCCCCACCGCCGATACCATTGAAACACCGGTGCTGTCCCCCGCTCACCTGTTGGGAGCGCAGGCACGATGGCACCCCAGGAGACTGATACATGTACGCCACAAACCGGCAGTTCGCCGAGCAGTACCGCAAGGTCGGCGTCAGCACGTCCGTTGTCGATGCCGACCCGCACAAGCTGGTGGCGCTGTTGCTGTCCGGTGCCTGCGAACGCATCCGCACCGCCGAGGCCGCGCTGCAGCGGAACGACCAGGCACGCAAGGGCAAAGCGATCGGCGAGGCCTGCTCGATCGTGGGTCACCTGGACGGCTCGCTGGACCATGAAGCCGGCGGCGAGATCGCAGGCAACCTCTCGGCCCTGTACGAGTTCGTGATCGTGCGGCTCACCGAGGCCAACCTCAACAACGATCCCGTCGCCTTGCAGGACGCGCTGGGACTGATGGTTGAAATCGATTCGGCATGGAGCGCCATTCCTGCCGATCAGCGCCAGATCCGCGGCGCTGGCGCGCCATGAACATCGCCTCGCTGCAGCCACTGCACGCCGCGCTGGACACGCTGGAAGCAGCGCTGCCGGTGGGTGACCATGCCTACAGCGAGCGGCTGATGAGCGAACATCTGCAAGCGGTCGCCGGTCTGTCGATGGCCGTGGAGCGGCCTACCGACGAGGCCATCCACGCCCTGCTGGCCCACCAGGCCAAAGTGATGGGCCGCATGGTGCAGCTGCGCGACGAAGCGGCAGCGCACATCAACCAGGGCAAGCGCTCCCTTCGCGCCGCCCATGCCTACCTGAAGGCAGAATCGCTGGCATGAACGATCCCGCCGCGCCCCTGATCCACCATCCGGCCGAAAGCGAGCTGTTCGACGAGACGCTCAGCTGCGACGTCGACCTGCCCGCCGACTTCCTGCGTGGCAGCGGCGTGGTGCGTGCATCGGTTGCCGAACAGCTGCTGCGCAGCGTGGCACTGGTGGAAGACAGCCGGGCCGAAGACAAGGACGACCGCGGCGAGACCAACCTGGCCCAGCAGCGCATTGAGGCGAAGCTGGACCTGGTGCTGGTGCTGGTGGGCCGTCTGGTGCGCCAGCAGGGTGATGCCCTGCCCCTACGCCCCCTGCGCTGGTCACGGCGCGGCATCCGCCTGCAGCTGGGTCCGCGCAGCGGGGCGGCCATCGGCAGCCAAGGCGTGGTCCGTCTGCAGCCCAGCGACTGGCTCCCTGATCATGTTGATCTGCCGGTCCAGGTGGTAGCCGAGGCGGCCAACGGCGCTGGCGGGCATTACCTGTGGCTGCGTTTCAGCGAACTTGGCGAAGGCCTGGAAATGGCGTTGGAACGTCACTTGTTCCGGATGCACCGGCGACAGATCGCCGACGCCCGCCGTCACCGCTGAGCGCACGCGGCCGACGCCACAACAGCACCCCGCACGAGACCGACCCGGTAGCGCCGAGCCACGCTCGGCGAGCGCAGCGGCGCCTTTCGTCACCCGCACGCGGTCAGCATTCCGCCGAGCACGGCTCGGCGCCACAACCGCACCCCGCACGAGACCAACCCGGTAGCGCCGAGCCACGCTCGGCGAGCGCAGCGGCGCCTTTCGTCACCCCGCACGCGGCCAGCATTCCGCCGAGCACGGCTCGGCGCCACAACAGCACCCCTCACGAGACCAACCCGGTAGCGCCGAGCCACGCTCGGCGAGCGCAGCGGCGCCTTTCGTCACCTCGCACGCGGCCAGCATTCCGCCGAGCACGGCTCGGCGCTACAACCGCACCCCGCTCGCGGCCAGCATGACAACGGCTCCATACCGTTCCGCGACGGCCGTCGCTATCCCGGCCTGTCGCTATTGGCTGCCCGGCCCCGGTCCGTTAAGGTGGGCGCTCTCCTGCCCTTAGTTGCTGCCCTTGCGCGTTCTGATCGTCGACGACCACACCCTAGTTCGTGCTGGCTTGGGCCGGCTGCTGCAGGGATTCGCTGACGTGCATGTGGTGGCCGAGGCCAGCAACGCCGAGCAGGCCCTCCAGCAGGCCCTGCAGCATGCCCCCGACGTCGTACTGATGGATCTGTCCCTGCCCGGTCGCAGCGGGTTGGAAGCACTCAGCGATATTCTGCTGCGGGCCCCTGGCTCACGCGTGGTGATGATGACCATGCACGACGACGCTGCCCACGTGCGCGATGCCCTCGACCGCGGCGCGGTAGGCTTCGTGGTCAAGGATGCGGCGCCGGCCGAACTGGAGCTGGCATTGCGTGCCGCCCATGCCGGACAGGTCTTCCTCAGCCCGCAGATCTCCGCGAAGATGCTCGCCCCGCTGCTCGGAGGCCGGGAAAAGCCGGTCGGCGTCGCTGCCCTCTCGCCGCGCCAGCGCGAGATCCTGCGTCGTATCGGCGCCGGCCAGAGCAACAAGGAAATGGCGGCCGACCTCGGCATCAGCGTGAAAACCGTCGAGACCCATCGCGCCCGGATGATGGAATCGCTGGGCTGCCGCCGCGCGAACGATCTGGTGCTGATGGCGGCCCGCCATCAGACCGACCTGGGCTGATCGCCGGCGTCGCTTTCCCGTCACCCCGACAGGATGAGCGTGCCCGTAGGCCCGACGCTGCGGTCGCCCGCAACGCACATTCAGGCACTTAGCCTCGACACGCGACGGGATTCGGTTGCGATGTAGGGGTTTTCCTGACGCAGCGTCAGGAGATGCACCAAGGCCCTAAGGAACGCCCCGATTACACCCCGTCGTGCCTACAAGCAAGATGTGTTCCATAACGCGCCGGGGATGGCGACGGGGAATGCAGATGAAAGCCGCACTCAATGTCCAGCTGGGCCAGAACCTCCACCTGACGCCGCAATTGCTGCAGTCGATCCGCCTGTTGCAGCTCAACGGCCTGCAGTTGGAGCAGGAAATCCAGCGCGCCCTGGAAAACAACCCGTTGCTGGAAATCGAAGAGGCCAGCGAATCGGCAGCGGATGGCCCGGCCGGACCGGAGTCCTCGCTGGAGACGGCGGCCTTCGACGAACTGCCCGACAGCGGCATGTGGGATGTGCCCGGCGCGAGCTGGCAGGACGGCGACGATGACCGCATGGCGCGCATCGCTGCCGGACATTCCAGCGATCCCCAGCTGCGCGTGCTGCAATCATTGGCGCTGGAACTGGACGAGCGCGACTTGGCCGTTGCCGCCTTCTGGCTGGAGCATTGCGACGACGCCGGCTATCTGGACGCGCCGCTGGCGCAGCTGCACCTGCTGGCCAGCGCCCATCTCGACATCCCGGCCACGGAAGTGGAAGCGGTCCGCCAGCGCCTGCTGCACGGTGACCCGGCCGGCATGGCCGCGCAGGACCTGGCCGAGTGCCTGTTGGCACAGCTGGATGCGCTGCCGGGCACGGTCGCTGCCCGCCATCTGGCACGCCGCATCCTGCACGGGCCGCTGGATCTGCTCGCCGGCCACGACTACGCCGCATTGGCCAACGCATGCGATGCCGACGTAGCGGACATCTGCGAGGCGGTACGGCTGATCCTTTCCCTGCAGCCGCGCCCGGGCGACAGTCTGCTGCCGGAAAGCAATGCCACCGTGGTGCCGGATGTCAGTGCCTGGCACGCTGACGGACAGTGGCGGGTCGCCCTGAACACCCGTGGCAGCCGCCGCGTGAGCATCAACCGTGATTATGAACAGGCCTTGGCAGACTGCCCCGACGCCAGCCCGGCGATGCGCGAAATGCTGGCTGAAGCGCGCTGGCTGACCCGCGGGCTGTCGATGCGCCATGACACCCTGCTGCGCACGGCGCGGGTGATCGTGGAGCGCCAGGCCGCCTTCCTGACCCGTGGCGACGAGGCCATGGCACCGCTGACGCTGAAGGAAGTGGCCGATGCGATCGGCATGCACGAATCGACGATTTCGCGCATTACCACCGGAAAATACCTGCAGACCCCGCGCGGCACCTTCGAGTTGAAGCACTTCTTCGCGGTGCGCCTGGAAGGAGCCAGCGTGTCCGGCGCGGCCGTGAAAGCCATGGTGCGCCGCCTGATCGAGTCCGAACCGGCCGGCCGGCCGCTGGCCGATGAGGCGATCGCCGGGCTGCTGGCGCGACAAGGGGTGAACATCGCACGCCGGACCGTTGCAAAATACCGGGAACAACTGGACATCGCTCCGGCCCGCGAACGCCGCCGGCAGACCGTCCGGCAACCGCTGATGGCCCGGACGGGCTGAGGACGAACTGGAATGGACAACAAGCTGACCGTGTTGCTGGTGGATGACCACGAGGGTTTCATCAATGCCGCCATGCGCCACTTCCGCAAGGTGGAATGGCTGGCCGTGGTCGGCAGCGCCGGTAACGGTCTGGAAGCCATAGAACGTTCGGAAAGCCTGCGCCCGAAGGTCGTGCTGATGGACCTGGCCATGCCCGAGATGGGCGGACTGCAGGCCACGCGGCTGATCAAATCGCAGGATGACGCGCCGTACATCGTCATCGCCAGCCACTTCGACGATGCCGAACACCGCGAGCACGCCCTGCGCGCCGGTGCCGACAATTTCGTCAGCAAGCTGTCCTATATCCAGGAAGTCATGCCGATTCTGGAAGGGCTGAAGGAAAACTGAGATGAGCGAGTCACGGATCCTGCTGCTGGACAATGATGCCGTCCGCGCCGAGCACACCGTCGCCCTGCTGGAGTTCATGGATTTCAATCCGCGCTGGGTCGCCGACGCGGCGGATTTTTCCACGGGCCGTTACCGCCAGAACGACTGGATGGCGGTGATCGTCGGCGAGTTGGACGACAGTGATTCCAGTGCCTCGCTGTACCAGTGGCTGGGCCAGAGCAGCCTGCCGCCGCCGGTGCTGCTTATCGACGGGGATGCGCCCGCCTTCGCGCGACGCCATGGCCTGCACGAGGCCAATGTGTGGCCGCTGGAAGCGCCGCTGCGCCATGCCCAGATGGAAGCGCTGCTGCGTCGCGCGAGCCTGAAGCGACTGGATGCCGAACACCAGGCCGGCACCGTGCAGGAACAGGGACCCACCGGCACCGGGCCGGCGGTCATCGCGCTGCGGCAGATGATCGAGCAGGTCGCCGCGTTCGATACCACGGTGCTGGTGCTGGGTGAATCCGGCACCGGCAAGGAAGTGGTGTCGCGTGCGATCCACCAGCGTTCGCCGCGCCGCGACGGCCCATTCGTCGCGATCAACTGCGGCGCGATTCCGCCGGACCTGCTGGAAAGCGAACTGTTCGGTCACGAAAAAGGGGCGTTCACGGGCGCACTGAGCACCCGCAAAGGCCGCTTCGAAATGGCCGAGGGCGGCACGCTGCTGCTGGACGAAATCGGCGACATGAGCCTGCCGATGCAGGTCAAGCTGCTGCGCGTGCTGCAGGAACGCAGCTTCGAGCGCGTGGGTGGGAACGAAACGATCCGCTGCAACGTGCGCGTGATCGCGGCGACCCACCGCGACCTGGAAAGCCGCATTGCCGATGGCAAGTTCCGCGAGGACCTGTTCTATCGGCTCAATGTGTTCCCCATCGACGTACCGGCCCTGCGCGAGCGCCTGGAGGATCTGCCGACGCTGGCAGAAACCATCGCCGGCCAGCTGGCGCGGACCGGGCGCGGCGAAGTGCGTTTCGCCCCCGAAGCCCTGCAGGCGCTGACCGCCTATGCATGGCCGGGCAATGTGCGTGAGCTGACCAACCTGGTGGAGCGCCTGGCCGTGCTGCATCCGGGCGGCACCGTCCGCGTGCAGGACCTGCCGGTGCGCTACCGCGCCGACATCCCCACCGTGGCCACGCCGCCAGCGCCCGTCGCGGCGAATGCGCCGGAAGGTGAAGAGCGCCTTGACCTGCGCAGCTTCTCCTTCCATGCGCCTGGCCAGCACGCCCACGCGGCGCCGGCCGCCCCGGCCGCGTTGCCCGATGATGGCCTGGACCTGCGCAACCACATGGCCAACATCGAGCTGGCACTGATCCATGAAGCACTGGAACGGACCCAGGGCGTCGTCGCCCACGCCGCCCAGTTGCTCGGCCTGCGCCGTACCACGCTGGTGGAAAAGCTGCGCAAGTACGGCATCGAACGCGATCAGCCGGAAATGACCGGCTGACCCATCCGCCGAGCACGGCTCGGCGCTACAACAGCATCGCGCACGAACCGACCCGGTAGCGCCGAGCCACGCTCGGCGAGCGCAGCGGCGCCGCGACCTGACCCATCCGCCGAGCACGGCTCTGCGCTACAACAGCATCACGCACGAACCGACCCGGTAGCGCCGAGCCACGCTCGGCGAGCGCAGCGGCGCCTTCCCTCACCCGCTCGCGGCGGGCATCCGCCGAGCACGGCTCGGCGCTACAGCGCGCACTTTGCACATTTCCTGAGAGCCACGGCGACCACTCCGCCACACGCTGGGTACTCCGCTTCCTGGAGTCGCTCCATGCGCATCCTGCCTTCTGTCCTCGCCTCCTGCCTGCTGGTCCACGCTGCGGTCGCCGCCCCGCCCCAGCCGCCCGGCTGCAGCATGCCCAGCAGCATCGACAGCCGCCGCCTGACCAACCTCACCGATCCGCTGTGGCGACCGGACAACCCGAATGCGGGCCGCATGGTGCGGGTCGACTTCAGCGGTGGCCATTACCTGCTCACCGTACTCGGCACGCGCCTGCGCTATCAGGGCACGTACCACTACCAACGGATCGCCGCCAACATCGCCGCGATCGACATGCACGAAGCGTTTGAAGCGGGCGACAGCCATTACCAGTTGCTGCTGACCTGCCAGACCGACCTGCAGGGCCGCTTCGTGTTCACCCAGTTCGACGGTCCCCTCCCACCGAAGCGTCGCCAGAATGGCGGCACGTGGACGCTGCAGCCGCATTGACGGACGGAGGCGGAAACCCGACGCCGGATTTCCGACGTCTCCCGGGGACAGCGCCTTCAGCGCCCACAGAAAGGCGCTGTCCTCCCCGCCCGGCAGACGTTCGGCAAACATTAACGGTTCCGGCACGGCGCTTGCATCGGCACCAGGGCAACTCCCTGTTCCCGTTCCATGGAATCGCGCCACATGAGCCACTCCGTCACCTCGATCCTTTCGCAGATCCGCAGCTTCCAGACGCAGGCCACCCAGCCACTGTCCAGTCCGCTGTCGGAGATGCCGCGTACCAATGCGATCCCGGGCGGAACCGCCATCGGCGGCCCTGCGCCGACCAGCTTCAGCGATACCCTGCGTGGCGCATTGTCATCGGTGAACGAGGCACAGGCGAAGTCGGGTGGGCTGGCGCGTGATTTCGAACTGGGCGTGCCCGGTGCCGACCTGGCCAAGGTCATGATCGCCTCGCAGCAATCGCAGATCGCCTTCCGTGCCACCGTGGAAGTCCGCAACCGTCTCGTCCAGGCTTACCAGGACGTGATGAACATGCCGCTGTAAGGACCGCATCCCATGGCACTCACCCTTTCCAAGGAAGCACTGAACGGCGAGAAGGCCGGCCAGTGGTTTGATCGCCTGCAGAGCCTGCAGATCGCACGCCGCCTCGGCCTGATGGCCATGATCGCCGTCGCCGTCGCCGCCGGCCTGGCGGTGTTCTTCTGGTCGCAGAAGCCCGGCATGGTGCCGCTGTACACCGGCCTGGACCAGAAGGCCACCGCCGAAGCCACCGACCTGCTGCGCGCGGCGCAGATTCCCTTCGAGCTGGATGCGGCTACCGGCGGCATCACCGTGCCGGAGAAGAACCTGCACGATGCGCGGCTGAAGCTGGCCAGCTCCGGCCTGACCGACAACGGACGCCTCGGTTTCGAGCTGATGGAGCGCGATCCCGGCTTCGGCGTCAGCCAGTTCGTGGAAAGCGCCCGCTATCAGCATTCACTGGAAACCGAGTTGTCGCGCACCATCAACACGCTGCGTCCGGTGCGAGATTCGCGCGTGCACCTGGCCATCCCCAAGCCCAGCGCCTTCACCCGCCAGCGCGATGTCGCCAGCGCGTCGGTGGTGCTGGAACTGCGCGGTGGCCAGCAGCTGGAGCGCGGTCAGGTCGACGCGATCGTGCACATGGTCGCCGCCAGCATCCCCGACCTCACCCCGGAACGCGTGACCGTGGTCGACCAGAGCGGACGCATGCTGAGCGTGTCCGATCCGAACAGCGAAGCGGCCTTGAATGCAGCACAGTTCGAGCAGGTGCGCCGCCAGGAAACCTCGTTCAACCAGCGCATCCGTGAGCTGCTGGAGCCGATGACCGGCCCGGGACGGGTCAAGCCGGAAGTCAGCGTGGCGATGGACTTTTCCACCACCGAAGAAGCCCGCGAGCTCTACAACGGCGAGCCGGCCAAGGTGCGCAGCGAGCAGACCAGCGAAAATTCCACCGCCGCAACCGGTCCGCAAGGCGTGCCTGGGGCTGCCAGCAATGCACCGCCGGGACAGCCCGCGCCTGCGGCGGCGACCGCAGCGCCGACCGAAACCTCGCGCAACGCCACCCGCAACTACGAACTGGACCGCACCCTGCAGCACACCCGCCAACCCGCCGGACGCATCGAGCGCGTGTCGGTGGCGGTATTGCTGGACAACGTCCCGCGTCCCGGTGCCAACGGCAAGGTGACCGAGCAGGCACTGTCGGCCGCCGAACTCACCCGCATCGAGGGCCTGGTGAAGCAGGCGGTCGGATTCAATGCCGAGCGCGGCGACACCGTATCGGTGATGAACGCGCCCTTCGTGCGTGAAGTCATTCCGGTGGAAGGTCCCAAGTGGTGGGAGCTGCCGTGGGTACAGGATGGCCTGCGCCTGCTGTTGGGTGCGGTGGTCGTGCTGGCCCTGCTGTTCGGCGTGCTGCGTCCGGCACTGCGCGCGATCAGCGGCAACGGCCCGCGCCCGGCGCAGCTCGGACAGGATCCGCTGACCGCCGACGTGCAGTTGGTGGACGATGACATGGACCTGCCCGCGCTGGAGCGTGACCGCAGCAGCCTGGGCAGCGTACCGCTGGCCCTGCCGGTGGATTCCTATGAAGAGCGCCTGCGCATGGCACGCGAAGCAGTGAAAACCGATTCCAAGCGCGTCGCGCAGGTCGTCAAGGGGTGGGTGGCGCATGAATGAGGTGCCGATCAGCGGCGTACAGCGCGCGGCCATCCTGCTGCTTTCCCTGGGTGAGCAGGAAGCCGCCGACGTACTACGGCACATGGAGCCCAAGGAGGTGCAGAAGATCGGCATCGCCATGGCGACCATGAGCAATGTCACCCGCGAGCAGGTAGAAGGAGTGATGGACAGCTTCAACAACGAGCTGACCTCCAAGACCTCCCTCGGTGTCGGCTCGGACGACTACATCCGCAACATGCTGGTGCAGGCACTGGGCAGCGAGAAAGCCAGCAGCCTGATCGACCGCATCCTGCTCGGACGCAACACGACGGGCCTGGATGCGCTGAAGTGGATGGATCCGCGTGCGGTCGCCGACCTGGTGCGCAACGAACACCCGCAGATCATCGCCATCGTCATGGCCCACCTGGAAACCGACCAGGCCGCCGATGCGCTGAAGCTGCTGCCGGAGCGCACCCGCGTGGACGTACTGCTGCGCATCGCCACGCTGGACGGCATCCCGCCCAACGCGCTCAACGAGCTCAACGAAATCATGGAACGCCAGTTCTCCGGCAACCAGAACCTGAAGTCGTCGAACATCGGCGGCGTGCAGGTGGCGGCCAACATCCTGAACTTCATGGACAGCGGACAGGACCAGGTGATCCTGGGCGAGATCGCACGCGTGGATGCCTCGCTCAGCGGGCGCATCCAGGAAATGATGTTCGTCTTCGACGACCTGGTCGACCTGGATGATCGCGAGATGCAGCTGGTGCTGCGCGAAGTGAGTGGCGAACGGCTGGGCCTGGCCCTGCGCGGTGCCGACATCAAGGTGCGCGACAAGATCACCCGCAACATGTCCCAGCGCGCGGCGGAGATCCTGCTGGAAGACATGGAAGCGCGCGGTCCGGTACGCCTGTCCGACGTGGAAGGGGCGCAGCGCGAGATCCTTGCCATCGTCAAGCGCATGGCCGATGAAGGCACGGTCGCCCTCGGTGGCAGCGCGGAGGCCATGCTGTGAACACGGCCATCCGCTGGAATGCACCGGACCTGCTGGCCGATGCGCAGCCGCTGCTCGACGAGCACCTGCTGCAGGGCGAGCCGGAGCACGAACCGGAGCCGCTGCTGCAGCCCCCGACCCTGGAAGAAATCCAGGCCATCCAGGACAGCGCCGAGAAAGAAGGTTTCAGCCATGGGCATGCCGAAGGCTTTGCCCAAGGCCAGGCCGAGGTGCGCCGCGTTGTCGCACAGATGGAGGGTATCCTGGACAACTTCAGCCGCCCCTTGGTGCGCTTGGAAAACGAAGCCGTCGCCGCGCTCGGCGAGCTGGCCGTGCGCATTGCCGGCAGCCTGGTCGGACGCGCGTACGAAGTGGATCCGGAGCTGCTGGCGCAACTGGTCGCAGAAGGCGTTGACGCCGTCGGTGGCAGCAGCCGCGAGGTGGAAGTGCGCCTGCATCCGGATGACATCGCCGCCCTCGCCCCCCTGCTCACCCTGTCACCGCAGCAGCGTCTGGTGCCCGACCCCGCGCTGGGCCGTGGCGACCTGCGCGTCCACGCGGAGAGCGTGCGCATCGACGGCACGCTGGAGGCGCGCCTGCGCGGTGCGCTGGACAAGGTGATGCGACAAGTAGGAGCCGGCGCATGAGCACGATCGATCTGCCGCTGCCGCCGGAATGGACCGGTGCACGCAACCTGCGCCTCGGTGCCCGCTTGGACGCTCTGAAATTCGACACGCTGCACGGGCGCGGACTCATCCGCGAGGGCGTACTGCGTCGCGCCGTGGGCCTGACCCTGGAAGCGGTCGGCTGCGAAGCGCCGCTGGGCGCCAGCTGCAAGGTGGAAGTGGACGGCGGCTGGGTGGACTCGGAAGTGGTCGGGTTCGCCGGCGACCGCACCTACCTGATGCCCAGCGCCGAACTGCACGGCCTGCTGCCCAACGCGCGGGTGGTGCCTTCGCTGCGCCGTGGCGGCGGCGTGGACGTGGGCGAAGGCCTGCTGGGGCGTGTCATCGACAGTGATGGCGTGCCGCTGGACGGAAAGGGCCCCATCCGCGCGGAGGGCTCGGTGGGCATGGCCGGCGTGTCGATGAACCCACTCGCCCGTGAACCGATCACCCAGCCGCTGGATGTCGGCGTGCGCGCGATCAACGCATTGCTGCCGATCGGCCGCGGCCAGCGCGTGGGCCTGTTCGCCGGCTCCGGTGTGGGTAAATCAACGCTGCTGGGCATGATGACCCGCTTCACCTCGGCGGACGTGATCGTAGTCGGCCTGATCGGTGAACGTGGCCGCGAAGTCCGTGATTTCGTCGAATCCACCTTGGGCGAAGAGGGCCTGCGCCGCGCGGTGGTCGTGGCTGCACCCGCCGACCGTCCGCCGCTCGCACGCTTGCATGGCGCCTACCGTGCTACGGCCATCGCCGAGTGGTACCGCGACCAGGGCCTGAACGTTCTGCTGCTGATGGATTCCCTGACCCGCTTCGCCCAGGCCCAGCGTGAGATCGGTCTGTCCGTTGGCGAACCGCCGACCACCCGCGGCTATCCGCCCTCGGTATTCGCCAAGCTGCCGGCACTGGTCGAACGGGCCGGCAACGGGGCCAAGGGCCGCGGCTCCATCACCGCGTTCTACACCGTACTGACCGAAGGCGATGATCCGCAGGATCCGATCGCCGATGCCGCACGCGCCATCCTCGACGGTCATATCCTGCTATCGCGGCGGGTGGCCGACAGCGGCCTGTACCCGGCAATCGACGTGGAATCATCGGTCAGCCGCGTGGTCACGGAAATCGCCGATGAAGCCTGGCGCCTGCGCATCCGCAAGTTGAAGCGGCTGGTCTCGGCGTATTCGTCCAATCGCGACCTGATCGCGATCGGCGCCTACCAGCGCGGCAATGATGCGGCGACGGACGAAGCGCTGGAGCGCTGGCCCGAGATCGTCGAGTTCCTCGGCCAGGACGTCGCCAAGGCGGCCGACCTTCCCCACAGCCAGGCCGCCCTCAAGCGCCTGGTGGAACCGGAGCACGCGGCATGATGCAATCAAAGCGTATCGATCCGCTGCTCAAGCGCGCGCAGGAAAAAGAAGACACCGTGGCGCGCGAGCTGGCAGACCGCCAGCGCACCCTGGACACGCATCTTTCGCGACTGGACGAACTGCGGCGCTATGCCGATGAGTACGCCAATGCGCAGATGGCCGCGACCAGCCCGGCCCAACTGTTGAATCGTCGCGCCTTCCTGGACCGGCTGGACAGTGCGGTCACCCAGCAGACCCAGAACGTGGACAGCAACCGCGAGAAGGTGGAAGCCGAACGCGCGCGCCTGCTGCTTGCCAGCCGTGACAAGAAGGTACTTGAGCAGCTGGCGGCCAGTTACCGCGCACAGGAACAGCAGGTCGCCGAAAAGCGTACCCAGCGCGAGATGGACGATCTCGGCGCCCGGCGGTCCCGCCTTCAGCAGGTCGCAGACCCCGATTCCGGGGTGCAGTCGTGATGGCGCCGGCGTTGGGGGGCAGCACCGCTGGAACAGCAGTGGCCGCTGCGGGCACGTCGGCGCGCGGCAACGCACCCCGCGGCAAGGATGGCGCCGACGGATTCGACCGCATGCTGCAGCAGGCGGACAGCCCCTCGCGTCCACCACGTTCCCGGCAGAACGCGAACGCGGACACGCCGTCCGACACCACCGCGACCCGCAAGGACCGCCCCTCCGCAGCACAGGACGGCGGCACCCGCGAGCCCAGCCCCGATGAGGTGGCAGACACCGAAGCCGCCGTCAGCCCGGCGGCCCAACCTGACGGTGTCGAGCACCGTGATGACGTGCCTGAGTGGCCACCTGCCGGCCTGGCCGGCCTGCTGCTGTCGATACCGCCGCCCGCCACGGATGCGTCCGCAGCACTCACCAGCCCGTCGACCTCCACTGCCGCGCTGACATCCCCGGCCATGGCATCGCCGGCACTGCCGCTGGCCGCCGCAGCCCCCTCCGCAGGATTTGCCGTCGCCGTGGACGCGGAAGCCGGCGATACCGAACTGCCTGCCGACCTGATGGAGGCCCTGATGGCCGCGGGCGGCACGGACGAGGCCGCGGCCAGCGACGACACCGCTACCGCACCCGGCCTGCTGTTCGGCCTGTTCTCACTGCAGGCGATGCGCACCGGCAGCGAACCCGCCGTGGCGCGCATGAGCGATCCGAACCCGACGCCGGTGCTGGGCCAGGACGGCTTCGACGACGCCGTCAGTGCCAAGGTGGGTTGGCTGGCCGAACAGAAGATCGGCCACGCCCATATCCGTATCAGTCCCGATGACATGGGGGCGATCGACGTGCGCCTGCAGATGGACGGCGACAAGGTCCACGCCAGTTTCAGCAGTCCGCATGTAGAAGTCCGCCACGCGCTCGAAAGCAGCCTGCCGCGGCTGCGCGGACTGCTGGGTGAGCAGGGCTTCCAGCTGGCCCATGCCGATGTCGGCCATCAGCCGCAAGGTGAGCCGGGCCAGGGTGATCAGCGGAGCAGCTTCACCGGCGAAGGAGGCAATGCCGAGCGCGGCGCCGCAGAGGTCACGCTTTCCAGCGCCCAGTTGATCCGCCAGCGGGGCCTGCTCGACGTCCACGCGTGACGGATTACCGCCGCCAGTAATCCGTCGCGGCGAACGGCGAACGGCTGAGCCCCTCGTGGTGGGTCGGGAAAGCTGTTTCCTGGGATTGGGCCGGGGGGGAGGGGTTGGTGGGGGACGGGTACACGTCATCGCATTCGCGCTGCCGCTCCCACGATTTGCTGCGCAAACCATGGGCCCCCTTCACCAGCACCCACACCCCGCCGCTGTCGCGGCCGCCCCTGACTCAGGGGCTCCCTCCACCCGATGGGTCAACGGGGCCTGCGGTAGCGCCGAGCCGTGCTCGGCGGAATGTTCCCGCCAACGGCCCGCTGCGCTCGCCGACCATGGGTCGGCGCTACCGCTCTTCATTTTCTCTTTTACGTGGCGGGACGCGCGCGCGGACTGTCAGGGCCGGGCGGGAGGGATTGGTGGGGGCGTTGAGCGCCAAGGATGGCGCGAAACGAGGCCCGCATGGATGCAGTTTTTGCCGTCCCCCACCAACCCCTCCCGCCCGGCCCCCTCCCAGGACACCGCTTCCAGCGACCCACCACGAGACCCCCAGCCGCTCGCTACCAACCACCTCCCGGCACAGGCCTTGCATGTCACCGCAGGCAACCTCCAGGAGCTTCACACGTGGCCGCAGCTGCAGACAAAACCAAGAAATCCGCTGACAAGGACAAGGCCGCCCCGTCGCGTCGTCCCATGCTGGTCATCGCCCTGATCGCCGTCGTTGCCGCCGCGGCCGCGGGCGGTGGCGTGTGGTATTTCACCCAGTCCGCGCACGGCGATGCCGGTGCACCGGCCGCCAAGGCCAAGCCCAAGGCGCCGCCGGCACCCGCCCAGTACTTCGGCCTTGAGCCGCCCTTCGTGGTCAACCTCAACGGCCCGGTCGATGGCCCCCGCTACCTGCAGGTGGAAGTACAGCTGATGACCCGCGACGCCACCTCGCTGGACGCCATCCGCACCCATTCCCCGGCGCTCCGCGCCCGCCTGCTGATGCTGTTCTCGCAGGTCACCCCGGACCAGATCGCCGATCGGGCCGGCAAAGAGAAGCTGCAGGCCGACTCGTTGGCTGAGGTGCAGAAAGTGCTGATGGCGGAAACCGGCAAGAAGTGCGCCGATGACCTGCTGTTCACCAGTTTCGTCACCCAGTAAGGGCCGGCCATGAATGACCTGCTGTCCCAGGACGAGATCGATGCCCTGCTGCATGGCGTCGACAGCGGCGCGGTGGAAACCGATGTCGATGCCTCCGTGCCCGGCGAAGCGCGCTCGTACGATTTCGCCAGCCAGGACCGCATCATCCGCGGGCGCATGCCCACGCTGGAGATGGTCCATGAGCGCTTCGCCCGCCTGTGGCGCATCGGCCTGTTCAACCTGATCCGCCGTTCGGCCGAGCTGTCGGTGCGCGGCATCGAGCTGATCAAGTTCAACGACTACATGCATTCGCTGTACGTGCCCACCAACCTCAACCTGATCCGCTTCAAGCCGCTGCGCGGCACCGGCCTGATCGTGTTCGAGCCGACCCTGGTGTTCGCCATCGTCGACAATTTCTTCGGCGGGGATGGGCGCTACCCCACCCGCATCGAGGGCCGCGAGTTCACCGCCACGGAAATGCGGGTCATCCACCTGCTGCTGAAGCAGACCTTCGCCGATCTGCGCGAGGCGTGGGCGCCGGTGATGGACGTGGAGTTCGAGTACCTCAATTCCGAGATCAACCCGCACTTCGCCAACATCGTCACCCCGCGCGAATACGTCGTGGTGTGCCGCCTGCACGTCGAACTCGACGGAGGCGGCGGCGACATCCACGTTACCCTGCCCTACTCGATGCTGGAACCCATCCGCGAACTGCTCGATGCCGGTATCCAGAGCGACCGCAACGACCGCGACGAGAGCTGGGGCAAGACCCTGCGCGAGCAGCTCAACGTGGCCGAGGTCAACCTGTCCAGCGTGCTCGCGACCAAACGCATGAGCCTGCGCGAGCTGACCCGCTTGAAGGTCGGCGACATCCTGCCGATCGACCTGCCCAACGAGGTGCCGGTCTGCGTGGAAGGCATCCCGGTGTTCACCGGCCAGTTCGGCGTGGCCAATGGCATGAACGCTGTAAAGATCACCGCAACCCATCCGCCGGGCACCCGCCAGCGTGCGCCAGCTACCCAGGAAGACCCGCAATGAACGAAACCGAGCGCCAAGAAGCCATCGCTGCCCAGTTCGAGGCCCTGCAGGCCGAGGACACCGGCGGTGCCGATCTCAACCTGGACGTGATCCTGGACGTGCCGGTGACGCTGTCACTGGAAGTCGGGCGTGCGCGCCTGCCGATCCGCAACCTGCTGCAGCTCAACCAGGGCTCGGTGGTGGAACTGGAACGCGGTGCCGGCGAGTCACTGGACGTGCTGGTCAACGGCACGCTGATCGCACATGGCGAAGTGGTCGTCATCAATGACCGCTTCGGCGTGCGCCTGACCGACGTGGTCAGCCCCAGCGAACGGATCCGGAGACTGCGTTGAGCCTGCACCTGCTCATCGCCACCGGTCAGGCGGCAGCAAAGGTCGCCGCGCCCGCGGTAGGCCAGCATGCGCCCTCCACGCCCGGTCTGTTCGGTGCCGTGCTGGCGCTGCTGCTGGTGCTGGCGCTGGTGGTCGGCCTGGGCTGGCTGCTCAAGCGCATGCCGGGCAGCAGCTTCCGCCAGGCCGAGGGCCTGAAGATGGTGGCCAGCATCGCCGTGGGCGCCAAGGAGCGCGTGGTGGTGCTGGAGATCAACGGTGAGCAGATGCTGCTGGGCGTGACCGCTGGCGGCATCAGCAAGCTGCACACGCTGAGCGAACCGCTCCCGCCGCCGACGCCGATGCGCGTGCCGGACCTGAAGAACCTCCCCAATTTCGCCCAGTTGCTGCAGCAGCGGCTGCGCAAGGATTCCTGAAATGCGTTCGATCTCTCTGCCGCGCGCAGGCCATCGGCCCGCAGCCACCCGCTGGCTCCCTTGGCTGGCGTTGCTGGTGATGTTGCTGCTGCCCGCGCTGGCCTTCGCGGTGCCGGGTGCGCCGGCCACGCCGCTGCCCGACGTGAATGTCGGCCGCATCGGTGGGCAACCGGTCAGCCTGCCGCTGCAGACCCTGCTGCTGATGACCGCGATCACCCTGATCCCGTCGATGCTGCTGGTGCTCACCGCGTTCACCCGCATCATCGTCGTGCTGGCCCTGCTGCGGCAGGCGCTGGGCACCGGCCAGACGCCCTCCAACCAGGTCATGCTCGGCCTTGCCCTGTTCCTGACCGCGATGATCATGTTGCCGACCTGGGACAAGGCCTGGAGCACCGGCATGGCGCCTTACCTGGACGGGCAGATTGATTTCCAGTCCGCCTGGACGCTGACCACGCAGCCACTGCGCGCCTTCATGCTGGCGCAGATCCGCGAAACCGACCTGATGACCTTTGCCGGCATCGCCGGCCATGGCACCTATGCCAGTCCAGACGCGGTGCCCTTCCCGGTGCTGGTGGCGTCCTTCGTCACCAGCGAGCTGAAGACCGCCTTCGAAATCGGCTTCCTGATCTTCATCCCCTTCGTGATCATCGATCTGGTCGTGGCCAGCGTACTGATGTCGATGGGCATGATGATGCTGTCGCCCATGCTGGTGTCGGCGCCCTTCAAGATCCTGTTGTTCGTGCTGGTCGATGGCTGGGTGCTGACCGTCGGCACACTGGCCGCCAGCTTCAATCCTTCCTGAGTCGCCCGGCCCCTCTTCCACTGGAATTCCGATGTCTCCCGAACTTGCCCTGACCGAACTGCGCGGCGGCCTGATCGCTACCCTATGGGTGGCCGGCCCCCTGTTGCTTACCGTGCTGGTGGTGGGCGTGGTGGTGGGCATCGTGCAAGCCGCCACCCAGCTCAACGAGCCGACCATCGCGTTCGTCGCCAAGGCGGCGGCGCTGACGGCCGTCCTGTTCGCGCTGGGCAGCCTGCTGCTGGGACATATGGTGGAGTTCACCATCCTGCTGTTCCAGCGCATTCCCCATCTGATCGGCTAGGTCGTGCGCTTCGTCCCACCCTGCATCGGTACCCGATGGGCGCACGCACCCTTCGTCGTCCGCCTGGACGGCTGCAACAGGGGCCGGATCCCGCTGGAGGGCGGCTGATGGATCCTGCGACCCAGATGGCGACCGACGGCCTGCAGGCCTTCGGCATGATCGGCGATACGCTGTGGACCCTGCTGCGGCTGGGCGCCATGATCATGGCAATGCCGCTGATCGGTACCCGCGCGGTGCCGTCCCGCATCAAACTGCTGCTGTCGGCGACGCTGTCGATCGCACTGGCGCCGATCCTTCCGCCCGTCCCCAGCTGGGTGGGATTCGATGCGGCTACCGTACTGACCATCTTCCGCGAACTGGTGATCGGGATAACGATCGGCTTCATGCTGCGGCTGGTATTCGAGGCCGGCGCGTTGGCCGGCGAGCTGATCGCCCAAGGCACCGGCCTGTCCTTCGCGCAGATGGCCGACCCGATGCGCGGGGGCAGCTCGGGCGTCATCGGGCAATGGTTCTACCTGATGTTCGGCCTGCTGTTCTTCACCGCCAACGGCCATCTGGCGTTGATCTCGCTGCTGGTGGACAGCTATCGCGCATTGCCGATCGGCACCACCCTGCCCGATCCGCAGGCACTGACCACCTTGGCTCCCAGCTTCCTGCTGACCGTGCTGCGTGGCGGCGTCGGACTGGCGTTGCCGCTGATCGTGGCGATGCTGGCGGTCAACCTGGCCTTCGGCGCACTCGCCCGTGCAGCCCCGGCGCTCAATCCGATCCAGCTCGGCCTGCCGGTATCGCTGCTGTTGGGGCTGGCCCTGCTGGCCGTGCTGGCGGGCGAGATGGGCCCACCCGTGCAGCGCCTGTTCGATGCCGCCTTTGATGCGGCCGGTGCCGTGGTCCGCTGATCGCAGCATGCAAGGCAGCTCACTGACAGCAGGCAGGGATACCACCGCGTATGTATCCACGCCATTTAGCGGTAGATTCATCGGGAAGATGCGCTGACCTGCACGAGCCAGCGCAAGTCGAACAGGAGATCGACGATGCTGCAGGGCCGCTACGAGATTTCGTTGGTCATGTTGTCCCTGCTGGTCGCTGCGCTGGCATCGTTCACCGCACTGGCCATGGCATCACGCGCTGCGCGCAGCGACGGCGCGTCGGCGATGTGGGCCTGGCGGCTCGGCGGCGGCTGCGCCATGGGCCTTGGCATCTGGTCGATGCACTTCATCGGCATGCTGTCCTTCGCGCTGCCCATTGCGGTGGCCTATGACCGGACCCTGACCTCCGCGTCGCTGGCGATCGCCATCGGATCATCCGTGTTCGCCCTCTGGCTGGTCACCCGGCCCACCCTGCCGCACGGACGGTTGGCCGGTGGCGCAGTGCTGATGGGCACCGGCATTGCCAGCATGCACTACGTCGGCATGCTGGCCATGCGTATGCAGCCGCCCATCCAGTGGCACTTCGGCTGGGTCGTCGCCTCGCTGCTGGTGGCTGTCGCGGCAAGCTGGAGCGCCCTGTTCATCGTGTTCCGTCTGCACCGCTCACAAGCGCGCCTGTCGGCACGCCTGGCCGCATCGGTCATGCTCGGCGCCGGCATTGGCGGCATGCACTACACCGGCATGGCCGCAGCGCGGTTTCCGCAGGACAGCGTCTGCGGCGCACTGGCTGGCGGCAGCTTGCCCAGCGACATCCTGGCGCTGCTGGTCGTGCTGGTTACCGGGCTGATACTGG
The DNA here is from genome assembly GCF_014842145.1 of Stenotrophomonas sp. CFBP 13718. NCBI lineage: Bacteria > Pseudomonadati > Pseudomonadota > Gammaproteobacteria > Lysobacterales > Lysobacteraceae > Stenotrophomonas > Stenotrophomonas sp. CFBP 13718. The sequence continues at coordinate 214,194 of NZ_JACYVC010000001.1, forward strand.
GAGGGGCGTTGTTGTTGGCCTGGATGGAGCAACGCCTGCAGACCCACCTGCTGCGCGTACGCAACGCTTCACTCAGCCACAGCCTGGATGATGCACACGCCGAACTGACACGGGCTGCGTTGCACGACCCCCTCACCCGCCTGCCCAATCGCAGGCTGTTGCAGCAGCACATCGAGCAATCGCTCAGCGAGGTGGCCACATCGGGCCAGCGCTTCGCTGTGGTGTTCATCGATCTGGACGGGTTCAAGCACGTCAACGACGTCTACGGGCACCAGACCGGCGATGCGCTGCTGATTGCAGTCAGCGAGCGGCTTGGCCGCCTGCTGCGTCCGCGTGACCTGCTTGCACGCCTGGGCGGGGATGAGTTCGTGCTGGTGGCCGACCTGGACGCAGGGCAGGACATGACCCTGCTTGCGCAGCACATGCTGCAGGCGCTGGATGTCCACGATCTGGTCGTCGGCCACGAGTTGCGGGTTAGCGCGAGCATCGGCATCGCCCTGTGCCCCGACCACGCGATGTCCGAGCGACAGCTGATGGCCTGCGCCGACGCTGCGATGTACCAGGCCAAGCAGCGGGGTCGCAACCGCTATGTGGTCTACATCGAGGGGATGGAGTCCGATGCCGCTGCGCAAGCGGCGCTGCAGGCCGAGCTTCGCGCCGCCATCGACGGCCACCAGCTGCTGCTGCATTACCAACCGAAGCTGCGGGTAGAAGACGGGGACGTCTGCGGTGCCGAAGCCCTGGTCCGCTGGCAGCATCCGCAGCGCGGCCTGATCGCCCCCGACCAGTTCATCGGCCTGGCCGAACGCAGCGGCCTGATCGGCGCGCTGGGGCGCTGGGCGCTGGATGAAGCGTGCAGGCAGCTGCGCCAGTGGCATTGCCTTGGCCAGGACGACTGGACGATATCAGTGAACCTGTCGCCGCTGCAGTTCACCGCGCCCGGCCTGCTGCAGGATGTGGCCAGTGCGTTGGCACGTCATCAGCTGCCCGCGCGCCAGCTCATCCTTGAAATCACCGAGAGCACGGTGATGCGCGACACGACGACCAGCACCGACCTGTTGCAGGGATTGTCGGCGCTGGGAGTGGGCATCTCCATCGACGACTTCGGCACCGGCTATTCCAGCCTGTTCTACCTCAAGCGCTTGCCCGCCACGGAACTGAAGATCGACCACGCCTTCGTGCGCGACCTGGCCAACAGCCGCGAGGACGTGGTCATCGTGTCGTCCATCATCGCGTTGGGCCGCGCCCTGCACATGGACGTGGTGGCCGAAGGCGTGGAAACCATCGCCCAGCGGCGCTGCCTGGAGCAGCTGGGATGCACCTCCCTGCAGGGCTATCTGCTGGGGCGTCCGGTCGAGGCCGCACGTTTCCTGCAGTTGCACGGTGAGCGAAGGCCGCAGGTGAAGCCGACCCCGTAGCGCCGAGCCACGCTCGGCGGATACCCGCATCGTCCGGGCCCGCTTCGCTCGCCGACCCCGGGTCGGCGCTACCGGTGAGCTGCAACGGCACGGATCTTGCAGCCTGCCGGGCACCCCCCTGGATCTGCGCGCGATGTCCGAGAACGAAGACGGCGGCGAAAAAACCGAACAGCCAACTGAAAAACGACTGCGCGAGGCCCGCGAACAGGGCAATACGCCGCGCTCGCGCGAGTTGGCCACCGCTGCGGTATTCGGCGGGGGCGTGCTGGCGGTGATGGCCACCGGCGGGCAGCTGGCCAGCGGCGGCATCGACTGGATGAAACAGGCGCTGACCCCCGACCTCTCGCTGCGCCAGCACCCGATGGAGCTGTTCGGGCATGTCGGTGACCTGTTCCTGCGCCTGCTGCTGGTCACCGCACCGCTGTTGATCGTCTGCCTGCTGGCCAGCTTCCTGGCCCCGGTGGTGATGGGTGGCCTGCGCTGGTCCGGCAAGGCGATGATGCCCGACTTCACCCGGATGAATCCCGCCTCCGGCCTCAAGCGCCTGTATGGCCCCGAAGCGGTCGCCGAGTTCGTCAAATCCCTGCTGCGCGTGCTGTTCGTCGGCACCGCCGCCACCATCGTGATGATGGGCGGCATGGACCTGCTGCGTGGCCTGCTGCACCAGCCGTTGGAGACGGCCATCGTGCGCGGCCTCGGCTTCACCCTGAAGCTGCTGCTGGCCACGGCGGTGGCGATGCTGCTGCTGGCTTTCATCGATGCGCCGTACCAGCGCTGGAACTGGCTGCGCAAGCTGAAGATGACCCGTGAAGAACTGCGCCGCGAGATGAAGGAAAGCGAAGGCAGCCCGGAAGTGAAGGGGCGCATCCGCCAGCTGCAGCACGAAATGTCCAACCGCCGGATGATGGAAGCGGTACCCACCGCCGACGTGGTGCTGGTCAATCCGACCCATTACGCCGTCGCGCTGAAGTACGAAGGCGGCAAGATGGGCGCGCCCAAGGTGGTCGCGCTGGGGGTGGATGAAACCGCCCAGCACATCCGCAAGATCGCCGAGGGCAACAAGGTGGCCATCGTCTCGGCGCCGCCTTTGGCACGGGCCTTGTATCGGGAAGGGGAACTCGGAAAGGAAATCCCCGTGAGACTGTATTCGGCCGTTGCCCAGGTGCTCTCCTACGTCTACCAGCTGCGCAGCTGGCGCACCGGCCCCATGCCCAGCCAGCCGTACGTGGACGTGGCCGAATACGCACCGGGCACCGCGCCTGACGGGGCGCCGCGATGAGCGCCCAGCCCGGCACCTTCAATACCCGCAGCATCCTGGCCATGATCCGCCAGGGGCTCGGCGCGCCGCTGATCGTCATGGCCCTGCTGGCCATGGTGGTCGTACCGCTGGCCGCCCCCGTACTGGATGCGCTGTTCACCTTCAACATCGCCATCTCGATGATGGTGCTGCTGGCGGTGGTGTATGTGAAGCGTCCGCTGGACTTCACCATCTTCCCGATCGTGCTGCTGGTCACCACGATGCTGCGGTTGGCACTGAATGTCGCCTCCACCCGCGTGATCCTGCTCAACGGCCAGAACGGTCACGAGGCCGCCGGCAAGGTGATCGCCGCCTTCGGCGAGTTCGTCATCGGCGGCAACTACGCCGTCGGCATCGTGGTCTTCGCGATCCTGACCATCATCAATTTCGTGGTGATCACCAAAGGTGCAGGCCGCGTCTCCGAAGTGACCGCGCGCTTCATCCTCGACTCGATGCCCGGCAAGCAGATGGCCATCGATGCCGACCTCAATGCCGGATTGTTGACGCGTGAAGAGGCCAAGGCCCGGCGCGAGGAGGTCCGCGAGGAAGCAGACTTCTACGGTGCGATGGACGGTGCCAGCAAGTTCATCCGCGGCGACGCCATCGCCGGCATCCTGATCCTCTTCATCAACATGATCGGCGGCCTGGCCGTCGGCATGCTCCAGCACAACATGGCCTTCGGCGACGCAGCGGCTACCTACACCCTGCTGTCCATCGGTGACGGCCTGGTGGCGCAGCTGCCGGCGCTGCTGGTGTCCAGTGCGGTGGCGATGCTGGTCACCCGCGCCTCGCGCTCGCAGGACATGAGCCAGGCCATGATGGGCCAGGTGTTCGGCCAGTACCGTGCGCTGGCCATCACCGCCGGCATCATCGGCGTGGTCGGCCTGGTCCCGGGCATGCCGAACGTCGCCTTCCTGACGCTGGCGGGGATCCTGGGCTTCATGGCCTGGAAGATATGGAAAAAGAGCCAGCTGGCCGAGACGCAGGCCAACGCCGCGCCGACCGCCCAGCCGATGGACGCGCTGGGTCGCCCCGCCGCCCCCGCACCCAGCGCCGAACTGACCTGGGACGAACTGCGTCCGGTCGACCCGCTGGGCCTGGAAGTGGGCTACCGGCTGATCCCGCTGGTCGATGCCGCACAGGGCGGCGAACTGATGGCCCGCATCAAGGGCGTGCGTCGCAAGCTGACGCAGGACATCGGCTTCCTGATTCCCTCGGTGCACATCCGCGACAACCTGGAACTGCCCGCCACCGCCTACCGCCTGCTGATCCACGGCGTGCCGGTCGCGACGGCGGAAATCCATCCTGACCGCGAACTGGCGCTGGACCCGGGCAGTGCCTTGGGCCAGCTGGACGGCATCGCCGGCAAGGACCCGGCCTTCGGCCTGGATGCCACGTGGATCCAGCCGCATCAGCGCGCCCATGCGGAATCGATGGGCTACACCGTGGTGGACCCGGCCACCGTGGTCGCCACCCACCTGTCCCACCTGATCCGCGAGCATGCGCCGGAGCTGCTGGGTCATGAGGAAGTGCAACAGCTGCTGGCCAACCTGGCCAAGAGCGCCCCGAAGCTGGTCGAAGACCTGACCCCGAAGGCCGTGCCGCTGTCGGTGGTGGTACGCGTGCTGCAGAACCTGTTGATCGAGCGCATCCCGGTACGCCAGCTGCGCAAGATCGCCGAGTCGCTGGTGGAAACCGCACCGTCCAGCCAGGACCCGACCGTGCTCACCGCGGCAGTGCGCAACACGCTGGGCCGTTTCATCGTGCAGGAGATCGCCGGCATGTCCGCCGAGCTGCCGGTGTTCACCCTCAACCCGCAATTGGAACGCGTCTTGCAGGAGTCCACGCAGGGTAACGGCGCTGCGCTGGAACCCGGACTCGCCGAACGGCTGCACCAGAGTCTTGCCGACTGTGTCAGCAAGCAGGAAGCCCGCAACGAGCCCGCCGTGGTGCTGGTACCGGGCCCGGTCCGTGCCGCGCTGGCACGCCTGGTCCGTCACAGCGTTCCATCGCTGTCGGTGCTGGCGTACAGCGAGGTGCCGGAAGACAAGCGGTTGAAGCTGGTCGGCACGATCAGCTGACCGCGGGCCTCCACCGGCGCCGGGAAACCGGCAGCAGCGCCGCCGCCACCGTAGTGATCCAACCATTTTCCAAGGGGACCCCGCACCGTGCAGACCACCGAACAATCGCGATCCCCTGCCACCGAACCGACTCCGTCCCGGTACCCCAGCATGAAAATCAAACGCTTCGTCGCCGCCGACATGCGATCGGCCATGAACCTGGTCCGCAAGGAACATGGACCGGATGCGGTCATCCTGTCCAACCGGCGGATCGAGGAAGGCGTCGAAATCGTGGCGGCCGCACATTACGACGAGAGCGTGGTGCAGCGTGCACTGGAAACCGCCCGCAAGGACAGTGCGCCCGTGCAGGCAGCCGCACCGGCGCCGCGTCCGCGCACCGCCGCCGACGCGATGATCGCCGCGATGACCCGTCGCCGCGAGCCGGTCGCCGAGATCGAACCGGTGGCGGCGACCACGTCGGCCGTTGCGGCCCTGGCACGCGCAGCGGTGGGCGCGACGGGTCGCACGTTGAACAGCAGCGATGAAATCGTCATGCAGCGCGGCAGCGAAGGATTCGCGGCGACCCTGGCCCGTGCCGCCGGCGGTGCACTGCATCGCGAAGCGCCGCAGCGTGTCAACGAACCGGCGCTGCCGGAGCAGATCTTTGCCCCGTTCGAACACGCACAGCCCGAACCGCGCCAGCAGGCCAGCGCACCGCGCCCACTGCCGCCGCTGCCGCGCGCGTGGGTGGAAGATGAAGCCTTCGCCATCGAGCCGCCGGTCGTTACCGCGCCGGTCATCCGCCCCCCGACCGTGCTGCCGCCGCCGCTGCCGATGGCCTTCGCTGCGCAGATGCCGATGATCGGTAGCGCCGAGCCACGCTCTGCGGACACCCTCCCGGTGCCGCAGACCCACGCCGCCCCGGACACCCTCTCGACGCCGCAGCCCCCGGCCGCCCCGGACATCTCCGCGGCCCCGCAGCCGCCTGCCGCCCTGGACACCTTCCCGGCGCCGACCTCCGGTAGCGCCGAGCCACGCTCGGCGGAAACCTTGCCGGCCCTGCAGGTCGCCGAGGCCGTACAACCGGCGCGCCCGATCGTCGCCCCGCCGACCCTCACCGTCATCGCCCGCGACGACGAAGAGATGCGCCACCTGCGCAACGAAGTGGCCGGCATGCGCCAGGTGATCGAGCGCGAAATGCACCGCTTCACCGATGAGCGCCTGCGCGGCAATCCAGTGCGCGCCGCCGCGCTGGACCTGATGGACGAATATGGCTTCGATGCCGGTATCGCCCGCGACGTGGTGCTGCAGATCCCGCTGGAGACCGAGGCCCACCGCGGTCGCGGCCTGATGCTGGGCCTGCTCTCGCGCAAGCTGCCGATCTCGCCGGTCGACCCGCTGGAGGCAGGCGGTGTGATCGCGCTGGTCGGCCCCACCGGTGCCGGCAAGACCACCACCATCGCCAAGCTTGCCTCGCGCTTTGCCGAAAGCCACGCCCCGCGCGATGTCGCCCTGGTCACCACTGATACCACCCGCATCGGCGCCCGCGAGCAGCTGTACGGCTTCGGCCGCCAGCTCGGCATCGCCGTGCACGAGGCCAGCAGCGGCACCGACCTGGATCAGTTGCTGGAACGCCTGAAGGACTACAAGCTGGTGCTGATCGACACCGCAGGCGTCGGCCCGCGCGACCGCACCCTGGCCTCGCAGCTGCAGTGGCTGCGCGCCGCGCCGAAGGTCAGCACCCTGCTGGTGCTGCCGGCCAACACCAGCTTCGGCGACATGGACGAAGTGGTGCGCCGCTTCAGCGCCGCCAACCTGCAGGGCGTCGTGCTGAGCAAGCTGGACGAGACCGGTCGCTTCGGTACGGCCCTGTCGGTCGCCGTCGACCACCGCCTGCCGATCACCTGGGTGACCGATGGCCAGGACGTTCCTGAAGACCTGCACCGGGCCAGTGCGGCCAATCTTGTACTTCGCCTTGAAGATTTGCGCCGCGCGGCCGATATGCCCTGCAACCCGGAGTTGAACCATGCCGTCGCGTGAATACGCCAAGCTGACCACGACCTTCCCGTTGTCGGCCACCCGCAGCCAGCCGCTGGGCCCGGTCCGCACCATCGCCGTCACCGGCGGCAAGGGCGGCGTGGGCAAGACGAACGTTTCGGCCAACATGGCCGTGGCGCTCGCTGGCATGGGCAAACGCACGCTGCTGCTGGATGCCGACCTCGGCCTGGCCAACATCGACGTGATCCTCGGCCTGAAGCCGGAGTTCACCCTGGCCGACCTGATCGCCGGGCGCTGCACGCTGGAAGAAGTGATCATCGAGGGACCCAACGGCGTGCTGGTGGTTCCGGCTGCATCCGGTCGGCGACACATGGCCGAGCTGGCACCGGCCGAGCACATCGGCCTGGTCAACGTGTTCTCCGAGCTGGAGCGCGATCTGGACGTGATGGTGGTCGACACGGCCGCCGGCATCACCGACGGCGTGCTGACCTTCTGCCAGGCCGCGCAGGACACCGTGGTGGTGGTCTGCGATGAGCCGGCCTCGATCACCGATGCCTACGCGCTGATCAAGGTGTTGTCGCGCGAACGCGGCGTGGATCGCATCCAGGTGGTGGCCAACATGGTGCGCGACCCCAACGAAGGGCGCGTGCTGTATGAAAAGCTCAGCCGGGTCTGCGAGAAATTCCTCGCCGATGTCTCGCTGAACTACCTCGGCTGCGTGCCGCAGGATGACTGGCTGCGCATGTCCGTGCAGCGCCAGCAGCCGGTGGTGAAAGCCTACCCGTCCAGCCCGTCGGCGCTGGCGATCAACGAAATCGCCCGCCGCACCGCCCGCTGGCAGGCACCGACCGAGCCGCGCGGTGGCGTGGAGTTCTTCCTCGAACGCATCCTCAAGCAGCGGGGGGTGGTGGCATGAAAGGCGCCGCTCAATACCGCGAGGTGCAGCGCACCGCCGCCACCGAGTGCATCGCGCAGCATTCGGACCTGGTGCGGCGCATCGCCCACCACCTGGCCGCGCGACTGCCCGCCAGCGTCGAGATCGATGACCTGATCCAGGCCGGCATGATGGGCCTGATGGAAGCGTCGCGCAGCTACGACGCCGACCAGGGGGCCTCGTTTGAAACCTATGCCTCGATCCGCATCCGCGGTTCGATGATCGATGAGATCCGGCGCGGCGACTGGGTGCCGCGCTCGGTGCACCGCCGCGCCCGCGATGCCGCCTCGACCATCCGTCGCCTGGAGCAGACCACGGGTCGCGCCGCATCGGCCACCGAAGTGGCCGCGGCGATGGACATCCCGCTGCCGGAATACCTACGGCTGATGGAAGATGCCTCGCGTGGCCAGGTGCTGAGCCTGGAATCGCGCATCGAAGACCAGGGCGAGCTGGATACCGTCGCCCAAGGCGGACCCACCCCGCAGCAGGTGCTGGAGCGCAGCCAGTTCGGCAGCGAGCTGGGCAAGGCCATCGGCCACCTGCCCGAGCGCGAACAGCTGGTGCTGTCGCTGTACTACGAACAGGAATTGAACCTTAAAGAGATCGGCGCAGTGCTCGGTGTGAGCGAGTCGCGGGTCTGCCAGATCCATGGCCAGGCGGTATTGCGCCTGCGTGGCCGACTGAAAGCCTTCGAGGCCGTTGACGCGGGCCTGGAAGCATAAGTACCCAAGAGGAATGAAGCTTTGAACAAGAACATGCGCATCCTGATCGTCGACGATTTCTCGACCATGCGTCGCATCGTCAAGAACCTGCTGGGCGACCTGGGCTTCAGCAACACCGCCGAGGCCGAGGATGGGCATGCCGCGCTGGCGTTGCTGCAGAGCCAGTCCTTCGACTTCGTGGTGACCGACTGGAACATGCCGGTCATGACCGGCATCGAGCTGCTGAAGGCCATCCGTGCCGACGCCAAGCTGAAGACCCTGCCGGTACTGATGGTGACCGCCGAAGCCAAGCGCGAGCAGATCATCGAAGCGGCACAGGCCGGCGTGAACGGCTACATCATCAAGCCCTTCACCGCACAGACGCTGCAGGAAAAACTGGGCAAGATCTTCGAACGCCTGGCGGCGAGCGCTTGATGGACGTCGCCATGGACAAGGCGTGGCTGGTCCAACGCCTGCAGGAAGCATTGGCCGCACTGGAAGCCGGAGATGAAGCCGGCTGGCGTGTGCAGATCGACGCGCTGGCGGCGGCACGCACCCAGCCGATGATGGCCGGCCTGTCACGATTGGCCCGCGAGCTGGGCCAGGCGCTGGGAGAACTGCCCACCGTCGGTCATGACGCCGATGCTGAAGAGCTCGACGATGCGTGCGCGCGGCTGGACCACGTGGTCACGATGACCGAACAGGCCACCCACCGCACCTTGGACCTGACCGAGGAATGCCGTGCCCTGACCGCCCGCCTGGGCGAGGAGGCGCTGCCCGCACTGGAGCAGCAGCAGGCACTCGAGCGTATCCGCCACAACCTGACCGAGATCGCGCTGACCCAGAGTTACCAGGACCTGACCGGCCAGATCATCCGCCGTGTGGTGGGCATCGTGCGCCGCGTACATGAAGGCTTCGGTGCCCTGGGCCTGCCGCCGGAGCTGCAGGCATCGCGCCAACAGGGCCGCACTGAGCCGGCGCTGGCCGGACCGGCCGTGGCCGGTGTGGATCGCCACGCGGTGTCCCAGCTGGACGCCGACGACCTGCTGTCCGACCTGGGGCTCTGAGCATGAGTGGAATCGCCGACGACATCGCTGCGGACTTCATCATCGAGGCGCAGGAAATCCTGGATCGTCTCGGCGAGCAGCTGGTCACCCTGGAGCAGGACCCGCAGGACAGCCCCCAGCTCAATGCGGTGTTCCGGGGATACCACACGCTGAAAGGCGGTGCCGGCTTCCTCGGCATCCACGCCATGGTGGAGCTGTGCCACGCCGCCGAGGAAACCCTCGGCCTGGCGCGCTCCGGACAGGCCACGCTGCAGCCGCATCACTTCGATGCCGGCCAACAATCGCTGGACTATCTGCAGGCGATGCTGGATGCGGTGTCGGCCGGCGAAGAACCGGGCCATGCCCCGCCGGACCTGATCGCCCAGTTCGATGTCGGCGCGGCCCCCTCGCCTGCCGCGTCGGCCGCGCTGGCCGGCAACGACGCCGGTTCGGAAATGATCAGCGACGATGAGTTCGAGGCCCTGCTCGACCAGTTGCATGGCGGCGCCGCGCCCACGGCGGTCGCGCCCAAGGCCGACGATGGCATGATCAGCGAGGACGAGTTCGAGGCCTTGCTGGATCAGCTGCATGGCGGCGCTGTGCCGGGCAGTACACTCGCGCAGCAGGCGCCCGTTGCACAGGCGGCCCCGCCGCCGAAGCGCCCTGCCGCCGCGCCCACGCCCGCGCCCAAGCCCGCCAAGCCGCTGGCCGAGGCCGAACACACCGTGCGCGTGGACACCAAGCGCCTGGATGCCATCGTCAACCTGATCGGCGAACTGGTGCTGTCGCGCAACCGCCTGAAGACCCTGCGCGTGCGTTTGCGCGACGAAGAGCTTGATCGCGCCGTGTCCACGCTGGACATCGCGACCGCGCGTCTGCAGTCGGCGGTCATGCGCACCCGCATGCAGCCGGTGGGCAAGGTCTTCTCGCGTTTCCCGAAAGTGGCGCGCGATGTCGCGCGCTCGCTGAACAAGGAAGTGGAACTGGAACTGTTCGGCGCCGAAACCGAACTGGACCGCAACCTGGTCGAGGCACTGGCCGATCCGCTCGTGCATCTGGTGCGCAATGCCATCGACCACGGCGTGGAGATGCCCGACCTGCGTGAAGCGCAGGGCAAGCCCCGCAGCGGCCACGTGCGCTTGTCCGCGCAGCAGGAAGGCGACTACGTCAGCATCGAAGTGCAGGATGACGGCGCCGGCATCGACCCGGAGAAACTGCGTGCCAAGGCGCGCGAGAAGGGCCTGATCGATCCGGAGGCCGCTGCCCGCCTGAGCAGCGAAGAGTGCCTGCACCTGGTGTTCCTGCCGGGCTTCTCGACCAAGGCCGAGGTCACCGACATCTCCGGCCGCGGCGTGGGCATGGACGTGGTGCAGTCGCGCATCCGCGAACTCAGCGGACAGATCCAGATCCAGTCCGAACTGGGCCGCGGCAGCCGCTTCATGATCCGCGTGCCGCTTACCCTGGCCATTCTGCCGACCCTGCTGGTGCAGGCCGGCGAGGATGTGTACGCCCTGCCGCTGGCACGCGTGCTGGAGGTGCTGCATGCACCGGCCACGTCCCTCGGCTGGTTCGATGGACGCGCCGTGCTTGATCGCCTGTCGCACACCCTGGCCCTGGTGGACCTGCGCCACTGGCTGGACGTGGAACCGGCACCGTCGCACCTGCTGACCATCGTCGTGCTGCAGGCGGGCGAGACCCGCTTCGGCCTGGTCGTGGACCAGGTGCGGGGCCGCGAAGAGGTCGTCATCAAACCGCTGCCCAAGGCCCTGCGCGGGCTGCGTGGTTATGCCGGGGCGACCCTGATCGGCGATGGACGCATGGCCCTGATCCTGGATGTGGACGGCCTTCGCAGCCCGCACGACGGATGAAAACTGTGACGCCGGTCGGCCACTGCCTGGCCACCACCTCAAGTCACCCCGCTACAGGCCGATAACCGATCCATGGACAGACTCAGCCTCATCGGACTCTTCCTCGCCTTGGCATCTCTGGTGGGGGGCAGCATCCTCAAGGGCGCCGGCCTGGCGTCGTTGTGGTCGCCTGCCGCGTTCGTCATCGTCATCGTCGGCACCCTTGCCTCGATCCTGCTGCATACCGCGCCGGCAGTGTTCAAGCACGCCTTCAAGATCGTGCGTTGGGTCATCCGCCCGCCGCAGAGCGACCGCCGCCAGCTGATCACGCAGATCGTGGAATGGAGCAACATCGCGCGCCGCCAGGGCTTGCTGGGCCTGGAGGCGCAGGTCGACGCGCAGAGCGATCCGTTCCTGCGCAAGGGGCTGCAGTTGCTGGTGGATGGCGTGGAGCCGGAAACCATCCGGCACATGCTGGAGATCGAACTGAGCAGCCAGGAACACAAAGACCTGGCCGCGTCGAAGGTATTCGAAGCCATGGGCATCTATGCCCCGACGCTGGGCATCATCGGCGCGGTGCTGGGCTTGATCGCCGTGATGAAGAACCTTGCCGACCCCAGCAAGCTGGGACACGGCATCGCGGCGGCCTTCACCGCCACCATCTACGGCATCGCCTCGGCCAACCTGCTGTTCCTGCCGGTGTCCGCCAAGCTGAAGAGCGTGATCGCCCACACTACGCGCGATCGCGAGATGGCCATCGAAGGCATCATCTCGATCGCCCACGGCGAGAACCCGCGCAACATCGAAACCAACCTGAGCGGATTCCTGCACTGACATGGCCCGCCGCCGTCACCACGAAGAGCATGCCAACCATGAGGCCTGGGCGATTCCGTACGCCGACCTGATGACGCTGCTGCTTGCCTTCTTCGTGGTGATGTATGCCATCTCCACGGTCAACGAAGGCAAGTACCGGGTGGTCGCCAGTGCCTTGAGCAGCGCCTTCGGGTCTGCGCCACGCACCATCAACCCGGTGCAGGTAGGCAGTCACCAGGTAAAGGGCGGCGGCTGGGACACCCCGTCGGTGATCAACGCCGGCAGCCGCGTCGGTCCCTCGGCACCGGCCCCGGCCAACGACCCTACCCTGCTGCCCTCGATGGCATCGCAGATGCGCTCGCCCATCTCGTTCCGCGACCAGGAGCAGCTGAAGCAGGCCGAAAAACAGCTGGATGGCATCGCCGACCGACTCACCGCCGCGCTCACACCGCTGATCGACCGCGGCATGATCACCGTGCGCCGTACCGAGCTGTGGATCGAAGTAGAGATCAACAGCGACATCCTGTTCCCCACCGGCGCATCGATGCTCGATGTGCACGCACGCGACACGCTCGCCAAGCTGGCCGAGGTGCTGCGTGACGTGCCCAACAGCGTGCGCGTGGAAGGCCACACCGACAACATCCCGATCGCCACGGCCCAGTTCCCGTCGAACTGGGAACTGTCGGCGGCCCGTGCGGCGAGCGTGGTGCATCTGTTCGCCGATCAGGGGCTGCAGCCCGCCCGGTTGGCGATGGTCGGCTACGGCGAGTTCCGCCCCCGCGAAGACAACACCAGTGCGGACGGCCGCAACCGCAACCGCCGCGTGATGGTGATCATCCTGGCCGATACCAGCCACGGCGTGGATCCCATCAGCCAGCGCCTCAACGCCTCCAGCGACACCGACGCGCCGGTGATCGCCCCTATTGCCTTACCCCCCCTCCCGCAGGCGCCCCGCGCGCCCGCCCCGGCCGGCAGCCCCATCGGCGCCGCCGTCACCCCCGCCATGAAGGAGTAGACCGATGCGCATCTGGGCAATCGCCAACCAGAAGGGCGGAGTCGGCAAGACCACCACCACCCTCGCACTGGGGCGCCAACTGGCCGGCCTGGGCCATCGCGTGCTGCTGATCGATCTCGATCCGCATGCATCGCTGACCCGCTCGTTCGGCATTCCGCTGGATCCACCGCCGGCGGGCGTACTGGATCTGTTCGCCACCCCGCCGGTGGAGCTGTCCGTGCTCAGCCACCCCAGCGCCATCCCCGGCCTGGACCACGTCTGCGCGCAGGCCGCACTGGCCACGCTGGAACGGCGCAGCGCCAACCAGCCGGGCCTGGGCCTGTCGCTGCAGAACGCGTTGGCCCGCCACAAAGGCCGTCACGATTACATCCTGCTGGACTGCGCACCCACGCTGGGCTTGCTGATGATCAACGCACTGGCAGCCGCTGATCGCCTGATCATTCCCACCCAGGCCGAGCCGTTGGCCCTGCACGGTCTGGATGGCATGGTCCGCACCGGCGAGATGGTGGAGCGCTCGCGCCGCCGTCCGCTGCCGATGTCGATCCTGCCTACCCTGTTCGATCGACGCACCCGCGCCGGCAACGAGACGCTGCGGCAGATGCAGGACCGCCACCTCACGCGGGTCTGGGATGACGCGATTCCGGTCGACACCCGCATGAGCAGCGCTGCCACCCTGATGACGCCGGTGGAAGGCGATGACTACCCCGGGCGCGGGCTCGCGGCCTATCGACGTGCGCTGGAGTGGATCCTGACCGACGATGCGCGCGCGCTGGAGCAGGCCGCATGAACAACGAACAGGTGCTGGACGACTATCTGGAACAGTTGCTGGGTGACGCGGTGGCATCGGCCGACGCGCCTGCGGCCGACGCTGCGCAGGTGCTCGCCCCTGCAGTGCCGGATGACGCTGACGACGCGCGCGAGCCCACTTGGGATGACCTGCCGCATGAGGTCGTCTACGAAACCGGCGCCCCCGCCGTCGTGGACGATGAAGAAGCAGCGCTGCAGGCTGCCTTCGATGCCACCCTGGACGCGATGAACCACGCCAGCGCCGCGACGCCGCCCGAACGCCCACCGACCTGGGATGACCTGCCCGACGAGGTGATCTACGAAACCGGCGAGGACATCGCGGCCGTGCTGGCCAATGCGGACAGCCCGTCGCTGGAAGCCGCCTTTGCCGCCGCTGCCGACCCGACCGCGGCAGACACGGCGATCCTGGCAGCGCCCGCCGCGCCGATCGCCGCCGCCGCGGTTGCCCGCGCCCCCGCGCCCCCGCGCATTCCGAACCGCCCGTCCAACCTGCTGCCGCCGGCGAGCGCGGCCGGCGCGCCCAGCACGTGGCAGGAACTGCAGGAACAGGCCCGTGAGAACGGACATGCGTCCTCACCCCAGCGCCGCGCCGCCGAGCGCAGCTCGCGCTGGCTGCGCCTGCGCTGTGGCAGCCAGGCCTACGCGCTGGAGCTGCTGAAGGTGCAGGAGGTAGTGCTGCCGGTGCCGTTGCTGTCGCTGCGCGGCACCGCCCCGGCCATGCTGGGCATCATGAACCTGCGTGGGCAGGTGGTACCGGTGATGGACCTGGGCATCCACTTGGGTGGCGCACCCGCGGGCGAAGATGCGCTGACCCGCATCGTGGTGCTGGAGGAGAACGGCGACATCATGGGCCTGCGGGTCACCGCGGTCGAGGATGTGACCAACCTCAGCGACTCGCAGATCGAGCCCCCGGACACCGCGCGTATCTGCCGGATCAGCAACGACATCTTCCGTGGCGTGGCCCGGGTAAGCGCCCAGCCGATGATCCTGCTCGACGCCACGCGCCTGCTGAACTGATCGCAGCCAGCCGGCCTCTGACGCGGCCGGTGATCCGGGTGCTGCGGCCGCTGGAGCGCGTGGCGGTGGGGATGGCGGTGCGCTTGGTGGTGCGCCTGATGGTGCGCTCGGCGGTGCGCTTGGTGGGTGCGCCTGGTAGAGCTGACTTCAGTCGGCTGCTTTTCCCGCCCTTGCCCATAAACAAAAAAACCCATCCCTAAAGCTTTCCCGGAAATTGCCGCTATGAAGTCTGGAACCGTTTGTCCGGAGCAACAATGAGCACAGTGGACCTGGGTGAAGATCTCGGCATCGAGAGCAGCACCGAGCTGAAGAACCGCCTGGCCCCGCTGCTGGCCGAGGCCGCGCCCGTGGTGCTTGACGCCAGTCGGGTCAGCCGCATCCACACCGCAGCGGTGCAGGTGCTGTGCGCGTTCGTGCACGACCGCCGCAGTGCAGGCCGGCCGACACAGTTCAGCGGATGCACCGCAACCTTTTCCGACGCCGCGCGACTGCTCGGCGTCAGCCAGGCCCTCGGCCTGGATGTACCCCATGACAACCTGAATTCTGTGGAGAACGCGGCATGAGCGCACGTATCTTGGTGGTGGATGACTCGGCGTCGATGCGCCAGATGGTCTCCTTCGCCCTCACCTCGGCCGGCTTTGCCGTCGAAGAAGCCGAGGATGGCGCCGTCGCACTCAACCGCGCCAAGGGACAGCGCTTCAACGCCGTGGTGACCGACGTCAACATGCCCAACATGGATGGCATCTCGCTGATCCGCGAGCTGCGCCAGTTGGCTGAGTACAAGTTCACCCCGATGCTGATGCTGACCACCGAGTCAGCGGCAGACAAGAAATCCGAAGGCAAGGCGGCCGGTGCGACCGGCTGGCTGGTGAAGCCGTTCAATCCCGAACAGCTGATCGCCACCGTGCAGAAAGTCCTGGGCTGATCGCCCTCGCCGCCCCCGTCCCCCGCGCCCCTGGAACACACCTGACATGAGCATGGACCTGCAACGATTCCACGCCACCTTCTTCGAGGAAAGCCGCGAAGGGCTGGATGCGATGGAAGCTGGACTGCTGACCCTGGAATCCGGCCAGCACGATGCAGAGATCATCAATTCGGTGTTCCGGGCCGCGCACTCGATCAAGGGCGGCGCCGGCACCTTCGGCTTCGATGCCATCGCCGCGCTGACCCATGTGCTGGAAACGCTGCTGGACGAGCTGCGTGCCGGCAAGCGCGCGCTGGAAGCCAACGCTGTCGACGCCATGCTGGCATCGGTGGACGTGCTGCGCGCCCTGCAGCGCGAAGCCGAACACGGCGTGCAGGCCGACCCGGCCGTGGTCGCCGCGATGAAGGCGCGCCTGGAAGGCATTCTGTCCGGGCAGGCGCCCGCCGCCGCCGCGAGTGCGCCCGCTGCCGCCGTTGAAGCCGAGCCGGAAGCCTGGCAGATCGGCTTTACGCCGGCGCCGTCGATGTTCATGAGCGGCAACGATCCGCTGCGGATCATCCGCGAGCTGGAGCACCTCGGCCCGCTGCAGGTGCAGGCCCGCATGGAACGCCTGCCCGGCTTCGAGCAGTTGGATCCGTTCGAAGCGCACCTGGCATGGGACCTCGGCCTGATCGGCAAGATCAAGCGCAGCCAGATCGAAGACACCTTCGCCTGGGTGGTCGATGACTGCGAACTGGACATCCGTCCGGTCGCGCCGCCCAGCCTGGCCCTCGATCCGGTGGTCGAGGTCGCCCCGCAGGCGGCCGCTGCACCGATCGCAGCAGCCACCCCCGGCGCGGCGCCGGCCGCACCGCCGGCCGAGGCAGAGACCTCGATCCGGGTGAGCGTGGACAAGGTCGACGCCCTGATCAATCTGGTGGGCGAACTCGTCATCACCCAGGCCATGCTCAAGCAGGTCTCCAACCACATCGACCCGGCCCACGCCGAGCGCCTGTTCGCCGGCCTGGACCTGCTGGAGCGCAACACGCGTGACCTGCAGGAAGCGGTCATCGGCGTGCGCATGCTGCCGGTGGATGCGGTGTTCCGCCGCTTCCCGCGTCTGGTCCGCGACCTCTCCACGCGATTGGGCAAGCAGGTGCGCCTGAAGACGATCGGCGAAGGCACCGAACTGGACAAGGGCCTGATCGAAAAGATCGCCGATCCCCTGGTCCACCTGGTGCGCAACTCCATCGACCACGGCTTGGAAATGCCGGAGTTCCGCCGCAATGCGGGCAAGGACGAAACCGGCACGATCACCCTGGCGGCATCGCACCAGGGCGGCCACATCGTCATTGAAGTCAGCGACGACGGCCACGGCCTGAACCGCGAACGCATCCTGGCGAAGGCAGCCGAGCGCGGCCTTGCCGTGCCGGACAACCCCACCGATTCGCAGGTCTGGGACCTGATCTTCCAGCCCGGTTTCTCCACGGCAGATGCCGTGACCGACCTGTCCGGCCGCGGTGTGGGCATGGACGTGGTCCGTCGCAACATCCAGGCGCTGGGCGGTGAGGTGCAGATCGAAAGCCGCGCCGGTTTCGGGACGCGCACGCTGATCCGCCTGCCGCTGACCCTCGCCATCCTCGACGGCATGACCGTTTCGGTGGCGGGCGAAACCTTGATCCTGCCGCTGGCCTATGTACTGGAAGCATTGCAGCCGCAAGCCAGCGACATCCGCACCATGGCCGGCGAAGGCCGCGTGCTGCGCGTGCGCGGCGAGTACCTGCCCATCCTGTCGTTGAGCGAGTACTACGGCTACGGCCAGCGTCACAGCGATGAGTCGCTGGTGGTGGTGGTGGAAGGCGATGGCCAGAAGATCGCGCTGGAAGTGGACGAACTGGTCGGCCAGCAGCAGGTTGTCGTGAAGAACATCGAGAACAACTACCGCCGCATCGGCGGCGTGTCCGGCGCCACCATCCTCGGCGATGGCCGCGTGGCCCTGATCGTCGACATCGGCGGCCTGGTCCGCTCGCTGCGGGTGCCGCAGGCGGCCTGAGCCGCGCTGCACTGACCTCCGGTCGCGCCGAGCCACGCTCGGCGGCTTGTCTGCCCACGATCACGACGCCTGATACACGCCGCGCTGCGCTGACTTCCGGTAGCGCCGAGCCATGCTCGGCGGTTTTTCCGCCCGCGATCATGACGCCTGATACAGGCCGCGCTGCGCGCTCGCCGAGCCATGCTCGGCGGCTTTTCCGCCCGCGATCACGACGCCTGATACACGCGCTGCGCGCTCGCCGAGCGTGGCTCGGCGCTACCGGGCACTGCGGCTGACGAACATATCGCGCTACAGATCCCCGTGGCGATGCCGCTATCTGTGTAGACGGCGTGATGATGCCCCCTCCATTGCGGGCCGTTTTCCTGAAAAGTTCCCACGGCCCTGCCGCGGGCGCATCGTCCTGCCCTGGAGCACCCCCATGAAGTGGTTCCGCGATCTCCCCATTGCCCGCAAGCTGGCCGTGGGATTCACCCTGACCACCCTGATGACGCTCGTGCTGGGCGTGTTCGCCCTGCTGCGCCTGTCTGAAGCCAACACCCAGCTGCGCGGCATGGCCACCGACGCCATTCCCTCCGTGCAGCATCTGGGCGAAGTGCGTTCGCAGCTCGGCGAGTTCCGCACTTACGAAATGGCCCAGCTGACCATGCTGGACAAGCCGGAGAAGGTTGCCGACTACAACACCCGCATGGACGCTACCGCCAAGGTCGTGCGTGAGGAGCTGGACGCGTATGCCGTGCTGAAGGCCGACGCGCAGGAGCGCGCGCTGTTCGACAAGGTCAAGGCAGGCGTCGATGCGTACTTCGCCGCCAACGTACAGCTGCGTGCGGCAGGCGCAAGCGGTGATGCGGTGCTGGCCCAGCAGGTGTCCGACGAGCAGTCGCGCCCCCTGCGTCGCAAACTGTTTGAAGACCTCAAGGCGCTGAGCGCCTACAGCGGCACCGTCATGGACGCCGGCATGGCGCGCGCCAATGCCACTCACCGCAACAGCATGGTCGCCATCATCGCGGCGATGGTGCTGCTCTCGCTGGTCGCCGCGGCACTGGCCGTCACTATTTCGCGCGTCATCACCGTGCCACTGGGCAAGGCCGTGCAGGCCATCCAGGCGGTTGCACGCGGTGACCTGAGTGTCAGCACGCCGGCCACCAGCAACGACGAAGCCGGCCGCATGCTGACCGCGACCGCCGAAATGACCGCCACCCTGCGCCGTTTCTCCGGCCAGACCCAGCAGATGGTGGAAATGCATGCGGGCCCGGACATCAACCACCGCATCCCGGAAGATTTCCCGGGTGTGTACGGTGAGCTGGCGCACGGCATCAACACCGTGATCTTCGAGCACCTTGATTCCATCCGCGATGCAATCGACGTGCTCAACCAGTACGCCGCCGGCAACCTGGCGCCGGATGCACGACGCCTGCCCGGCACCCGCGCGATCCTGCACGAATCGATGGATGCCGCAAAAGCCAGCCTGATGGCCATCAATACGCAGATCCAGCAGCTGGCCTCCGCGGCGGCGGCTGGTGACTTCAGCCAGCGCGGCGACGCGTCCCGCTTCGAGCATGACTTCAAGCTCATGATCGAGCAGCTGAACACCATGATGCACGTGGCCGACGGCAACCTGTCGCAGCTCTCGCAGCTGCTGCAGGCGATCGCCGCCGGCGATCTGACCGCGCGCATGGACGGCGAGTTCCACGGTGTATTCGCGCTGATGCGCGATGATGCCAACACTACCGTCAGCCAGTTGACCGGCATCGTGTCGCGCATCCAGGTGTCGGCGCAGAGCATCCGCGGTGCAGCCAGTGAAATCGCGGCCGGCAACAACGATCTGTCGCGCCGTACCGAACAGCAGGCCGCCAATCTGGAAGAAACGGCGGCGTCGATGGAGGAACTGACCTCCACCGTGCGCCAGAACGCCGAGCACGCGCGCCAGGCCAACCAGCTTGCCATCGGCGCCGCCGGTGTCGCGTCGCAGGGCGGCGAAGTGGTGGGTCAGGTCGTCAGCACCATGAGCGCGATCGAGGCGTCTTCCAAGAAGATCGCCGAGATCATTTCGGTGATCGACGGCATCGCGTTCCAGACCAACATCCTGGCATTGAACGCCGCGGTCGAAGCGGCCCGCGCCGGTGACCAGGGCCGCGGCTTCGCCGTGGTGGCCAGCGAAGTGCGCACGTTGGCACAGCGCTCAGCCGCTGCCGCGAAAGAGATCAAGGGCCTGATCGACGAATCCGTCGACAAGGTGGCCGATGGCTCTGCACTGGTGCATCGGGCCGGCGCCACCATGGGCGAGATCGTCGCCTCGGTACAGCGCGTGACCGACATCATGGCCGAGATTTCCGCGGCCTCGCAGGAGCAGTCTGCCGGCATCGAACAGGTCAACCAGACCGTGGTGCAGATGGATGAAACCACCCAGCAGAATGCCGCGCTGGTGGAAGAAGCCACTGCCGCCGCACGCTCTATGGAAGAACAGGCCATGCAGCTGACCGATGCGGCATCGCAGTTCCGTATCGCGGGCGGTGCCGCCAGCACCCCGGCCGCCGCGGCCCCCGTCGTGCCATCGAAAGCCAAACCATCGGCAGCCCGTACGACGGCCCGCAAGCCTGCGCCGGTCATCCGCCAGCCCGTCCTGGCAGGCGAAGGGGACTGGCAGGAGTTCTGATCACCCCGGGTCACGCTCCCTGCCGCGTCCCGGTGTTGGATTCCCCTCGCGCGCGGGAGGGATCCAACCACACTCATCCGATGCAAGGAGTGCCATGGACGCACCTGCCGAACCGGTAGCCACTGCCCGCCGACGCCCACTGAGGGCGCTTGCGGGCCTTCTGCTGTTGGCCATCTGGATCGGCTGGGCCGTCCCTGCCCTCTGGCACCAGAACAGCACATCCCCTGCTCCGCTGTGTGTCGCCTTCAACGACCGCCGCTGAGTGTCTACACCGCAGTCCATGCCAAAAGGAGCATTGCGCATGTCCGCACCCTCCCGCACCGCCGAGTCGTTCGTCGGTCACGAAAAACTTCCCTTCCTGCAGGTCCTCGGCGCAGACGCCGACCGCCTGTTCCTCGGCCTCACCGCCGTACTCGCTCTGGTCTCGATGGGCCTGGCGCTGCGTGCAGGCATCTGGATGCCTTTCCTGGCGATCAGCCTGCCTACGGCGCTGGTGGTCGCCGCACAGGTCCACCTGCTGCCGGGCACGCGGCTGTCGCGCTGCACGGTGGCGCTGGGCTGGATGGTGCTCGCCGCCACCTTGATCCACCAGACCAACGGACTGCTTGAAACCCACTTCACGGTCATCGTCTTGATCGCGCTGCTGCTGTATTACCGCGACTGGCTGCCGTTGGTGGTTGCCGCGGCGGCGATCGCGATCCACCACGTTGCGTTCTTCTGGCTGCAGCAGCGGGGCCTGCCCTACCCGGTCTTCAGCGCCGGCAGCGGCATCGGCGTGCTGGTGCTGCATGCCAGCTACGTCGTGGTGGAGACCGGGCTGCTGTCGGTGATGGCGATCCAGATGCGTCGCCAGTTGGTACTGCTTGGCCATGACCCACGCCAGCTGGCCGTGCTGGCCCGTGGCGTGGCGGCAGATCAGCCTTTGCCCCCCGGCATCCATGCAGGCCAGTTCCCGGCGGACTCACTGGCGAGCGCCCTGGTGCAGACAAGCACGCAGCTGCTGCAGCGTCGTGAGCGCGAACAAGCGGTGCTGGGCGAAACGCTGCGCATCCGCTCCGCACTGGAGGATGTCACCACCAACGTGATGATTGCCGACCGCGAGCGCAACATCGTGTTCGTCAACCGTCCCCTGCAGAAGATGCTGGCCGCTGCCGAAGCCGACCTGCGCCGCGACCTGCCGCAGTTCAGCGCAGCCGACCTGCTCGGCCGCAACATCGATATCTTCCATCGCAACCCGGCCCACCAGGCGACGCTGCTGGACACGCTGACCACCACCTACCGCGCGCAGATCCGCGTGGGCGGGCGCGTGCTGCAGCTCATCGTCAACCCCATCATCAATGGCGAGGGAGAGCGCCAGGGCTTCGTGGTCGAATGGGCTGATCGCACCGTGGAAGTGCAGGTGGAAGAAGAGCTCGGCCGCATCGTGCAGGCGGCGGCCGACGGTGATTTCAGTGGCAGGGTGGCCTGCGCAGGGAAGACCGGCTTCTTCCTGCAGCTGGCACAGCATCTCAATGCCCTGCTGGACGCGAATGCCACCAGCATCGAGCAGATATCCGCCCTGCTGTCATCGCTGTCGCGGGGCGATCTCACGGTGCGCATGGAGGGCGACTTCCACGGCGTCTTCGCCCGCATCCGCGATGATGCCAATGCCACCGTCGACCAGCTGACCGGCATCGTCGGCAGCATCAAGGATGCGTCGAGCCACATCAACCACACCGCATCCGGTCTCGCGCAGGGCAATGAGCACCTTGCCAGCCGCACGGAGCAGCAGGCCGCCAGCCTGGAAGAGACCGCGGCGACGATGGAAGAACTGACCGCTGCAGTGCGGCAGAATGCCGAGCATGCGCATACCGCCAACCGCGTCGCCAGCGGCGCCGCGGACGTGGCGGCTGCCGGTGGCGCGGTCGTCGGCAATGTGGTGACCACCATGACCGACATCGAGCGCGCGTCACGACGCATTGCTGAAATCATCTCGGTCATCGACGGCATTTCCTTCCAGACCAACATCCTGGCGCTGAACGCCGCGGTCGAAGCCGCGCGTGCCGGTGAACAAGGTCGTGGTTTTGCTGTCGTCGCCTCGGAAGTGCGCGTGCTCGCACAGCGTTCGGCAGACGCCGCCAAGCAGATCAAGGGCCTGATCGAAGACTCGGTGGACAAGGTGACCGAGGGGACCACCCTGGTGCAGCGCGCCGGGGCGACCATGGACGAGATCATGCAGTCCGTGCAGCAGGTCAACCAGATCATGGGCGAGATTGCGGCGGCATCGCAGGAGCAGAGCGCGGGCATCGAACAGGTCAACCAGAGCATCAGCCACATGGATGCGTCCACCCGGCAGAACGGCGCTCTGGTGGAAGCGTCCACCGAGGCCACGCAGGCGATGAGCGAACAGGCCGCGCGCCTGGCCGAAGCCGTGGCACGTTTCCGCCTGCAGGCCGACGACGGTGAAACCGCCGTGATGCGGCGGCTGCGGGAGCTTGCCGGGCACGCCCCCTGAGGGACGTGACGGCCGCTGACCGTCAGCTCAGTGCCGCTGCGCTCGCCGAGCGTGGCTCGGCGCTACCCCACGTGTCCGCGTAACACGCCGGCGTCGCGGGCTTCAGGAAAGCACGGCTTTGCCGATATGCTGAAAGACGCACCGTGCCGCACGTCACGGTTTTTCCCGCTCTCGAACGCAGAACCGATGTCCGCAGGCAGCCACGACGACGCACAGGAACACCCTACCGCGCATGACGACAGCGCCGATGAGCGTTTCCTCGTGCGCAATCCGCTGCAGGTGCGGCAACTGCTCCGACAGCTGATCGAGCACCGATCGCTGATCAACGCGCACATTGGTGGACGCGACCAGAGCTTCCCCACCGCCGTACTGGAAATCGACGAGGACGAAGCGCAGCTGATGCTCGATGGCAGTCCGCAGGAGGCGTCGAACCGCGCCGCCGAGGCCGCCGGCTATCTGTTGTGCTTCGCCCAGCTGGATCGCGTGCTGGTGCGCTTCCGCGTGGATATCGTGCAGCGGGAGCAGAACGGCCGCCATATCGCCTTCCGCGCCAGCCTGCCGGACGAGATGGTGCACCTGCAGCGTCGCGAGATGTACCGGCTGGAGACACCGATCACGGATTCACCCCACCTGCTGCTGCCTGCGGCCGATGGCCGGCCTGAGCCACTGTCGATGCGCGTGCTGGATATCAGCGGCGGTGGACTGGCGGTGGCCCTGCCCGCCGAGTACAACGTCTTCGGCATGCAGAAGCGCTACGACGCCGTGCTGTCCGTGCCGGATGGTCCGGACCTGCAGATCAGCCTGATCGCCTGCAACGAGCGCGTGCAGAAGCTGCCCAGCGGCGTCGAAGTGAACCGCGTCGGCCTGCGCTTCGACCGCCTGCCGCGCGGCGGCGACAGCACCATCCAGCGCTACATCTTCCGCATCGACCGCCAGCGCAGCGCCCGCAAGAACGGCGAATCGTAGCCGGCGGATTGACACCCCGGTAGAGCCGGCTTCAGCCGGCTGCTTGCTGGCACCCCGGTAGGCCGGCTTCAGCCGGCTGCTTGCTGGCACCCCGGTAGAGCCGGCTTCAGCCGGCTGCATGTCCTGTTGGCGGTGCCGACTGAAGTCGGCATTACCGGTCGGCGTTACCGATCGGCCCTACGGGCCGGCACTACGGGCCGCCGTTGCAGGTCAGCGCTAAAGTCGTGGCAGCAGCAGCCGATACCGAGCCTGAGACCGCGAATCACGGCACCCAGGACACCCTCGATGAACGACAAGAACCAGGCCCACGCCGATACCGGCGGCGAGTTCCTCAGCTTCACCCTCGGCGACGAGCACTACGGCGTGGACATCCTCAAGGTGCAGGAAATCCGCGGCTATGACGCGGTGACCCGCGTGCCGGACGCACCGGATTACATCAAGGGCGTCATCAACCTGCGCGGCACCATCGTGCCGGTCATCGACCTGCGCCTGAAGCTGCGCCTGGAAAATGCCCGCTACGACGCCTTCACCGTGATGATCGTGCTGAACGTGGAAGACCGCGTCGTCGGCATCGTGGTGGACAGCGTCTCCGATGTGATCCCGCTGGCCGCAGAGCAGATCCGCCCGACCCCCGAATTCGGCGCCGCCGTCGATACCCGTTTCATCTCGGGCATCGGCACCCAGGACGACCGCATGCTGATTTTGCTGGACATCGAAACCCTGCTCGACAGCGCTGACATGGGTCAGCCCGCTGCGCTGGAAGAAGTCGCTGCCTGATCGTCACCGATCAAAACAAAATCCTTCAGTTCCACCTGCAACGGCCGATAGGGGAGTCAGGACCGCCCGCGATGGAACGCGCCAGGCCGGCCACCCGATCACCATTCTTCTTATTGGAGTACCCGTCGATGAAGTCCCTGCTCGCTTTTGCGTCTGCCACCCTGCTGGCCGCCACCGCCCTCACCGCCTCCGCGCAGTCGGCCATGATTCCGCCGGAAATGGCAGCCCGCCAGGTCGGCAAGGACGGCATGGTCTGCGGCAAGGTGGAAAAGGCCCGCTTCGCTGAAGGCTCGGAAGGGTCGCCGACCTTCCTGTACATGGGCGGTGCGTTCCCGCGCCACACCTTCTCCGCGCGCATCGCCGGCGCCAACCGCGGCAAGTTCAGCTTCCCGCTGGAAACCCTGGAAGGCAAGACCGTCTGCGTGATCGGCAAGATCGAGCGTGATGCCTCGCGTGCTGAAATCGAAGTCAGCTCGCCGGCTGGCCTGAAGCTGGCCGACATCAAGTAATACCGGCCTGTCCTGCCACGCCGGCCCGTCCGGCGTGGCTGCTGCACCCGGACCATGGTGGTCCGGACGCGTCCGCCTTTGGAGAGTGCAACGCCCATGCCCTGGATCAACAACCTCAAACTGATGCCCAAGCTGATGGCCACCTTTGGTGTCCTCCTGCTGGTGATGCTGCTTCAGGGCATCGTGGCCTACCGTGGCCTGGACTCGCTCAACGACGTGACGACGACGCTGGCCGGCAAGCGGATGGAAAGCATCCGCATGGCCGGCGAAATGCGCGGCATGCTCGGCGAGTACCGCAACTCTTCCTACCAGCAGCTGATCCGTGCCAGCGATGACGTCAAGGCCGAAGCACGCACGCGTGCCGCAGACCTGCGCAAGCAGCTGGACACCTCCATCAAGGCCTATCCGGGCCTGGTCGATGGGGCGCAGCAGAAGGCGCTGTTCGACGCCTTCGTCAAGGACTGGAACCAGACCCTGACCTCCTATGATTCGGTCAGCGAGATGCTGGAACTGCAGCTGCCCGACGATGCCATCGATACCTTCGTCGGTGAAACGCGCACGTTGCACAGCAAATCGTCGGCCGCGCTGGAAGCGCTGATCGCCGAAGACAACCGCCTTGCCCGCGCTGCGCGCGACGAGGCCACCTCGACCTACGCCACCTCGTCCATGCTGATGCTGATCGCCCTGCTGGGCGGCGCGGCACTCGGCCTGGTGCTGGTGTATCTGTTCGCCCGCTCCCTGGTGGGCAGTGTCCGCGGCGCGGTCAGCGTTGCCAACGAAGTCGCCAGCGGCAAGCTGGACGGCCACATCGACACCTCGCGTTCGGATGAAGTCGGCGACCTGATGCAGGCCATGCAGCGCATGCAGCGCGACCTGCGCGAGCGTATCGAACGCGACGAAGCCATCGCCAGCGAGAACCTGCGCATCCGCACCGCGCTGGATTACAGCTCTACCGGTGTGTTCCTCAGCGATGCGAACCAGCAGATCGTCTACGCCAACAGCGCGCTGCAGCAGTCGCTCGTCGAGCATGCCGACGAACTGCGCAAGGACCTGCCGGGCTTCGACCCCGAAGCACCGCTGGTCGGCCGCCCGGTCGCCGAGCTGGAACACGGTGGCCAGGCCGATGCGGCCGTCATGGCCGAGCTGGCCAAGACCGGCGTCGCCCGCCGCGAAGTGCAGTACGGCCAGGCGCAGTTCGCCCAGGTCATCACCACCATCCGCAACGAAGACGGTGACACCGTCGGCCATGTGACCGAATGGCGCGACCGGACCCCGGAAGCTGCCGTGGAAGCGGAAGTCGCGCAGGTCATCGCCCGCGCCGCCGCAGGCGACCTCACCGGCCGTGTCGGCAGCGAAGGCAAGGACGGCTTCTTCCTGCAGCTGGCCAATCAGATCAATGGCCTGCTCAATGCGAATGCCAGCAGCATCGAGCAGATCTCGCAGCTGCTTGCCGCCCTGTCACGCGGCGACCTGACCGCCCGCATGCAGGGCGACTACCAGGGCGTGTTCGCCCAGATGCGCGACGACGCCAACGCCACCGCCGAACAGCTCAGTGGCATCGTCACCCGCATCAAGCACTCCAGCCGCGCCATCAACTCGGCCGCCGGTGAGATCGCCAGCGGCAACAGCGATCTGTCGCGCCGTACCGAGCAGCAGGCCGCGAACCTGGAAGAAACCGCCGCATCGATGGAGGAACTGACCTCCACCGTTCGTCAGAACGCCGAGCACGCACGCCAGGCCAACCAGCTCGCCATCGGCGCCGCCGGTGTCGCCTCGCAGGGCGGCGAAGTGGTCGGCCAGGTGGTCACCACCATGTCGGCCATCCAGACCTCCTCCAAGAAGATTGCTGAAATCATCTCAGTCATCGACGGCATCGCGTTCCAGACCAACATCCTGGCGCTGAATGCCGCGGTGGAAGCCGCCCGTGCCGGTGAACAGGGCCGTGGCTTCGCCGTGGTCGCCAGCGAAGTGCGCACCCTGGCCCAGCGCTCCGCCGCTGCCGCCAAGGAAATCAAGGGCCTGATCGACGACTCGGTCGGCAAGGTCGCCGATGGCTCCGCCCTGGTCAACAAGGCCGGTGCCACCATGAGTGAAATCGTCGCCTCGGTGCAGCGCGTGACCGACATCATGTCCGAGATCTCCGCCGCCTCGCAGGAACAGTCTGCCGGCATCGAACAGGTGAACCAGACCGTCGTGCAGATGGATGAAACCACCCAGCAGAACGCCGCGCTGGTGGAAGAAGCCACCGCCGCCGCGCGGGCCATGGAAGAACAGGCCGGCCACCTGAGTGAAGCCGTTTCGGTGTTCACCCTGGATGAGTCGGACGTGCAGCACGAGGCCCCGGCCGCCGCCCGTCCGCGTGCCGCCGCACCCGCCGCCTCCGCCGCGCCGACAGTGCGTCGTCCCACCACCCGCCAGCCCGCCGCCGAGCTGGCCGAAGGGGACTGGGCAGAGTTCTGATCCGACGACATCTTCGGATAAGGCCGGGCCATGTGCCCGGCCTTTTTTTATCCCGCCGCCCGCGATCCCCGGTAGCGCCGAGCCACGCTCGGCGAGCGGAGCGGCAACGCATGGACGGCCAGCGGGCGTGAGAACCGCGTGCGTCACGCGAACGGCAGCCGACTGAAGTCGGCTCTACCGGGGATCGCACGCGCGGGGAGTGTTGGGCGCGGGGCAGCGTTGGTAGCGCCGAGCCACGCTCGGCGAGCGCACCGCGCGGCCCCCATCAGGCATCGCGTTGCCGGCAGGACGTAACCGCCGAGCCCGGCGCGGCACGACCCACCCCGCCACCGCGCAGGACCCCC
Source organism: Stenotrophomonas sp. CFBP 13718 (assembly GCF_014842145.1). Taxonomy (NCBI): domain Bacteria; kingdom Pseudomonadati; phylum Pseudomonadota; class Gammaproteobacteria; order Lysobacterales; family Lysobacteraceae; genus Stenotrophomonas; species Stenotrophomonas sp. CFBP 13718. The sequence continues at coordinate 242,307 of NZ_JACYVC010000001.1, forward strand.
GGGTAGCGCCGAGCCACGCTCGGCGAGCGCACCGCGCGGCCGCCGTCAGGCATCGCGATGCCGGCAGGAAGTTACCGCCCGGCGCGGCGCGGCCAAAGCACTCAATTGTCCGCCGCAGCGGCCGATAACGTGGTTGACGCAGTACCGCGTCCCCTTCCCTGTTCTGGCCTCCTCCATGACGCTCAAGCAACGCTGGCATCGCTACTTCGACAACCTTCCGGTCCGCCGCAAGCTCAACCTGTTGACCGTGCTGATCGCCATCGGCGTCGTCGCGCTGTCCATCGTGGCGGCGCGCATGCAGTACCTGGACCTGACCGAGACACGCAAGGAATCGCTTGCCGTCCAGGTCGAGCTTGCCGAGGGCGTGCTGACCCATTACCAGCGTCTGTCCGCCAAGGGTGAGCTGACCGAAGAAGCCGCCAAGGCCGCCGCGCTGCAGGCGATCGACGCCATGCGCGCACAGAACGATGCCTACTACTACAACGTGCTGGACACGAACTACGTGCTGCTGATGCACCCGTTCAAGCCCGAACGTGTCGGCAGCGTGCAGAAGGATTACAAATCAGTCGACGGAGTGCCGCTGTACTACCTGCAGGTGGGCATGGCGCGCATCGGCGGCGGCTACACCTATTACCAGACCAACAAGCCCGGCGCCGAGAAGCCCATCGACAAGGTCACCTACGCGCACATGTTCGCGCCGTGGCAGTGGGTGGTCACCAGTGGCGTCTACATGGACGACGTGCAGGCGCAGGCATGGACCTTCACCCTGATCATGGCGCTGACCGGCGGCCTCGTCGTGCTGCTGGTGCTGGCGCTGAGCTGGGTGATCGGCAGCCGCATCGCCACCCCGCTGCGCAAGGCGACCCTGGTGGCCGAAGGCATTGCCGCCGGCAAGTTGGACAACACCATCGGCGACCAACCGCACGATGAAACCGGCCGCCTGCTGCACAGCATGTCGCGCATGCAGGATCAGCTGCACGCGGTAATCGGCGGACAGCGGGAGATGGCCCGCCGCCACGAATCAGGCGAGCTGTCCTACCGTATCGACGCCAGCACCGTGCCTGGCGAGTACGGGCAGATGGTGCGTGACACCAACACCCTCGTCGGCAACCACGTGCAGACCCTGCACGATGTGCTGGGCGTGGTGCAGCAGTACGCCGTTGGCGACCTGCGTACCGATATCGCCCGCTATCCGGGTGAGAAGGCGGCGATCACCACGACCGTGGACGCCGTAAAGGCCAACCTCGCCCGTATCAACGCCGAGATCAAGCGCTTGGCTGGTGCGGCGGCGGCCGGTGATTTCAGCCAGCGCGGCGATGCGGCCTCGTTCGAGCACGACTTCCGTGCCATGGTCGAAAACCTCAACGCCATGACCGCCGTCAGCGATGACAACCTGGGCAAGCTGTCGCACCTGCTGTCCGCCATCGCCGAAGGCGACCTGACCGCCCGCATGCACGGCGAGTTCCAAGGCGTCTTCGCGCGGATGCGCGACGATGCCAATGCCACGGTGATCCAGCTGACCCAGATCGTCGGCCAGATCCAGGGTGCCACCAGCAGCATCACCTTGGCCGCCGGTGAAATCGCCAGCGGCAACAGCGATCTGTCGCGCCGTACCGAACAGCAGGCCGCCAACCTGGAAGAAACCGCTGCCTCGATGGAGGAACTGACCTCCACCGTGCGCCAGAACGCCGAGCACGCACGCCAGGCCAACCAGCTGGCCATCGGTGCGGCGTCCGTCGCCTCGCAGGGTGGCGACGTCGTGGGCCAGGTGGTCACCACCATGTCAGCCATCCAGACCTCGTCCAAGAAAATCGCCGAGATCATCACCGTCATCGACGGCATCGCCTTCCAGACCAACATCCTGGCGCTGAACGCTGCGGTGGAAGCAGCGCGTGCGGGTGAACAAGGCCGCGGTTTCGCCGTGGTCGCCAGCGAAGTGCGCACCCTCGCCCAGCGCTCCGCTGCGGCGGCCAAGGAGATCAAGGGCCTGATCGATGACTCGGTCACCAACGTGGCCGACGGCTCGGCACTGGTGAACAAGGCCGGTGCCACCATGGGCGAGATCGTCGCTTCGGTGCAGCGCGTCACCGACATCATGGCCGAGATCTCCGCGGCATCGCAGGAGCAGTCCGCCGGCATCGAACAGGTCAACCAGACCGTGGTGCAGATGGACGAAACCACCCAGCAGAATGCCGCGCTGGTCGAAGAAGCCACCGCCGCCGCGCGGGCCATGGAAGAACAGGCCACCCAGCTCGCCGATGCCGTGGCGATCTTCCGTCTGGACAACCAGGTCAACGCCGCGGTGCGCGCCGTTGCCGAGCGCATCGAGCGTCCGGCGCAACGCGCATCCACCCCGACAACCCCCGCACCCCGCGCGGCCGCCCGTCCGCCGGCCCGCGCGCCTGCGACGCCGCGTGCGCTGTCGACCCCTGACGATGGCAACTGGCAGGAATTCTGATCCGTCCGGCGTGGGCTTGTCCCGCGCCACCGTCCCCGCTCTGGACACACCCTGTGACCCTGCCCGCCTCCCCGATCATCCGCAGTGACAACCGCGAGTTCGACTTCGCCGACCGCGATTTCCGCCGTGTCTGCGAACTCATCCACCAGCGGGCCGGCATCGCGCTGGCCCCCGCCAAGCGCGACATGGTCTACGGCCGGTTGTCGCGGCGCCTGCGTGCGCTCGGCCTGCGCAGCTTCCAGCAATACCTGGACCTGCTGGAAAACGGCGGCGATGACGAATGGCAGGCGTTCACCAACGCATTGACCACCAACCTCACCGCCTTCTTCCGCGAGCCGCATCACTTCGAGAAACTGCGCGAAGAGTTGATGGCACGTGCCGCCACGGCGACCAGCGCCAATCCGCTGCTGCTGTGGTCCTGCGCGGCGTCCACCGGCGAAGAGCCCTACTCCATCGCCATCACTGCCTGTGAAGCCTTTGGCACGCTGAAGCCGCCGGTACGCATCGTGGCCACCGACGTGGATACGCAGGTATTGGCCACCGCAGCACGCGGCGTGTACGCGATCGATCGCGTGTCCGGGCTGGAGCCCGACCTGCGCCGCCGCTACTTCCAGCGCGGGACGGGCCCCAATGATGGCCAGTGCCGCGTCGTGCCCGCGCTGCGCGATCTGATCGACTACCGCCCGCTGAACCTGCTGGCGCCACGTTTCGACATCGGCGGGCCGTTCACCGCGCTGTTCTGCCGCAACGTGATGATCTACTTCGACAAGCCCACCCAGCGCGACATCCTGGGCCGGCTGGTCAAGCATCTGGCCGATGACGGGATGCTGTACACCGGTCACTCGGAGAACTATCTGCACGCTGCCGACCTGATCCAGCCCTGCGGCCGCACCTTGTACCGCCGCGCACCGGGGGCCCCGGTATGAGTGCCGCCGCACTGCGCGAAGACGATGTCATGCGGTACTACGACAGCCGTTTCAAGGTGACCGCGGCCAAGCTGCTGCCCACCCAGTACCTGGTGGTGGACGATGACACCGCACTGACCACCATCCTCGGTTCCTGCGTGGCCGCCTGCCTGCGCGACCCGGTGCTGCGCATCGGCGGCATGAACCACTTCCTGCTGCCGGAAGGCAATGTCGGCGACGGCGCGCCCGCGCGCTACGGCAGCTACGCCATGGAACTGCTGATCAACGACCTGCTCAAGCGCGGCGCCAACCGCAAGCGCCTGGAGGCCAAAGTGTTCGGTGGCGCCAACGTGTTGAAAGGCTTCACCAGCAATCCGGTCGGTACCCGCAACGCCGAGTTCGTGCGCCAGTACCTGCAGGCCGAACACATCCCGATCATTGCCGAAGACCTGTGCGGCATCCATCCGCGCAAGATCTGGTTCTTCGCCGATAGCGGGCGCGTCGTGGTGAACCGCCTGCCGCATGCGCACGAGGCCGAAGTGGCGGCAACCGAATCGGCGGTGCGTGCCCGTCTGTCCAAGGCACCGGTCACCGGTGGTGTGGAGCTGTTCGAATGAGCCTGGAACAACCGTGCCGCGTCTTGATCGTGGACGACTCTGCCGTGGTCCGGCAGATACTGACTGAGATCCTGGCCAGCGATCCGGGCATCGAAGTGGTGGGCACCGCGGCCGATCCGCTGCTGGCGCGCGAGAAGATCAAGCGGCTGGCGCCGGACGTGATCACGCTGGACGTGGAAATGCCGCGCATGGACGGCCTGGCCTTCCTGGAAAACCTGATGCGTCTGCACCCGCTGCCGGTGGTGATGATTTCATCGCTGACCGAACGCGGCGCGGACACCACGCTGCAGGCCCTGGCGCTGGGCGCAGTGGATTTCGTGTCCAAACCGAAACTCGACGTGACCCGCGGGCTGCAGGGGTATGCGGATGAGATCATCGAGAAGGTGAAGACCGCCTCGCGCTCGCGGGTACGCGCATTGGTGCGTGCACCGGTGGCGCCGAAACTCACGTTGGCGTCCACGGGCACGCCCACCGCGCCGCGGCCGTCACAGTTCCGCACCACGGACCGGCTGATCGCCATCGGCGCCTCCGCCGGCGGCACCGAGGCACTGCGCGTGGTGCTGGAAGGCCTGCCCGCCGATGCCCCGGCCGTGGTGATGACCCAGCACCTGCCGGCCACGTTCAGCACCGCGTTCGCCGAACGGCTGGACCGCCACTCGGCCATGGCCGTGCGCGAGGCCACCGACGGCGAAGCAGTACTGCCGGGCCACGCCTACCTGCCGCCGGGCGGCAAGCACCTGCGGGTGATCCGCGACGGTGCCCGCTGGCGCTGCCGCATCGACGATGGCCCGCCCGTGAACCGGCACAAGCCGGCGGTGGACGTGCTGTTCCAGTCGGTGGCACAGAGTGCCGGCGCCAATGCGATCGGGGTGATCCTGACCGGCATGGGCGATGACGGCGCACGTGGCCTGCTGCAACTGCGCCAGGCCGGCGCGCCGACACTGGTGCAGGACGAAGCCACGTCCGTGGTCTGGGGCATGCCGGGCGCCGCGTTCAAGCTCGGCGCGGCCGAAGAGCAGCTGCCGCTGGAGAAGATCGCCGAGCGCCTGCTGGCGCTGTCGCGCACGTGATCCGGTAGCGCCGACCCATGGTCGGCGGCTCTTTGCGGATGCACCCGGACACATTCCCGGCTGCGGAAAGGTAGTGACGGCCGCTGGCCGTCAGCGCTCTGGTAGCGCCGACCCATGGTCGGCGGCTCTTTGCGGAAACGCCCGGACTGATTCCCTGCTGCGGAAAGGTAGTGACGGCCGCTGGCGGTCAGCGCCCTGGTAGCGCCGACCCATGGTCGGCGGCTTTTTGCTGATGCACCCGGACAACTTCCGCCGAGCATGGCTCGGCGCTACCAGCCGATCACCAGATCATCGCGTTCGTCATCGCCGACCCATGGTCGGCGGCTCTTTGCTGATGCACCCGGACACATTCCCATCTGCGGAAAGGCAGTGACGGCCGCTGGCCGTCTGCGCCTCGGTAGCGCCGATCCATGGTCGGCGGCTCTTTGCTGATGCACCCGGACAACTTCCGCCGAGCATGGCTCGGCGCTACCAGCCGATCACCGGATCATCGCGTTCGTCATCGCCGATCCATGGTCGGCGGCTTTTTTCTGATGCACCCGGACAGCTTCCGCCGAGCGTGGCTCGGCGCTACCGGACCTGCACCTGCAGTTGCCAGCCTAGCGACTGCAGCACGCGCAGCACCGTGGACAACGGCAACCCTCGGGCATTGCGGAACTGCCGCCGGAACGTGCCGTTGCTCATGCCACAGCTGCGCGCCACGCCGCTGATTCCGCGCTGCTCTGCCATCAGCAGCAGCGCCGCCACCAGGCAGTCGCCATCCACAGGATGTGCATGCAGCCGGGCGTTGAGCTCATCTGCGATGGCGGATTCTGCTTCCTGCGTCGTGGGAGATGCGGTATTCAACGTTGGACCTCACATGCATGGAGGCCGCCTGCGCAGATGCGCAAGGCGGCGGGCGATGCGGGTTGCCGTACCGGAACACACTCTCAAAACCGGTGGATCAAAGGATCCCCACGCATCACCCGCCATATGACCGGCAGAGCAATGCATGCTCCGCGTTTCCCAAGGGAATCAACAGAGCTGTTTGAGAGTGTTTTCCAGGACGGCAATCCCGACGGGTGCGATGGCGCACCAGCACGTCCAGCGTGACCACACGACGACGCACCGTACATGGGCGGAGTTGCAATCGAGCCGCTCGGTGCATCGTTGGAATGATGGGCGTTGCGTCAGTGTCACGGGGTAGCGGGAAAGAGCAGCCGACTGAAGTCGGCTCTACCGTCGGCTCTACCGCCGCCCCCCGCCCCCCGGCCCCGCTCTGCATGCAATAAAAAACCCCCGGCTTGCACCGGGGGTTCTGTATCAGCAGGCGCCGACCGACGTCGGCACTACCGCAATCAGGCAGCGACCGACTTGCCGGCTTCCTGATACTCCTCGATCTGATCGAAGTTCATGTAACGGTAGATCTCCGCGCCGCTGGCTTCCAGCACGCCCACGTCCGCCATGTACTCTTCCTTGGTCGGAATACGGCCCAGGCGCGAGCAGATCGCCGCCAGTTCCGCCGAACCCAGGTACACGTTCGAGTTGCGGCCCAGACGGTTCGGGAAGTTGCGGGTCGAGGTGGAGAACACCGTCGCGCCCTCGCGCACCTGTGCCTGGTTGCCCATGCACAGCGAGCAGCCCGGCATTTCCATGCGCGCACCGGCGCTGCCGAAGGTGCCGTAGTGGCCCTCGCGGGTCAGCTCGGACGCGTCCATCTTGGTCGGCGGGGCCACCCACAGCTTGGTCGGGATGTCACGCTTGCCTTCCAGCAGCTTGGCGGCCGCGCGGAAGTGACCGATGTTGGTCATGCACGAACCGATGAACACTTCGTCGATCTTTGCACCGGCCACTTCGGACAGCGTCTTGACGTCGTCCGGGTCGTTCGGGCACGCCACGATCGGCTCGTGGATGTCGGCCAGGTCGATGTCGATCACCGCGGCGTACTCGGCATCGGCGTCCGGCGCCAGCAGCTGCGGATCGGCCAGCCAGGCTTCCATCTTGTCGATGCGACGCTGCAGCGAACGCGGGTCCTGGTATCCCTCGGTGATCATCCACTTCAGCAGGGTGATGTTGCTGGTCAGGTACTCGATGATCGGCGCCTTGTCCAGGTGCACCGAGCAACCGGCCGCCGAACGCTCGGCCGAGGCATCGGACAGCTCGAATGCCTGCTCGACCTTCAGGTCCGGCAGACCTTCGATTTCCAGGATGCGGCCGGAGAAGATGTTCTTCTTGCCGGCCTTGGCCACGGTCAGCAGACCCGACTTGATCGCGTACAGCGGGATCGCGTTGACCAGATCGCGCAGGGTCACGCCCGGCTGCATCTTGCCCTTGAAGCGCACCAGCACCGATTCCGGCATGTCCAGCGGCATCACGCCGGTGGCAGCAGCGAAGGCGACCAGGCCCGAACCGGCCGGGAACGAAATGCCCACCGGGAAACGGGTGTGCGAGTCGCCGCCGGTGCCGACGGTGTCGGGCAGCAGCATGCGGTTGAGCCAGCTGTGGATCACGCCATCGCCCGGGCGCAGCGAGATGCCGCCGCGGGTGGAGATGAACTCCGGCAGGGTGTGGTGGGTCTTGACGTCGACCGGCTTCGGATAGGCCGCGGTGTGGCAGAACGACTGCATCACCAGGTCGGCGGAGAAGCCCAGGCAGGCCAGGTCCTTCAGCTCGTCACGGGTCATCGGACCGGTGGTGTCCTGCGAACCCACCGAGGTCATCTTCGGTTCGCAGTAGGTGCCCGGGCGCATGCCCTGGCCTTCCGGCAGACCGCACGCGCGACCGACCATCTTCTGCGCCAGCGAGAACCCCTTGCCGGTGTCGGCCGGCTGCACCGGCAGGCGGAACAGATCGGTGACCGGCATGCCCAGCGCTTCGCGCGCCTTGGCGGTCAGGCCACGACCGACGATCAGCGGAATGCGGCCACCGGCACGCACTTCGTCGAACAGCACGTCCGACTTCACCTGGAACTCAGCGATCACTTCGCCGTTCTTCAGCGCCTTGCCGTCGTACGGGCGCAGCTCGATGACATCACCGTGCTCCATCTGCGTGACGTCCAGCTCGATCGGCAGCGCGCCGGCATCTTCCATGGTGTTGTAGAAGATCGGGGCGATCTTCGAACCCAGGCAGACACCGCCGAAGCGCTTGTTCGGGATGAACGGAATATCTTCACCGGTGAACCACAGCACGCTGTTGGTGGCCGACTTGCGCGAGGAACCGGTACCCACCACGTCGCCCACGTAGGCGACCAGGTGGCCCTTGTCCTTCAGCGACAGGATTTCCTGGATCGGACCGCGCTTGCCGTCTTCTTCCGGCACGAAGGCCGCATCGGGACGCTTGTTCTTCAGCATCGCCAGGGCGTGCAGCGGGATGTCCGGGCGCGTGGTCGCATCCGGTGCCGGCGACAGGTCGTCGGTATTGGTCTCGCCCGGCACCTTGAACACGGTCAGCGTCATGCTCTGCGCGACTTCCGGACGGCTGGTGAACCATTCGGCGTCGGCCCAGCTCTGCAGCACGGACTTCGCGTTGGCATTGCCGGCGTTGGCCTTTTCCTGCACGTCGTGGAAGGCATCGAACACCAGCAGCGTGTTCTTCAGCGCCGTGGCGGCGATGCCACCGACCGCGGTGTCGTCCAGCAGCTGGACCAGCGGGGCGACGTTGTAACCGCCGAGCATGGTGCCCAGCAGTTCGGTGGCGCGCTCGCGGCTGATCAGCGGATTCTGCTCGCTGCCAAAGGCGATGGCCGCCAGGTACGACGCCTTGACCTTGGCGGCGTCATCAACGCCGGCCGGCACGCGGTGCGTCAACAGCTCGACGAGAAATTCGGCTTCGCCAGCGGGCGGATTCTTCAACAGTTCAATGACATCGGCCGTCTGCTGCGCGGTCAGCGGCAGGGGCGGGATGCCAAGCGCAGCGCGCTCGGCGACGTGGTGGCGGTAGGCTTCCAACATGACAACTCCCGGGGTAATGCGGTGAATACAACGAATGGATGAAGCGGTAAAACGGTTTCGCTCAGGCCTGCGGCACGATCAGCTTCAGGCCCTTGAAGTAATCTCGGTAAAACGTGTCGTTCCAGGTGATCAGGCCATCGCACTGCAGCAGGGCGTGGGCGCCGACCATGAAGCCATCCAGGCTGCGGCGCTCGTTGCCGCGCTGCCGATGACGGCGCTGCATTTCGCCGGCGCGCAGGGCGGACTTGGCTACCAGCGCATTGAAATGGACACCCATTTCTTCCAGCGCCTCCAGCACTTCGGCACCGCCGCGCAGCGCGGCGCAGACCTCGGCCAGCGTCGCCCCGCAGACCACCACACGGCCACCGACCAGGCTCTGGCGGAGGCAGGCCTCTACGGCATCGGCCTGCGCGCCGTTGCTGAGCAGCTCGATCAGCACCGGCGAATCCACGGCGATCATGGCGGGCTTACTGTTCGTCACGGACGGCCTTCACCGCAGCGTTGGTGCTGTCAAAGCCATCCAGCGCGAACTTGCCACGGGCACGCGAGATGGCATCGTCCACGCTCTTGCGCAGGATGATCCGGCCGCCCTCCAGCTCCACGGTGAGCTGGGTGCCCTTGGTCAGGCCCAGCGCATCGCGGACCGCCTTCGGCAAGGTGATCTGTCCGCGTTCAGCTACGGTGGCTTCCATGGGTAGGCCCTCTTCGGTATGCATGAATTATACATACTTTTCAAAAAGGGGACGGAGGGGATTAAGTCGTTTTCGGCCCTGCGGGGGTCGAAAACGACTTAATCCCCTCCGTCCCCTTTTTTGGCCGTGATGACATCGGCGCTACATCTGAATGTGTAAGCTTCTGCGCTGAGCAAGCAGGCGCGCCTAGTGCGCGGCCGTTGCAAGCCATTCGCAAAGGAGTCATCTGCAATGAGTGATTCGTTCTCCACCCGCAGCCAGCTGGACGTCGGCGGCAAGCGCTACGATTACTTCAGCCTGCCCGCGCTGGGCCAGCGCTTCGACATCTCCCACCTGCCCTACTCCATGAAGATCCTGCTGGAGAACCTGCTCCGGCATGAGGACGGTGGGGTCACCGTCGGCAAGGATCACATCGAAGCGGTCGCCAAGTGGGATCCGAAGGCCGAGCCGGACATCGAGATTGCGTTCATGCCCGCCCGCGTGGTGCTGCAGGATTTCACCGGCGTGCCGTGCGTGGTCGACCTGGCTGCGATGCGCGACGCCGTGGTCAAACTGGGCGGCAGCCCGGAACAGATCAATCCGCAGATCCCGTCCGAGCTGGTCATCGATCACTCGGTGCAGGTGGATGTGTTCGGCAAGCCTGAAGCGCTGGACCTCAACGGCAAGATCGAATTCCAGCGCAATCAGGAACGCTACGGCTTCCTGCGCTGGGGCCAGAAGGCCTTCCACAACTTCAAGGTCGTGCCGCCCAATACCGGCATCGTTCACCAGGTGAACCTGGAAAACCTCGCCCGTGTAGTGATGGCAGCTGACAAGGATGGTGTAACGGTCGCGTATCCGGACACGGTGTTCGGCACCGACAGCCACACCACCATGATCAATGGCATCGGGGTACTGGGCTGGGGCGTAGGCGGCATCGAAGCAGAAGCGGCGATGCTGGGCCAGCCTTCCTCGATGCTGATACCGCAGGTCGTCGGCTTCAAGCTGACCGGGCAGATGCCAGAAGGGGCCACCGCCACGGATCTGGTGCTCACCGTCACCCAGCAGCTGCGCAAGCACGGCGTGGTCGGCAAGTTCGTCGAGTTCTTCGGCGACGGCCTGCAGCATCTGCCGCTGGCCGACCGCGCGACCATCGGCAACATGGCGCCGGAGTACGGTGCAACCTGTGGCATCTTCCCGATCGACAATGAATCACTGAATTACCTGCGCTTGTCCGGCCGTCCTGAAGAGCAGATCGCGCTGGTCGAGGCCTACGCCAAGGCCCAGGGCCTGTGGCACGACGCCGACACCGCACCGGCCCAGTACAGCACCACGCTGGAACTGGACATGGGCACCGTCAAGCCGTCGCTCGCCGGACCCAAGCGTCCGCAGGACCGCGTGCTGCTGGAAGACGTGCAGGCCAACTACCGCGATGCGCTGGTCGGACTGACCACCAACCGTGACAAGAAAGACGTGGACGTGTCCACCTTCATCAACGAAGGCGGCGGCACGGCCGTGGGCAACGAGCAGTTGGCCAAGGGCCAGGCCGACGTGGAACTGGATGGCAAGGCGTTCCGGCTGAAGGACGGCGCGGTGGTCATTGCCGCCATCACCTCGTGCACCAACACCTCCAATCCGGCGGTGATGATCGGGGCCGGCCTGCTGGCCCGCAACGCGGCCGCGCGTGGTCTCAATCGCCAGCCGTGGGTGAAGACATCGCTCGGCCCAGGCTCGCGTGTGGTCACCGATTACCTTGAAAAAGCCGGCGTGCTGACCGAGCTGGAAAAGCTTGGCTTCTACGTCGTGGGCTACGGCTGCACCACCTGCATCGGCAACTCCGGCCCGCTGCCGGCGGAAGTCAGCGCGGGCATCGCCCAAGGCGACCTGGTGGTGACCTCGGTGCTGTCGGGCAACCGCAACTTCGAAGGCCGCGTGCACCCCGAAGTGAAGATGAACTACTTGGCGAGCCCGCCGCTGGTGGTGGCCTACGCCATCGCCGGCACCACCGACATCGACCTGACCACCGAACCGCTGGGTACCGGCAGCGATGGCCAGCCGGTGTACCTGCGTGACATCTGGCCGAGCAACAAGGAGATCGGCGATGTGATCGCCGCGACCCTCGGGCCGGAGATGTTCAAGCAGAACTACGCCGATGTGTTCAAGGGCGATTCGCGCTGGAACACCATCGCCTCCCCGGATGGCGATCTGTACGAGTGGGATGACGGCTCGACCTACATCAAGAACCCGCCCTACTTCGACGGCATGACCATGCAGGTCGGCACCATCGACGATGTGCACGGTGCGCGGATCATGGGCCTGTTTGGCGACTCGATCACCACCGATCACATTTCGCCTGCGGGCAACATCAAGAAGGAATCGCCGGCTGGTCGCTTCCTGCAGGACCGTGGCGTGCAGCCGGCGGACTTCAACAGCTACGGCAGCCGCCGCGGCAATGATGATGTGATGGTGCGCGGCACCTTCGCCAACATCCGCATCAAGAACCTGATGTTCGACGGCGAGGAAGGTGGCAACACGCTGTACTACCCCGCCAGCGGTGGTGAGCCGGAGAAACTGGCCATCTACGATGCGGCGATCAAGTACAAGGCCGACGGCGTACCGCTGGTCGTGCTGGCCGGCAAAGAATACGGCACCGGCTCGTCGCGCGACTGGGCCGCCAAGGGCACGCTGCTGCTGGGCGTCAAGGCCGTGATTGCGGAGAGTTTCGAGCGCATCCATCGCTCCAACCTGGTCGGCATGGGCGTGCTGCCGCTGCAGTTCCGCAATGGCGAAAACGCGCAGTCGCTGGGCCTGGATGGGTCCGAAACGCTGGACATCACCGGCCTGCAGGACGGCGCCAGCAAGCGCGCCACGGTGACCGCGACCAAGGCGGATGGCAGCAGCCAGACGTTCGAGGCTTCGGTCATGCTGCTGACCCCGAAGGAAGTGGAGTATTTCCGCCACGGCGGGCTGTTGCAGTACGTGCTGCGGCAGTTGGCGGGGCGGTAAGGGGGGTATCGAACGGGCTGAGCCCCCTCGCGGCTGGGGGGCTGGTTTCCGGGTTTGGCGACGGGCGGGTGGAGGGGGTCCGGGGGACGGCAAAAGCCGCTCCTGCGGGCCTCGTTTCGCGCCATCCATGGCGGTCAACGCCCCCGAACCCTCCGCCCACCCGTCGCCCCGACGGTTCCCGGTGGCCACCAGCCGCGTATGAAGAAAAAAAAGGCGGGTGACGGGCGATGCCCGTCACCCGCCTTGTTTTTTGCTGTTGCTTTTGCTCCTTCCCACCCTCCGCTGGCGCGTCGATGCCGGCCGGGAGGGCGGGCGGTGGCGGTGGGCAGGACCGTTGGAGCCCTGGATGGGCGGAAACGAGCCTACATGGACGTACTTGCGGCGTGTCCTGAACAGCGCCACCGTTCGCCCTCCCAAAGCCCAACAACGCACCACTCGTAAAAATGATTAATTCCTATTTTAGACAATTCATATAAATTGGATGAAACAGGAGTAATCTCGACCCCAAGGCACATCCTGTGGAGTCCACCATGCTGCACACCCCGATCAGCTTCGAGCCCATCACCGAGCTCACCCGCACCACCGCATCGTCGGTGAAAGAGCACTGGCGCAAGGTGATGCAGGAGGTGCGTGACCAGCGCATGGTGGTGGTCACCAACCACAACGAGCCGCAGGCGGTGATCATCTCCGCCGACCAGTACCGTGCGTTGCAGGCCAAGGTCGAGGCGCTGGAACAGTCGCTGGATGAACTGCGCAGCCAGACCCCTGCCCTGACCGAGCTCCGTCAGGGCTTCGACGAGCGCCTGGCGGTGCTGCAGCAGGCGCAGGCCGGTGCGCGCGCACGTGACCTGCTGCAGCGCCCTGCCCGCCTGCAGGGCAAGGTCAAGGCCGGTTCCGGCTACTGATGGCGCGTCCGTTCCTGTACGTGCTGGCCGGCGTCAACGGTGCCGGCAAGAGCTCCATCGGCGGTCACCTGCTGCGTGAAGCCGGGCTGGACTGGTTCAATCCGGATACCTATGCGCGCGCACTGGTGCAGCAGCTCGGCACGCCACAGGCGCAAGCCAATGGGCAGGCTTGGCAGGAAGGCGTACGCCGCTTGCAGGCCGCACTGGCCGAGGGCCACAACCATGCCTTTGAAACCACGCTGGGTGGTGCGTCGATCACGGCGATGCTGCATGAGGCCAGCGCAACGCATGACGTGCTGATGTGGTTCTGCGGGCTGTCCAGTCCGGAGCAGCATATCGCCCGGGTGAAGGCGCGCGTGCAGGCCGGCGGGCACCCCATCAATGAAGCCGACATCCGCCGCCGCTGGCCGCTGGCGCAGCAGAATCTGATCGGCCTGATGCCGGTGTTGGCGGCGCTGCAGGTCTATGACAACAGCGCCGATGCCGCAGCGGGTGAGGCGGTGGCCGATCCGGTGCTGGTTCTGCAGCTGCAGGAGGGCGTGCTGGCGTGGCCGCAGGCGGATGACCTGGAGCAGCTGCGTGGCACGCCGGAATGGGCCGTGCCGCTGCTGGAGGCGGCGCTACGCCTCGGTAGCGCACCGGCCTGAAAGCAACCGCGCCGCTGCGCTCGCCGAGCGTGGCTCGGCGCTACCGACGTCGCGCGTCCCGGTAGCGCCGAGCCGTGCTCGGCGGCTTTCAGCGCCGATGCGGGGCATCCGGGTCGGTGCGCAACGCGCGCAGCAGGCCCACCATGTAGAACACCAGGATGAACGAGAACGGCAAGCCGCACAGCACCACGGCCGTCTGCATCGCGCCGAAGTTGCCAGCCAGCAGCAGGCCGATGCTCACCACGGTGATCACCACGGCCCAGAACACCCGCAGCCAGATCGGGGCGTCGTGGCCATCTTCCACCCCGCCGTCCACGCGCCGGGTGCACAGGTTGGCGATCATCAGCGTGCCCGAGTCCACCGGGGTCAGGAACAGCACGAAGCCGATCACCACCGCCGCACCGGCCACGTAGGGCGCCCACGGCAGGTACTCCAGCAGCTTGAACAGGGTCATCGCCGCATCCGCCTTGGCCACCTCACCCAGCACCGCCTGCCCGTGGTTCAACACCAGGTCGATGGCGGTGTTGCCGAAGATCGACAGCCACGCCAACGTGAATCCCAAGGGGATCAGCAGGACGCCCAGGATCACTTCGCGGATGGTGCGCCCGCGCGAAATACGCGCCACGAACAGGCCGACGAACGGCGCCCAGGCAATCCACCACGCCCAGTAGAACAACGTCCAGCTGCCCAGCCACTCGCGGGCCTGAGGCTGGTTGAGGTAGATATCGAAGCTCTTGCGCACGAACGAGGCAAGGTAGTCGCCGGTGTTCTGCACCAGCCCGTCCAGCAGATGCAGCGTCGGCCCGGTCACCAGCACGAACAGCAGCAACACGCACAGCAGGCGCACGTTGAGATTGGACAGCCAGGCGATCCCCTTCTCCACACCGGCCACCACGCCGATCGTGGCCACCGCCATCATCACCAGCACGATCAGCACCAGCGTCTGCGGCGTATCGGGCATGCCGAACAGATAGGTCAGCCCGGATTGCACCACCAGCGCGCCGATGCCCAGGTTGGTCACCATCGATATCAGCGTCGCCAGGATGCCGAATCCGTCAACCATGTCCCCGATGCGACCATGGATGCGCTCGCCGAAGATCGGGTACAGCGCAGACCGCAGCGCCAGCGGCAGGTCCCGACGATAGGCGAAGTAGGCAAGTGCGACACCCACAAGCGCGTACAGCGCCCAGCCGTGCAGTCCCCAATGAAGGAAGGTCAGCGCCATTGCCTCGCGACTTGCCTCCACGGTGCTGCCCGGCTGGTCCGGCGGGGCCAGGAAGTGGTCCAGCGGCTCATAGGCACCGTAATACAGCAGCGCGATGCCGATGCCTGCGGAAAACAGCATCGAGACCCACGGGACGTACGCGAACGCCGGCGCTTCTTCGTTGTGGCCCAGCCGGATCGCGCCGTAGCGCGACAGCGCCAGCCACAGCACGAAGCACAGGCAGATGACCATCAGCACCATGTACCACCAGCCGAACGCGGCGGACACTTCGGCCTGCGCGACCTTGAGCCAGTGTTCGCTGGCATCGGGATGCAGCACGGTGAGCAGACCCAGCACACCGATGGAAAGGGCGGAGCTGAAGAACACGAAGCCGTTCAAACGCAGCGGCGACGGAGCAGAGGAAGCCTTGGAAGACATGGGGTTGTCTCTTCGATCCAGGAAGCACGTACGTGGGGCCGGATCGGGGGGCCAGACGCAGGGCGCGGGGGACGCAGGCGCATCCTACGCCTTTATTGATTGAACGTTCAATCAATAAAAAGTATAGTGACTCCTCTACCCGGTCCCGTACCGGTTGCCGCGCATGGAGAAACGATGCCAAAGAAAGGAATTGAGCCGGTCCGCCGTGAACAGCTGATCCGCGCCACCTTCGAGACGATCGACGAGATCGGCCTGGCCGATGCGACGGTAGCCACGATCGCGCGCAAGGCGGGCCTGTCCACCGGCATCGTGGCCCATTACTTCGGTGACAAGGATGGGCTGCTCAATGCATCGATGCGGCAGATCCTGCGCGAACTGAAAGCCGCCGTCGCACGCTTCCGTGACACCTGCGCCGACGACGCGCGCGCGCAACTGCGGGCCATCGTCGACGGCAACTTCGACGACAGCCAGACCAACGGCACGGCCATGCGCGTCTGGCTGACGTTTTGGGCCGCCAGCATGCACCAGCCGGAACTGGCTCGACTGCAGCGCGCAAACGATCAACGCCTGTTCTCCAACCTGTGCCACCAGTTCAAACGTGCGTTGCCCGCGCCGCAGGCCATCCTGGCCGCACGCGGGTTGGCCGCGATGATCGATGGCCTGTGGCTGCGCGGCAGTCTGGTCGGCGGTGAGTTCAATGCCGACAAGGCGCGCCGCATCGCTTACGGCTATATCGACTTCCAGTTACAGGCAAACGCGCTATAAGCGCTGGGTGCCCTCCCCCCTCCCCCTTCCCCTTCCAGGAGTTCCCATGTCCACCCTGCCCCTGCAGCAGCTTTACATCCACGGCAAGCTGGTCGACGCCACCAGTGGCAAGACCTTCCAGACCGTCAACCCGGCCACTGGCGAGGTCATCGCCGAGGTCCAGGTCGCCAACAAGGCCGACGTCGAGCGCGCCGTGGCCAGCGCCGCGGAAGGCCAGAAGGTGTGGGCGGCCATGACCGCGATGGAGCGTTCGCGCATCCTGCGCCGTGCGGTGGACCTCCTGCGCGAGCGCAACGATGACCTGGCGCGGCTGGAAACGCTGGACACCGGCAAGGCATTGAGCGAGACCACCACGGTGGACATCGTCACCGGTGCCGACGTGCTGGAGTACTACGCCGGCCTCGCCACCGCGATCGAAGGCAGCCAGGTGCCGCTGCGCGAGTCGAGCTTCTTCTACACCCGCCGCGAGCCGCTGGGCGTGGTCGCCGGCATCGGCGCCTGGAACTACCCGGTGCAGATCGCGCTGTGGAAGTCCGCCCCGGCGCTGGCCGCCGGCAACGCGATGGTGTTCAAGCCCTCCGAGGTGACCCCGCTGACCGTTATTGAACTGGCAAAGATCTACACCGAAGCGGGTGTGCCGGACGGCGTCTTCAACGTGGTGCAGGGACCGGGCCGCGACGTCGGCACCTGGCTGACGGAACACCCGGTGATCGAGAAGATCTCCTTCACCGGCGGCGTGGAAACCGGCAAGAAGGTCATGGCGTCGGCCGCGTCCTCGTCGCTGAAGGAAGTCACCATGGAACTGGGCGGCAAGTCGCCGCTGGTGATCTGTGATGACGCCAACCTGGACCGCGCGGCCGATATCGCGGTGATGGCCAACTTCTTCAGCTCCGGTCAGGTGTGCACCAACGGCACCCGCGTTTTCGTGCCGCGCAGCATGCTGGCCGCGTTCGAAGCGGCGGTGGTGGAACGCGTCAACCGCATCCGCATCGGTGACCCCACCCAGGCTGACACGAACTTCGGCCCGATGGTGAGCTTCGCGCACATGGACAACGTGCTGCGCCTGATCGAAACCGGCAAGACCGAGGGCGCGCGTCTGCTGACCGGCGGTGGCCGCGTGACCGACGCGGCGCTGGCCAACGGCGCCTATGTGCAGCCGACCGTCTTCAGTGACTGCCGCGATGACATGACCATCGTGCGCGAAGAAATCTTCGGGCCGGTGATGAGCATCCTGGCCTACGACGACGAAGAGGAAGTGATCCGCCGCGCCAACGACACGCATTTCGGCCTGGCCGCGGGCGTGGTCAGCAACGATATCGCGCGTGCGCACCGCATCATCCATCGCCTGGAAGCGGGCATCTGCTGGATCAACACCTGGGGCGAATCGCCGGCGGAAATGCCGGTCGGTGGCTACAAGCAGTCCGGTGTCGGCCGTGAGAACGGCATCTCCACCCTGGCCCACTACACGCGCATCAAGTCGGTGCAGGTGGAACTGGGCGACTACGCCAGCATCTTCTGATTGCCCCTTCCCGGTAACGACCGACGCGCTCCTCCCCCTGCGTCCGGTCATTCCTTCATCCCGCCAGCCGGTCGCGCATGCGCACCGGCGAGCCTGCAGGAGAACGACATGAGCACCCTCAACGAATACGACTACATCATCATCGGCGCAGGGTCGGCCGGCAACGTGCTGGCCACGCGCCTGACCGAAGACGCCGACGTGACGGTGTTGCTGCTGGAAGCCGGTGGTCCGGATTACCGTCTCGACTTCCGCACGCAGATGCCGGCCGCGCTGGCCTTCCCGCTGCAGGGCAAGCGCTACAACTGGGCGTACAAGACCGATCCCGAGCCGCACATGAACAACCGGCGCATGGATTGCGGCCGCGGCAAGGGCCTGGGCGGTTCGTCGCTGATCAACGGCATGTGCTACATCCGCGGCAATGCGATGGACTATGACAACTGGGCCAGCATGCCAGGCCTGGACGACTGGACCTACGCCGATTGCCTGCCGTACTTCCGCAAGGCCGAAACGCGCGACATCGGCGCCAATGATTACCACGGCGGCGATGGCCCCTTGCACGTCACCACGCCGAAGGCCGGCAACAACGTCCTGTTCAAGGCGATGATCGAAGCCGGTACGCAGGCGGGCTATCCGCATACCGACGACCTCAACGGCTACCAGCAGGAAGGGTTCGGCCCGATGGACCGCACCGTGACCCCGCGCGGCCGCCGTTCGAGCACCGCGCGTGGCTATCTGGATCTGTCCCGCCCGCGCCCCAACCTGACCATCGTCACCCACGCGCTGACCGATCGCATCCTGTTCTCGGGCAAGCGTGCGGTGGGCGTGGCATGGCTGCGCAACGATGAACCGCAGAAGGCGCGCGCACGCCGCGAAGTACTGCTGTGTGGCGGGGCGATCGCTTCGCCGCAGGTGCTGCAGCGTTCCGGCGTGGGTCCGGCCGACCTGCTGCGTGGCCTGGGCATCGACGTGGTGCACGACCTGCCGGGCGTGGGCGCGAACCTGCAGGATCACCTGGAGATGTACCTGCAGTACGAGTGCAAGCAGCCGGTATCGCTGGCACCGGCGTTGAAGCTGTACAACCAGCCGGCGATCGGCGCGGAGTGGCTGTTCCTGGGCACCGGTACCGGCGCCAGCAACCAGTTCGAAGGCGGCGGCTTCATCCGCAGCAACGAGGAATTCGACTGGCCGAACCTGCAGTACCACTTCCTGCCGGTGGCCATCAATTACAACGGCTCCAACCCGATCAAGGAGCACAGCTTCCAGATGCACGTCGGCTCGATGCGCTCGCCGAGCCGCGGCCGCGTCCACGTCCGCTCCACCGATCCGCGCGAACATCCCAGCATCCTGTTCAACTACATGTCGCATGACCAGGACTGGCGCGAATTCCGCGATGCGATCCGCATCACCCGCGAGATCTTCGCCCAGCCCGCACTGTCACCGTACACCGGCCGTGAGATTTCGCCCGGCAACCAGATGCAGACCGATGCGGAGATCGATGCCTTCGTCCGCGAGCATGCCGAGACGGCGTACCATCCGTCGTGCTCGAACAAGATGGGCAGCGCCTCGGATCCGATGGCGGTGGTGGACGGCCAGGGCCGCGTGCATGGCATGGAAGGCCTGCGCATCATCGATGCGTCGATCATGCCGCAGGTGGTCACCGGCAACCTCAACGCGCCGACGATCATGATCGCCGAGAAGCTGGCCGACGTGCTGCGCGGGCGCACCCCGCTGCCGCGCAGCACCGCGCCGTACTACAGGGCCAACGGCGCCCCGCCGCGCCAGCGTTGAGGTAGAGCCGACGGGTAGAGCCGACGGGTAGAGCCGACGGGTAGAGCCGACTTCAGTCGGCTACCCACCACATCACCGCACGCTCGCCGAGCGCGCGGCGCGGCCCTACCGTTTACCGCATGCAGAACCACACAGAGGCCCGCCATTGGCGGGCCTCTTCGCGTTTTCCATCCGGGACGGTATGCTGCCAAGGCTGGATCTGCATGATACTGGCTACCGCAACACTCAAATTCTAAGTTTCCTGGAGGGGGAAATCATGAGCCTGGAACGTCCCTGGTTGCAGAGTTATCCGACCGGCGTACCCGCCGAGATCGACATCAACGAGTTCCACTCGGTCTCCTCCGTCTTCGACGCTTCGGTAGCCAAGTACCGGGACCGCCCCGCCTACTCCAGCTTCGGTAAGGTGCTCACCTACGGTGAAACCGATGCACTGGTCGAACAGTTCGCTGCCTACCTGCTGGGCGAGCTGCAACTGAAGAAAGGCGACCGCGTCGCGCTGATGATGCCCAACTGCCTGCAGTATCCGATCGCGACCTTCGGCGTGCTGCGCGCCGGCCTGACCGTGGTCAACGTCAACCCGCTGTACACCGCGCGCGAGCTGAAGCATCAACTGGTCGATGCCGGCGTCACCGCCCTGGTGGTGGTCGACAACTTCGGTGACACCGTGCAGCAGGTCATCGCTGATACGCAGGTCAAGCATGTCATCACCACCGGCCTGGGCGACATGCTGGGCGCCAAGGGCGTGGTGGTGAACTTCGTGCTGAAGTACATCAAGAAGATGGTGCCCAACTACACCCTGAAGGGCGCCGTGCGCTTCCGTCATGCGTTGAAGCTGGGCAGCCGCCATGAGCTGCCGAAGGTGGAGATCGACCACGACGACATCGCCTTCCTGCAGTACACCGGTGGCACCACCGGCGTTGCCAAGGGCGCGATGCTGACCAATCGCAACCTGGTCGCGAACATGCAGCAGGCTTCGGCCTGGATCGGCGCCTCCGGCATCGAACCGGGCAAGGAATGGATCATCACGGCCCTGCCGCTGTACCACATCTTCGCGTTGACGGCGAACGGCCTGGTCTTCATGAAGTTCGGTGGCTGCAACCACCTGATCACCAATCCGCGCGACATGAAGGGCTTCGTCAAGGAGCTGAAGGGCGTGCGCTTCACCGCCATCACGGGCGTCAACACGCTGTTCAATGGTCTGCTCAACACGCCCGGCTTCGACACGGTGGATTTCTCTTCGATGAAGGTCACTCTGGGGGGCGGCATGGCCGTGCAGCGATCGGTCGCCGAGCGCTGGAAGAAGGTCACCGGCGTTACCCTCGTGGAGGCCTATGGCCTGACCGAAACCTCGCCGGCCGCGTGCATCAACCCGCTTACCCTGGCCGAGTACAACGGCTCGATCGGCCTGCCGATTCCCTCCACCGACGCCTGCATCAAGGATGACAACGGCAACATCGTCGGCGGTGACGACGTGGGCGAACTGTGCATCAAGGGTCCGCAGGTGATGAAGGGCTACTGGCAGCGGCCTGAGGACACCGCCGGCGCCATCGATGCCGACGGTTGGCTGCACACCGGCGACATGGCCAAGATGGATGCGCAGGGCTTCTTCTACATCGTGGACCGCAAGAAGGACATGATCCTGGTGTCCGGCTTCAACGTCTATCCGAACGAAGTCGAGGACGTGATCGCGATGATGCCCGGCGTGCTGGAAGTGGCGGCGGTGGGCGTGCCGGATGACAAGTCCGGTGAGATCGTGAAAGTGGTCATCGTCAAGAAGGACCCGAACCTGACCGCCGAACAGGTCAAGGAACACGCACGCGCCAACCTGACCGGTTACAAGCATCCGAAGATCGTCGAGTTCCGCAAGGAACTGCCGAAGACCAACGTCGGCAAGATCCTGCGCCGCGAACTGCGCGACGCCCCGGCCCCCTGAGCCGCCCCCGGCCCGCACGATCCGGCACCCCGGTAGCGCCGACCCATGGTCGGCGACCGCAGTAGCCCGCACGGTCCCGGCACCCCGGTAGCGCCGACCCATGGTCGGCGAGCGCAGCGGCCCGCACGATCCCGGCCCCCCGGTAGCGCCGACCCACGGTCGGCGACCGCAGCAGCCCCCGCGACGACGCATTCCGCCACCTGACCCTCACGATGACCGAAACCTGACAAGGCCGGCGTCGCGAACGACTCTGGCTTTTCCATTCGGCGCAGTTGCGTCGGTGTAGCATCGCCGCGAGTGGACCCGTCGGCCCGCCGACCACCGATCCTCCCGCGGGCCAGCCATGCCGAGGAACTGCCATGAGCACCATTGAAAAGCTGCCCGTCACCCGCCCCTACACCACCATCCGCACCGAAGACAGCACTGATGGCGCCGCCCATTGGCTGTATATGCATGCCGATGCCAGCACCGGTATCCGCCCCTGCTGCCGCAAAGACATGCTTGACGAAATGCGGAGCTACATGAGCGCCATCACCCGCGGACCGGCGGCGCGGCATGACGGGCGGCTGCGCCATTTCGTGCTGGCCTCCGATGCCAGTGCCTACAACCTCGGCGGCGATCTGGACCTGTTCACGCGGTTGATCCGGGAAGGCAACAGGGACCGCCTGCTGGCGTACGCCCAGCGCTGCGTGGAAGGCGTGCACCACCTGCACACCGGCTTCGGCGGTGATGTGCGATCCATCGCGCTGATCCAGGGCGATGCGCTCGGCGGCGGCCTGGAAATGGCGCTGGCCTGCCACACCATCGTGGCCGAGGAAGGCGCGGGCATGGGCCTGCCGGAGGTGCTGTTCGGGCTGTTCCCGGGCATGGGCGCGTACTCGTTCCTGTGCCGTCGGGTGGCCCCGCAGCAGGCAGAAAAGATCATCCTTGACGGCCGGATCTACAGCGCCGAAGAGATGCATGCGATGGGTGTGGTGGATGTGCTGGTAAAGAAGGGCGAAGGGCGCAAGGCGGTAGAAGACCTGATCCGCCAGCATCAGCGCATCCCACAGTCCTACCTGGCCATGAACGCTGCGCGCAACCTGGCGCAGGCCGTCAGCTACGACGAGCTGCTGGAAATCACCAAGGTCTGGGTGGATTCGGCGCTGGCGCTGGGCGACCGTTCGCTCCGCACGATGGATCGGCTGATCAAGGCGCAGACGCGCCGTGCCGGCCTTGACGCGGCCTGAGTGCGCTCCCTCCCCCACGCGTACATTCGGCAGGTGCCGGCCATGGGCCGGCACACTGCGTTCCGACCAGGACCGGGCGATGGCGGGCATCCCGCCGCGCATCGCCCGGCACCATCCTGTCACTCAGCGCGGATCAGCCTCGTCGACGCCGGGCTGGCTGCGATGGACGGCACGTGCATTCAACGCCAGGCGTCCTTCTTTCACGGTATCAGCCAGCACGGAGAGGCGCTGCCGCCACTCCGCCTTCAACTGCCAGTCGGCCATGCGCATCAGTTCACCCGCGCGGTTGGCGGCACGCACCAGCCCAAGGTTGCTGGCCACGCCCTTGATGGCGTGTGACTGTTCACGGAACTGCACCCAGTTCATTGCGTCGCCGTCCTGCTGCGCCTTGCGC
The DNA here is from genome assembly GCF_014842145.1 of Stenotrophomonas sp. CFBP 13718. Lineage (NCBI taxonomy): Bacteria > Pseudomonadati > Pseudomonadota > Gammaproteobacteria > Lysobacterales > Lysobacteraceae > Stenotrophomonas > Stenotrophomonas sp. CFBP 13718. The sequence goes on from NZ_JACYVC010000001.1 coordinate 265,785, forward strand.
ATGCAGGTCTCAGCATCGGCCAGGCATTGGCGGATGAACTCCCGCTCGAAGCCCTCGCCCATGCCCAGCGATGCCAGTTCGTCCAGTACGGCCGAATCCAGCACCCCGTCGGTGCCCGCCGTGAGCGTGCGTACGATCGGCGCCGATGGCTTGAGGTCACGATTGGACGCGATCTCGGCCAGGGTATCCAGCAGGCGCACGGCCACCACCGGCTTGGCCAGGAACGTATGCGCGCCCGCCTGCATGCAGCGCTGGATCGCATCCGGGGTCACATCCGCACTGAGCACCAGCACCGGTGTGCGCGGTGCACCGCCGGCCTGCAGGACCCGCAGCTCTTTGAGCATGTCCAGGCCACTCATGCCCGGCATGTGCAGGTCGACGATGGCCGCATCGAAATCGTTGTCGGCCATCGCATCGAGCACGGGCTCGCCACCGTCCACGCACAGCACGCGATGACCGGCCTTCTGCAGCAGGCGCTGCAGCACCATGCGGTTGGCTTCGTGGTCATCAGCGACCAGGATGCTCATGCTGCGCACCCGCGCGCGGTGCCGCAGGAAGGGATCGGCGAAGGCGATCACGTTGCCGCCCTCGCCTTGCAGTGGATTTCCCACCAGGGCGGGCGTCACGACATGGGACTGCGGTTGCGGCGGTGCGAATGGCACCTCGATCCAGAAGCAGCTGCCCTGCGGCAGGTTCTCCTGGTAGCCGATCTCGCCTCCCATCGCTTCCACCAGCCCCTTGGCGATGGTGGTGCCCAGCCCAGTGCCTTCGTGGCGGCGCGCCATGCTCACGTCGGCCTGCTCGAACGCCTCGAACAGCCGCGGTCGCATGGCCGGCGCCACGCCGATGCCGGTATCGATGATGTCGAAGCGCAGCCGCACGCCCCCATCGGTCTCGGCGCGGACCACGCCCACGCGCAGCTCCACTTTGCCGTGATCGGTGAACTTCACCGCGTTGCCGGCCAGGTTCAGCAGGATCTGCCGCAGGTGGCCGGTGTCACCGCGCAACCGCGGCGGCACGGTCTCGTCGATCTTCACCCGGTAGTCCAGCCGCTTGGCCTTGGCCTGCGGCAGCAGGATCAGGCCGATGGCCTGGATCACGTCACCCAAGGCGAAATCTTCCGCCGCCACGCGCAGTTTGCCGGCCTCGATCGCCGAGATGTCCAGTACCTCTTCCACCAGCGCCAGCAGGCTGCGCGATGACGCCTGGATGGTGTTGAGGCATTCGCGCTGTTCTTCGTCCAGACGCGTGGTGGCCAGCACTTCGGTCATCCCCGCCAGCCCGTTCAACGGCGTGCGGAACTCATGGCTCATGTTGGCCAGGAACCGGCTCTTGGCCTCGCTGGCCCGGCGCGCTTCGTCCATCGCCTGGGTGAGCTGGCGCAGCAGCGTGGAGAAATACAACGGCACCGCCGCAAGTCCCAGCCAGAGGCCTATCGCCAGGCGCGCGTTATCCACCCAGTAATCGGTATACAGCGCGGTGCAGCCGAAGCTGACCATGGCCATCGCCACGGCCAGATAGAGGTAGTTGTTGCCGAAACGCATGCCGTTGCCCACGGTCACCCACATCACCACGATGTAGACCCACGACAACGGCTCGCCCATCTGGATCATGCCGGCGGCAATCAGTCCGTAGTCGGCCAGCATGCCAAGCACACGGCGCGGGTCGGACCGTTGCGGCCGCCACAGCAGCCAGGCGAAGGCCAGCACCGACAGCCCCAACCCGCCCAGCACGATCGCCAGCACGCCGACATACTGCGAGTGCGGAAGGTCGTTGCGAACGCCCGGCATCAGCACGTACGCCAGGATGACGCTGATCAGGGCGATGCGGACGATCTGCTGCCCGTGCTCGGAATCCTGGCGGAGGGCCAGTCGCTGGCGCAGGCGGGTCAGCAGAGCGGTCATGGTCAGAAGCCGGGTCGGACCGAAGCGGTGGAATGTTCGGCGCAGATCTGTTCCAGCTGCTCGCGCCCCTGCAGCAGCGCGTCCACGATACGGGGGTCGAACAAGCGTCCCCGCTGCGCGTATAGATAGGCCAACGTGGCATCCATCGTCCATGCCTCCTTGTACGGTCGTGGCGATATCAGCGCGTCGAACACATCGGCAACCGCGACGATGCGCGCCTCCAACGGGATCGCATCGCCGACCAGGCCGTCCGGGTAGCCGCTGCCGTCGTAGCGTTCGTGGTGGCGCAGGGCGATCAAGGCACCGACCTGGATGAAACGGTTCTGGCTGCCGCTGAGCAGCTCGTGGCCGATCCGCGGATGCCGGCGCATGATCGCCAGCTCTTCGTCGTTGAGCTTGCCCGGCTTCAGCAGCACCGCATCGGGAATCGCGATCTTGCCCATGTCATGCAGCGGGGCCGCCATTTCGATCAGCTTCACTTCCTCTTCGGGAAGCCCCAACTGTTCGGCGATCAATCCCGCCACCCGGGCCATCCGCTCGAGGTACGCGCTGGTGCCCGCATCGCGGAATTCGATGGCGCGCGCCAGCCGTGACAGCGTCTCGCGCTCGCGCTCTTCCACCTCGTGCATGCTGGCCAGCAGGCGCTGCTCCAGCGACAACGCACGCTGCTTCACGTTCTCGGATTGTTTGCGCAGCTGCAGCAGGTTGTAACAGCGTGCGCGCAGTTCGCGTGGCCGGATCGGCTTGACCAGGAAATCGATGACGCCCGCTTCCAGCGCCGCCTGGCGGATCGGCTCATCGCCGACCACGGTGATCAGGATCACCGGAATGTCGCGGTGCTTGGGCAGGCGACGGAAGCGGCGGGCAAATTCCAGCCCGTCCATCTCCGGCATGCGGTAGTCCAGCAGCAGCAGGTCGACCGGCTGCGATTCGCACCAGTTCAGCGCCGACAGCGGGTCGCCGAAATCGTACACAGCCAGTTCCGGCGCGATGTCTTCGATGACATGGCGCAGCATCGTCCGGGCAGACGTCTGATCGTCAACGATCACAATATTCAATGCTGCTTCTGCCTGCTTGTTCGACCACCCTGGAATCAGGGTTGGCGAGGATAACCTGCCATCCTGCGTGCCCGCACCCTGCATCAGTCCGATATCCGCCATGCGCTCCCCGGATCTTGATCGCCGTCACATTGTGGCGGCATTCTGGACGCGGCCTGCCGCCTCCCCCCAGGAATTGCAGGCCATATCGGCCATCACAGGCCTCGCCGACACGATACTCCAGACATCGCAGCTTAGGTAGGTGCAGGCCTCGGCCCACACCTGCCCCCCCCGGACTCAGGCTTCCGGACGCATGTACGGGAACAGCAGCACATCACGGATCGAACTGCTGCCGGTCAGCAGCATGACCAGGCGGTCGATGCCGATGCCCAGGCCGCCGGTCGGGGCCATGCCGTATTCCAGCGCGCGGATGTAGTCAGCGTCGTAGTGCATCGCCTCGTCGTCGCCACCGTCCTTGGCCTCGACCTGCGCCTGGAACCGGGCCGCCTGGTCTTCCGGGTCATTGAGCTCGGAGAAGCCGTTGGCCAGCTCCTTGCCGTTGATGAACAGCTCGAAGCGGTCGGTGTAGCCCGGTGCATCGTCGTTCGCGCGGGCCAGCGGGGACACTTCCACCGGGTGATCGGTGATGAAGGTCGGCTGGATCAGCGTGTGTTCGACGGTGGCCTCGAAGATCTCCAGCAGTAGCTTGCCCCAGCCGTAGGACGGCTTGATGCGTATCTTCAGGCGTTCGCAATGCGCCGCCAGTGCGTCGCGGTCGGTGCAGTCGGCCAGGCTGATGTCCGGGTTGTGGTGGCGCACGGCCTCGTCCATCCGCCAGCGACGGAACGCCGGTGCCAGGTCGATGCGCGCCCCGTCCCACTCCACTTCGGTGGTGCCCAGCACCTTCTGCGCCACGTCACGGATCACGCCCTCGGTGAGGTCCATCACTTCGTTGTACGTGGCATACGCCTCGTACAGCTCCATCATCGTGAACTCGGGGTTGTGGCGGGTGCTGACGCCCTCGTTGCGGAAGTTGCGGTTGATCTCGTACACGCGCTCCAGGCCACCCACGACCAGGCGCTTGAGGTACAGCTCCGGTGCCACGCGCAGGTACAGGTCCAGGTCCAGCGCGTTGTGGTGGGTGGTGAACGGCTTGGCCGTGGCGCCGCCGGGGATGTAATGCATCATCGGCGTTTCGACTTCCAGGAAGTCGCGGTTGTCCAGCCACGCGCGCATGGCGCGGATGATCTTCGAGCGCTTGATGAAGACCTCGCGCGATTCCGGAGTAACGATCAGGTCGACATAGCGCTGGCGATAGCGCTGCTCCACGTCGGCCAGGCCGTGCCACTTGTCCGGCAGCGGACGCAGCGACTTGGTCAGCAGGCGGATCGCGTCGGCCTTCACCGATAGTTCGCCGGTACGCGTGCGGGTCAGACCGCCTTCCACGGCGATGATGTCGCCGACGTCCCAGCCCTTGAAGGCGGTGTAGGCGTCGCCCAGCACGTTGCCCTGCAGGAACACCTGGATGCGGCCGGATTCGTCCTGGATCTGCGCGAAACTGGCCTTGCCCATCACCCGCTTGGCCATCAACCGGCCCGCCATCCGCACCCGCCGCTCGCCGGCTTCCAGCGCCTCGGCCGTCCACTGGTCGGCATCGATGAAGTCGGCCTGCAGCGTGCCGGCGAAATCCTCGCGGCGGAAATCATTCGGGTAGGCGATGCCCTGGGCGCGCAGCGCGTTCAGTTTGGCGCGACGCTCAGCGATAAGGCTGTTTTCGTCGACGGGGGGCTGCGGCGCGGCGGTCTGCTCGTTCATGGGCGTGGGGGTCGTGTCATTGGGGAGGGGAATCAGGGATTCCGGCCCGCCGAGGATACGACGGACCGGGGGTGGCTGAGCCTGCAGCCACCGGACGGGTCACCGCACCGGTGACCCGCAGGCTCAGGCGTCGCTGCGTTTGGCGCCCGCTTCCAGGCCGGATTTCAGGCTGGCCTCGATGAACTCGTCGAGGTCGCCATCGAGCACCTTCTGCGTGTCCGTACGCTCGATGCCGGTGCGCAGATCCTTGATACGGCTCTGGTCGAGCACGTAGTTGCGGATCTGGCTGCCCCAGCCGATGTCGGACTTGGTCGCTTCCAGCGCATCGCGCTCGGTGTTGCGCTTCTGCACCTCCAGCTCGTACAGCTTGGCGGCCAGCATCTTCATCGCGGTGTCGCGGTTCTGGTGCTGGCTGCGGCCGGTCTGGCAGGCCACGACCGTATTGGTCGGGATGTGGGTGATGCGCACCGCCGATTCGGTCTTGTTGACGTGCTGGCCACCGGCGCCGGAGGAGCGATATACGTCAGTACGCAGATCAGCCGGATTGATGTCGATCTCGATGTTGTCGTCCACTTCCGGCGACACGAACACCGAGGTGAAGCTGGTGTGGCGGCGATTGTCCGAATCGAACGGCGACTTGCGCACCAGGCGGTGCACGCCGATCTCGGTCTTCAGCCAGCCGTAGGCGAAATCGCCCTCCACGCGGAACGTCGCCGATTTGATGCCGGCCACGTCGCCACCGGAGACCTCCATCAGCTCGGTTTTCCAGCCACGCGCTTCGCACCAGCGCAGGTACATGCGCAACATCATCTCGGCCCAGTCCTGGGCTTCGGTGCCACCGGCACCGGCCTGGATGTCGACGAAGGCGTTGCAGTTGTCCATTTCACCGGAGAACATGCGCTGGAATTCCAGCTGTTCCACGTGCTTCTGGTACTTGTCCAGGTCGGCAACCACCGCGTCGGCGGTTTCCTCGTCCTGCTCGCTCTCTGCCAGCTCCAGCAGGTCGGTCGATTCGGCCAGGCCATCCAGGATGCTGGCGATGCCGCCCACGGTCTTTTCCAGCAGCGAGCGCTCACGCCCCAGGTTCTGGGCGTACTCCGGCTTGTTCCAGATATCGGGGTTTTCGAGTTCCCGGGTTACTTCTTCCAGGCGCTCTTTCTTGACGTCGTAGTCAAAGATACCCCCTGAGCGACAGCACGCGATCGGTCAGATCGGTGATGCGCTGGCGGACAGGATTCAGCTCGAGCATGTCGGCGGTTTCTGTTCGAAAGATGACCTGCAATGATAGCAAAATGCGGCCACCCGGTCGGCCGACCCGGCACCTGCCCGGCGTCGTGGTCGATCACGCGCCCAGCGCCTGGCGCAGCACCGGCAGCTGCCGCCGGCTGCACGGCACCCGACCGCCATCGGCCATGTGCAGCAGGGCTTCGCCCCCTTCGGTGGGTTCGATCGAGCGCAGGCAGGCACGGTTGACCAGCCAGCTGCGGTGGCTGCGCAGGAACAGCTGCGGATCCAGCCGCTGCTCCAGCGCGGCCATGGTGGTCCGCAGCGGGTAGTCGTGTCCGCGCACCCGCAGGTTGACGTAGTTGCTGGCCGCCTGCGCGTACTCGATATCAGCCGTTGCGACGAGGAACTCCTTGCCCAGCGTGCGCACCAGGAAATGCGCCGGGCGATCCACCGGCTCCACCGGCGGCGCATCGTCCGGTGCCGCCAACAGGGCCGCCTCGCCCTGCCGCCGCCGCCCGAACCACGCCACCGCATGCACCGCACAGACAAGGATCGCGTAGGTCTGCACATCCTTGAACAGTTCGTACAGCCACTGGGTAGGCCAGGGTCCGTACTGATAGGTGCTGCCCACCGCCGCGTGCGCTGCCTGGCGCAGGGCCACCATGCCGGTGACATGCAGCAGCCACCACGCCACCCCGCCCAGCACATACACCGGCAACCGCCGCCGCCACGTATCGGCATGCAATGGCCAGCGCCACGCCAGCCGGATCAGCACGGCCAGCAACAGCAGAGACACCACCCCACTGCTGGCTTCATCCACGCTGGTGGAAAACCAGTCGAAGGCCTCGTGGTCGCGGGCAGCACGCATCCAGCCGACCAGCACATTGGCCGCTGCCGTGCCCATGAATACGGCCAGCCAGAACAGGGCCACCGCGCGCGCCGTGCGCCGTGGTGACCGGAGAACGTGTGGCGTCGTTGCCGCGGCCTGCGGCGTTGAGTGGGGGCTGTCCATCCCGCGCATTATGGCGTGCGACGGCGGTTTCAGCCGCCCCGTTGGTCCCTCGCCGCCCGCCATCGGTCCCTGCCGGTCGCCCACACGGCCCCTGCCCTGCATCGCCCCCACCCGACGACGGCACGCTTCGGACTTCCTTCCCGGGCTGCCCGTCACCATGCACCGCCGACATGATCTCGACGCCCTGCGCGTCCTCGCCCTCATGCTGCTCATCCCGTACCACGTCGGCATGGCCTACGTGGACGACTGGGGCTTTCATCTGAAGAGCGCGTACACGGCGGAATGGCTGCAGTGGCCGATGATCGCGCTCAACCGCTGGCGCATGCCCTTGCTGTTCGCCATCTCCGGCATCGCACTGGGACTGGCTGTTCCTGCGGCGGGACGCATGCGCTTTGCGCTGCGGCGCAGTGGGCGGTTGCTGCTGCCGCTGGTGTTCGGCATCGTCGCGGTGGTCAGCCTGCAGGCCTATTGCGAAGCGGTGGATACCGGCGACGTCGCCCCCGGACTGGGCGCCTTCCTGCTCCGCTACTGGCAATTCCGCCCGTGGCCCGGCGCCCACTTCACCGGCGCGGCCTTCGGCTTCACCTGGAACCATCTCTGGTATCTGGCCTATCTGGTTCCGTATTCGCTGCTGATGATCGGGCTGGCGTCGCTGCTGCGGCCCTTGCGCGCGCTGTTGCCCAGCGGGTCGCTGTCGAACCGGGTGATCGCCACGGCCGGCCTGCTGCTGCCGGTGTCCTGGCTGGCTTGGAACATTCTGGTGGTGCTGCCCGACCATCCGCCCACCCATGCCCTGATCGGCGATCTGTTCGTCCATGCCGAGTCATTGCCGTTGTTCGCGCTGGGTTTCATCGGTGCCCGTTGGCAGCGCGGCTGGGACCTGCTGCTGCGCTGGCGCTGGCCCACGCTGTGGCTGGCCGTGGTGGGCCTGTGCCTCGAGTTGGGCATCCGCGCGCTGGGCCGGATGCCGGGCCTGGACGGAAGCGAGGCGTGGATGCTCGCACTGCCGTGGGCGCAGACCGAGCGCATCGCACGCGCGCTGTACACGTGGACCGCTCTGCTGGCCCTGTTCGGCTGGGCACGGGCATGGCTGGACCGGCCGTTCCGATGGCTGCCCTATGCGCGAGAGGCGGTGTTCTGCCTCTATATCCTGCACCAGACCGTGCTGATCGTGCTGTTGTACTGGCTGCGTCCACTGGCCCTGGGGCCTTGGCTGGAACCCATGCTGGTGCTGGTCGGCACGTTCGCCGGCAGCCTGCTGCTGCACGAGCTGCTGATCCGCCGCGTGCCCCTGCTGCGGCCGCTGTTCGGCCTGCCGCGCCGGCATCCCGCTCGGAATCCAGCCAGTCCGTCTTCCGTCAACGCACCTCGAACTCGCCCACCAGCACCGTGTCCGCCTGATCCTTCAGCCGCAGGGTGACCTGCTGGTCCTGCTGCCGGGCAGTCCCCCAGTGCGTGCTCAGGCGCAGGGTGAGCGTGGTCGCACCGGTCACCAGCTGCTCGCGGCTGCCGAAGAAATTGGCTTCCACCTTGTAGACGCCGGGTTTGGCCTCGCGCAGTGAAAACTGCTCGGGCCCATACCCACCGGTGAAATCCTCCGACATCGCCCCGCCCTGGTAGGTCAGTCGATTGCCGTAGTACGCGCGCTCGCCATTCGGATCGGTCACCCACAGGTCCATGTCACTGTTGTCGCTGTCCCAGCCCAGCACCACGCGCAGGTCCAGTGGCATGGGGACGCGCAGCCGGGGATCGATCAGACCGGCATCCAGGTGTTCGCGGGCCGCCAGGGTCGTGGCTTCATCCAGCGCGATCAGCGAAATGCCGTTGAAGCGTGCATCCCACGGCCGCAGTACCACTTCGTACAGCGCACTCAATGCGGCCGGGTACTGGCCATCGGCTTCCAACGCCAGCCCCAGGTCGCGGAAACTCTGCGGCTCCTCCTCGCCCATTGCCAGCACGTCACGGAACACCGGCACCGCCTGCGCTGCGGCCCCCGCCTGCATCAGGCGATAGCCCAGCACGCGCAGCACATGGCGGTTCTCCAGCTGCATCTCCGCCAGGTTGGACAGCACCCGCAGGGCCAATGCACGCTGGCCCTTGGCCAGCAGCAGATCAGCCACGTCCAGGTAGAACGCACTGCTGTCGGCATGCGCGGCACGTTCCTGCAGATAGGTGCGGTAGAGCTCTCCCGCACTGGCGGAACGCAGGCGCCGGGCGTAGTCGGAATCCGGTGCCCAGGGCGCAAGCGAAATGGCGATGGCGCCGCTATGGCTCACGCGCTCCCCGGCCACGTCCGTCGCTGGCGTCCCGGCCGGGGCCGGGGCTGCCAGCGCCATCGGCGCCGGCGGGGGCACCGGGGCCCCCATTTCATCGGCAGCACGCGGTTCGGCGAACGCCTGCAGCGCCGCCATGGGCGCGCTTTCCCGCAGTGCCACCGGTCGGCTTTTCTGCTGCTCGGCACGCGGGGGTGCCTGCTTCGGCCACCGCGTCTCCCACCACCGGCGGCGTGCGGCCAGCTGCCCCGCGATCTGCTCCAGCCTGGCGCTGCGCGCGTGCTCGGCGTCGTCCACACCCAGTGCGTGCAGGCGGTCATAGTCGGCACGCAGCGGTGCCGGCGGGCGAATGCCGTTGGCCAGGTAGTCGTCCAGTGTTTCCAGCACGATCAAGGACGTATCTGCGCCGACCAGACCGAACTGCTGCGACAGCGAACGGATGCGCGCATCATGACGCGACGGATCGCCCGCCCAGTCGGCCAGCATCGCCCTGGCCCACGCATGGGCAACAAGACCTCCGGCCACGTCGCGGGCGGCGCTGACCGCAATGCGCTCGGTCACGATGCCACCGTCCGCTCCACGCAGGCGCAGGACCACGGTCCCATTGTCATCGCGCACGGCACCGTGGACGCGCACCCATCCCTGCCCGGCATCGCTCACCTCGGCGACCAGTTGATCCACGCCCTGTCCTTCAAGCGACATCACCTGCACCGCCTGCCGCAGCAACTGCGGTGCCACGGTTGCGGCGTCGGCGGCACGGGTCAGTACCAGCACGCGCCCGGCGTGCGCCGACGTCCATGCGCGCAGGCGCGGCACGTCGGTGTTCTCGCCTGCGCCACTGATCGCGTACAACCGCTGGCCGGCCCGTAGTGCCGGCAGCGCACGTGCACCGTAGTTGGCCAGGCCATCGCTCACCAGCACGTACTCCTCGATGTCCGCGCGCGGCGTCCACGCCCCCAGTGCGCTGGCACCGTCCAGCGGCAACGCCTGCAGGTACGCGCGCAGTGCCGACCAGTCGCCGCCGCGGATGGCGAAGTCACGCACGGGCTCGGCCTCGTCGCGCAGCACGGTCAGCTGCACCCGCCCCGTGCCGATGGCGCGGAAGTACGCATCCAGGACGGCCAGCTCCGCCTCGCGGTTGCGCCGCACCGCAGACCCCGATGCATCCCACAACAGGCCGACGCGTGACGGCATCGTGCGCGCGCGGACCTGGCTGGCGACGGGCACCTGCGCCAGCAGATAACGCTGGCCCTCATGCGTTCCCGTCACTACATCGGCCTGGCGCACCTGCGACACGGTCCATTGGGCCAGCGGCGGCAACGCGGCCCCCGCGCCCTGCCAACGGGCGTGATACCGGCCATCGCGCAGGACAAAAGCCCAGTCCGCTGCGGACACCGGACGCGGTGTGCCGCCACCACTTGCCTGCAGGCGCACGTCCACCTGCTGCGCATTCCGGGCGAACTGTAGCGGCAGGCTCCAGCGCAGGCCCTGCGCATCGGCCGGCAACGTCTGCCGCACCACCAGCGCAACGCGTCGGCTGCCGCGTGCGGGAATGGGATAGATGCGCAGGCGGAATTGATTGCCGGCGGTCTGCTCCAGCAGCCCCGGATCCACCCGGCGTCGTTCGATGGCCTCGAACACCTGCCGACCTTTGGCCTTCGCCACCGGCACCGCGTCGCGTAACGTCCCATCGATGTCCAACGCAAAGCCGGCCACCTGCTGACCGTCCGCGAGCGGAAACGCCAGCTGCCCTTCCAGTACGCGCGCGTTGGGGTTGAAGAACTCCATCTCGATACGGGTTTCGGCAAGTCCGCCGGCGACCTGGCTGTCCAGGCTGACCCGACGCAGCTGTACCGGCACCTCAGCGCCCTTTACCTGCAGCACCGGCGCGGTTACGGCGGCCACGGGCGGCAAGGGCGAGCGTGCGGCGACCGTTCCGCCGTGCAGACCCGCGACCAGACAGCAGAGCAGACCGATGCGGCGATGAAGAGATTCCATGGGGCGCTCCTGCGTAGTGGATGCTCCATTGAACGGCTGGTTGCGAGGAACGGGGTTGAGTGGATGCATGATGGGCCTGCACATCCGCATGAGCGACCATGTCGCTCCCTGATCGCCCTCCGGAACCTCCTTCCCATGCGCCTACTCTGCCTGCTGCCGTCGTTGCTGCTCGCGCCGTTCACCGCAATCGCCGCACCTGCCATCGTGCCTGGCGTGGACTTCACCCATAACGATTGGACCCTGGCCTGCGACAACACCCGCACCTGCCGCGCGGCGGGCTACCAGAATGAAGAGCTGCCAGACAGCCTGCCGGTATCGGTGCTGTTGACCCGCCTGGGTGGACCGGACCAACCGGTGACCGCCGAACTGATGCTGGGCCAGTACGAAGAGATCACGTTGCCCGCGCGCCTCAGCCTGCAGATCGACGGGGTCGACCAAGGCCGCGTGGACTATGCCGGCCAGGAAGGCACGGCACGGTTTTCACCCAAGCAGGTGGCTGCGCTGCTCACCGCGCTCAGCGGCCAGGGCCAGATCGTGTTCACCGGCAACGAGGGCACGCAGTGGACGCTGTCCGGGCGCGGCGCGTCTGCAGTGCTGCTGAAGATGGATGAGTTCCAAGGTCGCCTGGGCACGCCGGGCGCGCTCATGCGCAAGGGCAAGCGGGCCGAATCGTCGGTGCTGCCCGCGCTGCCGGTGCCGGTGGTGGTGCTGGGCACGTTGCCTGCCCCGCGCCCCTCCGATGCCGCGCTGGGCAGCTCAGCTGCGCTGCGTGCCGCATTGGTGGCGGCCACGCCGGCCGAGGACTGCGATGGGATCCAACCGGACCAGACCGTCGTGCTGGACGATCCGGCGCCGCCGTTGAACGTACGGCGACTGAGCGCGGACAAGCTGCTGGTGTCGACGGTGTGCTGGCGCGGCGCCTACAACGAGGGCAGCGGCTATTGGATGGTCAACGACCGCGCCCCGTATGTGCCCACGCTGGTGACGAATCTGGGCAACGACGACGACGGGCGCAGCATCAGCGGCGCACACAAAGGGCGCGGACTGGGCGATTGCTGGTCGATGAACGGCTGGGGCTGGGATGGACGCCGGTTCGTTGCCACCGCGGTGTCCACCAGCGGCATGTGCCGGTTGGTGGCCGCCGGCGGTGCGTGGGATCTGCCGACGCTGGTGACCCACGTCAAGGAATAAGAGTACGCGGAGGGTATCGCGCGGCCTGATGCAGTGTCTGTAGCGCCGAGCCCGGCTCGGCGGACTCCATCAGGCCGCGCTGCAATGCTCGACGATCAACTGGATCGCGGTGCCGCCGCGATAGTCGTCGCAGGCCAGCCGATAGGCCAGGTGTACGTTGCGCGCGGGCGCATTGCCGGTCCAGCCGCCGAACTGGATTGCGTTCACCACACCGCTCACGCCCGGTCGACGCAGTTCCAGCTTCAGGTGACGCTCCTTCAGCACGCGCCAGTTCGTCACCTCGAAGTGCCCATCGAACAGCGGCTCGGGGAAGCCCTGCCCCCATGGGCCGGCAAGGCGCAGCGCATCAGCGTGCTGGTGATCCAGTTCGTCACTGCCGAGCTCGCCGTCACTGAGCAGCTGCTGTTGCAGCATCACCGGGTCCAGCATCTGTTGTACGGCGGCGGAGAACGCGGCATGAAACGCAGCCAGATGCGCATGTGGCATGCTCATGCCTGCGGCCATGGCATGGCCACCGAAGCGCTCGATCAGCCCGGGGTGCCATGCATCCACCAGGGCCAGCGCGTCGCGGATATGCAGGCCGGGGATCGAACGGGCCGAACCGCGCATCGCATCGCTCCCGGGCTCTGCCGGTGCGAACGCCACGACCGGCCGATGCAGACGGTCCTTCATCTTCGACGCCACCAATCCCACCACGCCCGGGTGCCACTCCGCATCGAACAGCACCGCCGCGATCGGCCGCTGGCCATCATCATCCAGCACGACCTTGGCGACGGCTTTTTCGGCATCGTCGGTCATGGTCTGCTGCACGGCACGTCGTTCGGTGTTGATCTGTTCCAGTGTCTGCGCGATCTCGCGCGCTTGTCGCGGCTCTTCCGTCAGCAGCAACGCGATGCCGAGCGCCATGTCCTCCAGGCGACCGGCGGCGTTGAGCCGTGGCCCCAAGGCAAAGCCGATGTCCGTCGCGGTGAGCCGTGCGGCATCGCGACCGCTGGCTTCAATCAGGGCTTTCAGGCCGACGCAGCCCTGACCCGCACGCAGCCGGCGCAGGCCGGCGCTGACCAGCGCACGGTTGTTGGCGTCCAGCGCGACCAGATCGGCGACGGTACCCACCGCGACCAGGTCCAGCAGGACGGCAAGATCCGGCCCCTTGCCATCGGCGAACACCTTCATTTCGCGCAGGTGCCGGCGCAGCGCCAGCAGCACGTAGAAAATCACGCCCACGCCCGCAAGCGACTTGCTGGGGAAGGCATCGTCCTGCAGGTTGGGGTCCACGATCACATCGGCAGGCGGCAACTGCGGCCCTGGCAGATGGTGATCGGTGACCAGTACCTGCCAGCCCTTCGCCTTGGCCGCCGCAACGCCGGCATGGCAGGCGATGCCATGATCGACGGTCACCAGCAGGTCCGGCTGCAGTGCGGCGAGTTCTTCCACCAGCGCGGGCGACAGGCCATAGCCGTGCACCATGCGATTGGGCACCGCATGGGCCACGTGTCGCGCGCCGAGCATGCGCAGGCCGCGCACGCCGACCGCACACGCGGTGGCCCCGTCGCAGTCGAAATCGCCGACCACCACGATGCGCTTGTCCTGCGCGATGGCCGACGTCAGCAACGCGACTGCGCCGTCGATGCCGCCCAGCAGTTCGGGCGCATGCAGGCTGCCCAGCTTGGGCAACGCCAGCTCCGGTGTCGTCGCGCCGCGGCTGGAATACAGCCGTGCCAACAAAGGGAGCGTGCCGTCAGGCCACGACCCCACCTCGGTGTGCTCACGGCGACGGATAAGCAGTGCAGGTTCGGCGGCAGGGGACATCGGCGACGCCGGTTGCAGGAAGACAGCGCATGATACCGCGCTGGCAGCGCCCGCCGAACGAACGGGCCACGCGGGTTGCCCCGGTAGAGCCGACTTTAGTCGGCTGCTGTTCTCAGCCGACTGAAGTCGGCTCTACCCTCTCGGCTGCTGTCCTCAGCCGACTGAAGTCGGCTCTACCCTCTCGGCTGCTGTCCTCAGCCGACTGAAGTCGGCTCTACCCTCTCGGCTACTGTCACTCAGCCGACTGAAGTCGGCTCTACCTTGTCGGCCATTTTTCATGAAGCCGACGGAAGCTGTCCCGTCAACCGCTTTTCATTAAGCAGACGAAAGTCATCCCGTCGTCCGTTCTTCATCCAGCCGGCGGACGTTCGTCGTGCAGCTGGCGCGGTTTCTTCCAGAAGCTCCAGCGCTGCGAACGCATGAAGACAAACTGCGTGCCATCTTCGAAATCCAGTACCAGTTGGCGCAGTTCACCGCGCTGCAGGGCAGCCAGCAACGGGGTGATCGCATCGCGACCCAACTGCTCCAGCGAGCGCAGCTGGCGCAGGTCCACCAACGCATCCACGGTCTGTTCGCCATCGATCTGCACGCCCGCGGCCTGCGCCAGCGCGCGCAGCAGGGCATCGCGGCTGCGCACTTGGGCATGCGGCGTAGTCACCGTGGCCGGGAGGGCGCCCGCTCCCCAGAACCACAGCGAATTGATCGGAGAACTGCCGGCAGCGATGCGCTCGGCGTTCCACGGATGGGTGTGCAGCACGACCTGCGTTTCCGTCAGCAGGGCACGCCAACGGCGTCCCTCCCTGCCAGATGGCAGATGCGAGAACAGATCATCCCCCAGCACGTCCTCCGGACTGGCGAAGCGCGGCAGCGGCAGGTCGGCGGGCACCTGCAGATACCACCGCGATGCAACGGGTGCGTCCAGTACCAGGCCATGATCGGCGAACAGTGGCTGCAGGGCAGGCAGCAGTGCCACCACATCATCGTGGCCGGGCCGCAGCGTGTCGCCATGGCCCATCATGCGGGCGCCGTGCATGTCCGGCACCACATGGGCCGGATCGGCGCGCAGCCAGAGGTGTCCCTGCGCATCCCCGGCATCGAGTTGCCGCGTCAGGGCGGCGGCGGGCATCTCGCCCGCCGGCGCTACGGTGAAGTGGCGCTGCAGTTGCGCCGCCTCACCTGGATCGCGAACGTGGTGTTGGGCACGGCCCAGCGCACGTGCGACCTCATCCGGCAACGCTGCCGCGGGAAACCGGCTCCGCGCTGGCAGCAGCAGCGTTGCGTTGGCCACCGATCAGCCTTCGTAGCTGACGCTGACGATTTCGTACTCGCGCTGGCCAGCAGGCGCATCGATGGTGATGCTGTCGCCCTCCAGCTTGCCGATCATCGCCCGCGCCACGGGCGAGGAGATGGCGATCAGGCCCAGCTTGATGTCCGCTTCGAGGTCACCGACGATCTGGTACTTCTTCTCTTCGTCGGTTTCCACGTCGGCCAGCGTCACTGACGCGCCGAACACCACCTTCGAGCCCGCGTTGAGCTTGGACACGTCGATGATCTCGGCATGGGAAAGCTCACCTTCAAGCTGCTTGATGCGGCCTTCGATGAAGCCCTGCTCCTCGCGCGCGGCGTGGTACTCGGCGTTCTCCTTCAAGTCGCCGTGTTCACGTGCTTCGGCGATCGCCGCGATGACCTTCGGGCGCTTGACCGACTTCAGGTGGTCCAGCTCGTCGCGCAGACGCTGCGCGCCCTTCATCGTGATGGGAGCTCTCATGCGTTCAGTTCCTTGTGCAGTTCCTGCAGCGACCAGACCGGGCCGGTACCGCGGAATTCCAGCGAATGCACCAGTGCCTTGGCACCGGCGATGGTGGTCGAATAGGTCACGCGATGCTGCAGCGCTTCACGACGGATCGAGAACGAGTCATTGATCGCCGCGCGGCCTTCGGTGGTGTTGACGATGTAGACGATCTCGCCGTTCTTGATCCGGTCCACGATGTGCGGACGACCCTCCACGACTTTGTTGACGATCTCGCATTCCATGCCGTGCTGCTGCAGCCATGCAGCGGTGCCGCGGGTGGCGACCAGGGTGTAGCCCTTGGACAGCAGCGCCTCGGCGACCGGCAGCACGCGCTGCTTGTCCGGGTCACGCACCGACACGAAGGCCTTGCCCACCGGCGGCGCCTTGATGCCACCGGCTTCCTGGGCACGCGCGAACGCGGCACTGAAGCTGCGGCCCACACCCATCACTTCGCCGGTCGAACGCATCTCCGGCCCAAGGATCGGATCGACGCCCTGGAACTTGGCGAACGGGAAGATCGCCTCTTTCACCGAGTAGTAATCCGGCACGATTTCCTTGGTCGCACCCTGCTCTGCCAGCGTCTTGCCGGCCATGCAGCGGGCGGCGATCTTGGCCAGCGCCATGCCGGTCGCCTTGGACACGAACGGCACGGTGCGCGAAGCGCGCGGATTCACTTCCAGCAGGTAGACGATGTCTTCGCCGTTCTCACCGGCCTGGATGGCGAACTGGGTGTTCATCAGCCCGACCACGTTCAGCGCCTTGGCCAGCTCGACGACCTGGCGACGCAGCTCGGCCTGGGTTTCAGCGGACAGCGAATACGGCGGCAGCGAGCAGGACGAATCGCCCGAATGCACGCCGGCTTCTTCGATGTGCTCCATCAGGCCACCGATGAGCACGTTGCCCTGGTTGTCGGCGATGATGTCCACGTCCACTTCCACGGCATTGTCGAGGAAGCGGTCCAGCAGCACCGGCGAATCGTTGGACACCTTGACGGCGTCGCGCACGTAGCGGGCCAGATCGGACTCGCCGTAGACGATTTCCATCGCGCGGCCGCCCAGCACGTAACTCGGGCGCACCACCAGCGGGTAACCGATCTCGCGCGCCAGCAGCAGCGCTTCCTGGTCGTTGCGGGCGATGCGGTTCGGCGGCTGCTTCAGGCCCAGCTTGTCGACCAGCTGCTGGAAACGCTCGCGGTCTTCGGCCAGGTCGATGGAGTCCGGCGAGGTGCCGATCACCGGCACGCCGTTGGCTTCCAGCGCACGCGCCAGCTTCAGCGGCGTCTGCCCACCGTACTGCACGATCACGCCCTTCGGCTGCTCCAGCTCGACGATCTCCAGCACGTCTTCCAGCGTCAGCGGCTCGAAGTACAGGCGGTCGGAGGTGTCGTAGTCGGTCGAAACCGTTTCCGGGTTGCAGTTGACCATGATGGTTTCATAGCCATCTTCGCGCAGCGCCAGTGCGGCGTGCACGCAGCAGTAGTCGAACTCGATGCCCTGGCCGATGCGGTTCGGACCACCGCCCAGGATCATGATCTTGTCGCGGTTGGTCGGTGCGGCTTCGCATTCGTCCTCGTAGGTCGAATACAGATACGCCGTGCCGGTGGCGAACTCGCCCGCGCAGGAGTCAACCCGCTTGTACACGGGGCGCACCTGGTGCGCGCGGCGCAGGGCGCGCACGGCGGCTTCATTGGTGCCGGTCAGCTGGGCCAGGCGCGCATCGGAGAAGCCGGCACGCTTGAGCTTGCGCAGGCGCGCAGCATCCAGCCCGTCGATGCCGCTGGCGGCGACTTCGCCCTCAGCGGTGATGATCTCTTCGATCTGGTCCAGGAACCACGGATCGATGAAGGACAGCGCATGGATGTCTTCAACGCTCAGGCCGGCGCGGAACGCATCGGCCACGTAGAACAGGCGCTCCGGGCCCGGCGCCTTGAGCTCGCGGCGCATGGTCTGCAGATCGTCTTCGTTGCTCAGGTCCAGCTCGGTCGGGTCGAAGCCCACCTTGCCTGTTTCCAGGCCACGCAGCGCTTTCTGCATCGATTCCTGGAAGGTGCGACCCATCGCCATCACCTCGCCCACCGACTTCATCTGGGTGGTCAAGCGGGCATCGGCGGCCGGGAACTTCTCGAAGGCGAAGCGCGGAATCTTGGTCACCACGTAATCGATGGACGGCTCGAACGAAGCCGGGGTCAGGCCGCCGGTGATTTCGTTCTTCAGTTCGTCCAGCGTGTAGCCGACGGCCAGCTTGGCGGCGACCTTGGCGATCGGGAAGCCGGTGGCCTTGGACGCCAGTGCCGACGACCGCGATACGCGCGGGTTCATCTCGATCACCACCACGCGGCCGGTTTCCGGGTTGATGCCGAACTGCACGTTGGAGCCGCCGGTGTCCACGCCGATCTTGCGCAGCACAGCGATGGAGGCATCGCGCAGGCGCTGGTATTCCTTGTCGGTCAGGGTCTGCGCCGGGGCCACGGTGATCGAGTCACCGGTGTGCACGCCCATCGGGTCCAGGTTCTCGATGGAGCAGACGATGATGCAGTTGTCCGCGGTATCGCGGACCACTTCCATCTCGAACTCCTTCCAGCCGAGCACCGACTCTTCCACCAGCACTTCGGTGGTCGGCGACAGTTCCAGGCCCCGGGTGACGATGTCGATCAGCTCTTCGCGGTTGTACGCGATGCCGCCGCCGCTGCCGCCCAGGGTGAAGCTGGGACGGATGATGGTCGGATAACCCACGCGCGTCTGGATATCCAGCGCTTCTTCCAGCGTGTGCGCGACGGCCGCCGACGGGCATTCCAGGCCGATTTCGCCCATCGCCACGCGGAACAGCTCGCGGTCTTCGGCCATGCGGATCGCTTCGCGCTTGGCACCGATCAGCTCGACGTTGTACTTCTCCAGCACGCCATTGTCCGCCAGGTCCAGCGCGCAGTTCAGCGCGGTCTGGCCGCCCATGGTCGGCAGCAGGGCGTCGGGCTTCTCCTTGGCGATGATCTTCTCGACCGTCTGCCAGTTGATCGGCTCGATGTAGACGGCATCCGCCATATCCGGGTCGGTCATGATCGTGGCCGGGTTGCTGTTGACCAGCACCACGCGGTAGCCCTCGTCGCGCAGCGCCTTGCAGGCCTGCGCGCCAGAGTAGTCGAACTCACAGGCCTGGCCGATGACGATCGGGCCAGCACCGATGATGAGGATGGTTTTCAGGTCAGTGCGCTTTGCCATTTTCTTCTCTAGGTCGGTACAGCGTGACAAGGGGGAGTGATCGCACGCTGACGATCAGGACATCTGTTCCGGGTCGAAATCGATGCGGCATTCGCGCTTCAGCGCGCCGGACATCGCTTCGCCGATGTTCTCCGGCATCCCGCCGTCGGCACTGATTCCTTCGATGAAACGTTGAAATGCAGGCGTGCCCATGAACCGGGCGATTTCCACCTTGTTCGCTTCGCTTACCTGCGGTGCTTCGGCGTTCGCACCCTGCTGCGCCGCGGCGCTGGCCTGGAAGGTGCGACCCATGTCCTTGCCGGCAGGCGTGGCCAGGAACTGCGTGAACTCAACGACCAGTGCCGCGCCGTCGTCACCCAGGTTGCCGGCGATCTGCTGCTGGAAATGCGCGTCCAACAGCTTGCCGATCTGAGTGGCGGCGCAGTCGCGTCCGCTGTCGTCGAGCGCCTGCAACGTGGGCGACACGCTGAACAGCACGTCCGCGCTGTTACGCCCCAAGCCTTCCATGCCGAGCTGATGCATGATGACCGCCACCTCGGCCGGGGTGGCCGGCTGTGCGCTGGCGGCGCCGGCCAGCAACAGCCCGGCCAGCAGTGCGGGAACGCGCATCAGGCGCGGGCTCCCGCCATCAGGGTCACGAAACGATCGAACAGCGGGCCGACATCGGTCGGGCCGGGCGACGCTTCGGGATGGCCCTGGAACGAGAACGCCGGCACGTCGGTGCGCGCGATGCCCTGGTTGGTACCGTCGAACAGCGACCGGTGGGTGACCCGCAACGTGGCCGGCAGGGTCGCCTCATCCACCGCGAAACCGTGGTTCTGCGAGGTGATCATCACCCGGCCCGTGTCCAGATCCTGCACCGGGTGGTTGGCACCGTGGTGGCCAAGGCCCATCTTCATCGTGCTGGCACCAGAGGCCAGCGCGAGCAGCTGGTGGCCCAGGCAGATGCCGAAGGTCGGCACCTTGGCGTCCAGTACGGTCTTGATCGCCGCAATCGCGTAGTCGCACGGTTCGGGATCACCCGGGCCGTTGGACAGGAACACGCCGTCGGGCTTCATCGCCAGCACATCGGCCGCCGGCGTCTGTGCAGGCACCACGGTGACCTCGCAGCCGCGCTCGGCCAGCATGCGCAGGATATTGGTCTTCACGCCGTAGTCGTAGGCCACGACCTTGTACCGCGACGGCACGCTGACGAACGTGTTGGCGTCCAGGTCCAGCTGGCCTTCGGTCCACGTATAGGTCGTTTCGGTCGACACGACCTTGGCCAGGTCCATGCCCTTCAAACCAGGGAAGCTGCGCGCCGCCTCCAGTGCCTTTTCCACGCTGAGGCCTTCACCGGCCATCAGCGCGCCGTTCTGCGCACCCTTCTCGCGCAGGATGCGGGTCAGCTTGCGGGTGTCGATGCCGGAGATGGCCACCACGCCGCGCTGCAGCAGCCAGTCCTGCAGCGAAACCTGGCTGCGCCAGCTGCTGGGCCGGCGCGGCACATCGCGCACGATCAGGCCGGCGGACCACACCTTGGACGCTTCATTGTCCTGATCGGTCATGCCGGTGTTGCCGATGTGCGGGTAGGTCAGCGTGACCATCTGCCGGGCGTAGGACGGGTCGGTCAGGACTTCCTGATAACCGGTCATGGCGGTGTTGAACACCACTTCGCCAACGGACAGGCCGGGCGCGCCTACGGATTCGCCCTCGAATACGGTGCCGTCTTCGAGGACGAGGATTGCGGCTTGGGTCACGGAAATCTCACTTTGGCTACCGATGGGGTACCGAAGGTCACGCCTGCGCTCACGGTAAAAACCGGTTGCAAAAAAGCGCGGACGTACGGTTCTGGACCGGTCCGGCTATCGTGTTTCGGCGAGTGCGAATTGTAGACGCATGTGGGCGCGCGCGCCAGCGCTGCGTTGCGGAAAGGCGCGCCGGTAGCGCCGACCCATGGTCGGCGAGCGCAGCGGGCCGGTCGCGCGGGCCCACCGGCATCGCAGGCCCACCGGTAGCGCCGAGCCATGCTCGGCGAGCGCAGCGGGCCGTCCGGCCCGGTTCCCCGCCCGCCCGTTCAGCCGTTCAGCAGATCCCGCACGCGATAGCTGCCCGGGGCCTTGCCGGCCAACTGCCCGGCGGCGAACAACGCGCCGCGGGCGAAGATGTCCCGGTTGCTCGCGCGATGCACCAGTTCGATGCGCTCGCCCAGGCCGGTGAACTGCACCAGATGCTCGCCGATGATGTCGCCGGCACGCAGGCTGGCGTAATGGGGGTGTGCCCCACCCCGCTCCGCTGCGGCGCCCAGTGTCAGCGCGGTGCCCGAGGGGGCATCCAGCTTGCGGGTATGGTGGGATTCGACGATATCGCAGTCCCAGCCAGCCACCGCCTGCGCCGCGCGCTCGACCAGCTCATCCAGCACCGCCACGCCGAGGCTGAAATTGGAGGCCCACACCAGCGGAATGGCCTGCCCAGCCTTTGCCAACGTGTCCTGTTGGACGTCGCTGATCCCGGTAGTACCCGACACCAATCCAGCACCGCGCTGTACGCACAGTGCCAGGATCGCATCGAACCCGGCCGGCAGGCTGAAATCGATGGCCACGTCGAACGGCGGTGCGCCCGCCAGTTCGCTGGCGGCGAAGTGCGGGACGCCCTCGATGACACGCTGGGCCGGCGAGCGCCCGGTGAAGGCAGCCACCACCTGCACGTGCTGGGAGTTCTCGGCGGCGAGACGCAACAGGGCCTGGCCCATGCGGCCGGAGGCGCCGTGGATAAGCAAACGTAGCGGAGTCGGGTTCATGCACAGAGGCTAGCGGTTGGCCACCTGTTTGCACAGGGGGGCTGGGAACCCTATCCGGTCACTGCACGCGCCCTCACGCAGCAGCTTGCTAGTCTGCGCGCCCGCCTCACGATCCTGCGCCCTACCATGAAGATTGAAGAACAGCTGGTGCTGGTCACCGGCGCGGCACGTGGCCTGGGCCAGCACATCGCCCGCGCCTTCGCCGCGCAGGGTGCGCAGGTGATCATCAACTACCACCGCAGCAGCGACGCCGCCCGCGCGCTGGCGCAGGAGCTCGGTGACCAGGGACTGGCCGTACAGGCCGATGTCACCGACCGACACCAGGTGGACACCCTGATGACACTGGCACAGGCACATTTCGGCCGCCCGGTGACCACTGTCGTCAACAATGCGCTGGCGAACTTCTCCTTCAACGGCGAAGCACGCGAGAAGGCCGACACCATCAGCTGGAGCAGCTTCCAGACGCAGTTCGACGGCAGTGTCCGCGGCGCGCTGAACACGGTGCAGGCCGCCATCCCGGGCATGCGCAGCCAGCAGTTCGGACGCATCATCAACATCGGGACCAACCTCTTCCAGCTTCCGGTCGTGCCCTATCACGATTACACCGCCGCCAAGGCGGCATTGCTGGCACTCACGCGCACCCTGGCCGGTGACCTGGGGCCGGACGGCATCACGGTGAACATGCTGTCCGGCGGACTGCTGCGCATGACCGATGCCAGCGCGGCCACGCCGGAGGCCGTGTTCGATTACATCGCCAGTGCCACCCCGCTGCGCCGCGTCACCACCCCGGCAGAGTTCGCCGATGCGGTGCTGTTCTTCGCGTCACCGTGGTCGCGCGCCGTTACCGGCCAGAACCTGGTGGTGGATGGCGGGTTGGTGCGGAACTGACTGTCTGGTAGCCGCGCACACGACACTCCGTTCACGTCGGCGGGGGACACTGCCGTGAAGGACGACCTGAGTAATCACTACCGTGCGCGTCATGCTGGCAGACGATCATCCCACCATCCTCGCCGGGCTTGAGGCCCTGCTGCGCGGAGTTGCACGCGTTGAAATCGCCGGCATCGCAGACGATGGTGACGCCCTCATCCGCTTGCTGCAGCGGCAGCACTGCGATGCGGTAGTCACAGACTACGCCATGCCAGGCAGCCAGCACGGCGACGGCCTGACTCTGCTGGGCTTCCTGCGCCGACGTTGGCCGTCGCTGGTGGTGATACTGCATACCATGCAGGAGTCCCCGACCATCTTGACCCAGGCGCGCCAATTGGGCATCCGACATATGGTCAGCAAATCGGACGCCGGCGGGCATATCGGCGCGGCGCTGCAGTCCGCGATGGTGGGGGGCGAGTATTTTTCACCGGCGATCAGCGCGATCCTGCGCTCCGGCCCGGGGCAGGACACGTTGCTGACGCCGCGCGAACGGGAGGTCGTCCGGCTGTTTGCCTCCGGCATGTCAATGACCGCCATCGCCAAACAGGTGCATCGGAGCAAGCAGACCGTAAGTACGCAGAAGCGGAGCGCCATGCAGAAGTTGGGCGTCGAGCATGATGCTGGGTTGTTGCGCGCCTGGCAGGATCACCACGCCTAGCCACCAAATCAGTGCACGCCCTCGTACTTGTACGAAAAGGTCTGGTATCTGTACGAAAAAGGCCCCGTCTGCGTGGGGCTGTCCTCCCGGAAGCCCTAGTGTGCGGTCCATCAACGCTGCCTTGGACCTACCGATGCCCGCCATACCGCTGCCGGTTATACGCTTTCTGATGACCACCGCGCTTGCTCTGCTGCAGGCACCGGCTCCGGTCAGTGCGGCCACGCCAACGCTCGTCGTGGTGCCCGAGCCCATCGCGCTGGCGCCGATGGCCGATACCGCGCCCAAGGCGCCCGGCTTCCACATGCCGCTGGCGGAGTTTCGCCTCAGCAGCGCGTTCGGACCTCGTCGCCACCCGATACGTGGGCGGGCCCATGCCCATTCCGGCGCCGACATGGCGGCTGCTCGAGGTACGCCTGTGCATGCCATCGCTGAAGGGACGGTCGCCGCGGTGCGTGAGCTTGCCAAGGGGTATGGTCGTCATGTGGTCGTCGATCATGCCGACGGCTACAGCAGTTGGTATGCCCACCTGGATCGCATCGATGCCGCGCTGCATGTCGGCAGCAGCGTGCGCGCAGGACAGCTGCTCGGCTCGGTCGGCAGCACAGGCTCGGCAACCGGACCGCACCTGCATCTGGAGATCCGTCAAGGCAACATACCGCTTGAACCGATGGCACTACTCCAGCCAATGCCCGTGCCTGCTCCTGCCGTGATCGGCGTCGCGCCGGCGTGGCGCGCCCATGCGGCTCCGCCCTGAAACCCGCTCAGTGCGCCTTCGGCGGGCTTGGCCCGCAGCTGTCACACCCGCCGCAGGCGCCCGCGCTGCCAGTGGCCGGCGGGGCGATGCGCCGCCCCAGCGACTGACGCCAGCCCTCCGTTCCGGGCCGCAACAGGCGCACGGCAATCGCGCCGCGTGCCTTGCGCACGACGCCCGGGAACTGCTTCTTCAGCACCACCCACGCACTGACCAGCACGGCCATGGCAATGATCAGATACTGCAGCAGCAGGCCGGCCTCCATCAGCCGCCCCCCAGCGCCACGGTCACCTGGTAGGTGATGAGCGCGGCGATGTACGCCGCCGCGAACAGATACACCGTCGCGAAGCTCACCTGCTTCCACGAGTTGGTCTCGCGCTTGATGGTGGCCAGCGTGGAAATGCACATCGGCGCGTAGATGAACCACACCAGCAACGACAGACCCGTCGCCAACGACCAGCCATCGCTGACGATCGGCGTCAGTGCCGAGATGGCTGCATCGTCATCCGCCGCGGACAATGCATAGATGGTCGCCAGCGAAGACACCGCCACTTCGCGTGCGCCCATGCCCGGGATCAACGCGATGCAGATCTGCCAGTTGAAACCCAGCGGAGCGAAGATCGCCGTCATCGCGTGGCCCAGCTGGCCGGCGTAGCTGTAATCGATGGCCGGCATGGTCGCGTTCGCCGGCGCACCGGGGAACGACAACAGGAACCACAGCAGGATCGTCAGCGACAGGATGATGCCGCCCACGCGCTTCAGGAAGATCATGCCGCGCTCGTACAGGCCCACCGCCAGATCACGCGGATGCGGGATCCGGTAGGAAGGCAGCTCCAGCATCAGCGGATGCTCGCTTTTGTCGCGGCGCCACTTCTTCATCACCCACGACATCAGCAGCGCGCTGAGGATGCCGGCGATGTACAGGCCGAACAGGACCAGACCCTGCTGGTTGAAGATGCCAACCTTTTCATCCGGGATGAACGCGCCGATCAGCAAGGCATACACCGGCAGGCGCGCTGAACAGGTCATCAGCGGCGCGACCAGAATGGTCGCCAGGCGGTCGCGCGGGTCCTGGATGCTGCGCGTGGCCATGATCCCGGGCACCGCGCAGGCAAAGCTCGACAGCAGCGGGATGAACGACCGTCCGGACAGGCCGGCCGACGCCATCATGCGATCCAGCAGGAACGCCGCGCGCGGCAGGTAGCCGGATTCTTCCAGCGCCAGGATGAAGGCGAACAGGATCAGGATCTGCGGCAGGAACACCACCACACCGCCCAGGCCGGCAATGATGCCGTCGGTGATCAGGCTGGCCAGCGGGCCTTCCGGCAGCACCGCACCGGCCTGCTCACCCAGCCAACCGAACAACGCTTCGATGCCGTCCATCATCGGCGTGGCCCAGGCAAACACCGCCTGGAAAATCAGGAACATCACCACGACCAGGGTCACCAGGCCGAACACCGGATGCAGCAGCCAGCGGTCCAGCGTGTCGTCGATCTTCGCGGTGCGGGTGGGCATGCTGACCGAGGCGTCGAGGATGGCGCGCACCTGCGCGTGGTAATCCGCGCCCTGCCCGTCCACCGCAACGACCGGTGCCCCGAGGTGCGGCACCATCGCGTCCAGCCGCTCCACCAGGGCCTGCGCACCGTGCTTGCGCACGGCGACCGTTTCCACCACGGGTACGCCCAGCGCGCGTTCCAGTGCCGCCACGTCGATCTGGATGCCACGACGCTGCGCGGCATCCACCATGTTCAGCGCGACCACCATCGGCTTGCCCAGCTCGCGCAGTTCCAGCGCGAAGCGCAGGTGCAGCCGCAGGTTGGTGGCATCGATCACGCACAGCAGCACGTCCGGCGCGGCCTCACCGGGGTAAAAGCCTCGGCACAGATCGCGGGTGATCGCCTCGTCCAGGCTGGCCGGCTGCAGGCTGTAGGCACCCGGCAGATCAAGGATGGCGAACTCGCGACCGGACGGCGCACGCATGCGGCCTTCTTTCCGTTCCACGGTCACGCCGGTGTAGTTGGCCACCTTCTGCCGACTGCCCGTCAGCTGGTTGAACAGCGCCGTCTTGCCGCTGTTCGGGTTACCGACCAGGGCAATCCGCAGCGGCAGGTCCGCAGCAGGGCTCATGCCAACGCTCCCGGCTGGGCGCTCAGCTGCACGCGTGCTGCCTCACTGCGGCGCAGGGCGAAACGGGTAAACCCGACCTGCACCAGCAACGGCTCACCGCCAATAGGGCCGCGCGCGACCAGGCGCACGGACTCGCCCTTGACGAAGCCCAGCTCCCTCAGGCGACGGGCAATGGTGTCATTGGCATGCGTGTCATGGACAGTTTCAACCACGGCATTGGTTTGCAAGGGCAGATCTGACAGCGTCACTCGCGCACTTCTCAGTGATAAGAATGGTTCTCAATTCTACCATCGCCGCGCCGCGTCATGGCCCATGACCTTCGGCCCGCTATGATCCATACAGGTATGTACCCACGGCTGAAAATGACCGATTCCCTGCTGATCGAGCGCTCCGGCGCCACCCTTACCCTGCGCCTGAACCGGCCGGACCTGCACAACGCCTTCGATGCCGGCCTGATTGCCGACCTGACCGCCGCCCTGCGCCAGGCCGGCAATGACCCCGACGTGCGCGTTGTCGTGCTGGCCGGCGAAGGCCGCTCTTTCTCCGCCGGTGCCGACCTGCATTGGATGCGCGGGATGGCTGCGGCCAGCGAGGCGGACAACCGCATCGATGCACTGGCACTGGCGGCCCTGATGCGCACCCTGGATGAACTGCCCAAGCCGACCATCGCCCGCGTGCAGGGCGCCGCCTTCGGGGGCGGGGTCGGCCTGGTGGCCTGCTGCGACATCGCCATCGGCGTCGACACGGCACGCTTCGGCCTGACCGAAAGCCGGTTGGGCCTGCTGCCGGCGGTCATATCACCGTATGTCGTGGCCGCCATCGGCCCGCGCCAGTCGCGTCGATGGTTCGCCAACGCCGAGCAGTTCGATGCCGTCGCGGCCCTGCAGATGGGCTTGCTGCACCAGGTGGTCACCGCCGGGCAGCTGGATGAGGCTGTGGCCGGACAGGTCAGCCTGCTGCAGAAAGCCGGCCCCATCGCCGCGGCCAGCGCCAAGCGTCTGGTAAGCCAGGTGGTGGCCAGCCCTGACCGCGACGCACTGGATGCGGCCAACGCGGACCTGATCGCACGCCTGCGGGTGTCGGCCGAGGGCCAGGAGGGCCTGGGGGCTTTTCTGGAAAAGCGGTCGCCGGGCTGGGCCGCAGACGCCTGATCCGCGCATTCTTCACGCATTGCCGCCCGGTACGCGCGGATCCTACGCTGCAACGCGGCGGGCCGGGCCCGAAACCAAACGATTCATTCCCCACGCTGGCCGTTTGTCGCCGTGGCCCGCGTGTATTTCCCTCGTGGCTGCCGCGCTGCGCGCCACCTCGCTGACAGGACGTTCCGTGATCGTTGATTTCCGCCCCTCATTCCGCTGTTCCCTCTCCTTCCCGAACCGCGGGAGGCTGTGCGATGTCTGATGCCATCCGCATCGTCGAGGTCGGTCCACGCGATGGACTGCAGAATGAAAAACAGCCGGTCAGCACCGCCGACAAGATCACTCTGATCGACCGCCTGTCCGCTACGGGGCTGCGCAGCATCGAGGCCACCAGTTTCGTCAGCCCGCGCTGGGTACCGCAGCTGGCCGACGCCGCCGAGGTCTACGCCGGCATCACCCGCCATGCGGGCGTGGCCTATCCGGTACTGGTGCCCAACGAGCAGGGCTACGACCGTGCGCTGGCCGCCGGCGTACAGGAAGTGGCCGTGTTCACCGCCGCCTCGGAAACCTTCAACCGCACCAACACCAACGCCGGCATCGACGAGTCGCTGGCACGATTCCAGCCCATCCTGCAGCGTGCTGCACATGATGGGGTGCGCGTGCGCGGCTACGTCTCCACCGTGCTCGGCTGCCCCTATCAGGGGGAGGTGCCGGTCAGCGAAGTGGTCCGCGTGGCAAAGGCGCTGCACACGATGGGCTGTTATGAGATCTCGCTGGGTGACACGATCGGGGTCGGCACGCCGCTGAAGGCGCGCGCGATGCTGCTGGCCGTGGCCGCCGAGGTCCCGATGCAGGCGTTGGCCGTGCATTTCCACGACACCTACGGCCAGGCCATCGCCAACATCGCCAGCTGCGTGGAAGCGGGCGTGCGGGTGGTGGACAGTGCGGTTTCCGGTGCCGGCGGCTGCCCCTACGCGAAGGGCGCAAGCGGCAACGTCGCCAGCGAAGACGTGGTGTACCTGATGCGCGGCCTGGGCCTGGAGACCGGCGTGGACCTGGACGAACTGGCCGCGATCGGCCGCTGGCTGGCGGAGCGGCTTGGCCGAACGACCGGCAGCCGCACCGGCAAAGCCCTGGCGCCTGCATGAGCAGCCGCGGCCCGTGCGACGATCTGGACGCTGGCGGACACCCCGCCACGCAGAACGACGCACTGGCCGCCCTGGACCATGCACTCGCGCAGCCGCATCGGGCCGAGCATCACGCCCTGCTGCAGCAGGCACGCCACGCGCTGACCGAGGCCATGCAACACCGCCAGGACGCCGAGCAGCGCTATGCCGCCCTGTTCGACGCGGTGCCCGACCCGGTCAGCATCCTCAGCTCGACCGGGGTGGTGCTGGACCTCAACCGTGCCGGCGTGCGTGCTTACGGCCGTCCGCGCGAGGCGATCATCGGCCAGCCCATCGAACTGTTGAACCCCGACCTGCCCAGTGACCACCTCGAACCGGTGTGGGCCGCCTTCCAGCGCGGCGATACCTATGTCATCGAAGTCACCAACATGCGCGGCGACGGCAGCCGGTTTCCCGTCGAAGTGCACTCGGCCGGCTTCGAACTGCAGGGCGCGCCGTGCATCGTGGCCGTAGCCCGTGACCTGAGCGGGCGCTGGCAGGCCGAGTCGCGCTATCGCCTGCTGATGGAGTCGATCGACAAGGGCGTGATCCTCTTCGACCGGGAACTGCACGTCGTGTCGGCCAATCCGGCGGCGCACCGCATCCTCGGCACGGCCGGTACCGGTGCCAGCCTGCAGACCCTGCTCGATCCGCAGGACTGGATCGTGGTCGACGAACATGGCCACCTGCTCAGCCATGAGCACTGGCCGGCGAACCGGTGCTTCCAGGCCGGTCGGGTCATCCGCAGCACCATCATCGGCCTGTACCACCGCCCGCGTGGCCGGATGTTGTGGCTGTCGATGACCAACGTACCGGTGTTCGGCAATGGCCGGGACCACGCCGACCATGTGTTCGCGATGTTCAGCGACATCACCGAGCTGAAGCGAAACAACGCCCTGTTCGACCGTGCGCAATCGCTGGCCCACATCGGCGGATGGGAGTGGGACCGTGGGCTGGCACGGCTGTACCTGACCGAAGAGGCGCGCCGCATCCTCGGCCAGGACCTGCCGATGGACGACATGCCCGACCTGATGGACTGCCTGCGCAACGAAGATCGACTGGCCCTGCAGCAGGCGCTGGCGAACTCGGTGGACGCCCGCAGCGGCTTTACGCTGGAACTGCGCGGCCAGCGCGCGGATGGGCACAGCTTCTGGATCCGGATGATCGGCGAGGTGTCCGAGGGCGATGTCGAGGCCGCGCGCATCGCCGGCACCGTGCAGGACATCACCGAGCGCAAGCAGGCCGAAGAGACGTTGCGCATCCAGGCCCGGACCGACCCGCTGACTGGCATCATGAACCGCGACGCCGTGCTCAGCGACCTCGGCGTGCGCCTGGCCAACCCGACCCACTGCAAGGCCGCGGTGCTGTACATCGACCTGGACCGCTTCAAGACCGTCAACGACCTGCTGGGTCACAACGCCGGTGACGAACTGCTGGTGGAAGCCACACGCCGCATCGGCGGCGCCATCGGCACCGAGGGCCTGCTTGCGCGCTTCGGCGGTGACGAGTTCCTGGTGGTCTGTGATACCCGCGACCAGGCCGACCAACCCGAACAGTTGGCCGAGCGCATCACCGCCGCGTTCGTGCCGCCCTTCGTGTTCGGCAACGATGAGTTCGTCGTGACCGCGAGCATCGGCATCGCCTGCGCACCGCGCGACGGCGTACGTCCGCAGCAGCTCATCCAGAATGCCGACACCGCGATGTATGACTGCAAGCGACGCACGCGCAACGGCTGGCAGGTGTTTTCGCCCGAACTGGCACAGCGCCAGAACGACCGCCTGCAGATCGAAAGCCGCCTGCATCGCGCCCTTGAAGGCGACGAGTTCCGCCTGGTGTACCAGCCGCAGGTCAACCTGCGCACCGGCGAGGTGATCGCCGCCGAGGCGCTGATCCGTTGGCAGAACGAACAGCTGGGCGAAATGCGGCCGGACCTGTTCATCGCCCATGCCGAGAGCACCGGCGACATCGTGCGCATCGGCCAATGGGCACTGCGCGAGGCCTGCCGCCAGGTGCGGGAGTGGCAGGACCAGGGGCTGGGTCTGGTACGCGTGGCGGTGAATGTGTCCTATCGCCAGTTCACCGGCGATGACCTGGCACTGAAGGTGCGCCAGGCACTGGATGAGTTCCATCTGCCGGGTACCGCGCTGGAACTGGAGTTCACCGAGCGCGTACTGATCGAGGATGCGCCGGACACCCTGCGCACCTTCGCCCGACTGCGCGAGATGGGCGTGCTGCTGGCCATCGACGATTTCGGCGAAGGCTACAGCGCCCTCAACTACCTGCGCCGGCTACCCATCGACGGGCTGAAACTGAGCCAACTGTTCACCGAAGGCGTCCCCGGTGACCGCTCCGACACCGCGATCTGCGAAGCCGTCTGCGGAATCGCCCGCAGCCTCGGGCTCGGCGTTGTCGCCGAAGGCATCGAATCCGAAGCCCAGCGCCGCTACCTGATCGGACTGGGCGTCAACGTCGGCCAGGGCTTCCTGTTCGCCCCCGGCCTGACCCCCGAAGAATTCGTCCGCAAGCTACGGTAGCGCCGAGCCATGCTCGGCGGCTCTATGCCTCATATCCCACCCCACTGTCCCACCCCACCATCCCCTTCCCTGACGCATCCCGCCGACCATGGGTCGGCGCTACCGCTGTGCGCACGCCCGACGACTTCCTGGCCACCGTGGACCTGTCGAAGGTGGGGCGGGGTCGGCTGGTTGCTCCATGCCCCACCCCACCATCTCCTTCCCTGACGCATCCCGCCGACCATGGATCGGCGCTACCGCTGTGCGCACGCCCGACGATTTCATGGCCACCGTGGACCTGTCGAAGGTGGGGCGGGGTCGGCTGGTTGCTCCATGTCCCACCCCACCATCCCCTCCCCTGACACATCCCGCCGACCATGGGTCGGCGCTACCGCTGTGCACACGCCCGACGATTCATGGCCACCGTGAACCTGTCGAAGGTGGGGCGGGGTGGGCTGGCGGGGGTGTTGAGCGCCATGGATGGCGCGAAACAAGGCACGCAGGAGCGGCTCCTGCCGTCCCCCGCCAGCCCACCCCGCCCCGCCCAATAAGAAGCCCCGCCGCTTCGGCTGTTGCTGCTGCTGTTGCTGTTGCTGCTGCTGTTGCTGTTGCTGCTGCTGTTGCTGTTGCTGTTGCTGTTGCCGTTGCTTCGGCCGCGCCGCAGGCGCAACGCACTGCACAACAGCCCTGCCCCCGCCATCCGCTAGAATCGCGGGCTCTTGAACCTGCAGGACCGCGCAATGCAGTTGAGCAACGTACGTGCCGTCATCACCGGCGGTGTCTCCGGCCTGGGCCTTGCCGTGGCCGAACATCTGGTGGGCCAGGGCGCGAAGGTCGTCCTGTTCGACCTCAATGACGACAAGGGCGCCGCCGCCGTCGCCGCGCTCGGCGACGAAAACGCCCACTACCTGCAGGTCAACGTCAGCGACGAAGCGGCCGTCACCCAAGCCATCGAACAGGCCCACACCTTCCTCGGCGGCCTCAATGTCGCAGTGAACTGCGCCGGCATCCTCGGCGCCGGCCGCGTGCTCGGCAAGGAAGGCCCGATGCCGCTGGCCGGCTTCCAGGGCACGGTGATGGTCAACCTGGTCGGCAGCTTCAACGTCGCCAAGGCCGCCGCCAACCGCATGCAGCACAACGAAGCCGGCGCCGACGGCGAGCGCGGGGCGATCATCAATACCGCCAGCATCGCCGCCTACGAAGGCCAGATCGGCCAGGCGGCCTACGCGGCCTCCAAGGGCGGCGTCGTCTCGATGACCCTGCCGATGGCACGCGAACTCTCGCGCTTCGGCATCCGGGTCAACACGATTGCGCCGGGTGTCTTCTGGACCCCGATGGTGGATGGCATGCCGCCCGCCGTGCAGGAATCGCTGGCCGCGTCGATCCCGTTCCCTTCGCGCCTGGGCAAACCGGAAGACTTTGCCAGCCTGGTCGCTTACATTCTGGGAAACACCTATCTCAACGGCGAGACCATCCGCCTGGACGGCGCCACCCGGCTCGGTCCGAAGTGATTCCCCCGGGCGCCGGGACGGCGCCCTACCCCCCCAATCAAGCCATACGATCATGAAAGCCAGCGATATCAAGAAGGGCAACGTCGTCGAATACAACAACGGCGTGTACCAGATCCGCGACATCGAGCGCAGCTCGCCGCAGGGCCGCGGCGGCAACGTCCGCTTCCGCTTCATCATGTACAGCGTGCCGGGCGGCAACAAGCTTGATGCCAGCTTCGATTCCGACGACAACCTGCCGGAAGTCGAACTGCTGCGCCGGCTGTCCACGTACTCGTACAAGGACGGCGACGCCTTCGTGTTCATGGATGACGAAGACTTCACCCCCTATACCCTGGATGCGGACGTGATCGGCGACGACGCCGGCTACATCACCGATGGCCTGACCGGCATCTATGTCCAGGTGATCGACGACCAGCCGGTGGCCATCCAACTGCCGACCAGCGTCGTGCTGGAAGTGGTCGAGACGCCGCCGGAAATGAAGGGCGGCACCGCCACCAAGCGCCCGAAGCCGGCCAAGCTGAGCACCGGCCTGGAAATCATGGTGCCGGAGTACATCGCCAACGGCGAACGCGTGCTGGTCAACACCGCAACCGGCGAATTCGGCGGTCGCGCCGACTGAGTGTCGCGGTAGCGCCGAGCCATGCTCGGCGCAAACCTTCCGACCTCGTCACCAGACAGCCGCGCCGACCCTCCGTCGGCGCTACCGCGCCTACGGCGCGCTGAAACTCCCACACCCGTGCAACTGGCGCGCTCCCACCGTCAGCATCGCCTTGGCGTCGAACGAATCACCGCTCATGGTGTCCTGGCAAGGTACCCGCTCGATGCTCAACTTCACCGGCGTGCCATCCGTCGCGGTACCCGCCCACCCGTCGGCACCCTGCGTGGGTGCCGCCACGTCGTACGTCGTCTGGCCATGATCCACCTCGACGCGCAGGCCGACATGGCCGTCTGTGCCGACCTGGGCCAGCCAACCGGGCTCGTTGCCGGTTGCACGAAAGGCCTGCGGTACGGTGCCGCTGGCGGTATCGGCTGAAGCGGGTGATGCCACGGGCGCGGCGGCGGGATGCACCACGGCAGCGGGCGCGGCCGGCTCATTACCGGACTGGCAGGCGACCGCCAAGGCCACTACGGCAAGCGTGGGCAACAAAAAAAGAGAGGGGCGCATGTAAGCTCCTTGTGTTCTAGCTACACACAGGACGCTAACATCCGCACCGTCAACGCAAGGGCAATGCCGCGTCCTGCGGTTCAGCCGGCAGCGTCGGCACCGCCGCCAGGTCACGCAGCCGCGCGCGCAGGGACACCATGTTCGTTTCCAGCGTATCGAGCTCGGCGCGCTGTGCGTCCGGCAACTGCATGCGCATCTGCGTGCGCAGCAGTTTCCAGGCGTCAGGTGCGTTTGCGGCGATGTCCTGCAGCGCCGGCTGCAACGCCGTGAGCTCTGCGGCCTGCGGCAGGCCATAGCCGTTACCGGCCAGCAACCCCGCCGGTCGCAGCCACTGGCCCGATTCCTCCAACAGCGTCTGCAACTGTAGCGCGCCCTCGCTGTCCGGCTGTTTCAGCAGCGCGTGTTTCAGTTGGTCGCGCGCCCGCAGTTCAGCACGCGCGAAGGCTGCCTGCTCCAGCAGCAGCAGGCCTGCCGTGGCCCGCAGGCCGCCACGCTGCAGCCACGGCGTGCGCTGATCCGCGTCAAGGTCGATCCACGCCCGTGCGTCGCGCGCGGGCAGATTCACCTCCGCGCGGGCGGCAGCAAACAAGGTCGCGAAGTAGCGGTCACTGGACGGGAAGTAGTAGCCGTCACGGATCGCCGCCGCCTGATCGTCCAGCACCGTTTCATCCAGCCGGCCCAGGCGATCCAATCGGCGACGCAGGCCGCGCGGACTGATCCGCTCGATGCCCGGTTCCTGCAGCGCAGGCACGCCGGCCTGCAGCAGCTTGGCGGTCTCGACCGCGCAGTTGTTGCTGATGAAGTAGTAGCGACCGTCATAGCCCCAGTGCACCTGCGCGGTACGCTCGAGCAGGCCGCTGATCTCCGCCGGCGAAAGCTGCAACGGGATCGATGCGAGTCCGCGCAGCTCCACCTTGGTGTATTCGTCGACCACCTGCTGCAGCGGCAGCACGAACAGACGTGACGGATAACCACCGGTCAATCCGCGCCAGCTGGACAGTTCCACGTCGCCCACGAAGGCGCGGAAAGACAGGACACGGTGCTGGTCCAGGTCCAGCCGGCAGTCGGGCCCGGGCGCCCTGCCCTCGCGGCAGATCACCAGGCGCAGCATGCTGTGCCCCCAGCGGCTCATCGGCACGCGGCCGCCTTCGGCGAACAGGTAATCCACTGCGTACACGCGGGCCGGATCCAGCTGCATCAAAGCGACAGCGCCCTCCTCTTCGCTGGCCTGCACCAGCGGCAGCGTGGAAGCGCAGGGCGTCGCCTGCAGCGGCGCCGCACCGAAGGTCGTACTGAACCACGCAGCCAATGCCGGACGCCGGCAGGCAAACTCCGCATCCAGCAGCCAGTGTTCGGCATTGACGGCCAGATACTCCGCCGCACTCTGCCGCTCATAGGCATCCGGATTTCGATCGGTGAAGTGGTTGGCCCCTCGGCCGAGCTTCCATACCCGGCGCTGCCATCCGGCGAGCTCACGCAGGCGCGGGCTGCGCGACCAGCCGCCATCACCAGACCGGTCGGCGACGTGCATCAGTTCGTGGATCAACGTGGATCGCAGGGCATCTGCCGCCGCGGGGTCACTGCCGGTGAGCATGGGGCGCGGAAGCAGGATCACCCCGGCAAGCGCCCGGCCGGCCACGTGGGCAGGCAACGCGTCGGAAACGCGCAGCGGCACGTCCACCGGCAGTGCGGCCAGCAGCCCGGCCGGCAGACGGGGCACGACATCGGCTATCGCCTGGTCCAGGCGCGCACGTTCTTCGACGCGCAGGCCTGCATCGGCCGGCGTCAGCTGTACCGCCTGGACGGCGGGCGACAGGCACAACAGCCCCCACGCCAACCACGCGCGGGGGCGGGCCCGCATCAGCGTGCGAGCAGGGACTGCGCCAAGGCCAGGTCGCTGCGCTCACGCGCGGCGGCATCGTGCTCGCGCAGATGTACCAGCGCAGCCTGCAGCCGTGCGCCGCGGATCTGGCCATCGCTGGCCACGAAAGCGGCTGCATCGTCGCGGGCCGCCACGACCACCTTGTCATCGCCGGAGCTGCTGCCCGACGAATTCGACGACGCGCCCGATGCCGAACCGGCCGACGTACCAGCAAAGCTGGAAGCACCCGCTGCCAGCGGCAGGACCAGCAGGGACAGCGCCAAGGGAACCAGCAGCGAAGGCAATCGGGTCATCGTCGGGTTACTCGTGAAGGGTGTGTGCAGAGCGTACCCGACCCATGACGCGAACGGCGCGTCACAGATCGAAGACCTTGCCGGGGTTCAGCCGCCCTTGCGGATCAAACGCGCGCTTGACCGCTTTCATCAGGGCGATCTCGGCCGGCCCGCGCGTGCTGTCCAGGTACTTCTTCTTGACCAGCCCGATACCGTGTTCGGCGGAGATACTGCCGTCGAAACGCGCAAGCACCTGCGCCAGCAACGTGGTGACGTGCTCGCACTGCTGCACGAATTCCGCGTCGCTGGTGCCTTCCGGCTTGAGCACGTTGATGTGCAGGTTGCCATCGCCGATGTGGCCGAACCACACCACCTCGAACTGCGGGTACGCCTCCCCGATCAGCGCCTGTGTTTCCGCAAGGAAAGCAGGCATGGCCGAGATGCGCACCGATACATCGTTCTTGTAGGGCGTGTAACGCGCGACCGCCTCGGTGATGCCCTCGCGCAGCCGCCACAGCTGCGCCGCCTGCGCGTCGCTGGCACTGACCACGCCATCACTGACCCAGCCATTGCCCATGCAATCCTCGAACGCAGCCATCGCTGCGGCTTCCTGCACCTCGTCGCCAGCGGCGAACTCGGTCACCACGTAGAACGGATGCACCTCGGCGAAGGGAGCCTGGGCCCCGTGTGCCAGCACGTGCCGGAGTGCCTTGTCGGTAAAGAATTCAAACGCCTGCAGCTGCAGCCGCGCGCGGAACGCGGAGAACACCCGCATCAGCACGTCGAAACTGGGCACGGCCAGCAGCATCACATTGCTGGCCGGTGGCGGGTCGGTCAGCTTGACGGTCGCCTCCACGATCACGCCCAACGTGCCTTCCGAGCCGATCAGCAGTTGCCGGAAGTCGTAGCCGCTGGAGTTCTTGATCAGACCTTTGTTGAGTTCCAGCAGATCACCCTGCGCGGTCACCACCTTCAGCCCGGCGATCCACTCACGCGTGTTGCCGTAGCGGATCACCCGGATGCCGCCTGCATTGGTGGCGATGTTGCCGCCGATCGAACACGAACCGCGTGCAGCGAAATCCACCGGATAGATCAGCCCGTGCTCCAGCGCCGCATTGTGCAGCGCCTCCAGCGGCATGCCCGCCTGCACCACCAGCGTGCGATCCACGGCATCGTAGTGCAGCGCCGCGTTCATCCGTTCCAGGCTCAGCACCAACTCGCCATTGGCGGCGACCGCGCCACCGGACAGCCCGGTGCGACCACCGGACGGCACCACCGCGATGCCTTCGGCCGCGCTCCAGCGCATCACCGCCTGCACCTCCTCGACACTGCCCGGCAAGGCAATGGCCAGCGGCGCCGGCGTCCAGCGCCGTGTCCAGTCGCGGCCGTAATGCTCCAGGTCGGCGGCATCGGTCTTCAACCGCAGTCCGGGGACGGCCTGCAGCAGGGAAGCAAGGCGGGAATCGGTCATGTCAGTCCAGCGCGGCGCACGAATAGCACGCAAGCGTGCCAGCGGTCGCGTCCAGCGTCCAGCCCCGCTGGCGTTACCGATTGGCTACGGATGCAACCATTTCCGCAGCGCACCATCGCCTTCGCCATCTGGCATAGTGGACAGCCCTTGCCCCACTGGCCGTGCCGTCCCATGTCGCCGAAGAAGACCTCCTACCCCAAGCAGGATATCCGCGTGCTGTTGCTGGAGGGGGTAAGCCAGACCGCCGTGGATGTGTTCACCGCGGCCGGTTACAGCCAGATCGAACTGCATTCCAAGGCGCTGCCCGAGGCCGAGCTGAAGGCCCGCATCGCCGAAGCGCACATTGTCGGCATCCGCTCACGCAGCCAGTTGTCGGCCGACGTACTGGCCGAGGCCAAGCGGGTGATCGCGGTGGGCTGTTTCTGCATCGGCACCAACCAGGTCGACCTGGACGCCGCCGAGCTGGCCGGCATCCCGGTGTTCAACGCGCCCTACTCCAATACCCGCAGCGTGGCCGAACTGGTGATTGCCGAGGCGATCATGCTGACCCGCGGCATCCCGCAGAAGAACGCTGAGTGCCATCGCGGTGGCTGGTCGAAGTCGGCCGCCGGCAGCCACGAAGTCCGCGGCAAGACGCTGGGCATCATCGGCTATGGTCATATCGGCACCCAGGTCGGCGTGCT
The DNA here is from genome assembly GCF_014842145.1 of Stenotrophomonas sp. CFBP 13718. NCBI lineage: Bacteria > Pseudomonadati > Pseudomonadota > Gammaproteobacteria > Lysobacterales > Lysobacteraceae > Stenotrophomonas > Stenotrophomonas sp. CFBP 13718. Next base: position 304,102 of record NZ_JACYVC010000001.1, read on the forward strand.
GGCCGAATCCCTTGGCCTGCAGGTGATCTTCCACGACGTGGAAGCCAAGCTGGCGCTGGGCAACGCGCGTGCGGCCGCCAGCCTGGATGACCTGCTGTCGCGTTCGGACATCATCACCCTGCACGTACCGGAAACCGCCGCTACGCAGTGGATGATCGGCGCGACCGAGCTGGCGAAGATGCGCCGCGGCACGCACGTCATCAATGCCGCGCGCGGCACCATCGTGGATATCGACGCCCTGGACGCGGCGCTGCAGTCCGGCCATATCGGCGGCGCCGCACTGGATGTGTTCCCGGTGGAGCCCAAGGGCAACGGCGATGCCTTCGAAAGCCCGTTGACCGCGCACGACAACGTGATCCTGACCCCGCACGTAGGCGGCAGCACGTTGGAAGCCCAGGACAACATCGGCATCGAAGTGGCCGCCAAGCTGGTGCGTTACAGCGACAACGGCAGCACGCTGTCGGCGGTGAACTTCCCGGAAGTGACCCTGCCCGAGCACCACGGCAGCCTGCGCCTGCTGCACATCCATCGCAACGTGCCCGGCGTGCTGTCCAAGGTCAACGAGATCTTCTCGCGCCACAACGTGAACATCGACGGGCAGTTCCTGCGCACCGACGCCAAGGTCGGCTACGTGGTGATCGACATCACCGCCAGCGTCGAACAAGCCGCCGCCGTCCGCGACGAACTCGCCGCGATCACCGGCACCCTGCGCACCCGCGTGCTGTACTGATAAAAAGGGGACGGAGGGGATTAAGTCGTTATCGGCCGCGTGCAGCGAGCCGATAACGACTTAATCCCCTCCGTCCCCCTTTTTGGTCTACCGCCAGCGCTGGGCCATGCGCTGCAGTGAGGGATCGGCTTCGGGGTCCGCAGCGATCTGTGCGATGTCGCGCCAGGCCAGTTCCAGTGACTCTTCGCTGACGACGAAGGCCTCGGAGCTGCCAGCACGTACCACGAAACGCACGTCGTAATGCCAGTGCCCCGGCACGTCGGTACGCGCGGGTATCCAGTGCTTGTCCAGATCGAAGATCGCGGGATGCTCCATTCGGAGCCCATCCAGGCCGGACTCTTCTTCCGCTTCGTTCAGTGCCACACGCGCCAAGTCGCGATCGCCATCCGCATGCCCGCCCAACTGCAGCCAACGCGCCAGTTTGCGGTGATGGGTCAGCAGCACGCGTCGCCCGTCGGCGCTCACCAGCCACGCGCTGCCGGTGAAGTGGCCGTCGAGACGCTCGCGCAGGAAGGGATTGAGGGGATCGTCCAGAAGTGTGCTGAATTCGTCAGCGAGCCCGGCCTGATCAGGTACTCGGAGCGCATGATCCCGCAACAATTGACGAAGCTGATCGTCAAGCGCGGCAACGGTTGTAGTTGTTTCCGACATATCCTATGCGTGTTCAGCAAATCAATCGGCCATTATCGCCACAAAATGTTGCACATGCGGCTTGTGCATCACCTTCAGCTTTGGCTAAGGTACAGCGAGCCATTCGCATGGCCTTCATTCACCACACGCGTCGACGGCCATGTATCGCCGACTGCTCCACGATGACTTAGGGAAGTACCGCATGCTGAAAGCTCTGTTGAGGGTCAAACCGGTTGAGCCAGCCGGACACGTAGACGCTGGCGAACCCATCGAAGGCAGCCTGGACGGCGAAGCCACCCTGAAACGGACGCTCACGGCAAAACACCTGATCCTGCTCGGCATTGGTGCCGTGATCGGTGCGGGCATCTTCGTACTCACCGGACAGGCGGCCGCCAATCATGCGGGCCCCGCGATCATGCTGTCCTTCGTGCTGGCGGGCCTGGCCTGCGCACTGGCGGGCCTGTGCTACGCAGAGTTCGCCGCGATGATGCCGGTGTCCGGCAGCGCGTACTCCTACTCCTATGCCACCCTCGGCGAAGGCATGGCCTGGTTCATCGGCTGGTGCCTGGTGCTGGAGTACCTGTTCGCCTCGGCCTCGGTCGCGGTCGGCTGGTCGGCCTATCTGATCAGCTTCATCACCACCACGCTCAACATGCCGTTCCCGGATGCGCTGAGCGCAGCGCCAATCGCCTGGACCGGCCAGGAGTTCATCGCGTCCGGCAAGCTGTTCAACCTGCCCGCCGTGCTGATCGTGGCGGCGGTCTCCGGGCTGTTGTACGTGGGCATCACCCAGTCGGCCTTCGTCAACGCGATCATCGTGGCGATCAAGGTCACCGTCATCTGCCTGTTCATCGGCTTCGGCGCGACCCACATCGACACAGCGAACTGGACGCCCTTCATCCCCGAAAACACCGGCGTGAGCGGCGAGTTCGGCTGGAGCGGCGTGTTCCGCGCCGCCACCATCGTGTTCTTCGCCTACATCGGTTTCGATGCGGTCTCCACTGCGGCGGGCGAAACCAAGGACCCCCAGCGCAACATGCCGATCGGCCTGCTGGGCTCGCTGGCGGTGTGCACCATCGTCTACATCATCGTCTGCGCCGTGCTGACGGGCATGATGCCGTACCACCTGCTGGGCACCGACAAGCCGGTTGCCACCGCGCTGGAGCCGTATGCCAGCCTGGGCTGGTTGAAGACCGCCGTGGAGATCGGCGCCATCGCCGGCCTGTCGTCGGTGGTGCTGGTGATGATGATGGGCCAGACCCGCATCGCGTACACCATTTCCCGCGACGGCCTGCTGCCGAAGTTCTTCGGCAAGATCCACCCGCGTTTCAACACCCCGTACTGGGCCACGATCGTGGTGGGCGTGCTGGCCGCCGCGCTGGCCGGCATGGTGCCGCTGAACGTGCTGGGCGAGCTGGTGTCGATGGGTACCCTGCTGGCCTTCGCCACGGTGTGCGTGGGCGTGCTGGTGCTGCGCTATACCCGCCCGGAACTGGAGCGTCCGTTCCGCGTGCCGCTGGTCTGGGTCATCTGCCCGCTGGGTGCGGCGATGTGCCTGTTCCTGTTCTGGCAGGCCTTCGTGGTGCATTGGCATCTGTTCCTCGGCTGGACCTTCCTGGGCCTGCTGATCTACTTCGGCTACGGCATGCGTAACAGCAAGCTCGCCAAGTCTCCCTGATGCATCGACGGGCCGGCTCCTTTGCCGGCCCGTTCGGTATCATGCCGCACCCTTTGCAGGCCCTTCGGCCTGCCCGCACCGAAAGACCATCACACCATGCTCAAGCAACTGTGGGCCACCAAGCATCCGCACGCCGCCCATGAAGACGCCAACGGTCTCAGCCTGACCCGTACCCTGGGGCCATGGGGACTGACGGCGCTGGGCATCGGTGCGGTGATCGGCGGCGGCATCTTCGTCATCACCGGCCAGGCCGCCGCCAACCACGCCGGGCCGGCGATCATGCTGTCCTTCGTGCTGGCCGCCATCTGCTGCGGCTTCTGTGCACTGGCCTACGCCGAGTTCGCCGCGATGGTGCCGGTATCCGGCAGTGCCTACAGCTACACCTACGCGACCTTCGGCGAGCTCGCTGCCTGGTTCATCGGCTGGATGCTGGTGCTGGAATACGGCGTATCCGCGTCGGCCGTCGCGGTCAGCTGGACCGGCTACTTCCTCAGTCTGCTGAGCCACTTCGACATCCACCTGCCTGCCGCGCTGGTCAGCGCACCGCTGGATGGGCAGCTGCGCCCCACCGGCGCCATCGCCAACGTGCCGGCCGCGCTGCTGGTGCTGGCGCTGACGTGGCTGTGCTACCACGGCATCCGCAAGTCGTCGGCGATGAACATGGCGATGGTGATCCTGAAGACGGGCCTGATCGTGCTGGTCATCGCCGTCGGCTGGAAGTACGTCGACACCGCCAACTGGCATCCCTTCATCCCGGAAAACACCGGTCCCGGCCAGTTCGGCATGGAAGGTGTGCTGCGTGGCGCGGCGATGGTGTTCTTCGCCTACATCGGCTTTGAAGCGGTGTCCGTGGCGGCGCAGGAATCGCATCGTCCACAGCGCGACATGCCGATCGGCATGATGCTCTCACTGGTGATCTGCACGGTGCTGTACATCGCGATGGCCGCGGTGATGACCGGCCTGGTGCCGTATCAGCTACTGGGGACCGATGAACCGGTGGTCACCGCCGTAGCCGCCCACCCGACGCTCGGCTGGTTGCGCGTCGTCGTGGAAATCGGCGCCCTGGTGGGCCTGTCGTCGGTGGTGCTGGTGATGATCATCGGCCAGCCGCGCATCTTCATGATCATGGGCCGCGACGGCCTGCTGCCGCCGCTGTTCACCAAGATCCATCCGAAGTACCGCACCCCGCACATCAACACCGTGATCACCGGCATCGGCATTGCCCTGCTGGCGGCGCTGTTCCCGCTGGACGTGCTGGGTGAGCTGACCTCGATGGGCACCCTGATCGCCTTCGCGGCGGTGTGCGCCGGCGTGCTGGTGCTGCGCCGCACCCAGCCGGACCTGCCGCGGCCGTTCCGTATCCGCGCCGCGTGGCTGGTGTGCAGCCTGGGTGTGCTGAGCTGCCTGGCGCTGCTGTCGGCCATGACGTTCCATAACTGGATGCTGATGGGCGTGTGGACGGCGGTGGGCTTTGCGATCTACTTCGGCTACGGCTACCGCCACAGCCGCCTGCGCGGGAAATAATCAAGGTATCGCCGAGCGGTGTCGGTAGCGCCGAGCCATGCTCGGCGAGCGCAGCGGCCAAGGCCAGAAGCGGACGGCCGGCGGCCGTCACTACCGAGGCAGGCACAGCCCCCAACGTGGTCGGCGGGACCGGATAGAATGTGGGCCATGAACGCGCCCACTTTCCCCTACGACACCCAGCGCCTGAGTGAACTGGCGCAGTTGCTGATCGACAACATCCGCGAGCTGGCCCAGGCCGGCTGGACGCCGGCGACCAGCAGCAACTTCTCCCATCGGCTGGACGACCACCATGCCGCGATCACGGTCTCCGGCCGCGACAAGGGCCGACTGATCGAAGACGACATCATGGTCGTGGACTTCGACGGCAAGGCCGTAGGCCGCCCGCTGCGCCCGTCCGCCGAAACTCTGCTGCATACCCAGCTGTATCGCCGCTTTCCGGAAGTGGGCTGCGTGCTGCATACGCATTCGCCGGTGCAGACCATCGCCTCGCGCCTGTATGCACCGCAGGGCCACATCCGCCTGGAAGGCTATGAGCTGCTGAAGGCCTTCGCCGGCAACAGTACGCATGAAATGGCCATCGACGTGCCGGTGTTCGCCAATACCCAGGACATGGACGTGCTGTCGGCACAGGTCGATGCCCTGCTGGACACGCAGTGCCTGTGGGGCTACCTGATCGATGGCCACGGCCTGTACGCATGGGGCCGCGACATGGCCGAAGCGCGGCGCCATCTGGAAGCCTTCGAGTTCCTGTTCCACTGCGAGCTGGAGCTGCGCCGCCTGCGCAACTGACACGCCGTGGGTGCCGGGTCAGATGCCGGATTGGAATCTGACCCCCGCCCGCCGCGCTGCTACCCTGTCTTCCCCCACTTTGTTCAAGCTGCCGCCATGAGCCGACTGCGCATCTACAACGACACCGCCCCCGACGCGCCGCTGCTGGATACCCAAGACGGTGCGCAGATTGCCGCCGAACTGCAGAAGATCGGCGTGACCTTCGAGCGCTGGACCGCCAGCCAGCCCGTTGCCCCCGGCGCCAGCCAGGACGAGGTGTTTGCCGCCTACCGCAGCGACATTGATCGGCTGGTCGCCGAGCGCGGCTTCAAGAGCGTGGACGTGGCCTCGATCGCGCCGGACAACCCGAACCGCGCCGAGCTGCGGAAGAAGTTCCTCGACGAACACTTCCACAAGGAGGACGAAGTGCGTTTCTTCGTCGCCGGCTCCGGGCTGTTCACCCTGCACGTGGAGGAGAAGGTCTACGAGATCGAGTGCGTCAAGAACGACCTGATCGCCGTGCCGGACAGTGTCAATCACTGGTTCGACATGGGCGATGAGCCGAGCTTCGTGGCGATCCGCTTTTTCACCGAAGCCGATGGCTGGGTCGGGCATTTCACCGGCACCGACATCGCGCAGAAGTTCCCCCGCTACGTGCCTACCCAGGACTGAATCGCCATGCAGCCCCGCGTCATCCTCACCGATATCGAAGGCACCACCAGCAGCATCTCGTTCGTCAAGAATGTGCTGTTCCCGTATGCGCGCAAGGCGCTGCCCGGTTTCATCGCGACCCACGGCAACGAACCGGACGTGCGGCGGTGGCTGGACGCCGTAGCGACCGAAATCGGCGGTGCCTGCCAGGACAGCCTGGTGGCGGAAACCCTGCAGGGCTGGATCGACCAGGACCGCAAGCACACCGCGCTGAAAGCGCTGCAGGGCAAGATCTGGGAAACCGGCTACCGCAATGGCGATTACAAGGCGCACTTCTATCCGGAAGTGGCCGCCGTGCTGAAGGGCTGGCATGCCGCGGGATTGCCGCTGTATGTGTATTCGTCCGGATCGGTGCCGGCGCAGAAGCAGTTCTTCGGTTTCAGCGACGCCGGTGACCTGACCGCGCTGGTATCGGGCTGGTTCGACACGGAAATCGGTGGCAAGCGTGAGGCTGAAAGCTACCGCCGCATCGTCGATGCGATCGGCGTACCGGCCGGCGAGATCCTGTTCCTGTCCGATGTGGTGGAAGAGCTCGATGCCGCGCGCGACGCTGGATTGCAGACGCGGCTGTTGGATCGGTTGGACGACTACCCGCTGCCACGCAGTGGTGAAGCGACACATGGCCACGAGCGCGTGGAGAATTTCCAGCAGATCGCGTTCTGACGGTGTCGCCGCTGCGCTCGCCGAGCGTGGCTCGGCGCTACCACACCCGATAAACCGGCAACGACGGCATTGCCGATATCCCGGCAACGGCGGCACCCGCGATATCCACGTAGCGCCGAGCCGTGCTCGGCGGGGCCTTCCCGCGAAAATCCGCCGAGCACGGCTCGGCGCTACCGCACCGCGTGTACCCCGCGAATATCGCCGAGCGTCTGCACGCGCATCGCCGCGCGCAGCGTCGCGGCGTCACGGTCAGATCGTGCGCGCAGCACACGGCGCTCACCCGGCAGCAGGTCCAGCAGGTTGTCTTCCAGCACCACCTCGTGCAGCCCGAAGTCGATCCACGCCGCACGCACCAGACCCCGCGCCTGCAGCACCACCTCAAGCTGATCGCCCTCGCCCTGCAGGCTCGCCTGCACCTGGTCGGCCTGCAGCGCCTGATCGCGCGCTTCGACGAAGCTGACCACCTGCCGCGACACCACCCGCTCGTCCTGCAGCAGCTCGACCACGGCAATCGTGCGCGCAGGATCCTCCACCCCCAGCAATCGGGCATCCCCCAGCCGCCCGACCTCGGTCGCAGAACCGGGCGCGAGCACGACGGTCTGTTGCCTACGGCTTATCTCACGACCGTCCAAGGCCATCACCCGCAGCCGCCAGTCGACCCGCTGCGGTGTCGGCGTATCGTTCAACAGGCTGATCCGGGTCACCCCGTCATCGCGCAGCGCCGCCACCGCAAGGTCGGCGAAGAAGCGTCGCGCCTGGAAATGCAGCGCCTTCCAGTGGCCGTCATGGTCCAGGCCGGACCACGAAGCGCCCGGCCACACATCGTTGAGCTGCCAGTAAAGCGAGCCCATCGTGTAGGGGCGCGATGCGCGATGGTGCAGCGCGGCCAACTGGATGCCCTCCGCCTGCATCACCTGGCCGAGATACAGGAACGCGGCGAAATCGCGCGGTTCACCGTAGCCCAGGCGGATGTAGTGCAACAGCCGTTCGTTGCCCTGCCCGGCCATGAACTTCTGATGCGCCTGTATCACCGGGCTGTCGATACGCTGTTCCGCGCGCGGCGCAATGCGGTCGACCATCGCCTGCGACGGCCATGACTGCAGGCCGTATTCGGACATGAAGCGGGGTGTCTCGCGCAGGTAGGCCGTCACCGGCAGCGCCGGATTACCCCATACCTGCCAGTAGTGCTTGTCGCCCCGCGTGGAGTCGTTGGCCTTCGTGTCCAGATCGTTGCTCGGCGAGCTGGACCAGTACGGCACACCCAGCGCTTCCTCAGCCACGACCCGGCGCAGGTCGTTGCCGAACAGATCGACATAGCCCTGCCACACCTTGGCGGCAAAGGCAGGGTCGGCCTTCGCCAGATCGCGGCCATGCCCCCAATCCTTCCAGGCCGTCTCTTCTTCGTTGTTGCCACACCACAACACGATGCTGGGGTGGTGACGCAGGCGGCGGACGTTGTCGCGCGCTTCCGCTACCACGCTCTGGCGGAACGCCGGATCGTAGCCCGGCTGCATGCCGCCACCGAACATGAAGTCCTGCCAGACCAGCAGGCCGAGCTCGTCGGCGATGTCGAAGAAGGCGTCGTCCTCGTAATAGCCGCCACCCCAGTTGCGCAGCATGTTCATGTTGGCGTCGCGCGCTGCGGTCAGGATCGTGCGCAGACGCGACGTGTCCACCCGCGCAGGGAACGCGTCGAACGGAATGACGTTGGCCCCCTTGGCGAATATCTCGCGTCCGTTGATCACGAAGGCAAAGCCTTGCCCACCGTCGGCATCGTCCTGCCGCCGCAGTTCAATGCTGCGCAGGCCGATGCGGCGTTCTGCGCGCAACGCGGGATCCTCATCGCGACCGAGTGACGCGTGCACGGTATAGCGGTCCTGCGCGCCCTGGCCGGCCGGCCACCAGCGGCGGGGCTGGTCGATCTGCAGGGGCACGTCGATCTGCTGCTCGCCCGGCTGCAACAACGCGTTGTGCTGTGCACGCGCCACGATGCGGCCCTCCGGGTCACGCACGTCCACGTCGAGCATCGCCGAGGCCGCCGCGCCTTCGTGCCGCACCGCAACCTGTGCGGTCAACAGTGCCGTATCCGCATCCAGCCGGTCCGTGCGCACGGCGAGGTCGTCGATACGGTGCGCGCCCCAGGTTTCCAGCCGGACCGGACGCCACACGCCAGCCGTGACGTAACGCGGGCCCCAGTCCCAGCCGAAGTGATACGCCGGCTTGCGCACGAAGTTGCCCACCATCGCATCGCGCGGCTCGTCGCCATAAGGCGACGGATAGTTGCCCGCGATCTTGTGCGGCATCGCCTGCACGCTCGGCAGCAGCGTGGTGATCGGCGAGCGGAACACGATGCGCAGCGTGTTGCCACGTGGCTGCAGCCGCCCCTCCACCCGTGCGATCCAGGTGCGGTGCGCGTTGTCGGCACGCAGCAACGGCTGGCCGTTGAGTTCGACCTCGGCAAAGGTATCAAGCCCCTCGAATACCAGTTCGGCATGGGGGCGCGCCAGGGTTGCGGCCGCGACATCGAAGGTGGCGCGGTATTCCCAGTCGGCCAGGCCGATCCACTGCAGCGATGCTTCGGGTGCGCCGACATAGGGGTCCGGAATCAGCGCGTGGGCCAGCAGGTCGGTGTGCACGCTGCCGGGCACCTGCGCCGTTCGCCAGGCGCTGGCGCGGGGATGCGCCGGCACCTGCGCGTTGCCGGGCTGCAGGCGGAACTCCCACCGCGCGTCCAGGACCGCAGCGGGCGCCTGCGCTGGCATGAGCAGCAGCATCACGGCAATGGCCAAGCACCACGAGGTGATTCTGGTCTGCATGTCGATACCTGGAAGGTGGGCGGGCTTCCGCCGCCGGGTGGACATCCGCCGGGCATGGCCCGGCGTTACCTACAGCTCCGGGTTCAGGCCTTGGGCCGGACCACGTTCAGCACTTCGTAGCAGGCCCCCATGGTGTGGTAATCCACCTTGCCGGCCGGGCTCTTTTCGTCACTGTACTTGCGGTTGTCCGCGTCGAGGATGCGGAACCATGCGCCGTACTGGTGATCGACGAAATGTTCCCACGAATAGACCCAAAGCCGGTCGTACCACGCCCAGTACTGCGCGTCGCCGGTGCGTTGCGCCAGCACCGCGGCGGTGGCCAGCGTCTCGGCCTGCACCCAGAAATACTTATCGTCGTCGCAGACGCTGCCATCGGGAGCGAAGCCGTAGTACAGGCCACCGCGCTCGCGGTCCCAGCTGCGTTCCACCGCCACGTCGAACAGATGGCGTGCCAACGGCACCAGCCAGTCCGCCTGCACATGACGGTCCAGGATCAGCAGCAGCTTGGCCCACTCGGTCTGATGGCCGGGCTGGAAGCCCCACGGGCGGAACAGGTGCTTGGGATCATCCAGGTTGTACTTCCAGTCGACATTCCACTCGCTGTCATAGTGTTCCCAGACCAGGCCGTCGGCCTTGGCCGCCTGGCGGCGCGTCATGATGTCGGCCAACTGCAAAGCACGATCCAGATAGCGCTGTTCGCCACTGCTCTCGTACGCCGCCAGCATCGCTTCGCACATGTGCATGTTGGCGTTCTGGCCGCGGTAGCCACTGAAATTCCACTGCGCGTCGGCTTCATCGCGGTACAGCCCGTACGGCGCTTCGTAGAATCGCGTTTCCAGCAACTGCCAGGTTTCATCCATCCAGCCGCGCGCTTCTTCGATGCCGGCCTTCAGTGCGCAGCTGTAGGCCAGCAGCACGAACGCCACGCCGTAGCAATGGTTGGTATCGTCTTCCACCACGCCATCGCGCAGCGTCCAGGCATAGCCGCCTGTCGCGGGATTGCGATGCACATCGCGCAGGTAACGCACGCCGTGGGTGACGCCTTCCAGGTAGGCGGCATCGCCGAACTCGCGGTAGGCCATCGCATAGTCGAAGACAAAGCGGGTGCTGCTGACCAGGTGCCGATGCCCTGCATCGTAGACGCTGCCATCGTCACGGAAGTAGTGGAAGAAGCCGCCCTGCGGATCGATGCAGCGCGGATGGTAGAACGCCATCGTGTGGGCGATGTGGCCGCGCAGGAAGGCGGGCGAACGGAAGTCCGGGGGCTGCGTCATCAGGGGGTCTCCTCGGGTTGCTGCAACAAGGCATCGACTTCGGCGCGCGACGGCATGGCCGCGAACGCACCCTTGCGGGTCACCGCCAATGCCCCGACGGCGGCGCCGAAGCGCAGCACCGCGCGCATCGCCGTGGGATCAGCGCAGAACGCCGGCAGTCCGGCGGCATCCACGCCACGCTCTACCAGGGCGGTCAGCAGGCCACCGACGAACGCATCACCGGCGGCGGTACTGTCCACCGTCGGCACACTGAAGCTTTCCACCTGGCCGCTGCTGTCACGGGCATGCCACTGCAGCGGCGCCGCTCCGTCAGTGACCACCACCCAACGTGCGTGCGCGCCCAGCAATCGCTGCAGCACCTGCTCGGCACCCTGCGGCCCCAGCGGGGCCGCGAGGTAGTCCAGTTCCTCGCGCGAGAGCTTGACCACGTCGGCCAGTTCCAGCGCCTGCCACAGCGTCGGCAGCGGGTCAGCGTCGGTCGGCCACAGCGCCGGGCGCAGATTGAGGTCCAGGCTGACCAGCGCACCCGAAGCGCGCGCACGCTGCATGCCCTCGAACGTGGTCCGTGCGATCTCCGCCTCGGTCAGGCTGTTGGAACAGACATGGAAGCAGCTCGCCTGGTCGAAGCACCCTGCCTGGAAATCGGCGGCGCGGAACAACAGATCCGCAGCCGGCGGGCGGTAGAAGCTGAAACTGCGCTCGCCGTGTGCATCCAGCGCCACGAAGGCCAGCGCGGTCTTCGCCGCGTCGGTGCGCGCAATGAAGTCGGTTCCCACGCCATGCTGCTGCAGGCTGTCGGCCAGGAAATCGCCGAACATGTCACGCCCCAGCATGCCGACGAACTGGGTGCCCACGCCAAGCCGGGCAGCGGCCACGGCGACGTTGGCCGGCGCGCCGCCGGCGTACTGCAGGAAGGCCCGCGGCTGCTCGGGCGATGCCGGCGGCTGCGCTAATAGATCGATCAAAATCTCGCCGAAGCAGACAATGTTGCCCATCTGACTCAGCCTCCGCGCGGTGCGATGGCCGGCAGGCGGGCGCCTGACAGGCCGAAGAAGATCACGTAGCCGTAGCACAGCAGCGGCAGGATGAAGCTCGGCTGCAGACCGATATGGTCAGCCAGCACGCCCTGCAGGTACGGCACCAGCGCGCCACCGACGATGGCCATGATCAGCAGGCTGGACGCCTTGTTGGTCAGCGGCCCCAGACGCTCGATGCCGAGCGCGAAGATGGTCGGGAACATGATCGAGTTGAACAGGCCGATGGCCACCACCGAGTACAGCGCGACCTGGCCCGAGCTGGCCATCGTGGTGCCCAGCAGCACCACGTTGATGGCGGCGAACAGGGCCAGCATGTGGCGTGGCGAGTAACGGGTCAGCAGCGCCGAGCCAGCGAAACGGCCGATCATCGCCATCGTCCAGTACGCAGACACGTAATGGGTGGCCTGCTGCTCGGTGAAGCCGCCGATGGTCGGCATCGACAGGTAGTTGACCAGGAAGCTGCCGATGGACACTTCGGCGCCGACGTAGAAGAAGATACCCAGCACCGCGAACAGCAGGTGGCGGTGACGCAACGCAGCGCCGTAGCTCTGCTGCGGGCCATCGTCCACCTTCTCCGCGGCCTCGCTCAGCGTGGGCAGGCGGAACAGATAGACGAACAACGCCAGCAGCACCAGCGCGATCGCCAGGCCGATGTACGGGCCCTGCACCGACTGCGCTTCGGCGGCGCGGTAAGCCGCCTGTTCGGCCACCGACAGTGCATTGATTTCATCGGCACTCTTCACCGTGTTGCCGAGGATCAACAACCCGCCGAAGATCGGTGCGATGGCCGTGCCCAGCGAGTTCAGCGCCTGTGCAAGGGTCAAGCGGCTGGAACTGGTTTCCACCGGCCCCAGCAGGGCGACGTACGGGTTTGCGGCCACCTGCAGCACGGTGATGCCGGTAGCAAGCACGAACAGCGCGCCCAGGAAGGCACTGTATTCACGCAGCTCGGCCGCAGGCCAGAAGCCCAGCGCGCCCACGCCGGCGATCAGCAGGCCGGCCACGATGCCCTTCTTGTAGCCCAGGTGGGCCACCAGCCGGCCCGCAGGCAGCGACATCAGGAAGTAGGCACCGAAGAAGGTGAACTGCACGAGCATCGCGCGCGCATAGTTGAGCTCGAATACCGCCTTCAGATGCGGGATCAGGATGTCGTTGAGGCAGGTCAGGAAGCCCCACATGAAGAAGATCGTGGTGGCTACGCCCAGCGCCATGCGGGTGTTGACCGGCGGTGCGCCTTGCCCGGGCGTGGTGTTGAAACGGGGCGTTGATGAAATCGGCATGCGGGTTCGCGCCTCGGTGCGCGTAGGTTGAATGTGGAAGGGAGTCAGTTCGGACGGGCCGCGCTGCTTTCGCGGATGCGCAGCTGCACGGGGGCAACGGTGCGCACGGGCGGCGCATCGGGAGACTGTACGCGCTGCAGCAGCAGCTCGGCGGCTTGCCGACCGCGCGCGCGCGGGTCGACGGTCAGCGTGGTCAGCGGCGGCACCGCCACCGACGCTTCGGGAATGTCATCGAACCCGGTCACGGCGAAGTCGCCGCCCGGACGGATGCCGCGTGAGGTCAGGCCCAGCATCAGGCCCAGCGCCACGGTGTCGTTGTAGCAGACGGCTGCGCTCGGACGCAGGCCATCGACAAACAGCTCATCCACCCGCCGCGCCGCTTCAAGGCGGTTGGGCGCCGATTCGATCAGCCATTGCGGCGTCACCGCAAGGTTCGCTTCAGCCAGCGCCTGCTGATAACCGGCGCGGCGCTGTTCGCAGGAACTGGAATCGGCGTGACCGCCGAAGAAGGCGATGTCACGGTGTCCGCGCTCGATCAGGTGGCGGGTCGCCAGGTACGCGCCCTGCTGGTTGTCCAGCGCCAGGAAATCCCAGTCCGCCCCGACCAGCGCACGATTGAACAGCAGCACGTTGGCCGTGGGGCCCAACGCCTGGCGTACCTGTGCGGTGTCGCTGCCCTCGGCCGGCGACAGGATCAGGCCCGCCGGCGTGTGCTCCATCAGCGTGCCCAGCACAGCCTGCTGGCGCTGCGGCGATTCACCCGTACTGCCAAGCAGCGTCACATACCCCTGCTCGCCCAGCGCCTCGTCCACGCCCGCGGCGAATTCCGCGAAGAACGGGTTGGACAGGTCGTTGATCACCAGCGCCACGCTGGACGAGGTGCGACGGCGCAGGTTCGCCGCCGCACGGTTGTAGACATACCGCTGTCGCCGCAGCTCGGCTTCCACCTTGGCGCGCGTATCCACGTTCACCAAGGGGCTGCCGCGCAGCACCAGCGATACGGTCGCCCGTGACACGCCGATCGCCTGGGCGATGTCGGTCACGGTGACGGCACGCTCCCCGCCTTTGCGCGGGGGCTTTGTGCTGCTGGCGTCATTCATCCTGGAATGGACCCTGGGATCGGATAGGTACCTGAATCATAGCGGGCGCAGCCTGCCATGCCACGGGTGCATGCAGCGAAGGCATCGCAACGCTTCATTCCAGCACGCTGCCCGGCGCGGCGCAGTAAGACACCGGCAGGTCCTTGGTCGCGGTTCCCCAGCCCTGCTGCGGTGCCTGCGCACCCAGTGTCCAGGTGATGTCGGCGCCACGGCGCAGGGTTTCCCAGTCCAGCCACACGGCCGAATGCACCTTGCCATCCACGTCCACGCCCTGCACGTACTGCAGCGCACGACCGTCCGCGCCGGGGGCCCGCAGGGTCAGCTGACGGCCATTGCCGAGGGCGACATCCACTTTGGCGAAGCGCGGCGCGTGCAGCAGGAACTCACCGCTGCCCGGCACGGCCGGATACAGGCCGAGCGCACTGAACAGGTACCACGCCGACATGGTGCCCAGGTCGTCGTTGCCGGTCACGCCATTGGGTGCGTTGGTGAACAACTGCTGCGCGGCACGCACCACGGTGGCCGTCTTCCAGGGCTGGCCGATCAGCGTGTACATCCACGGCGCGTGCAGGTCCGGTTCGTTGTTGGGGTTGTAGCGGTACTGGTTGTAATAGCTGTACGGACCCACCACCCATTCCTTGCGCGCGGCCTGCAGCGGATCGGCCAGCAGGGCATCCATCGCGAAGAACGCATCCAGTCGCTTGCCGGCCTGCTCGCGGCCGTGCATCGCGTCCACCAGTCCGGGGACGTCCTGCTGCGCCAGCCACTGGTACTGCCACGCGGTGCCCTCATGGAAGCCGTGGTGCGAGCGCGGGCTGTAGTGTCCATCGGACGGGGTGTACCACTGTTCGCCCTCGGTGCGCGGCCGCGGGAAGCCGGTGAATCCGGTCTCTTCGTCGCGCACCGACACGTCCCACACATTGCGCCAGTTACGCCCACGCTGACGCAGGATGGCCGCGTCGGCGGCATGCCCCAGGCCATCGGCCATCTGCGCCAGCGCGCAGTCGGCCAATGCATATTCCAGGGTCGCCGAGCCACCATGGTGCGGATCCACGTCCATGCCCTTGGACGGGAATGCGCGGTCATACACCACATACCCCTTGTCCAGGTAGGACGGGTTTCCCGAACGACCGGCCGCGCGTGAGTTCAACGGCGGCACGTCGAAGGCGTTGCGACGCAGCGCCGACCACGCTTCCTGCTCACGGCCGTCCAACGCACCGAAGCGCCACAGGTCGGCCATGAACGGCGTTACCGGGTCACCGGTCATGATGTTGGTTTCGAAGTTGGCATAGCCCCAGCGCGGCAGCCAGCCCCCTTGCTCGTCGATGGCCAGCAACGTGCGGCCGATATCGCGCGCCACCTTCGGCCGGGTCAGCGCCAGCCACTGGTTCTGCGCGCGGTAGGTATCCCACAGCGAGAAATACTCGTAATACGTCCAGCCGTCGGCGCGATGGATCACATCGTCGTAGCCCCGGTAGCGACCATCAGCATCACTGCCGGTCAGCGGCTGCAGCAGCGCGTGGTACAGCGCGGTGTACAACACGGTGCGGTCATCCTTGCTGCCGCCGTCCAGTTTCACCGTCGACAGTTCCTCGCGCCACGCCTCCTGCGCCAGGCCGCGCATGCGCTCGAAGCTGAGCAGTTTGCCACCCTGCATGCCGTCGCTGCGCAGGTTGGTGCGCGCACCTTCCGCATCCACGTGCGAGATCGCGCTGACCGCTGTCACTGCGCGGCCCTTCGCCATGTCGAAGCTCAACCACGCGCCATTCGGCTTGGCCTCGCCTTCCATGCTGTGACGTGCGCCGGCCAGGCCGCGCTCTTCGCCCCACACCCCGTGGGCCTTGAACGGACGATCGAACTCGATGCGGAACCACGTCGTGTACTGATGGCCACCGCAGAAGCTCTTGGTGACCAGCTTGCCTTCCACCACGCGATCACCCACCACATCGATCACGCTGCCGATCACCGAATGGCGTTCGTTGGCCTGGCCGACGTTGACCAGCACGTGACCTTCTTTCTGGCCTGCCGCGAAGGTGTAGCGCTCGGCAGCGGCACGCCTGCGCGCGGTCGCTTCAGCATCGATGCCGCCGTAGCTCGTCAGCTTTACCCGGTAGTAACCGGCCTGCCCCACTTCACCGGCATGGTCGTAGGTGGAGGCATACGCCTTGTGGTCGAAGGCCTTGGGATTGGTGATGTCGAAATCGCCGCCCGCGCCGATGGTGCCGGTGACCGGCAACACCGAGACCTGGCCCCCCTGCTCCCAGCATCCTGCGCCGGACAGGAACGAATGGCCGAAGCCGCGGATCTTCTCGTCGTCATAGCGCCAGCCGGCATAGTGGCTGCCGATCGGGCTGACCTGGATCAGGCCGAACGGTGCCGAGGCACCCGGGTACGTGTTGCCGTCGTCCTTGCTGCCGATGAAAGTGTTCACTTCGCGCTCAAGCGCGGCCGGTGCCGCCTGCAGCGCGGGTGCGACGGACAGGGCGATCACGCACGCCAGTGAGGCGAGAGGCGTGAAGGCACGCAGGGGGGAACAACGTCGGAAGGTCACGTTCACTGGCTCCTTGAGGGCCTCGGGGCGTCGGATCCGAACCGGCACCACGTCCGCGAAGATCCGGTGGGGCATCCAAGTTCGGGCGATTTAGATCGATTGAAGTAAACATGAACGATCGCCGCCGTGCATCCTGCAGCGCAACATCACGCCCCTTGCGGGCGGGCCAATCGCGTCTGCAAACGTTTTCATATTGCGCAGCAGCATGCCAGTTGCGTCAGGCCGTGTTAAAAAATGCGCGCCAATCGTTTAGATCGATCCAACTTCAAACGGTCACGATTGCCGGGTTCGGAATCCGACAGCAACGCCACCATGTGCCCTGTCTCTCCTGCCCCACGCTTGCGGTCTCGCGTCGACACATAAGATCGATTCAAGTATTTCGTATCAGCCAACGGTTCGATCCAGGAGAGGGAGAGAATGAATTACATGTCACACAACTACGGTCGCCACACCTTGTCGGCAGCCATTGCATTCGCCTTGGCGGCCAGCGTGGCGCCGGCGTCTGCACAGGATGCTGCACCGTCCGCGCCCGCCGCATCGCCCAGCGCCACCACGCTGGACAGCGTCAACGTCACCGGCTACCGCTACGCGATCGAAAAGAGCCT
Source organism: Stenotrophomonas sp. CFBP 13718 (assembly GCF_014842145.1). Classification (NCBI taxonomy): domain Bacteria; kingdom Pseudomonadati; phylum Pseudomonadota; class Gammaproteobacteria; order Lysobacterales; family Lysobacteraceae; genus Stenotrophomonas; species Stenotrophomonas sp. CFBP 13718. Next base: position 321,469 of record NZ_JACYVC010000001.1, read on the forward strand.
GCAGCAGAAGCGCGACGCCAATGCCGTGGTGGAAGTCATCACCGCCGAAGACGTGGGCAAGTTCCCCGACAAGAACGTCGCCGACGCACTGCAACGCGTGCCGGGCGTGGTGATCACGCGCGACGGCGGCGAAGGCAAGAATGTCAGCGTGCGTGGCCTGGATTCGGATCTCACCCTGACCCAGCTCAATGGCAACTACGTCGCCACCTCGGAAACCAACAACGAGGCCTCGCGTTCGTTCAACTACACCCTGCTGCCGTCGAACATGCTGGAGAGCGCGGAGCTGTTCAAGTCGCCCGAAGCCCGCATCGATGAAGGCGGCATCGGCGGCACGGTGATCCTGCATACCCGCCGTCCGCTGGACATGGAGGCCAACTCCGGCTTCGTCAATCTGGAAGGCGTGTCGTCCGACACCAGCGACGGGATCGATCCGCAGATGTCGGCGCTGTATTCCTGGCACAGCAACGATGAGCGCTTCGGCGTGCTGATCGGGGCCACCAAGCAGAAGCGCACCAACCGCAGCATGGAAGTCAACGTCGATGACTACCAGTGGTACGGCAACGGTACCGACGCGGTGGACGCCTATGGCAACACGATCACCCAGGGTGGCGTGAAGTACTGGTGGGGCGAGTCCGGCTTCAACAACCAGACCGGGCAGAACTACAGCGAATTCTTCATGCCCACCGCAGTGGGCTTCGGCGTACGCGAAGAAGAGCGCGAGCGCACCGGCGGCCAGTTCACGTTCCAGTTCAAGCCGGTGGACAGCCTTACCCTGACCGCCAATTACTTCCGCTTCGAGCTGTCCGGCGACTACACGCTCAACCGCGCAGCCATCCCCGAGTGGAACATCGCGCGCTTCAACGGCGACGGCAACTGGGCCGGCGGACGCCTGCTCAATGGCCTGGACTTCGATTCCAGTGGCAGCGTCGTCACCGGCGCCCAGTATGAAAAGCTGGCGGGCAAGGCCTATTACTGCAACGAGGCCGAAGCGGCCGCCGCCGGCATGGCGCCCGGTGGCTGGGGCCCGGATGACTGCACCATCCCCACCCCGCAGCTGACCGGCACTTACAGCAAGGAAAAAGCGCTGTCGCAGACCGCCGACCTGACCGTCGACTGGGACATCAGCACGCTGACCAAGGCCACCTTCAAGGGCGGCCGTACGTGGTCCGAGGGTGGCCCGTCCCTCAACTTCCGCATGTCGGCCAAGCCGCGCCGACAGGTCGATGGTGCCTGGCAGAACGGCAACAGCTACAGCGCGTGGGACCTGACCGGGACACCCACGGCCACCTTCTCGCCTGACCTGCAGCAGCAGCTGATGGCCGGCATCGCCGAGATCGACACCGGGTCGACCGATTCGTCATGGCGCGAAACCAGCATCGAGCAGAACTACTTCCAGGCCGACGTCACCCGCATGTTCGAGTCGGGCTGGATGGATTCGATCCAGTTCGGCCTGAAGTACCGCGACAGCAAGGTGCACCGCAATACCGGCAACACCTACTGGGTGTGCCAGGGCGCTGACCCGGCCGATTACGAGGCCCGCTACCAGTTCAAGAACTGCAACGATCCGCAGAAGGACGTGGCCCAGCCGGGCTTCTTCCTGTCCAACCCGATCGACAACATCGCAGGCGGCTTCAACGCCAACGTGCTGCCGGGCGTGAACTACCCGGCCTACATCGACTACCTCAACGATCGCTATGGCGGCATGCAGAACCGCCGCGAACCCGACTTCGTCTACGACGTGGGCGAGAAGGTCTACTCGGGCTATTTCCAGGCGAACTTCCGTACTGAGCGCCTGCGCGGCAACATCGGCGTACGCATCGCGCAGACCCGCCAGCACGCCGCTTCGAGTGACTCGGTCGAGCGCTTCGAGGACTATTTCGTCGATGGCGCCGACGGCAATCCGCTGGCCTGCCCGCCGACCGGTGCGCCGGCCGGCACCGTCTGCGAATCGGGCTTCGTCCGCTCCGACGTCCGCGAAAAGTCGTACGCGCTCTCATCGCTGGACAAGACGTACACCGATGTACTGCCCAGCTTCAACATTGCCTGGGACATCACCGACAACCTGGTCCTGCGCGGTGCCGCGTCGAAGGTGATCGCCCGCCCGGGCTACACCAGCATCGCCTATCCCGGCGGCCTGGAGTACATCAGCGAGGAGTACAGCAACGACCGTCGCGTGGCCGGTGGCACCTTGACTCCGGGCTGGTACGGGTCGGGCAGCAACAAGCAGCTGGAGCCGTTTGAAGCCCTGCAGTACGACCTGGGCCTGGAGTACTACTTCCAGCCGGGCGCGGTCGCCGGCGTCGCGCTGTTCCGCAAGGACGTGGACAACTTCACCGTGCCGGTGGTGGCCGACCAGCAGATGATGGTCGGCGGTGAGCTGGTGACGGTGCAGAACTATTCCACCGAAGCCAACGGCCGTGATGGCGTGTCGCAGGGCGTGGAAGTCTACGGTCAGTACACCTTCGACATGGGCTTCGGCGTGCAGGCCAACTACACCTACAACGACACCAACCTCGCCTCGATCGTGCTGGATGGCGAAAACATCGGCGCCTCGCCGCTGGTGGGCAGCGCCAAGAACCAGGCCAACGTGACCTTGTTCTATGAGAATGACAAGTTCCTGGCGCGCGCTTCGTACAACCGTCGCGGTGAAGTGGTCGGCGGCCTGAACAACGGCATGACGGTGTTCACCGAGCCCTACGATCAGCTGGACCTCAACGCGGCCTACAACCTGACCGAAGCGCTGACCGTTACTGCATCGGTGCTCAACGCCACCAAGTCCGAACAGCGCACCCACCTGGGCGGTGACACCAAGGCCCGCCTGATCTCCAACATCTACAGCGGCCGTCAGCTGTACTTCGGGCTGAACTACAAGTTCTGATCCGATGGTTTCCGGGGCAGCCGCGCCGTGCTGGGCGGCTGTCTTTTTTTTGTTCCGGCAACGCCGCAACCTGCGCGGCGCCGATTCCGTCACGGCGTGGACGCCGACGTCGATGCACAACGCGAGACAGGCAGATCCGCGGCGCGGGTACCCCAGCCATCCACCGGTGGTACCGTGCTGAGATCGAAGTCGATGCTGCGCGCGGCCCGGAGCTGGGCCCAGTCCACCCACACCGGGTGATGCTGGCGTCCATCGATCCGCACGCCGCTCACGTACTGCACGTCCCCGCCGCTGGCACCCGGCGCCCGCAGGGACAGACGGCCAGACGCCTCGCCAAGATCCAGCGTCACACCGGGAAAGCGAGGGGCATGCAGAAGAAACTGCCCACTGCCCGGCACGGCAGGAAAAATGCCCAACGCACTGAACAGGTACCACGCCGACATCGCGCCCAGATCATCGTTGCCGGTCACCCCGGCGGGCCCTTCGGTAAACAGATGCTGCGCAGCGCGGACGACGGTTGCGGTCTTCCACGGTGTCGCCAGCAGCGTGTACATCCAGGGCGCATGCAGGTCGGCCTCGTTGTTGGGGTTGTAACGGTACTGGTTGTAATAATCGTACGTGCCAACCACCCACTCCCTGCGCGCCGCACCGGCCGGATCGGCCTGCAGCGCGGGATAGGCGAAGAAGTCATCAAGCCGCTTCACCGCCGAATCGCGCCCGCCCATGGCCTGGGATAGTCCCACCACGTCGTGCTGGGCCAGCCACTGATACTGCCATGCGGTTCCTTCGTGGAACCCGCCTTCCGAGCGTGGTGTGTAGTCCCCTCCGCCGTACCAGCTGCCGTCGGCCACGCGCGGCCGCGGAAACCCGGTATGCCCCAGGTCCGCGTCGCGCAGGGTGTCGTCCCAGATGCTTTTCCAGTTCTGGCTGCGCGCGCGCAGCACGGTGGCGTCCTGCGTCTGCCCCAGTGCATCGGCGAACTGCGAAAGTGCACAGTCGGCCAGCGCATACTCCAGCGTCGCCGACGCGCCGTAATGGGGATCGGCATCCATGCCTTTGGCAGGCCAGCGCTTGTCGAACTGCACGAAGCCGTTCTGCAGGTAGCTCACATTGCCGGACCGGCCGGCGTGACGTGATGCAGCGGGCGGCATCTCGAAGGCATTTCTGCGAAGCGCGTGCCAAGCGTCCTCCTCTCGGCGTCGCAGGGCGCCAGCGCGCCAGAGGTCAACGAGGAAGGGCGTTATGGGGTCCCCGGTCATGATGTTCGTTTCGAAGTTCGCATAGCCCCAGCGCGGCAACCAGCCCCCTTCCCGCTCGATGGCCAACAAGCTCTGCGCGATGTCGCGTGCCACCTGAGGGCGCACGAGGGCCAGCCATTGGTTCTGTGCCCGGTAGGTGTCCCATAACGAGAAGTACGCGTAGTACGTCCATCCGGCTGCAGAATGCAGCGCGTTGTCGTAGCCGCGATAGCGGCCATCAGCGTCGCTGGCCGTCAACGGCTGCAGGTGGGCGTGATACTGCGCCGTTCTGAAGACCGTCCGATCACTCGCGTTGCCCCCGTCCAACGCCACCAGATCCAGCTCCTGCTTCCAACGGGCGCGCGCCAGGGCGTGCATCTGCTCGAAGGAGCGCAGACCCCGATCGTCGTGGCCCTCCGCCAGCAGATTGTTGCGTGCGCCGTCGCCATCCACAAGGGACAACGCACTGACAACCTCCACCGCACGATCGCGCCCCAGATCGAATGTCAGCCACGCGCCGTTCAGGCCGTAAGTGTTCGTACTGTCGCCGCTTCCCTCTACGCCACCGGACCCGTTCCAGGTCCCCTTTGCAGTGAACGGACGGTTGAACTGCAGCCGGAACCATGTGGTGTAGCGCGCCCCCCCACAGAAGCTCTGGGTGACGACACTGCCCTCCACTGCGTTGTCACCCACCACATGGATGTCGCTGGAAACGACCTGGTGTCGCTCGTTCGCCTGCCCGACATTGACCAGGATGTGCCCTGTCTCGGCGCTTCCAGCAAAGGTGTATCGCTCCGCCGCCGCGCGCGTAAGCGCTGTCGCTTCCACATCGATGCCACCGTAGTCGACAAGTCGGGTCCGGTAGTAGCCGGCGCGGCCCACTTCGCCGTCGTGGGTTGACCGGGCGGCATAGCGGCGATGGTCAAAGCTTTCCGGCCGACGGGTGTCGAACTGCTTGCCGGGACCAATGCTGCCGATGACCGGCAGCACCGACACGTGGCCGCCCTGCTCCCAGCAACCGGCGCCGGACAGAAACGAGTGGCCGAACCCGCGAATACGTGCTTCGTCGTACTTCCACCCCGCCCAGTGCTCTGCCGTAGGGCTGACCTGGATCATGCCAAAGGGCGCGGACGCGCCGGGAAACGTGTTGCCGTCGTCCTGGGTGCCGATGAACGTGTTGACCTCGTCCGGTGATTCCACCGCCAAGGCGACAGAAACCGCGCCGACGAGCAGCATGAGCGCCCCGCAGGTGGCGCGCACGCCCCTGCTCAGCAGGCGTGGTGATGACAGTGTCCAATGGCGGCACATGGGCGGATTCCTCGACCTGGGCTGAGAAATCCACAGTGCGCGCCTACCGCATCCCCGCCTATCAGCGCATGCCCCGCTCCGGCGTCGGCGGGCGGGTCGGCGTCAGGGCGTGCCGGTGGCCAGACTGTAACGGGTGTTCGCCGTGAACACCGATCCATCCGGCTGGGTCGCACGCACATCGACTTTGTGCTCGCCGACCGCCAGATCGGTGGGCAGTGCGCCGCGCCACAGATGCGGCGACGCCGTGGCTTCGGGAGACCGGTCGTAACCGCGCAACGTCGTCGCCAGGTCATCGGCCACGTTCTCCTGCTGCAGCCGCGGATCGCCTTGCCGCACCTGCTTCATCGGCTGCCATGCGCCACCGTCGACACGGAACTCCACCCGGGTGGCATCCTCGCCCATGTACACATTGGCGAACACGCCCCACGCCGGATACGCCCCCTGGCGCAACACCTTCGGTGCATGCAGGCCGATCTGGTCGGTGTCGGCTGCACCCGCCACACGGTACTGCAGGCGATAGCCGCCGTTGCCGGCAACGTCCAGCAGCGCATAGCCCTTTGGCGTGCCATCACTCATCGTGCTGTCCGGCACGCCGCGGCGGTCTTTCACCCCCGACCAGAACGCACCGCAGTTCGCGCCTACGTTGTACTCGTGCAGCGGTTTTTCGCCGTGCCAACCTTCGCCAGCGGCATGGTAGTAGTGCTGCTGGGTGTGGCTGTGGCCGCTCAGCACCAGCACATTGCTGAAATCCTTCAGCAGGTCGAACAGGCGCTGGCGATCAGCGTGGCGGAACGTCTCGCGCCCCGGTGCCGCGTCGAACAGCGGGATATGCATGCCCAGCACCAACAGCCGATCGTGGCGCAGGCCCTTCAGGTACTGTGCGATGAAGGCGAATTGGTCTTCGCGCAGCCCTCCGATGTAGGTCGGCTTGGCATTCGGGTCATAGACCACGTCGTCGAGGAACAGGAAGCTGGCACCGCCCTCCTCCACCGCATAGGTGTCCGGGCCGTACACGGCGCGCCAGCTGTCCAGCGACTGGGCATCCGTGGCGGCATCGAAGTCCAGATCATGGTTGCCCGGCACGTGGAACCAGGGCACGCCCATCTGTGTGGTGACCTGGTTGATCGCCGGGTACAACGACAGGTCGTCGTTGACGATGTCACCCAGCGTCGTGCCCAGGCGCGCCTTGGTCCGCCCCGCGAGCGGTTTGACGATCGACTGCTCGTAGTACCCGATATCACGCAACGTGGCGGTCTGCGGGTCGGTGAACACCAGCATCTGGAAGCCGCGCCGAACGTCATGCTTGTCCGGTGTCAGCGCGAAATCGTAGGCGTTGACCGGGGTGACCGTCGGCGCGATACCGTTGTACTTCAGCGCAGGCGAACCCTGTGGCGCGTAGTGCCGCCAGAACGCCGGCAGGCCATCGGGGCCGACCGCCATCCGGTAGCCATCGGGCTTGATGATGAAGACCGTGTCACCTGCTTCGACCGGCAGGCGATAGCTGCCGTCGGCGCTGGTGCGCACGATGCTGCGGCCATTGGAGACCTGCACGCCGCCCATGCCCGGGTCGGTAGCACCGCGCCCCGGCTTGCCGTCGCGGTCCTGGTATACCCGTCCGCTGACGGTGATCGCATCTGCGAATGCGGGCGCGCTGGTGAGCAGCAGGCAGCACAGCCAGGCGGCAGAGAGTTTCATGGTTGGACAGGTCCAGATCAAAGTCGGGGGCATTGTAAAGCGCATGCCCCGTACAAGCGTGTTACGCGCGCCGATGTCGGCCGCCTCTGCGGCCTCTGCCTCCGCGTCGGCCTCTGCCTCTGCGGCTGCGGCTGCGGCTGCGGCTGCGGTAGAGCCGACTTCAGTCGGCTGCCTCTGCGGTAGAGTCGAATTCAGTCGGCTGGAGGTAAACGCAGCCGACTGAAGTCGGCTCTACCAAGCCCACACCCGATCCGCACCCGATCAGCCAACGTTCCAACCGGGGCCGCAGCGGATCAGCGCAGGGTCCACACCGTCGCCCACCGCATCAGCCCAGCATCGACACCGGGCCCACATCTCGTCCGCGGAGGGTCCGTTCGTGATCATCCGCACGCCGGTGGGAGGCAAACAACCCATCAGCCCCAAACAACTCAGCGGTGTCGTTCCTGCAGCAGGTCGCGCACATCCTGCAGACCCAGCCCGCGTGCTCGCAGCAGCACCAGCAGATGGAACACCAGATCGGCCGCTTCGCCCAGCAGTTCTTCGTCACCCTGCGCAACTGCGGCCAACGCGGCTTCCACTCCCTCCTCACCCACCTTCTGGGCGATGCGGCGGATGCCCCCATCGAACAGCGACGTCGTATAGCTGCCCGCCGGTCGCTCCGCTTCGCGTGTACGCACCAGCTGGTCAAGCTCGCCGATGAAATCCTTTGCGGCCTGCGGGAAGCAGCTTTCCGCACCGGTGTGGCAGGTCGGTCCAGCCGGCCGCGCCATCACCAGCAACGTATCCGCGTCGCAGTCCACCGCGATGGACTGCACCACCAGCACGTTGCCGGACTGCTCGCCCTTGGTCCACAAGCGATCCTTGCTACGGCTGAAGAAGGTCATGTGACCGTGCTGCAGAGTGACCTGCAGTGACTCGGCGTTGACGTAACCCAGCATCAGCACCTGCAGGCTGTCGGCATCCTGCACGACGGCAGGCAGCAGCCCATCGCCCTTGCCCCAGTCCAGGCCCGCCAGCGCCGCACGGTCGGGCAGCACGTTGATGATTGCAACTTCAGTAGACATCCCGCACCTCGATCTGTTGTTCGCGCAGATAGCGCTTCAATTCGGGAATGGCGATGGCGCCGCTGTGGAACACGCTGGCGGCCAAGGCCCCATCCACGTCTGCCTGGTCGAAGACCTGGGCGAAATGTTCCGGCGTACCTGCCCCACCCGATGCGATCAGCGGCACATGGCAGGCCGCGCGTGCGTGCCGCAACTGCTCCACGTCATACCCCCGGCGCACCCCATCACTGTCCATGCAGTTCAGCACGATCTCACCCGCACCGCGCTGCTGCACCTCACGCACCCAGTCCAGCGTGCGCAGCGCCACCGCCTGCGTCTTGGACGGGTCGCCGGTGAACCGGCGCACCCGCCACTGTCCGTCGGGCTCGCGCACCGAATCGATGCCCACCACCACGCATTGCACGCCAAATGCTTCGGCCAGCTCGCTGATCAGCTCAGGCCGACCCAATGCCGGGGAGTTGATCGAGATCTTGTCCGCACCGGCATGCAGCACGCGCCGCGCGGTCTCCACGTCACTGATGCCGCCGGCAACGCAGAACGGGATGTCGATCAGCCGCGCGATGCGCTCGATCCAGGCGACGTCCACGCTGCGCCCGTCTGGGCTGGCACCGATGTCATAGAACACCAGTTCGTCCGCGCCCTGATCGCGATAGCGAAGCGCCAATTCGGCGATATCGCCCATGTCCACGTGGTCGCGGAAGCGCACGCCTTTCACCACGCGGCCATCGCGTACGTCCAGGCACGGAATGATGCGGCGACTCAACATGCCAGTGCCTCGGCCAGGTCCATGCGCTGCTCCAGCAGCGCCTTGCCCAGGATCGCGCCGCTGCAGCCTGCCGCTCGCGCGGCGACCACATCGGATACGTCGCGGATGCCACCGGAGGCCTGGATCGCGACGCCGGGCAGCAGCCCGGCGAGGTGCCGATAGAGGTCGATGTTGGGTCCGGCCAACATGCCGTCACGGGCGATGTCCGTGCACAGCAGGTGGCGCATCCCGGCGGCAGCGTAACGCTGCGCCAGCGCATCCAGGGTGACGCCGGCATTCTCGGTCCAGCCATGGATCGGCAGCTGCCAGGTGCCCGCCTCGTCCTGGCGGGCGTCCAGCGCGATCGTGATGCGTTCGGCGCCGAACTCCGCCAGCCAGCCGATCACCGCCTCCGGCTCGCGCACGGCCAGCGACCCCACCACGACACGGCTCGCGCCGGCGTCAAGGATACGTGCCACGTCATCGCGGCCGCGCACGCCGCCGCCGGTCTGCACGTCCAACCCGGCCTCGGCACGGATCTGCCTCAGCAGCGGTGCCAGCGTGTAGCCACCGGCGCGTGCAGCGTCCAGATCCACCAGATGCATCCAGTGCGCGCCCTGCGCGGCGAAGGCCTGCGCACGCGGAAGCTGATCATCGCCGTAGCGGGTTTCCTGTGCGTAGTCGCCCTGGCGCAGGCGCACCACGCGGCCTTCGCGGATATCAAGGGCGGGATAGACAATGAAGCTCATGCGGCGGTGTCCTGCAGGAAGTTTTGCAACAGCAAGGCGCCGGTATCACCGGAACGCTCGGGGTGATACTGCGCACCGAAATAGCGACCATGCTCGACCACCGCGCTGAACAGCCCGCCATGGTCACACGCGGCTACCGTGTGGGCATTCAAGGGCGCCGCGTAGCTGTGCACGAAATAGGCACTGGCGCGCTCCGGGATACCGCGCAGCAACGGCGACTCACGCAGCGGCAACAGGCGGTTCCAGCCCATGTGCGGCACGCGTATGCCGGTGGCCGGCACCAGCTTGCGCACCGTGCCGGGGATCAGGCCCAGCGTCTCGACGCCGCCCTCTTCCGATCGCTCGAACAGCAACTGCATGCCCAAGCAAATGCCCAACAACGGAACCTGCAACTGACGCAGTGGCTCGAACAGGCCTTGCCCATGCAGCCGCTGCATTGCCGGCACCGCGGCGCCCACGCCAGGCAGGATCACCCGTGTTGCGCCGCGCAGTTCGTCGGCGTTGCGCACCAGGCGCACCTCGGCACCCAGGCGCTCCAGCGCGTAGCGGACCGAACCGAGGTTGGCCCCGCCCGCATCGATCAGCGCAACGGCACTCACAGCGCCCCCTTGGTGCTGGGCAGGTCGGTGCCCTGGCGGGCCACGGCCGTGCGCAGTGCACGGGCAAGTGCCTTGAAACAGGCTTCGACCTTATGGTGATCGTTGTCGCCGCGCACCTGCAGGTTGAGGTTCAACCCGGCCGCATCGCACAGGGAACGGAAGAAGTGCGGCACCAGCTCGGTTGGCAGGTCACCCACCCGCTCGCGCTTGAACTCGCCGTCGAAGACGAAGTACGGACGGCCGCTGAAATCCAGCGCCGCACTGGCCAGGGTTTCGTCCATCGGCAGGGTGAAGCCGTAGCGGCCGATGCCTCGCTTGTCGCCCAGCGCCTCGCGCAGCGCCTGACCCAGCGCAAGCCCCGTATCTTCGATGGTGTGGTGTTCGTCGATATGCAGGTCACCTTCGGTCTGTATCCGCACCGAGATGCCGCCGTGCTTGCCGATCTGTTCCAGCATGTGGTCGAAGAACGGCAGGCCCGTTTGTATCTGCGGCTCCGCTGCGTTGTCCAGATCCAGCTCCACGCGGATGCGCGTTTCCTTGGTGTTGCGCTGGACGACAGCCGTGCGCGGTGCATCGGCGAGCGCGTGTGCGATACCGGGCCAGTCCCACTCGCCACCGAACTCTTCGGTACGCAACTGGAAGCCGCGGATGTTGAGGTTGTCGGCGAACTGGATGTCGGTGGGGCGGTCGCCCACCATCGCCGAGCGTGTCCAGTCGATGCTCCGGTCCTGCAGATACCGCGTCATCAGGCCGATGCCGGGCTTGCGCGTGGGCAGGTTCTCGTGCGGCCACGAACTGTCGATCAGCACGTCACGGAACCGGATGCCCTGGCTTTCGAAGACGTGCATCATCAGCGCGTGCGGTGCATCGAAAACAGCGCGTGGATAGCTCTCGCTGCCTAGCCCATCCTGGTTGCTGACGATCACGAACTGCCAGCCCGCATCGCGCAGCCGGATCAGGGCAGGAATCACGTCCGGCACGAAGCGCAGCTTCTCGTAAGCGTCGATCTGGTGGTCGGCCGGTTCCTCGATCAGGGTTCCGTCGCGGTCGATGAACAGAATGGGGGTCATGCGGCAGCCCTCCGGGCCGAGAGCGCGGCAAGCACGCGTTGGTTTTCTTCAGGACTGCCGATGCTGATCCGCAGCGCATCGCCCAACTGGGGCGCTGCGCGCTGGTCGCGCACGACGATGTCGGCCGCCAGCAGGGCATCGAACGCGGCCTGCGCGTCATCGAAACGCACCAGCAGGTAGTTGCCGGCAGACCGGTAGACACGGCGCACGCCGGGGGCTGCCTGCAAGGCATGGAACAAGCGCTCGCGCTCGGACACGACGCCGGCGATCCGGTCACGGGTCTTCGCCAGTACCGCAGGCTGCAGCGCAGCCACCGCCAGTTCCGCACACGGCTGGGGCACGGGATACGGCGCTTGGCAGCGGCGCAGCACGGCAATGAGCTCGGGCGCTGCAATCAGCGTACCGATGCGCGCCGCGGCCAACGCGTGCGCCTTGGACAGCGTGCGCAGCACGGCGATGTTGGGGTGCGCTGCCAGCAACGCGGTAGCCGAAGCCTGGCTGCTGTACTCGATGTAGGCCTCGTCCACCACCACGATGGCCTGGCCCTGCAGCGCCTGTGCAGTACGCACGATATCCCCGGTGGCGATTTCGCTGCCGGCCGGATTCGAAGGGGAGCACAGGAACACCAGACGCGCACGCTGATCGCGTGCCAGGTCGATCACTGCGTCGATATCCACCTGCAGCCCCGCAGGCGCATCCAGCAGCGGAATCTCCAGCAGCGGCGCACCCTGCAGGCGTGCGCATACGGCATACATGCCGAACACGGGCGGTGTCACCAGTACGGGATCGGTGCCGGGACGGCAGAATGCACGTACCAGCAGGTCGATGGCCTCATCGCTGCCGCGGCCGACCAGCAACTGCGCGGGCTGCACGCCGTACACATCGGCAAGCGCCCGCAGCAGTGCCGGCGGCTGCGGATCGGGATAGCGTCGGCTGCTGCCCTTCGCATCGGCCGGGTTCGGCCACGCCGATTCGTTGGCGTTCAACCAGACCGAGCCCTGCACGGCGCTGCTGCGCGCCGAACTGTAGCCGGCGAAGGACTGCAGGTCCGGGCGCAGCAGGTCCAGCACCGCCTGTATGCCCTCGCTCATGCCACTGCCTCCATGCGCAGTGCCACGGCACGCTCATGCGCGTCCAGGCCCTCCGCACTGGCAAGAATGCGCGCGCAACCGCCGATCGCCGCGATGCCTTCGGCGCTGGCACTCTGCACGCTGATGGTGTTCTGGAAACTGGCCACGCTGACCCCGCTCCAGGCGCGCGCCGCACCGGCCGTTGGCAGCACGTGGTTGGTGCCACTGCAGTAATCGCCCAGTGCTTCGGGGGTGTAGTCACCCAGGAACACCGAACCGGCGGCCTGCACCTGGCCCAGCCACGCACGCGGTTCGCGCAGCGCCAGGATCAAGTGCTCCGGCGCATAGCGGTTGCTGATATCGAAGGCATCCTGCAGGCGATCCACCTGGATCAACCGCGATGCCGACAGGGCCTGGCGGGCAATGGTTTCGCGCGGCAGCAGCGCGACCTGGCGCTCCACCTCCGCTTCCACCGCCTGCAGCAGCGCCTCGTCATCGGTGAGCAGCAGCACCTGGGAATCCGGGCCGTGCTCGGCCTGCGACAGCAGGTCTGCGGCGACGAAGGCCGCGTTGGCGCCCGCGTCGGCGATCACCAGCACTTCGGACGGGCCGGCCGGCATATCGATCGCCACCCTGCCGTCCTGCGCGACCTGCTGCTTGGCCTCGGTGACGAAGCTGTTGCCGGGGCCGAACAGCTTGTCGCACGCGGGCACGCTGGCCGTTCCGTAGGCCATCGCAGCGATCGCCTGCGCGCCGCCCAGCTTGAACACGCGTTGCACGCCGGTCAGACGCGCCGCAACCAGCACCGCCGGATCGGCACTGCCATCAGCACGCGGCGGCGTGCACAGCACGACCTGCGGGCAACCGGCCAGCGCTGCCGGCACGCCGAGCATCAGCGCCGTGGACGGCAACGGGGCACTGCCCGCAGGCACGTACAGACCCACCCGGCCGATCGGCCGGATCATCCGCTCACAGTGCACGCCGGGGGCGGTCTCCACCGAATAGCCCTGGCACATGCCGGCTTCGTGGAAGCGCGTGATGCGTGCCGCCGCTTCTTCCATCGCCGCACGCAGCGCCGCAGGCACGGCCTGCTCGGCGGCGTCGAACTCGGCCGGCGATACCTCGATGTCATCGAGCTGCACCCGGTCGAAACGCGCGGTGATCGCGCGCAGCGCGTCATCGCCGTCTGCGCGCACCTGCGCGATCAGTGCCGCCACGGCCTCGCGCGTCTGCGCGGCAACGGCCTGCACGGGGCGCTGCAGCGCGTCGCTGCGCGACAGTTCATCCAGTTGGGACCACATCAGACGATTCATGCCAGCGACCGCTCCACGCTCAATACCATCAGGCCTTGGGCGCCTGCGCGCTCCAGTTCTTCCATCCGCTGCCACGACAGCGGCCCCGGGCACATGGTCTGCAACCTCAGCGCACCGTCATCGGCGGGCAACCGCACCAGCGGCTCGGCATCGGCCAGCAGTGTTTCCAGTGCCGCGATGCGCGACGGATCGGCGCGGAACATCAGCAGCTTGCGATCCTGCACCTGCACCACGCCATCCAGCCTGCGCAGCAGCATGGCCAGCAACGCGCCGCGCGCGTCGTCGGGGGCATGCACGGCGCCGGCCAGGACAGCTTCGCTTTCCAACAGGGTCTCCACCGGCTTGAGCTGGTTGGCGCGCAACGTGCCGCCGCTGGACACCAGGTCGCAGATCAGTTCGGCGGTTCCCAGGCGCGGTGCGATCTCCACCGAGCCGGACAGTTCGACCACCTGCGCGTCGATCCCGCGCGCGGCAAGCCAATCTTTCAGGATGGCCGGATAGCTGGTGGCGATGCGGGTGCCGGCCACCTGCGCCGGACCCTCCCACTCCCATTCTTCGGGGACGGCCAGCATCAACCGGCAGGCACCGAAGCCCAACCCGCGCAGTGCCTGGAAGGCCGGCTTCAGGCCGCGCTGCACGCGCGCCGCGCCCTGCTCGTCCAGCTCGTTGCGGCCGACGATGCCAAGGTCGCACACGCCATCGGCGATCAGCCCGGGGATGTCATCGTCGCGCACCAGCAGCAGATCCACCGGCAGTGATTCGCCATAGCAGAACAGCTTGTCGCGGCTCTCGCGCCAGCTCAGGCCACACGCGCTGAGCAGGTTGCGCGCGGGTTCGGCCAAGCGCCCGTTCTTCTGGATGGCGATACGCAGCCGGTCTCGTGCCGGGGCTGCCTGGAGTGCACTCATGGGGGAAAGTCTCTTGGAATTCAGGGGTGGAGCATTCGGTTCAGCGCGTGGCGAGGCGCGCGATGGCGGCAGCGTAGCCACGGTGGCCATGCTCCAGTGAACGGGCCACGCGACCGGTAGTGGTCACGCTGACGCCGGTGCGCTCATGGATCTCGCGGTACGGCACGCCCTGCTGCAGCAACGGCACCACTTTCCAGCGGTCGGCAATGGCTTCCAGTTCCGCCGGGGTGCACAGGTCACGCAGGAACGCGGCGACCTCCCCGGCGTCATCCAGCGCGGCGAATGCGTCAGCGAGCGATGCAAGGTCGGCCTGGGTGTCTTTCGGGTTCGGGGCGGGACGGGCTTTCATGGGATCGCAGCAGGTATCAATGTAATAGCGTGCTAGTACATTATCGCAAACCCCGGTGGCCGGTCAAATCCCGGGCAAAAAAAAACCCACCGGTGAAGGTGGGTGGTTCGGCGGCACGTGTCTTGGGGGTCCCTCTCACCGAGGGAAAGGGATCCCGCCCCGGGCAACCCTCACGCCATGGCGCGGGCCTGCTCCAGTTCGACCTGCAGCGTGCTGGCCAGCTCGTCACGGGATACTTCGAACTGCTGTTCGCGCAGCAGGTCTTTCACTGCCACCACGCCGCGCGCCAGCTCGTCCTCGCCGGCCAGGACGACAAAGCGGATACCCGCCTTGGCCGCGTACTGGAACTGCTTGCCGATCTTCTTCGCTTCCATCTGCACCTCGGTGTTGATGCCACCGATGCGCAGCCGGCGGGCGATATCCAGCGACTGCGGCATGCCCTGCTCGTCCATCAGGGCGACCAGCGCGTGCACGCTGCTGGCCTCGATCCCTTCGATCAGGCCGGCTTCGCGCAGCTGCCAGAACAGGCGGGTCAGGCCGATGGAAATGCCCACGCCCGGCAGCTTGGACCTGCTGTAGTGGCTGGCCAGGTCTTCATAGCGCCCACCCGAGCAGATCGAGCCGATCTGCGGGTGGTCGGTCAGCATCGTTTCATACACCGTGCCGGTGTAGTAATCCAGGCCGCGGGCGATGGAGAAGTTCAGGCAGTACGCCTGCTCCGGCACACCCAGCGCCTTCACCAGCTGCAGCACTTCGCGCAGCTCCGCCACGCCGGTGCGCAGCGTGTCCGTCGCCGCCGCGTCGGCCTCCAGCAGCGCCAGCTGCGCCAGGGCATCGTCGTGCCCCTGCGAGCGCACCGCCACGAAGGCAAGGATCCGCTCGACCTGATCGGCCGGGATGTTGAAGTCGGCGCCGACCAGCGTCTCGCGCACGTAGTCCGGTCCGCGCTTGTCCAGCTTGTCCACTTCCCGCAGCACGGCCAGCTGGCGTTCGCCCTCGGCTACGCCCAGGGTTTCGAAGAAGCCGCGCAGCAGCTTGCGGTTGTTCAACTGCACGGCGAATTCACCGATGCGCAGTTCGGCGAATACCGCATGGATGACCGCCAGCACCTCCGCGTCGTAACGGATGCTGAGCGCATCCTTGCCGATCACGTCGATGTCGCACTGGTAGAACTCACGGAAGCGGCCGCGCTGGGCCCTCTCGCCGCGGTAAACGCGCTGCATCTGGTAACGGCGGAACGGGAACGTCAGGTCGTGTTCGTGCTCGGCCACGTAGCGGGCCAGCGGTACGGTCAGGTCGAAGCGCAGGGCCAGTTCCGGCAACGAGGCGTCATCGGCCTGCGCTGCATTGGCCAGCGCACCGGTGGACTGCACGAAATACACCTGGCGCTCGGTTTCGCCACCGGATTTGGTCAGCAGCACGTCGGACAGCTCGAACACCGGCGTCTCCACCGGCAGGAACCCGAAGCGCTCGTAGTTGCGGCGGATGACGTCCAGCATGCGCTGGAACGCGATCTGCTCGCGCGGCAGCAGTTCCATGATGCCGGGCGGGGTACGGGGCTTGATCACGTGGGGCTCCTGCAGAAAACGGGGGAAGGGCAAGGGCGGTCATTGTAGCGGCAGCGCCGCCCGCCGCGCCTGCGTCCGGGCGCATCGGCTACATGTCGTATCATGGCCACTTCCCCTCGCAGCGCGCTTTGCCCCCCCACGCCATGTCGCGGTTCGATTCCAGCCCTGCCGATGCCTTCCGCCCTGCCACGCCCGGCTGCTCGACATTGGACTGCATGCACTGTTCGGTACGCCATCTGGCGGTCTGCTCGGCGCTGTCACCAGAAGAGGGCCAGGCGCTGGAGGCCGTTACGGTGTCGCAGCAGGTGGCGATGGGCAGCACGCTGGCCCGCAGTGGTGAACCCCGCCACCATGTCTATACCTTGACGCAGGGCGCATTGCGACTGGTGCGCACGCTGTCCGACGGGCGCCGGCAGATCAACGGGTTCGTCTTGCCCGGCGATTATCTGGGCCTGAGCGGCAGTGATCTCCACCGCCACGATGTCGAAGCGATCGCCGACAGCCGCGTCTGCCGCGTATCGGTGGCCCACATGCGCGAGCTGCGTGATCGCTACCCGCACCTGGAGCGCAAATTGCTGCAGCGCGCCTGCCAGGCGCTGGACGATGCGCAGGATGCAGCACTGTCGCTGGCACGCCTGCAGCCACCGGAGAAAGTGGCCGATTTCCTGCTGCGGCTGGCCGAGCGCGAAGTGCGCCTGGGCGGCGTGGCCCTGCGTGTCACCCTGCCGATGGGGCGTGGGGACATCGCCGACCATCTCGGCCTGACGATGGAAACCGTCAGCCGCACCTTTACCCGCCTTCGCCAGCAGGCGCTGATCGCCCTGCCCCATTTGAACGTCGTGGAGATCCTCGACGAACCCGCCCTGCGTCGACTGGCCACCGGCTGAGCCGTTCAAGGCGCGCAGCGTCGGATGGTGTCCGCCGAGCGTGGCTCGGCGCTACGTGCATTGGCCGCTCCGTGATCGTCGGGTAGCGCCGACCCATGGTCGGCGAGCGCAGCGGCACGGCCGGCGTCGGGCACTACCGCGTCTCATGGCGTCCGCCGAGCGTGGCTCGGCGCTACGTGCATTGGCCGCTCCGTGATCATCGGGTAGCGCCGACCCGTGGTCGGCGAGCGCAGCGGCACGGCCGGCGTCAGGCACTACCGCGTTGCACGGAATCCGCCGAGCGTGGCTCGGCGCTACTGCTGCAACACCGCCCGCAGCGCGGGATAGTCCGCCGCCAGCGGCTCGGCATGCGTCGGCCGACGCAGCAGTGCCTCCAGTGCAGGCGGCACCTCCAGCGCGGTGCCGATCAACGGCTCCACCACCGATTCGAACTTCGCCGGATGCGCGGTGGCGACGACCGCCCAGTCTCCCTTGGCACCCTGCGTACGAAGATCATCCAGCACCCGCACGGCCGTCGCGGTATGCGGACAGAACACCTCGCCGGTGCTGGCGAACGCACTGGCGATGGTCGCCCGGATCGCCACGTCATCCACACTGTGTGCGGTGAACGCCTCCCGCAGCGCGCGATCGTCCCCCGCAAACAGCCAGCGCAGCCGCTCAAAGTTGCTGGGCGCGCCGACGTCCATCGCATTGGCCGTCGTGGCCACACTCGCACCCGGGCTGAAATCTTCGCCGGCGAAATAGCGCGGCAGCACATCATTGGCATTGGTCGCCAGCACGATGCGTCCGATGGGCAGGCCCACGGCGCGTGCCAGGATCGCCGCCATCGCATTGCCGAGGTTGCCGGTGGGAATCACCAGGTTCAGCAGCGCGCCCCCGGCCTGCTGGTGCTGCAGCGCGGCGTGCGCGTAGTAACTCATCTGCGGCAGCAGCCGGCCCAGGCTGATGCTGTTGGCCGAACTCAACGGCACCTGGGCCTGCAGCTGCGTATCCGCCAGCGCCTGTTTCGCCAGGGCCTGGCAGTCATCGAATGATCCGGAAACACGGAACGCCTGCACGTTACCGCCAAAACACCCCAGCTGGTGCGCCTGTCGTGGCGACACCCTGCCATCCGGGTACAGCACCACCACGCGCAGTCCAGGCTGTCCATGGAACGCGGCGGCCACTGCAGCGCCGGTATCTCCCGAGGTCGCGACCACAATCGTCAGCGGCTGGGCATGCCCCGCCCGCAGGCGCGCCAAGGCGGCAGCGAGGAAACGGGCACCGACGTCCTTGAACGCCGCCGTTGGGCCATGGAACAACTCCAGCACATGGTCGCCGCGACGCGCCAGTGGCCGCAACGGCAGCGGGAAGTCGAAGGCCTCGTCGCAGATCGCGGGTAGTGCATCCGACAATACGTCGCCTTCAAAGAACGGTGACAGTACCTGCGCGGCCGTCTTTGCCAGCGAATCGGTGGCGACGAAGCGGCGCGCGGCTGGCAGCTGCTTCGGCACGTACAGGCCGCCATCAGGGGCCAGCCCCGCGGCAATGGCTGCGCTCAGTGATACGGGTGCGGACTGGCCGCGAGTGGAAACAAAGTGCATCGCACCTTCCTGAAGGGGGAGAGAGTTCACAACAGCACCGCCGCCGGTGCGGACAACGGAGATACCCACGCCTGGCTGTCGAAGCCTGCCGCAGCAAACGCGGCCTGCACCGGCGCGGCGGCGGCCTGAGCGCTGGCCTTGTCTTCAAACCAGGCAAATACGCTGGGCCCGGCGCCGGAGATGCTGGCGCCCATCGCCCCCGCTGCCAGCGCGGCGTCACGGGCCGCCGCGAAGCCACCGATCAGCGGTGCACGCCGCGGCTCGACCAGCACATCCCGCAGGCCGGCACGGACCAGTGCCGCATCGCTCTGGAAGCAACCGGCCAGCACCAGCGCAAGGTTCGCGCTCTGCGCCACGAAATCACCCAAGGCATAACTGCCCTGCAACGCCTCGCGTGCGCGACGGGTTTCCAGCACCGCGTCGGGATGCACCAGCAGGCTGTGCCACGCTTCCGGTACCGGGATGGACACCAGCCGGTCGGCGGTGCTCAAGACCAGCCCACCCAGCAGCATCGGCCCCAGGTTGTCCCCATGGCGGCCGCCGCTGGCCACCATCTCGCCTTCCAGCGCGAACGGATACAAAGCCTTACGGTCCAGGGGTGCATCAAGCAACGCATTGGCGGCCACCAGTGCCGCCACGCAGGAGGCGGCCGATCCGCCCATGCCCGATCCCAGCGCGATGCCCTTGTCGATTTCGACGGCAAAGCCGTACGGCAGTTCGAGCACCTCCTGCATCGCCATCAAGGCCGCGCCGGCCGTATTGAGCGCGGGCTCCCGTGGCAGCGGCAGGTCAGCACCCCGGATGGCGTCGATCCGCACCTCGCGCTCGGCGATCCGGCGCACGGTCACCGTGTCACCGACGCCGGCGATGGCATGGCCCAGAATGTCGAAGCCGACGCCGACATTGCCGACCGACGCCGGTGCGAACGCGCGTGCGATCACAGGCGCGCTCCTTCGCCGGCAGCCACGCGCAGCAGGTCCGCGAACACACCGGCGGCGGTCACATCGGGGCCAGCCCCCGGACCCTGCACCACAAGCGGGTTGTCACAGTACCGCCGGGTGCGGAACTGGACCACGTTGTCGGTGAGTTTCAGGTTGGCGAATGCGTGGTCCAGCGGCACCTCGACCAGACCAACCGACGCGCCCTGCGGCGTCAGCGCGGCCACGTAGCGCAGCACGGCACCGCGTTCGCGCGCCTGCCGCAGCTGCTGCAGCAATGCCGCGTCGTTGTCGGCGAGGCGTTGCATGAATGCCTCCACGCTGCCGCCGCGCAGCGCCTCCGGCACCAGGCTCTGCACCTGCACCTGCTCCAGGCTGAGCGCGCGGCCCGCCTCACGCGCCAGGATCACCAGTTTGCGTGCGACGTCGATGCCGGACAGGTCGTCGCGCGGATCGGGCTCGGTATAGCCCATGCCACGCGCCTGTTCCACCAGAGCAGAGAACGGCTGACTACCGTCGAAGCGATTGAACAGCCACGCCAGCGTGCCCGAAAAAATACCTTCGATCGACAGCACCTCGTCACCGGTGTCGACCAGGTCGCGCAACGTGGTGATCACCGGCAGCCCCGCACCGACGGTCGCTTCATAACGGAAGCGCGCGCCGCTGGCGGTCGCGGCTGCGCGAATGCGCTGATAGCGTTCCAGGGGCCCCGAACCGGCCTGCTTGTTCGGCGTGACCACGTGGATGCCGGCCGCCAGCCAGCCCTCGTAACGCTCGGCCACCTCGGCACTGCCGCTGCAGTCGATCACCACCGCATGCGGCAGATGCGCGGACAGCAGATGGGCGGTGAAGCGATCCAGGTCGTTGGCTTCCCTGCCCTCCTGCAGCGCGGTGCGCCATTCGCCCTGCAGCGCGCGCGGTGCCAGGTACATGCCGCCGCGCGATGCCACCGCGCGCAGGCGCAGGTCGATGTTGGCCTTGCCGAGCAGCGGCCCCTGCTCGGCCTGCAACTGGTCCAGCAAGGCCGCACCGACGTTGCCCGGACCAATCACGCCCACCGCGAACGTCTGCGGCGACAGCCAGAATCCGGCATGCGCGGCGCGCAGGGCACGGGTCGCGTCGCCGCTGTCGATGGCCACTGAAATGTTGCGCTCGGAGGACCCCTGCGCAATGGCGAGGATGTTCACCTGCGCGCGGCCGAGTGACTCGAACAGACGTGCCGCCACGCCGGGCTGGCCCGCCATGCCATCGCCTACCGCCGCCAGCACGCTGACACCCGTGGTCAACTGCACGCGCTGCACCTGCGCCACCGCAAGCTCATGTGCAAACGCCTGCAGCAAGGCATCGCGGCCGCGCACGGCCTCGTTGCCACGCACTACACAGCAGATGGAATGTTCGGACGACCCTTGCGAGATCATCACCACCGATACGTGTGCCTGGCGCAACGCCGAGAACACCCGCTCGGCGGTGCCCGGCACACCGATCAGGCCGGTGCCTTCCAGGTTGAGCACGGCGAGTTCGGCACTCAGCGTCAGCCCCTTGATCGGTCCGCGCACCGAGCGCTCTGCGGTGATGCGGGTGCCCGGATGGTCTGGCTGGAAGGTATTGCGGATCAGGATCGGCAAGCCGCGCTGGATGGCCGGCGACATCGTCTGCGGATGCACCACCTTCGCGCCGAAATAGGCCAGTTCGCAGGCTTCGTCGTAGCTCAGTGCATCCAGCTGCACCGCTTCGGGCACCAGTCGCGGATCGGCGGACAACACGCCGTCCACATCAGTCCAAATCTGCAGTTCATCCGCGTCGAACAGGGCGGCGAAGATCGCCCCGGAGTAATCGCTGCCATTGCGCCCCAGCGTGGTGATGCGCCCCTTGCCGTCGCGCGCGATGAACCCGGTAGCCACCACCCGCGTCTGCGGATGCCGCTGTCGCCATGCCTGCAGCCGCGCGGCACTCGTCTCCCAGTCCACGTTGACACCCAGTTCGCCATGCTCGACCACCAGCACCTCGCGCGCGTCCAGCACCGCACAGTCCTCGCCGATTGCCAGGAAATGATGCCCCAGCAGGTGCGCAGAGCACACTTCTCCCAGTCCCTGCACCCGGTCCAGCACATCGTCCGGCAACCCGCCGATCACCGCCAACGCGGCAAGCAGTTCGGCCAACTCATCGAAGCGCGCGTCGAGCCATTCCACGCTCGCGCCGGAATGTTCGCCGAGCAACGAGGCGGCTGCACCGCGATGGCGCGCGCGCAGCGCATGCCAGGCATCACGCCACTGTGGCGAGCCCGCCGCCGCCATCCGCGCCAGGTCGATCAGGCCATCGGTCACCCCTTTCATCGCAGACACCACGGTGACCTGCATCCGCTCGGGGCGCTGCAGCAGCAGACGAGCCACATGGCGATAACGATCGGCATCGGCCACCGACGTGCCGCCGAACTTGTGCACGACGGTGCGCGGGGGCACCGGCAAGGGCGACGCGGCGGGTTCTACAGAAACGGCACTGGACATGGCAACCTCGGTGGGAGGCCCCGCATCGCGCTCGGTGGAAGGTTTCCCCGCCACCTGGTTCGGTGCGGGGCCGTGGTTTTCGTGAGTTACGCGAAGACGACGGACCGCACCCGGCAGGTGGTGCCGGTGGTGGTGGTAATCGTGGTAATGGCCGTGTTGCTGCCGGCATCCAACCGCGCACGATCTGGCGCCGCGAAGGCGACGTGTGCGAGGGCGAAGGGAGCGGAGGCGGTGACCATGGGACTAGAAAACACCGCCGACCCCGCTGCTGTCAAGTGCTGCGCTGCAAAAACACCAGCGCTTCATATGCACGCATCGTCGGCGAAAATGGTTGCATCGGTGACCACGTCGCTGGCGCGCGGGGCGGCCGCCACGACATCGTCTTCCTCAGCCAGCATGCTCGGTAATCGCGCGTGGCGCGCGATGCGCATGCGCGCACCAGAGCACCCCGGTCACCAGGCAGGCGATGGCCGCCAGCTCCAGCGCGGTGGGCCAGCGCCGTTGCCAGCCGAAGCCGTACAGCAGGGCAAACAGGGTTTCGAACACGATCATCTGGCCGGTCAGCGTCAACGGCAGCAGACGACTCGCGCGGTTCCAGCAGGCATTGCCCAACAGCGAGGCAATGATCGCTACGCCGGCGCTGACGACCCAGAACAGCCCCCACGCCCCCGCATCGTGATGCGCCGTGTTGAAGACGAAGGCCATCGGCACCAGCAGCAGCGCGAGCGCGCCGGTGACCACGCCGGTGAGCAATGACCAATCATGTGCGGACAGATCCGGGCGACGCTGCAACCAGCGACTGTTGCCCACCGAATAGGCCGCCCAGGACAGCAAGGCACCAAACGCACACAGCAGGCCCAGCACGCGTTGTCGCCACGGCGTAGCCACGTGCTCGGACACCAGTGCCTCGTAACCGACCAAGGCGACGCCCGTCAGGCACAGCAGCAGCGCCGGTGCCAGCTTGGCCAACCGCACCGCGCCTTCTTCGCGCACGCCCACCAAGGTAACGACGACGGGAATCAAGCCAACGATCAGCGATGCCGCCGCACCGCCTGCCCACTGCACGGCGGTCGCCAGCAGCAGGAAATACACCAGGTTGCCGGCCAGGCTCAGCCACACCAGCCCGCGCCATTCGGCAGCACCGAGCTGCGGCGCCAAGCGCTTCCAGCGCGGCCAGAGCAGGGCCACGGCCACCAGCCCATAGATCAGATAGCGGCCGGCGGAGAGCTGCACCGCATCGAAGGCCATCAGTACGGCGGGAGCCAGGAACACCACGCCCCAGAGCGCGCCTGCCGCCACGCCATTGCCGATGCCCACACCCATCGAACGATTCATCACACCGCCTACCCTGCTGTCAGGCCGGGAAGCCTAGGGGGTGGGTGCGCGGCGTGTCTTGACCCGGGCTACGGTCGCGGGCCCGCGAGAGCGCCAGGTGGTAGGAGTACGCCCGGTTTCGCGCACCAGCGCACGCGTCAGCGCACTCTGCTCCGAATAGCCCACACGCTGGGCGACCTGGCTGATCGGCAACGCGGTCGTGCACAGCAGATGGCGTGCCAGGCGCAGGCGCACGGCACTCAACCACGCCTGTGGAGGCAGCCCGGTTTCGCGCACAAACCAGGCATGCAGGTGGCTGACGCTCAACCCCGCCCGTCGCGCCATGCGCTCCACCGGCCACGGCTCACCCGGCGCATCCTGGATGTGGGTGCACAGCGCCTGCAGACGTGCGCCACTGCCATCGGGCGCGAACGCCTGCAACAGCTGCGGCAGCAGCGAAGCGCGATCACCAGCGGGCGTGGCGTGCAACGCGCGGCGCAGCGACTGCGGCAGGAACAGCCAGCGCTGACGCCGCAGGTGGTCCAGGGTGTGGTCGTCGAACCATTGCAGATCGCAATCAATCACCAGATGGGCATTGCGCCCCTGCCCCCTCTGGTCATGGTGCTCACCTGGCGCGACGAACACGCCCTGAAACGCATCCAGCCGCGCCCCCTGACCGTCCAGTTCGAACTGCAGCTCACCCCGCAGCGGCAGCACCCATTGCGCGAAGTCGTGGCGGTCGCCACCGCCGGCGTCGCCGTAACTGCGGATGTGGAAGCACGGGGTGTTCATCGGGCAAGTCTCGCGCTCGCCTTGATCCCGCGCAAGCAGGGCAAGCGGGACCAGGGCGCTTTTACGGTGCGAGAGAAACCTGCCGTTCTACAGCGCGGGTCCGATCAGGCCCGCCGGGGCAGGCGGGCTTCGAACACCACGTCCTGTGCTTCGTTGCGTGCTTCCAGTTCGCCGCCATGTGCGCGCACGAACTGGTCGGCAATGAACAACCCCAGCCCCAAACCCTTGCTGGCATGGAAGCTGGCTTTGAACGGCTCGAACAGGCGCGGCAGCAGGCTGTCGCCAATATGCCCGCGATTGCGTACGCGCAGCACGACCTGCGCCGGATCCTCGCCGTCCACCTGCACTTCGACCGGTTCGTTGCCACCGTGCACAAGCGCATTGCCGATCAGGTTGGACACGACCTGCGCCAAGCGATCCGGGTCGCCCTGCATGCGCGCATCACCGGACTGCCGCACGTCGATCGCCGCGTTGGCCTGGCCGCGTTCCACTTCCTGTACTACGGCGGTGACCACGCTTGCGGCGTTGCACGGCGTACGCTCCAGGCGCAAGCCGCCGGACCGGATGCGCGAGAAATCGAGCAACTGGTCGACCATCCGCGCCATGCGCAGGGTACTGGTCTCCAGGTGCCGCAACGTCTGCTGCGCGCTGGCGTCCTGCGGAATGTCCAGCGACAACTTGTCCGCGCACAACAGGATCGCCGACAGCGGCGTGCGCAGGTCGTGGGTCAGCACGGCCATCATCGTTTCATTGAGCGTCAGCGCGCGCTCCAGCGCCTCGTTGCGCGATTTCAGCAAGCGCTTCTGCTCGTACAACTCGATGAACACACCGAGCTTGCCGAGGATGATCTGCGGTTCGATCGGCTTGTGCAGGAAGTCCACCGCACCGCTTTCATAGCCCTTGAACGCACGCACCGGATCCTGCGGCGAGGCCGTGAGGAAGATGATCGGCACATCGCGGCTGCGCGCCGAACCCCGCATCAGCTCGGCCAGCGCGAAGCCGTCCATTTCCGGCATCTGCACATCCAGCAGCGCCAAGGCGACATCATGTTCCAGCAACAGCTCCAGCGCCTCATAGCCGGAGGACGCGCAGAGAATACGCAGTCCATCACGGCGCAACAGCGCTTCCATCGCAACCAGGTTCTGCGGCACGTCATCGACGATCAACACATTGACCGGCGCTGCGTCTGCTACAGCCACGGGATGAAGCAGGTTCATTTCAAATCCTTCAGGCATCTGCATATCTCTTCAAGCGTCAGCACCGCATCGGCACCGGCACGCTGCAGGGCCGAAGCGGGCATCATCGACGCCTCGGCATCTTCGGGGCATTGCAACCAGGCTTGGCCACCCGCATCACGAACGGCCGCCACGCCTTCGCTGCCATCACTGCTGGCTCCCGTCAGCAGGATCGCCAACACATCCTCACCAAACACGGCAGCCGCCGATTCGAACAGCGGGTCGATGGCGGGACGCGAGAACAACACCGGTGCATCCATCGACAGCGCAATGGACGACGCATCTTCGACCAGCAGATGGTAATCCGGCGGTGCGAAGGTGACCGTCCCCCGCTCCAGCGGTTGCTTGTCCTCGGCCTCGCGCACGGTCAATGCCGACGACGGATCCAGCAACTCGGCAATCCGGCTGGGCCGATCCCGCGGCAGGTGCAACACCACCAGCACCGGACAGCCCAGCGCCGCAGGCAATGCTGCCAGCACCCGCTGCAACGCAGTGACGCCCCCGGCAGAGGCGCCGATCACCAGCAGCCGCGGAAACGCAGCGCCCATCAGGCCGCCTTCCGGTACAGGCGCTGCTCCCGCGCGCAGGTTTCGAACGCGTTGCCGTGCTCGCCGAACTGCAGCGACTCCTTGCTGCCCAGTCCGAGGAAGCCGCGGTGCACCAGCGCCTCGCGGAACAGCCCCACGGCGCGATCCTGCAGCGGACGGTTGAAATAGATCAGCACGTTCCGGCACGAGACCAGATGGACTTCGGAGAACACGGTATCGGTGGCCAGGCTGTGATCGGCGAACACCACGTTGCGGCGCAGGCGTCGGTCGAACACCGCGCCGTCGTACCCGGTGGTGTAGTAATCCGACAGCGAGCTCTGGCCGCCGGCCTGCAGATAGTTGCGGCTGAACTGGGCGATCCGGTCGATACCGTAGGTGCCCGACTCCGCCGCTGCCAATGCAGAGGGATTGATGTCGGTCGCGTAGATGATGCTGCGATCCAACAGCCCCTCTTCCTGCAGCAGGATCGCCAGCGACCACACCTCTTCGCCGGTACTGCAGCCGGCTACCCACAGCTTGATCGACGGATACGTGCGCAGCACCGGCACCGCCAGCTCGCGCAGCGCCTTGAAGTACGACGGGTCGCGGAACATCTCCGACACCTGCACGGTGAAGAACTGCATCGCCTGGGCGAACAGGTCCGGCTCATGCAGCAGGCGGTGCTGCAGGTCAGACAGCCGCTCGCACTCATAGCGCTGCATGGCCTGGCGCATGCGCCGCCGCAACGACGACACCGCATAGTTACGGAAATCGTAGTGGTAGCGCTGGTAGATGGCTTCCACCAGCACCTTCAACTCCAGGTCGAACAGCTCCGCCTCGTTCATTGCCGCGAGCACCACACCCGGCACAGCGACACCAGCTTGTCCACGTCGATGGGCTTGGCGATGTAGTCGTTGGCACCGGCCTGCAGGCAGCGTTCGCGGTCATCGGGCATGGCCTTGGCGGTCAGCGCGATGATCGGCAGGTCCTTGTGCTGGCGCTGGCTGCGGATCTCGCGCATGGCGGTCAACCCATCCATTTCAGGCATCATGATGTCCATCAGCACCAGGTCCACTTCCATGGTCGCCAGCCGGTCCACGGCCTCGCGACCGTTGCGTGCGATCTCCAGCTTCACCCCCAACGGCTCCAGCACGCTGGACAGGGCGAAGATGTTGCGGACATCGTCCTCGGCCAGCAGTACGGTGCGGCCATCCAGCACCGAATCGCGTCGACGCGCCTCGCGCAGCAGGCGCTGCTGGTCGGTGGGCAGGTTGGCCTCCACGCTGTGCAGGAACAGGGTCACTTCGTCGAGCAGGCGCTCCGGCGAACGAGCCCCCTTGATGATGATGCTCTTGGAGTAACGGCGCAGGCGCTGTTCTTCTTCGCGCCCCAAGGCGCGGCCGGTGTACACGATGACCGGCGGGAAGCCGACGTCCTCGCTCTTGGCCATGTACTCCAGCA
This sequence comes from Stenotrophomonas sp. CFBP 13718, assembly GCF_014842145.1. Classification (NCBI taxonomy): domain Bacteria; kingdom Pseudomonadati; phylum Pseudomonadota; class Gammaproteobacteria; order Lysobacterales; family Lysobacteraceae; genus Stenotrophomonas; species Stenotrophomonas sp. CFBP 13718. Next base: position 349,264 of record NZ_JACYVC010000001.1, read on the forward strand.
GGTCGTAGCCACTGCCGTCGGGCAGGGCCAGGTCGGTCACCATGCAGTCGAAGGTCGCACTGCTCAGCTGCTGCACTGCCTCGGCGATGGTGCCGACAGCGGTGATCTGCAGCTGTTCGCGGCCCAGCAGCAGTTCAAGGTTGCCACGCAGTTCGGTGTCGTCCTCGACGATCAGCAGACGGCGCACGTCACGCTGACTGGTCTTTTCCAACTGCTGGATGGCTTCCACCAGGCGCTCGCGGGTGGCCGGCTTGATCACATAGCCGATGGCCCCCAGCTCCATCGCCAGCTGGCTGCGCTCCATGCCCGACACCACGTGCACGGGGATGTGGCGGGTCAACGGATCGCGCTTCAGGCGCTCCAGCACGCTCAGCCCGGACACATCGGGCAGGCCGATGTCCAGCAGCACGCCACTCGGGCGCAGCTCGCGCGCCATCGTCAGCGCCTCCTCGGCCGTGGTCGCGACCACGCAGTCGAAGTCCAGTTCACGCGCAAGCGTCACCAGCGCCTCGGCGAAGGTGGCGTCATCTTCCACCGCCAGGATCAGCCGCTCGCTGCGCAGGGAACCGGCACGCTGGTTCGCCGCCGCCTGCCACGCCACCAGTGACGGCGACGCCGATACCGCTGCGGCTTCACTGCGGGCCTGTACCGGGATGGTGGCCGGCGCCGCTGCAGGCACACGAGGGCTGGCAGGCGTCGAGGTGGCGTGCGCGCTGCCCATCGTCGGTGGCGCGTCGGCCTGTTCGGGCGAGCCGCTCAACGGCAATTCCAACGAGAAGGTGCTGCCACGGCCCAGCTCGCTTTGCACCCGGATGTCGCCGCCCATGCGGGTGGCGAGGTCGCGCGAAATCGAAAGCCCAAGACCGGTGCCGCCATAGCGGCGACGCGTGCTGCCGTCGGCCTGGCGGAACGCTTCGAACACGGCGTCCAGTTGTTCGGCGGCGATGCCGATACCGCTGTCGCGCACCACGAAGCGCACCCGGTCAGGGGCCACGGCCTGCACCTGCAGGCTGACCGTGCCGTGTTCGGTGAACTTGACCGCGTTGGCCAACAGGTTCTTCAGGATCTGCTGCAGGCGCTGGCTGTCTGCGGTGAACTGGCTGGGTGCACCGGCATCGGCCACGATCTCCAGTGCCAGCCCTTTCTCGCGCGCCAGCGGCTCGAACGTTTCGCGCAGCCGCTGCAGCGCGCCGTCGACCACCACCACCTCATCGGACAGTTCCACATGGCCGGCTTCGATGCGGGCCAGGTCCAGGATGTCGTTGATCAACGACAACAGGTCATTGTTCGACGACAGGATGGCCTGCGCGTACTTGACCTGCTCATCGCTCAACGTGCCGTCGCGGTTGTCGGACAGCAGCTTGGCCAGGATCAACGAACTGTTCAGTGGCGTCCGCAGCTCGTGCGACATGTTGGCCAGGAACTCGGACTTGTAGCGCGAGGCGGCAGACAGCTCGTTGGAGTTGCGCACCAGCGCAGCCTGCGCGATCAGCAGCGCCTGCTTCTGCCCTTCCAGCTCGTGCGTGCGCTCTTCCAGCTGCACGTTGGTCTGTTCCATTTCCGCCTGCTGCTGCTCCAGGTTGGTCTGGGAGTGCAGCAGGCTGCGGCTCTGCTCTTCCAGCTCTTCGTTGGACACGCGCAGTTCTTCCTGCTGTGCCTGCAACTCTTCACCCTGGCGCTGCGATTCCTCCAGCAGCTCGGCCAACCTTGCGCGCAGCACGGCCGCGCGCAGTGCGATGCCGATGGTGTCGGCGCAGCGCTCCAGCAGCACGCGGTCGAGGTGCGGAACGCGCCCCGGACGGATGCGACCCAACTCGACCACGCCAACAATGACATCGTCGCTGAGGATCGGCGCCAGCAGGCGCTCACGCAGGGGGGTGTCGCCCAGGCTGGAACTGATCTTCAGCACGCTGCCCTCCACCTCGCGCAGGTGACGGACCTTGCCCTCGCGGACCACCTGCCCCAGCTGGCCCTCGGCCAGCCCCAGCGACTGCGGTATGCCGCCTGGCAGCGCCACGCCACCGGTCAACAGCAACTGATGGTTTTCGATGCGAAACATGACGGCGGTCTGCGCGTTCAACTGCTCGGCCAGCGTGGTCATGGCGGCCTCGGCGATCTTTTCCGGGCCGAGGTCACCGCGCAGGCTCATCGCCACCACGTTTTCACTCTCCTGAAGCCAGAGTGCTTCGGAGGCTTCGCGGCGCGCCTGGATTGCGCGGTTGACGATCAGCGCGATCATCAGGAAGGCAAAGCCGCCAATGGTGCGGTTGACGAACGAGAAAGCTGAATTGGTGCTCGCCGGTGCGATGTTGTAGCCCACTGCGAGGAAGATGCAGGCGGCGACGGCCACCAGCAGCGGCAACCCCGCATGGCGCTGGAACACTGTCACGCCAATGGCGAGGAAATAGGCCAACCAGACCGCATATCCAAGCGGGACAACCAGTTCAAGCGCCGCGGTAGAGGCCAACAAAGCGGCAGACAGCCCCCACACCCAGGGGTCGCGCGTGCTTGAAGCAGAGGTCATGGAGTGAGATCCCGGCACAAAGAAGTGAGATGGTAACTGAATGACCGTCGTTTCCTGCACGACTTTCGGCACGCGCCCACCTACACAGATCCTTCACACTATCGCTTCTAGCTTCACCGGCCTCAGGGGTCTTCAGCGCAGTCTCGTGGTAAACGCCGTCACCAAGCTCACCTCACAGACAGAGTCCAGCCAACAGTTGAAGCTTCTCATCGAGAGCGTCACTGATCACGCCCTGTACCTGCTCGACACGGATGGCCTGGTATGCAGCTGGAACCCAGGGGCGGAGCGGATCAAGGGATACCCGGCCGACGACGTCATCGGTACGCATTTCAGTCGCTTCCACTGCCCCACTGACCGCGATGCGGGCGAGCCGGGCCGTTCGTTGGACATTGCCGCACGTGAAGGACGCTACGCCGGCGAAGGCTGGCGGCTACGCAGTGATGGCAGCCGGTTCCGGGCGAGCGTGGTCATCGAGCCGGTATTTGAATCCGAGGTGCTGGTGGGCTTCGTCAAGGTCACCCGCGATATCACCGAAAGCTACCAGGCCCAGGTATTGCTGCGTGACGCGCAGCGGGCGCTGGCCAGCACCCAACAGTTCGAGAAAGTCAGCCAGCTCAGCCGCGGCCTGGCGCACGAGTTCAACAACCTCCTGACCACCATCCACAACGCCCTGGACCTCATCGCGCTGCGCTGTGACAAAGACGACACGACCGAACGGCTGATCGGCAACGCGCAGGCGGCAGCCGACCGCGGCGCGCTGCTCACCCGCCAATTGCTTGCCTTCGGCGCCGGCCAGACCCTGGTGCGGGAGCGTGTGTCCACGGCCGATTGGCTGCAGCCTGCGCTGGCCGCCCTGCAGCAGCGCTGCCTGGCCAAACACACACTGCAACTGCAGGTCACCCGGGTACTGCCCGACGTGCTGCTGGACCCCTCGCAGCTGGAGGCGGCCCTGTTCAATCTGGTGGGCAACGCCTGCGACGCCATGCCCGAGGGTGGGCATATCTGTATCATCGGCGACCTGGAGCGCCGGCTGGACCCGCAGGCCGACACCCCGACCTACCGTGATTTCGTCGCCATCCGGGTCCAGGATGAAGGCCATGGCATGGCACCGGATATCGCAGCACGGGCCAGCGAACCGTTTTTCACGACCAAGGACATCGGCCAAGGCAGCGGGTTGGGCCTGAGCCAGGTGTTCGGATTCATTACCCAATGCGGCGGATTCGTCGACGTGTCGAGCACCGAAGGTGGTGGTACGACAGTCAGCCTGCTGCTGCCTGCCCTGGAGGTTCCCGCCAATGACTGACCCCATCCGCGTACTCATGGTCGAAGACCAGGAAGACCTGCGCGACATGATCGGGCTGGCCCTGCAGGACATGGGCATCGCCGTGGACACCACCGCAGACGGCCACGAGGCCGTGGCGATGATGGAAAGCGAACGCGAGTACGACGTGGTATTCAGCGATGTCAGCATGCCCAATGGCATGTCCGGCATCGAACTGAGCGAGCACGTCGCCCGCGCCCAGCCCGGCGCCCGCATGATCCTGTCATCCGGCTACGCCCGCTCGCAGCTGCCGCCCCTGCCCGGCCACGTCGAGTTCCTGCCCAAACCCTATCGCCTGCGCCAGCTGCTGGAACTGCTCAGCCCACGCTGAAAGCGGTGCTGGCGCTGAGGGGTGGGTCAACCGGGTAGAGCCGACTTCAGTCGGCTGCCGTTGATTGGAGAGGTAGAGCCGACGTCAGTCGGCTGTAGTTGTCCCAGCCGACTGAAGTCGGCTCTACCCGGCCCTGTTGAAACCAGCCGACTGAAGTCGGCTCTACCCAGCCCGTCGAAACCAGCCGACTGAAGTCCGCCCTACGTTGCGCTCAGATCCAGCCAGCCTGACCACACCAGCTGGATGCCGATGCACAACAGCACGAAGGCCACCAGTTGCTGCATCACCACCGCGCCGGAGGGCCCCAGGCGCGTGACCACCACGATCGAGTTGCGCAGGATCAGGTAGATCACCACCGCCACCATCAGCGCCCCGCCGACCGCAACGATCGCGCCCGACAGGAAGTGCAGCGGGTGCAGCGGGTTCATCGATTCACCGTGTGCGCCCAGGGTGATGCAGGCGGAAATCACACCCGGACCGGTGGTCAACGGAAACGTCAGCGGATAGAAACTGCGCTGCATCAACTGGTCATCCGCAATGCCCGCTGCCTCGGTCTCATGCGCGGTCGGCGACGTATCGGGGCGGGGCGCCAGCATCCGCCATGCACTCGCCGCGACCAGCAGCCCACCACCAAAGCGCACCACCGCCAGCGAAATGCCGAAAACGGTCAGCACGTAGGTGCCGACCAGCATCGACGCGATGATCACCCATGCCACGTTCATCCCGATCTGCCGTGCAAGCAGGCGCGCAAGTCCGTGCTTGTTGCCGACGGACGAAACGAAAATCGAGGCGATGCTCAGCGGGTTGATGATCGGCAGCAGGGTCACCGGGACCAGCGCCATATCCTTCAACAGGGCGATCATGTATTCCATGTCAGCTCCACGCCAGCGGGTCATTGCCCGCCAATGAAGAGGGGCCGCCCTGTCGCACCAAGCCAAGCTCGGCGGACACAGCGGCCCCACCTCGTCCCGTCAGATCAGAAGGCGTAACGGCCGCCGAGGTAGATTTCGCTCGACACCAGGTTGGCGCTCATCTTTTCGTCCTGCAGCGAACGCGCGTTCGGGAACGCATTCCAGCCACTTTCGGTACGACCCATGTCGACGTAGCGGTAGCCCAGATCGAGGGTCAGCTTATCGATCGGGGAATACGCCACACCGGCGCCCAGCGACCACGACAGGTTGTCCTGGCGGCCGACGTTGTACTGGCGCGCAACCGTGCCCTGCCATCCATCAGACTTCAGGCGGGCGATACCGATGCCGACCGAACCGTACAGCGACACCTGGTCGGTGATGGCGAAATCGCGGTACACATTGGCCATCAGGCGCTGTGCCTCGATGTAATGCACGTTGTTGCTGAGCGGGAAGGTGGTCGACCCACTGGTGAACGTGTCGGTCTTCGGCAGGGTGTATTCACCCTCCACGCGCCACCCGTTGTTGTACGTGTAGCCCAGTGCGAACGAGCCGGTGGTGAACTTGTCGTCCTGCTTGCCCGGCACAAACGCGCCGATACCCGGACGGGCGCTGTCGGCCATCTCACGCGCCTTGTGCTCGGCTGCCACGACACGGCCGGCGACATAATAGCTGCCGTCATCAGCGAAGGCGGAGGCGGACTGCATGCCGGCGAGGGCCAGCAGCGAAAGCGAAACAATCTTGATCGAGGACATGAGGGTTTCTCATTGGATGACCCGGCACCGCGGGCGCCGAGGCAGCAGAAAGAGGCGTAATTGCCGTGGCACAAAGTAGGCGGGCGCTCCGCTGTGTCCTATAGGACCGGGCTGGAATCGCGTGCGGCAAGCGTCAGGCCGCGCCGATCAGTCGCGGTCCCCGGCGGCTGCACTGCGCAGCCGCGACTTGCGCCATCCACCATGAGAACGCACCTGGCCGCTGTCACCGGTGATCACGTAACGCGCGGCGCAGGACACGGCAACAAGCACTCCGACATGCCAGCTGCGCAGCTTGGCGTACGCATAGCGAAAGCGTCTCAGGCGCATGGGTATGCCTCCCGGGCGCTTACCGCCGTATCGCGGCCGGAAAAAAGAGAGGTCAGCTGCAAAGAAGCCGATCGCGGCACAGAAAGCGAAGTCGTCATGAATCTCCGGGCGCACGACACCTGCCGCAGGCAGTGCATCGTCGGCGCCGTCAACAGGGCACAGGCAGCGGATAACTGCCCGCCGAAGCTAAGCCTGGGTCCTCATGCACTCAATGGGACTTATCTGAAAAGTGCCGCCCCTCCGTACCACGGCGAGTGCGGCGCCGCTCACGCTGCCGCTGAGCCAGATGCACTACCCCAAGCAAGCAGGCGAAGCCGATGGCCACTTCAGACAGAGCAAGCAACAGGTGCATGGCGATCTCTCCGCGACAACAAATACGACAACCCCTGTCGCTTTCAACCTAGCGCGTCTGCCACCCGGCGTTCTGCAAGGCAGTGCGCATTTCCGGACACCCACCTGCCACGCGGGCAACAAAATCAGCGAATTGCGCGCAATCTCCTTAACTCTTCAGGATCAGACCCACGACGCACGAACTGCGCCCGCGCGTCCGAGATGTCACAATCGACACCTCACTTTTTCCTGCAGGGGTCCGAAGGCCCTTGAAAGCGTAAGCCGCCAGATGCGCAGAATTCCTTCCAAGGACGGTACGTTCCCCTCGTTCCACTCCTGCCTTGAGCTGGCGTGTGCGGTCAGCGGCATGCGCGTGGCACTGGTCGGGGAGGTCAGCAATGACGAATGGCGCGCCATCCATGCGCTGGACCGTGCCGGCATGGGCATCTCTGCCGGCCTGCGCCTGGACCTGATCAATACCTTCTGCCGCGACGTCACCGCGACCGGTGCGGCGGTCTGGTTCAGCGACTCCCAGCAGGACCCCATCCACTGCAGCAGTCCGATTCCGGCCGCGCATGGGTTCCGCAGCTACATCTCGGTGCCGGTGGTCCTTGCCGATGGGCGCGTCTACGGCACCCTGTGCACGCTGGACCCGGAGCCTCGCCAGGTCACCGACGAAAGCCTGCGGGCCATGCACGCGCTGGCCAAGGTCGTCGCCGAGCAGGTCGGTGCGGTCGAGCACACCTCCAGCGCCTCGCTCGCCCACTCCGAACAGCGGCTGCAGGCATCGGAAATGGTCAACAGCGCGCTGCGTGAAGAAGGCCGCGAGCGCGAGGAGTTCATCGCCGTGCTTGCGCACGATCTACGCAATCCATTACAGGCCATCCGCGTCACCTCGGAACTGCTGGCGCTGTCGGCCGCATCGCCTGCCCAACAGAACCTGCTGCAGCACCTGGACGACAGCGCGGACCGGATGGCCGAGTTGATCGACGTGACCCTGGATTTCGCCCGCGGGCGGCTGGGATCCGGGCTGGCCCTGCGCATCAAACCCTGCACCGGCCTGTCCGCCATCCTGACCCGGGTGAGCCAGCAGGCGCTGGCGCCCTACCCCGGCTGCCCGCTGGAAATCGACCTCGATCTTCCCGCGGTGGTGAACTGCGACGTGGACCGCCTGGGCCAGCTGATCAGCAACCTGCTGATCAACGCCGCGATCCACGGACAACAGGGCGAGCCCATCGTGCTCCGCGGGCGCGCGGACGACCGCGACATGACCCTGGAAGTGCAGAACCACGGCGCCATCCCGGAAGGATCGAAGGACACCCTGTTCAAGCCCTTCCACCGCTCCGGCGACCAGCGGCTGGATTCCGGCCTTGGACTGGGGCTGTATATCGCCGCGCAGATCGCCCTGTCCCACGGCGGCACCCTGACCGCCGCATCGGCCGCAGACACCGGCACCACCTTCACCGCCCGCCTGCCGCTGTCGCACTGAACCACGGGTAGAGCCGACTTCAGTCGGCTGCGGGGACCAAGCGCCACGGGTAGAGCCGACTTCAGTCGGCTGGGCGGAGCCAGCGCCGCTGGTAGAGCCGACTTCAGTCGGCTGCGGGGGCCNAATCCCCCGCCGCAAATCCCCCGGCAAATTTCCCCGCCCCTACTCCGGCGGCGCCTCCACCCCATACCCCCGCGCCGCCAACGCCCCCAGGTAATCCTCCCTGCCCAGCAAGAGACTCACCGGCGCCGTGGAAAAGGTAATCGCGTGCTGCGCCAGCGCCTTGTCCACCAGCCCGAGCCACTGCGCCCTGGTCTGCGCCGGCAGGTCGTTCCAGCCACGGCGACGCGCGAATTCCGAATCGTGCACCACGCCCATGCAGGTCCGCGCCATTGCTGGCAATGCGAGCCGCCGCAGCGCCGCGATGTCACCGGCCGCCCACGCATTGGCACGCTCCCGCAGCACCGGCGCATCGAACTCCACCGTATCCAGCGTGCGCGCAAAGCAGGCACGGTCATCGACTTCGGTGCCGCGCAGTTCCTTCAGCGCATCGCGGGCGTCGTCGATCTTCAACTTCACCCGCGCCTCTTCCGGCACCAGGTCGTTGTCCTTGTAGATGCGCTCCAGCGCCTCGGTCACCTGCTTGCTCTCGCGTAAGCCATTGCGCTTCAGGAAAGCACTGTAGAGCTCTCCCGAGGCAATCATCGGGCGCTTGTTCTCCACGCCCCGGTCGCGCCCGAGGTAGGTCTGCTTGAGCGTCAACCAACGCGCGTACGTCGCTGGCTCGATGATCTCCTGCAGCGTGCGGCCCTGCGGGTCCTTGGCGGTTCTGAGCGCCAGCGGCAGCAGCGTCAGCCCGCGGAACACCCCGATCTTTACGTCCGGCATCCAGCCCGGCGGACCCAACACATGGTCAGCGCCGGCAATGGCCTGCTCTACCTCGGTGGAACGCCACTGCACGCCTGCAGGAATCGGCGACACCGTGCCGAGCAGCCAAAGAACATGGCCTTGCGGCGACGTGATTTTCCAGAGACCGGGACCGGGCTGCTCGCCGGCGACCTGGACGGAGGCCATGTCGACGACGGGCCCTGCGGCTTGCAGCGCGTTCTGGGCGATTGCGGATGCGGGCGCCGCGCTCACCAGCAGGCAGAGCGCTGCGCCGCAGAGGAAGGACCGCGTGGGGCATCCGTGCTGCGGCATCTGACTTCCTCCCGAGTGAGTCCGCACTCTACCAATGGCGCAGGCGCAAGCGTAGTGCGGGCTGGCGTAGATGCCGGGGGCAAGCTTCCTGTTGGGGGGGGGGCGCGTCAAAAGGGGCTGGGACGCGCCGTCGTGCCGAACGTCTGCATCGAATTCACGGCGAGACTGATACACAGTCACGTCCCCGAATGGCACCACCCCATGACCACGGCCCATTACTTCTGCATCGAACTGATTGATCCGTCTGATAGGGGCGCCACCGGTTTTCTCAGTCTTTCTTTGTTCTGCAATACCTGCGGGCAGCGGCAGATTGAAAGCAGCCCGGCCGATGGCCGATTGCTGATTGAATGCATCGGCTGTCATGCGACGCAACCGCTATCGGAGGCGAGGTTCCTGCCGGGTCGTCGGCGCGCGGATTCGCGGCACTGACCTGCGCCTGCTGATGCCGCCTAGACGGCGGTGCTTGGCGCTTGGAATTCTGGTGACCCCGGCCCGATTCGAACGGGCGACCTTCCCCTTAGGAGGGGGACGCTCTATCCAGCTGAGCTACGGGGCCAGATCGAGGGTGTGAAGGATACAGCGTGGCGGCGGGCAGCACTACCTCGGATGGCGCGCGGTCAGCTCCGCATGTTCACAGCCCCGTATGCTGACTCACCCTGCCCGCACGACGTCCGGACTGCATGCCCTCCCCCTGGGACTTCCTCTCTCTGCTCGGCGACAGCCGCGTGCTGCTGCCAATGGCGGCCGTGCTGCTGATTGTCGGTTGGCGCACTGACACGACGTGGTACGTCCGCTGGGCACTGGCATTGTCGGTGGTGGGGCTGACTGTCCTGGCATCCAAGCTGGCCTTCCTCGGCTGGGGCATCGGCGTGGCGCGGCTGGACTTCACCGGCTTCAGCGGTCATGCGGCGATGTCGGCAGCGGTGTGGCCCATGGTGATGTATGTCGCGGTCGGCCGATCACCACGGTGGGCCGCTTTGCTCGGATTCGCGCTTGCAGCGGCGATCGGGTATTCGCGTATTCCGTTGAACGCGCATTCCTGGTCGGAAATCGGTGCCGGTCTGGCACTGGGGGCGCTTGGTACCGCGTGGGTCCTCGGCCGGGAGAAGAAGCCATGGCGGCTGCCTGCCCACTGGGTCGCCCTTGCCCTGCTTCTCGGCGGCTGTGTTCCGCTCATGCTGCCCCAGCTGCGCACGCATCAGGCGGTGGTGGAACTGGCCAAGATGCTGTCCGGCGCGGCGAAAGAGTTCGACCGCAGCGCGATCCACGGTAAAAAGTAGCGCGGATAACGTGAAATTGTCCGCAGATCAAGAATTTATGACGCAAACGGCTTGACACCCCCTACGGCCACCCGTGACCATAGGGGCGTTCAAATCCCCCCGACGGAGTAGGAGACCCCGTTCATGAAGAAGATGTTTGCAGTACTGGCCCTTGTGGGTCTGTCCTCCCCCGTCCTGGCTCAGGATGCACAGGTTCAGGCTCCCGTTGACGGCGCAGAAACGAGCGCGGAGATTGCTGGTGCTGAAGCAGCTTCGGGCTACTCCGCAGCGGCGATCACCGGCACCGTGGTGGCAGCAGTTGCTACCGGTGCCGTGCTCTACAGCATTGGTGGCGACAGCTCCAGCGGTGAAAACGATGCGGGCGGCGGCGGCGGTGGCGGTGGCGGCGACGGCGGTGGTGGCACCGGCGGCACGGGTGGCACCGGCGGCGGTGGCGGCACAGGTGGTACCGGCGGCACCGGCGGCTGACAAGCCCCGCGCTTGAAGTCCAGCCCTCGCCGGGCAATGCTTGGCGAGGGTTTTTTATGCCTGCCGGAATCTGAAAGTCTCATGAAAACGAAGTTCAGCTGCATCGCACTCGCCGCATTGGCCTCCATGGCCCTCACCGGTTGCCTGCTCGCCCCCGGCCAGCACCTGCGTCACAGTGACGTGTCCAGCAGCCGGCAGAGTGATGACGGCAGGCTCGAGATGGTCGCTATCACGCCGAAGCTGATTGCCATGGACCGCGCATCGCAGTCCGAGCAGGTGCTGCCAGCCGAACTGTTCGATTACCAGCCGCAGGATTACCAGGTCGGCGTGGGTGACGTGCTGTATGTCACCGTCTGGGATCACCCGGAACTGACCGTGCCAGCCGGCTCGCAGCAGCAGGGCAACCTCGCCGGGCGTCTGGTACAGAGCGATGGCAGCCTGTTCTATCCCTACATTGGCAAGGTCGAGGCGCGCGGCAAGACGCCGGCGCGACTGCGTGAGGAGATCAGCCAGCGGCTGGCCAAGTACATCGAGTCGCCGCAGGTGGATGTGTCCGTGCTGAACTACGGCAGCCAGCGCGTCTGGGTGACCGGCGCAGCAGAGCGCTCCAGCCCCATCGCCCTGGGCACCTCGCCGCTGACCTTGGCAGATGCCATCAGCCAGACCGGACTGAATGCCAGCCAGGCTGACCTGTCGGGTATCCGACTGAGTCGCGGCGGCACCACCTACACGATCAACCTGGAAACGCTGGCCAATCAGTACGGCGGCCGTCAGCTGTTCCTGAAGGACGGCGATTCCATCTTTGTTCCTTATCTGGATCGCAAGGAAATTTTTGTCGTCGGCGAAGTGAACCTGCCCGGTGCCTACAGCTTTCGCACCGGCGACGTATCGCTGAACCAGGCAATCGGCCGTGCACGCGGCGTCATCCAGGCGACCGCGAACGGCAATGCCGTGTACGTGATCCGCGGCTCGAAAGACCTGGTGACCGAGCCCTCCACGATCTACCAGCTTGAAGCCCGCTCACCGGTGGCGTTCGCCGTCGGAAGCCAGTTCATGCTGCAGCCGGGCGATGTGGTGTTTGTCGGCGCAGCAGGTGTGACCCGTTGGAACCGCTTCGTGAACCAGCTGCTGCCTTTCACCAGCATCCTGTACACCGCAGCGCGGACCGAAAACGAGATCGGAAGCAACTGATATGGCTTGCCACGATTCACCCGGCGCTGCGATCGCGCGACCGCAGCACTGGTTGATTCTGGCGTCCGTGCTGGCCACCCTCGTGCTGGGTGGCTGTACCTCCGCCAGCCGCTCTACCAGTGACAGCTTCCGTCTGTTGTTGCAGCGGGACGTACAGGCGACGCCTGCGCAGGTCGCGGCCAACCGGTTTCCACAGGTCCAGCTCTCCGCTCCGGATCTGAGTGCGGTCATGGTGCTCGGCGCAATCGACGGTGCGCAGCAGAGCTGGTTCGCCGGCTCGCTCGCTGTGTTCCAGCTGGACGACACGGGCCTGCTGCGCGGCACATCGGGTCTGGGCCGCAGTTATCAGACGCGGATCGTGGGCGCCTCCCCCTTCTCCCGGCTGCTGTCCCTGGGCGCGCCGGTCACCGTGTCACGCGAATACGACTGGGTTCCCGCGTACGCGCTGGGCGTCAAGGTAACGGGCACGCTCAGCCGGGCCGGCAGCGAGTCGGTGGAGATCCTTGGCCGCAAGGTCACGCTGTTGCGGTTCGAAGAGACGCTGTCAGGGGGGCTTACGGCCCGCAACGTGTACTGGGCCGATCCGTCCACCGGATTCATCCTGAAAAGCAGGCAGTATCTTGCGCCGCACTATGCGGTGGACATGGTGCAGCTCAAGCCGTACAGAAAGGCACAGGACTGATACACATGAAGCTTCGTGCATGGGCCCTGCTCACCGCCTTCCTGCTGCCCACTTCGGGCCTGGCCACGCCGTCCGCCACGGACCTCCCCGTCCAGGCGCGGGTGTCGGGCGAGGCGGAAAGCGAAAGCGTGTTCACCCTCCCGCCCGGTGGCCGGCTGTCCGTGTTGCTGATCGCCGCGCAACCGCGTGACACGGCGTATCTCCTTGGCGCCGCGCTGCTTCGTGAGCACGAGCGTGCGCAACAGGTGCGCCTTCGCGCCGGCCTCGCCCACGATCTGGCGGAGCTGCAGCGCAGTCCCTCACCGGTTCTTGCCGAGGCAGCCGCCTCGCTGTCGGTGTGGCTCCAGGCACACGCGCCTACCGGACGCATCATCCCGCAACTGATGGACATGCGCCTGCTCCAGGTACAGCCGCTGCAGAACCCCGTGCTGCAGCAGGGTGACGTTGTGCAGCTGCCTGCCCGCCCGACAACCGTCCGCGTCATCGGCGCCGTGGCGCAGGCATGCACCCTCGACCATGAGCCCAGGCGCGATGCCAAGGCCTATCTGCGAAGCTGCCCCGCAACGGTGGCAGCCGATCCGGATCTGCTGTTCGTGATCCAACCCGACGGCCGCGTGCAGCAGTTGGGCAGCGCCGCGTGGAACCGCTCGGATCCGCAGCCTGTCGCACCGGGCGGCACGGTGTACGTTCCCCTGCGGGTAGCCGCTTCCAACGGCGTGGATGAGCACTTCAACGAAGAGTTCGCTGCATTCATCGCCACCCAGCCCATTGCCCCGTGATGAGTAGCACCTTGAGCCGTTCGAACGCCCTGCGCCCCGCCGCCCTTTCGCTGACGGTGCTTGCCCTGTCCTTGTCCACCGCGCTGCATGCGCAGCAGGCACCGCCGCCAACCGCAAGCGAATGGGGGGGCGTCGGCCTGCTGCAGACACCTACCGCGCGCATGGCAGCCGATGGCGACATGGCGTTCACTGCTTCGCACAACTCGCCCTACAGCCGCTACAACGTGACGATGCAGCCGTTTCCGTGGCTGGAAGGCACGTTCCGCTACATCAACGTGTCCAACATCCGCTACGGCCCCAACATTGCCGGCGATCAGAACTACAAGGACAAGTCGATCGATTTCAAGCTGCGGCTGTGGCAGGAAACACGATGGACCCCGGATGTGTCGTTTGGCGTACGCGATATCGGCGGCACGGGCTTCTTTTCCAGCGAGTATCTCGTGGCCAGCAAGAATGTCGGGCCCTTGGACGTCTCGCTCGGCCTGGCCACAGGCTATATCGGAAACCGGGGTGATTTCTCCAACCCGCTCGGCGCGATCGATGACCGCTTCAAGGACCGACGCCCGATCGCGAACAGCGCCATCGCACAGGCCGGCAAGTTCGGCGTGAGCAACATGTTCCGTGGACCGGTGGGCATCTTCGGTGGCCTGACCTACCAGACGCCGTGGGATGAGCTGCTGCTCAAGGTTGAGTACGATGGCAACGACTACAAACGCGAGCCCCGCCTCAACAACCTGACCCAGCGTACGCCGGTGAACGTGGGCTTGGTCTACGTCCCCAATCGCAACGTTGAACTCACGGCAGCATGGGAGCGCGGTGACGCGGCGATGTTCTCGCTGACGCTGCGCGGAAACCCGGGCCAGGCCGCTGCCGCCGCGAAGCCCTTCGATCCGCCACCTGTCGGCCTGCGTGGCAGCGACAGCAACGTCGCGGCACCCCCTTCCGGGTCCACGCTGCCCTCCCCGTCCAACACGGCCCCCGCCACGGCAGGCGACCGTGACACCGACTGGACCGCTGTGGCCTCCGCCCTGCGCAGCAGCGCAGGGTTCCGCGTCGAGGAAATCTCACGCCGAGGCAGCGAGCTGTTTGTCAGCGGTTACCAGACGCGATACCTCAGTCCGGCCAAGGGGCTGGGTCGATCCGGCCGGGTGCTATCCAGCGCGCTGGGCGACGACTACGAGTGGTACACGCTGCGGACCACCCGCCTGGGCATGCCCATCGTCGACATGACCGTCAACCGTCAAGCGCTTGCCGGCTATCTGGACGGCACGGTCAGCGCGGATGTTCTGCGTCGGAGCACCGAAATCGGCGTGCCCGCAGACGTGTCCCGCGATGTGCTGTACCGCCCGCGCAACTCCCCGTTTGGCGGTGGTTTCAGCTTCGGCTACAAACAGAACCTGGGCGGGCCGGATGGCTTCATCCTGTACCAGGTTGCCGCCAATTATTCAGGCAGCGTCTTCTTCCGGCCTGATGTCTGGTTGACCGGCACCGTGAGTGCAGACCTGCTGAACAACTATGACAAGTTCAAGTACAACGCACCGAGCAGGCTGCCGCGGGTGCGTACCGACCTGCGACGCTACATGATCGACAATGACGTGACGCTCCCCAACCTGCAGCTGACCGCCGCGCGCAGGCTCGGACGTGATCTGTACGGCATGGCCTATGCAGGCTACCTGGAATGGATGTACGCCGGTGTTGGCGGCGAGCTGCTTTACCGCCCCATGGGCCAGCCGTGGGCGGTCAGCGCGAACATCAACCGGGTGCAGCAGCGCGACTACGACCAGCATTGGGGCCTGCGGGACTACCGCATGACCACCGGACACGCCACGCTGCATTACGCCTTCGACGCCAAGGAGCGCATCGTCGGTTCGTTGTCGATGGGGCGTTACCTGGCGGGTGACTACGGTGCCACGGTGAACATCGCACGGGTGTTCGACAACGGCGTGACCATGGGCGCCTATGCGACCAAGACGGATGTGTCGGCAGCTGATTTCGGCGAAGGCAGTTTCGACAAGGGGATCTACTTCAGCATCCCGTTCGACAACATCCTGCCTCGCTCCACCCGTGCCCGCGCCACCATCAACTGGAATCCGCTGATCCGCGACGGCGGTGCGATGCTCGCGCGCAAGTACTCCCTGTACAACGTGACGGGCGAGCGGGATGAGCGATTCTTCTACGACAACCTGAAATCCATCGCCGATTGACGGCGCGCGGGATCTCGCCGAGGCATCCTCGGCGGGAGCCGGGATCGGCAACTCAGGTCACAGGTGCCGCGACCAGCTGTTCACGCCTTCACTCATCAGCGCATAGACGTGCTCGAAGGCAGCGCGCTGCTGACGGTAGGGATCGGGAATCTCACGATCCTGCTGCCACTTGCCAAGCAGGAAGGTCTTTCCCGAAGCTTCCGGTGCGATCTCGGTGATGCGGCGCACGTGTTTGCGCTCCATGGTCAGCACCAGGTCGGCCTGGCCGAGAATGCTGCCACTGATCTGGCGGCCACGATGGCCACTTCCATCCAGACCGTGTTCCATCAGCAACGCCTGAGCGGTGGGGTCCACGCCATGGTCAACCAAGGCACCAAGCCCCGCCGAAGATACCTGGATGCCTTTGCCCGCAACCAGTTCGCGCAGCATGAACTCTGCGGAGGGACTGCGGCAGATGTTACCGACGCAGACGAAAAGAACGTTCTTGAACACGCATCTGTCCTGTATTTACCAATTCATGCCACGCACTGATCGCAGCCACTGCACAGCGTACCGCAGCGTCGGCTACGACATCAGTATGCTGACTTCTGTCCGAGCACCTTGAACGCCGTCATCGCGATGATCCGCACATCCAGCGTCGGACTCCAACGTCGGATGTAGTCGATATCGTATTGAACGCGCTTCTTCATCGAGCGCAGCTCGGGCGTCTCGCCGCGAAGCCCATGCACCTGTGCCCATCCGGTGATGCCCGGCTTGACGTAGTGACGGTGCATGTAACGCTCGATCACCTTCTCATAGTGATTGTTGTGCTGGATCGCGTGCGGACGCGGACCCACCACCGACATGCTGCCGCCCAACACGTTCAGGAACTGCGGCAGTTCGTCCAGGCTGGAGCGGCGCAGGAACGCGCCAAACCGGGTGATGCGCGGATCGTTGCGCGTTGCCTGGGTGATCTTGTCCGGCGTTTCAGCATGCACGCGCATGGAGCGGAACTTCAGCATCAAGAACTCTTTCCCGCCCAAGCCATGACGGCGCTGCTTGAACAGCACGGGCCCGGGCGAGCTGATCTTCACGCCCACGGCCAACACAGCCAACAGCGGCGCAAGCAGGACCAGCGCGATGCCGGCCACCAGAATGTCTTCGATACGCTTCACCAGCCTGAAATGCTGGTCCGGCAAGCCTTGGCGCACACCGATCATCGGCACGTTGCCGACCAGGTGCACGCCTGGATTGAGCGTGCCGTAGCCACTGATATCCGGAATGATCCGCACCGGTACCGGGTAGCGCTCGATCTTCTTCAGCATTTCCTTGATCTGCGGGCCGCTACCCATCTGCAGCGACACCCACAGTTGGTCGAACTCACCACGGTGCAGGTCCATGTACTGCGGAAGGTCATCAATGGTGCCCAGGCAGCGCGGACCGTCGGTACGGCCTGGCCGCACGATGTCGCCCGGGCTGGAGAAGTAGCCGATCACTTCCTTGCCCAGCTCCGGCTTACCGCGCAGCAGGCGATGCAATTTGAGCGAGGGCGCACGCAGGCCCACCAGGACCACCCGCTGCCGATCCAGCCCCTTTGACCGCAGGCGGTGCAACTGCACACGCAGACAGACCCGTGTGGCCGTCATGCCCAGCAGCCCAAGCGCATACCAGCCCACCAACCAGAACGTCGGCACCGCATCCGCCATATCCACCAGCACGGCATAGGTGGAGAACAGGCCAAAGGAGGCCGTCCACGCCAGAAGCACCACCCACAGATCGGCCAGAAGGCCGCGCGCACGCCAATTACGATAGACCGGGGCGATGCCGAAACAGATCACCGTACTGAGCAGCAACGCGCCAAACACGATGCGCTGTGGCTGCGAAGGCGCGACGCCGCCGTTACGCACCAGATGGCTGACGATGGCAGCGCCCGGGATGACCAGAAGATCTGCAAGCCGCAGCCCCAATTCCAGCGCGGCACGCGCCTCTACACGCCGACCGCGGCTGATCGCCTGCGGTTTTGGCAGGTCTTCTACAGATCCCTGTAGCACCTCGACTTCTCCTCTACTACGCATCACCCGGCACCTTCTCTCTAGTGCGCTGGCCTCCCCTAGCAGCGCATTTGTCTACACACAATGGGTGAAACGCGTTGATTTATGACGTAAATGTACCAGAGATTGCGCTTACCCCTGCACTATTAAAGAGTGAACTGCTTCACAGGTCGCTAGTACAATGGCGAAAAACGCCAATCTTTTGACGCACTTGGACTTACCGCCCTTCAATGTGATCGAACACCTCGACACATCTTGCGTTTAGCATTTCGCCGCAGCGCACCACATACCGCCGCCAAAAGAGCCTGAGACGCCCCTTTTCACCTGAGACCTCATGAAGAACATCCTCATCTGCGGCGGCGCCGGGTACATCGGCAGCCATATGGCGCAATGGCTCCACGACAACGGCCATCAGGTCAGCGTCCTCGACAACCTGTCCACCGGCCACCGCGGTGCGGTCCGCTGGGGCGAGTTCATCCATGCCGATCTGATGGATCCGGCGTCATTGGAGGAAGCGTTCACCGGCCGACGTGTCGATGCCGTCATCCACTTCTGCGCTCGTTCACTGGTAGGCGAATCCTTCATCCAGCCCTACGCCTATTACGCCAACAACGTTTCCGGCACCTTGAACCTGCTCGAGACCATGCGCCGCCACGCCGTGGATCGCATCGTGTTCTCGTCCACAGCGGCGGTGTTCGGCAACCCCGTGTCGGAGCTGATCGATGAAGACCATCCCAAAGCACCGATCAACCCCTACGGGGCCAGCAAGCTCATGGCCGAGCGCATCCTGGCCGATGCAGCGCACGCCTACGGCCTGCGTTCGGTAACGCTGCGCTATTTCAATGCCGCCGGCGCGTTGCCCGAACACGGCATCGGCGAGGCTCACGCCTGTGAAACCCACCTGATCCCGAATGTCCTGCGCGCTGCACTGGGCACCGCGCCAGCACTGAAGATCTTCGGTGACGACTACGCCACGCCCGATGGCACCTGCGTGCGCGATTACGTGCACGTGCAGGACCTGGCGCAGGCACACGCGTTGGCCCTGGATTTCATGGAGAGCCGACCGGGGGCGCATGCGTTCAACCTGGGCAATGGCCGAGGATTCTCCGTCCGGGATGTCATCGCCACGGCAGCAGCGGTCGCGGGCGCGCCGGTACCTTTCGAGGTGGCCCCCCGCCGCGCAGGTGATCCTGCGATCCTGGTGGCCTCCAGCCAGAAGGCCCGCGAGCAACTGGGGTGGGTGCCGCGCTGGACGGAACTGGGGCCGATCATCGAAAGCGCCTGGCGCTGGCACCGGGATCAGCCGGACTGGTCCAAACAAGCCCACAACGGATAGCGCCGAGCCTCGCTCGGCGAGCGCAGCGGCAAGCGCATCAGCACCGTCGTGCGCCGACAGGCCCCGCCGAGCATGGCTCGGCGCTACCGAGACACGCCCCCCCACCGCACCGCACCATGCCCCTGCCGGCCCCTCTGCTACCATCATCGGCTTAGCTCGCCGCCGGCATCCCGTGCCGCGGCGGCACCAGAACAACATGATGAAACAGGAGTCTGCATGTCTTCCGAGCTGCTCAAGGCCTTGGGCCTGGATGCGATCAACGCGGGTACGTACCTGGGCAACGGGGAGTGGTCCACGGCCACCGACGCCGGTGTGATCACCCCGGTGAACCCGACCACGGGCGAAGCCATCGCCCAGGTCCATGCCACCACCGACGCCGACTACGAAACCATCGTGGCCCGCGCGCAGGAAGCCTTCAAGGTATGGCGCACCACCCCGGCACCGCGCCGTGGCGAAGCCGTGCGCCTGTGCGGCGAAGCGCTGCGCGCCAACAAGGACGCGCTGGGTTCGCTGGTCGCCCTGGAAATGGGCAAGAGCAAGCCGGAAGGCGACGGCGAAGTCCAGGAGATGATCGACATCGCCGATTTCGCCGTGGGCCAGAGCCGCATGCTCTATGGCTACACGATGCACTCCGAGCGTCCGGGCCACCGGATGTACGAGCAGTACCAGCCGCTGGGCCTGGTGGGCATCATCAGCGCGTTCAACTTCCCGGTTGCGGTGTGGGCGTGGAATTCGTTTCTGGCCACCATCTGCGGCGATATCTGCCTGTGGAAGCCGTCCAACAAGACCCCGCTGACGGCCATCGCCTCCATGCGCATCTGCAACGAAGCGCTGCGCGAGGGCGGGTTCCCGGACCTGTTCTTCCTGATCAACGATGCCGGCACCGAGCTGTCGCAGAAGATGGTGGCCGACAAGCGCGTGCCGCTGATCAGCTTCACCGGTTCGACCCAGGTCGGCCGTACGGTCGCCGAGAAGGTCGCTCATCGCCTGGGCCGCTGCCTGCTGGAGCTGGGCGGCAACAACGCGATCATCCTGGACGAAACCGCCGACCTGAAGCTGGCCATCCCGGGCATCGTGTTCGGTGCGGTCGGCACCGCCGGCCAGCGCTGCACCACCACGCGCCGGTTGATCGTGCACGAATCCATCCATGACGACGTGCTGGCCACGCTGATCAAGGCGTACAAGCAGGTGGAAGGCAAGATCGGCGATCCGACCGACCCGGCCAACCTGATGGGCCCGCTCAACAGCGACGGCGCCGTGCAGCAGTTCCTGGACTCGATCGAGAAGGCCAAGGCCAGCGGCGGCACCGTGCAGACCGGCGGCACGCGCATCGATCGTGCCGGCAATTTCGTACTGCCGGCCATTGTCACCGGCCTGAAGAACAGCGACGAGGTCGTCCAGCACGAGACCTTCGCCCCGATCCTGTACGTGATGAAGTACAGCACGCTGGACGAAGCGATCGACATGCAGAACGGCGTGCCGCAGGGCCTGTCCTCGTCGATCTTCACCACCAACCTGAAGACCGCCGAGCGCTTCCTGTCGGCAGCCGGCAGCGACTGCGGCATCGCCAACATCAACATCGGCACGTCCGGTGCGGAAATCGGCGGCGCCTTCGGTGGCGAGAAAGATACCGGTGGTGGACGTGAATCCGGATCGGATGCCTGGAAGGTGTACATGCGCCGCCAGACCAACACCATCAACTATTCGGATTCGCTGCCGCTGGCCCAGGGCATCAAGTTCGACCTGTAACCGGAAACCGGAAAACCGGGTAGCGCCGAGCCCCGCTCGGCGACTACCTGCCCAACGCCGCGATCCGGCGCATCCCCGACCGGGCGGGCACACCGCCGAGCGTGGCTCGGCGCTACAGGGAAACCGCTTCATGTCGGATGCTCTTCGCCTTGATTTCACCGGCCGCCGGGTGGTCATCGCCGGCGGCAGCAAGGGCATCGGCCGCTGCATGGCCCTGGCCTTCGCCGCTGCAGGTGCCTCAGTGTCGGTGTGCGCACGCGGCCAGGCCGGGCTCGACGCCCTGCAGGCCGACGCTGTGGCCCAA
Organism: Stenotrophomonas sp. CFBP 13718; assembly: GCF_014842145.1. NCBI lineage: Bacteria > Pseudomonadati > Pseudomonadota > Gammaproteobacteria > Lysobacterales > Lysobacteraceae > Stenotrophomonas > Stenotrophomonas sp. CFBP 13718. The sequence goes on from NZ_JACYVC010000001.1 coordinate 370,472, forward strand.
GGCACCCCGCTGCACACGCACGTAACCGATCTTTCCCGCCTGGAGCAGATCGGCCACTGGCTGCAGGACGCCGCCGACGCGCTCGGCGGCATCGATGTGCTGGTCAACAATGCCACCGGCTACGGTATGGCCGATGATGAAGACGGGTGGGCCGCCAGCCTGCAGGTCGACCTGATGGCGGCGGTACGGGCATCGCGCCTCGCCCTGCCTTGGCTGCGGGAATCGGCCGACGCCTGCATCCTCAACCTGTCGTCGATCGCCGCGCAGATGCCGCGCCCGGGCGGCGCACCGTATGCCGCCGCGAAGGCGGCGCTTTCCCACTACACCACCAGCCAGGCGCTGGCGCTGGCCGCAGACCGCATCCGGGTCAATGCCATTGCGCCGGGCTCGATCGAGTTCGAAGACGGCCTGTGGGATCGCCGTCGCGTGGAAGATCCTGCGCTGTACCACGGCACCCTCGCCCGCATCCCGTTCGGCCGCTTCGGCGAGCCCGCAGAGATCGCCAACGCGGCCCTTTTCCTGTGCTCGCCGCTGGCGCGCTGGATCACCGGCCACGTACTCAACGTCGATGGCGGCCAGGTACTGATGGGCTGAGCAGGGGGCTTTGTCCGCCAGCGGCATGGGCTTGTCGACCCACAACCTCTATCATGGGCGCTCCACCAAGGAGGTCCCGCATGAGCGTGCCTAACCGTCAAACCAGTGGACTGGCCGTGGCCAGCCTGGTCCTGGGGATCTGCAGTTGGACTGTGCTGCCCTTCATCGCCAGCATCGGGGCGATCATCACCGGCCACATGGCCCGTGCCGATATCCGCCGCCGCCCCTACGAACTGGACGGCGATGGCATGGCCATCGGCGGGCTGATCCTGGGCTACGTCATGGTGATCGGCGCGCTGTTGGCCGTCGGTGCCTTCATCCTGTTCTTCGGCGGCCTGGCCTGGTTGGCCCACATGAACTCATGAGGTGGGCATGAGCACCCCCGCATCCGCATCCCGTTTTTCCAACCGCGTCGACGACTACGTCCGCTTCCGACCCGGCTATCCGCCTGCCCTGCTGCAGTGGCTGCACAGCGAGCAGGGCGTGCCGCATGAAGCGCTGGTGGCTGACATCGGCGCCGGTACCGGCATCTCCAGCCAGATGCTGCTGGCCGCCGGCCATCCGCTGATCGCAGTGGAACCCAACGCCGCCATGCGCTCGGCCGCAGAGACCTGGCTGGGCACCGAATACCCGAATTTCCGCGCCATCGACGGCACCGCTGAAGCGACCGGGCTGGCCGACGCCAGCGTGGGCCTGGTCAGTGCCGCGCAGGCCTTCCACTGGTTCGACACCGTGGCCGTGCGCGCCGAGTGGCAGCGCATCCTGGCACCGGGCGGCCGCGTACTGGTGTTCTGGAATTCGCGCCTGCTCGACGCCTCGCCGTTCCTGCGCGGCTACGAGCAGCTGCTGCTGGATTTCGGCACCGACTACAGCGCCGTGGCCGAGCGTTACCAGACCGACGAGCAGATGCGCGAGTGGTTCGGCGGCGGCCTGCAGGCGATCGGCCACTTCCCCAATGTGCAGATGCTCGATTTCGACGCACTGCAGGGGCGGCTGTTGTCGTCCTCGTATGCGCCCACCGCCGGCCAGCCGGGGCACGATGCCATGCTGGCCGCGCTGCGTACCCTGTTCGACACCCACGCCGTTGATGGCCGGGTGGCATTTGAATACCAAACCCGCGCCTTCCTCGGCACGCTGGACTGATCTGCCCATGTACTCGCTTGCCCGTCCCTTCTTGTTCTCGCTTGATGCCGAGCGTGCCCACGGCCTCGGCCTGTCCGCGCTGGATGCGGCTTACCGCATCGGCACCACGCCCCTGATCGCCCCGCGCATCGCCCCGCTGCCGACCCCTGCCTTTGGCCTGACCTTCCCCAATCCGGTCGGTTTGGCCGCGGGGCTGGACAAGAACGGCGCGCACATCGATGCGCTGTTCGCGCTGGGCTTCGGCTCGGTGGAGATCGGCACCATCACCCCGCGTCCGCAGGCCGGCAATGCCAAACCGCGCTTGTTCCGGCTGCCGGCGCACAGCGCCATCATCAACCGGATGGGCTTCAACAACGACGGCGTGGACGCGCTGGTGCGCAATGTCGAGCGCGCACGCGACCGCCGCGGGGTGCTGGGCATCAACATCGGCAAGAACAAGGACACCGCCAACGAGAACGCGCTGGATGATTACATCGCGTGCCTGGACAAGGTGTATCCGCTGGCCGACTACATCACGGTGAATATTTCTTCGCCCAACACCGCCGGCCTGCGCGAACTGCAGGAAGAGAACGCGCTGCGGCAGCTGGTCGCCGGCCTGCGCGAGCGCCAGGAACAGCTGGCCAGCGTGCACGGCAAGCGCGTGCCGATGCTGGTCAAGGTGGCCCCGGACCTCAACGAGCGCGACATCGACGCGGCCGCCCGGGTGCTGGCCGAACTGCAGGTGGACGGCGTGATTGCAACCAATACCACCATCGACCGCACCGCCATCGTAGGGGATCCGCTGGCCAACGAAGCCGGCGGGCTGTCCGGTGCGCCGTTGCTGGACCAGTCCACTCTGGTACTGCGCCGCCTGCGTGCGCGCCTGCCGGAAAGCATGCCGCTGGTCGGCGTGGGCGGCATCACCTCCGGTGCCGATGCGGTGGCGAAAATGGCAGCGGGTGCTGCCCTTGTGCAGGTCTACAGCGGGATGATTTTCCGTGGCCCTGCGTTGGTATCGGAATGCGTGGAGGCGATCCGTCGCCGCCGCGAAGCGCCCAGTCGTGGCGCGGTAGGAGGGCTGTGATGGTGGCGACCGGTTGGACGATGACTGAGAACGCATCGCTGCTTGGCCTCAATACGTTCCATGTGCAGGCCCATGCGGCCCGCCTGCTGGAGATCCAGGATTCGGCCCAGCTGCCCGACGCGCTGGCGCTGCCCGAGGTCACCGCAGGTGAACTGCTGGTGCTGGGCAGTGGCAGCAATGTGCTGTTGGCCGGCGATGTGGACGCCACCGTGCTGGTGTTCGCCAACCAGGGCATCGAGATCCTGGAGCACCGTGCCGACCACACCATCGTGCGCGCCGCCGCCGGGGTGAACTGGCACAAGCTGGTGCTGTGGTCGTTGCAGCACGGGCTGTCCGGGCTGGAAAACCTGGCGCTGATTCCCGGCACCTGCGGTGCATCGCCGATCCAGAACATCGGCGCCTACGGCGTGCAGGTAGGTGAGTTCATCCAGACCGTGGAAGCGTGGGACCGCGAGGCCAACGACTGGGTGCGGCTGGACAACGAGCAGTGCGCGTTCGGTTACCGCGACAGCGTGTTCAAGCAACAACCGGAGCGTTACCTGATCACCGCCATCGAGCTGCGGCTGCCGCTGCTGCACGAACTGCGCATGGACTACGCAGGTATTGCCGAAGAACTGCAGTCCCAGGGTGTTGAACTGCCCAGCGCGGTGGATGTAGCCAACGCGGTGATCGCCATCCGCAGCCGCAAGCTGCCGGACCCCAACGCGCTCGGCAACGCCGGCAGCTTCTTCAAGAACCCGATCCTCACGGTGGACCAGGTGGAGGTGCTGCAGCAGACCTTCCCGGACCTGCCGGTATACCCGGCCGAGCGCGAAGACCAGCGCAAGGTATCTGCTGCATGGATGATCGAGCACTGCGGTTGGAAGGGCTTCCGCGAGGGCGACGCCGGCGTGGCAGAGAGCCACGCCCTGGTGCTGGTCAACCATGGCACTGCCACCGGCGCGGAGCTGCTTGCGCTGGCGCGTCGCATTTCGGCTTCCGTGTTGGAGACGTTCTCTGTCGCCATTGAGCCGGAGCCGCGCCTGATCGGCGCACAGTGGTGACCCCTGCCCTGTCCACCACCGGCGCGCCGCCGCTGCGCGCTGCGTGGCTGATGCTCGGCAGCACGCTGTCGTTCGGGTTCATGGCGCTGGCCATCCGCTACGCCACCGCGTACGTGCCGACCCAGGAAGTAGCGTTCTTCCGCAATGCCTTCGGCCTGGTCGCCTTGCTGCCGATGCTGATGCGTCCGGGCCGCACACCGCTGAAGACGCAGCAGTTGCCACGTTACTTCATGCGCAGCGTGATCGGCCTGGCCTCGATGCTGTGTGCCTTCTGGGCACTTGGCCACCTGCCGATGGCGCAGGCGATTTCCCTGTCCTACTCGACACCGCTGTTCGTCACCATCGCCGCGGTGCTGTGGCTGGGCGAAACGGTGCGCATGCGGCGTTGGGCGGCGGTGGTGATCGGCTTCATCGGCGTGCTGGTGATCGTGCGTCCGGGCACGGGCAGCTTCAGTGCCGGCAGTCTGGTCGCCGTGGCGGCGGCAGTGCTCAGTTCCATCGTGGCGATCCAGATCAAGCAGCTCACCCGCGTGGACAGTGCCGATACGGTGGTGTTCTACACGTACGTGTTCTGGGTGCCCTTGTCCTTGATCCCGGCGCTGTTCGTCTGGGTGTGGCCGACCGGCATCGCATGGCTGTGGCTGGCGCTCACCGGTGTACTGGGTACGCTGGGGCAGCTGCTGTGGACGCGCGCGTTGCGCCTGGGCGAAGTCTCGGCACTCACCCCGATCAGCTTCATGCAGTTGCCGCTGGTAAGCGTGATGGCGTGGCTGCTGTTCGGCGAAGCCCTGGACCGTTGGACGGTGATCGGCGCGCTGATCATCCTCGGTTCCAACGCCTACATCGCACACCGTGAGGCGGTGCTGGCGCGGCGTGCCAAAAGCGCAGCGGTGAGCGCTGCGGCCAAGCCGGGCGAGTAAGCACCGGTCGCTGACCCACTGGTAGTGCCGGCCGCCGGGCGGCAACCCCAAAAGGGGTAACGACGTATCTTCAGCCCGCCCGCCACAGCGTGTCAGGCAGCATCTCCCTGGCCTGCACCGCTTCAAGCAGGGCCGTCAGGCGACGAAGCGTGGCACGACGCTGTGGCATCGGAAACGCGGCAGCCTGCGGTCCCAGCAGGACGTGTTGGCTGTCCACCAGATGACGCAACACGCGCTGGTGCCGATACGCCTCACTGCCAATAGGCCACAGCCCGGCCCTCTCCCCCTCGCCCACCTCACGTGCCGCTGGGTGTTCCAGCGCATCGCGCACTGCCTCCGCGCGGGCGTGTACAGCGGCGATACCCTCGCGATGGCGGGCCCACGCCTCGACGAAGCACTGGCCCAGGATATCGGTGGCCACTGGCAGGCCCGCAGGCTGCGTGAGCCAGCTCCCCACCCGCTCCAGCGCGCGACCATCGGGGCAGTTCAGCGCCAGCCGAGGGCGTGCCACCGCACTGACAGGGTCAGCCACCAACGCCCCCGGCGCAGCGGCCGCGCGTGCCGTCTCTGCCGGCAGCACCGCCCAATACCGCCCCCAGCGCCGGGCAACGCACTGGATGCCTTCTGCGGGCAGACCTGCGGCCTGCTGCCGTGCGTCAGACACGTCCAGTAACCAACAGACGCCGTCACGGTCAGTAATCGAGAACCGCACCACGGCGCGGTCAGGCGCGTGGGGTTGCGGTACCACCGTGTTCGCAAGAATGCCGAAGGCATGCGCCAGCATCTCGGTCACATGGACTATGGGCACGTGGGTCATGAGCGATCCGCCATCGGACTGGTCTGAATCCGCACTATCCCAGACGCACGAGAAACGCGTGTCGAAATGGCCCTCAGACGCCACCGGACGTCGCCTTCCGACCTCTAGCCACGACAAAGTGTGGGTCATTTACGACACCCAACACCCATGACCGTCGATTGGTGGGGCCTATGCCCTTGATCGTCGCAGCCTGTCAGACACAGACGCCCGCCAAGTCGCGCAGCATGCGTCGGCTGGGGCTTTGCTGCTATCAGATAAGGTGCAGCGCGGTGTCCGGATGGCGGCGCCGAGGCCCCTTCGTGCCCGCCTCAGCGCCAACCGGTGCAACGTTGCGCGTTGTCCACGGGGTCAAGCTAGGGAGCCCGCGTTACGGCACCTTCCGCACTTCCGTAACGTCGGGCGGCAGCGCAGCGCCGTCGTGGGCCTGCGGCACCATGCGCAGGATGGGCTTGCCGCTGCGCTTGTCGACAAGAACCGAGTGGCGCTCGCCACGCTTGAAGAGATGCTGTTCGCCCCACTGCCGCAACGCCACGACGATGGGGAACAGGCTTTGGCCTTTCGCCGTCAACACATATTCCTGATAGGACGTGCCGTCAGAGGCGGCCTGCATTTCAAGCACACCGGCGTCGACCAGCTTGCGCAGCCGGTCGGCGAGGATGTTGCGCGCTACGCCCAGGCTGCGCTGGAAGTCACCGAAGCGGCGCAGGCCATCGAAGGCGTCGCGGACCACGAGGAGCGACCAGCGATCCCCGATCAGGTCCACAGAGCGCGCAACGGGACACGGCGCGTCATTCAAGGCGTTGCGCGGCGGCATGGCATCTCCTGAAGGTCCAACAAGCGGACGGCGAGTGGTTGCATTTTAAAACCACGTACCCCAGCATTCAACTAGTCTTCTTTTGCAACCAGATTGCGCGGGTTCCGGATCATGAGTGCCTCCTCCATTTCGACCTCATTGCCCCGAAGTCTGGTGGGGCTGTTCGCCGCGGCCAGCGGGCTGAGCGTGGCCAATGTCTACTACGCGCAACCGTTATTGGACACCTTGGCGCAGGACTTCGGCATCAGCCATGCCGCGGTCGGTGGCGTGATCACGGCCACGCAGGTCGGCTGTGCCGCCGCGTTGCTGCTGCTGGTCCCGCTGGGAGACCGAATGGACCGACGTCGCCTGATGACCGTGCAACTTCTGGCGCTGGTCGTCGCGCTGGTGGTGGTCGGCATGGCGCAGTCCGCGCCTGTCCTGCTGGCAGGCATGCTTGCGGTGGGTCTGCTGGGCACGGCAATGACGCAGGGGCTGATCGCCTATGCGGCGAGTGCCGCCGCCCCGCACGAGCAGGGTCGTGTCGTCGGCGCGGCGCAGGGCGGTGTGTTCATCGGCCTGCTGCTTGCACGCGTGTTCGCCGGCGGCGTCAGCGATCTGGCGGGCTGGCGAGGCGTCTACTTCTGCGCAGCCCTGCTGATGCTCGCGCTCGCGCTGCCGCTATGGCGGCAACTGCCGGTCCTGCCCGCATCCCCGAATCCGATGAGCTACCCACGACTGCTCGCATCCATGGCGACGCTGCTGCGCCAGGAGCGGGTGCTGCAAGTGCGCGGCGTTCTGGCGCTGCTGATGTTCGCCGCATTCAACATCTTCTGGAGCGCGCTGGTGCTGCCGTTGAGCGCGCCTCCCCATGGTTTTTTTCACACCGTCATCGGCGCTTTCGGGCTGGTGGGAGTGGTCGGTGCATTGGCCGCCGCACGCGCCGGTCAATGGGCCGACCGCGGGCAGGGCCAGCGAACCAGCGCCGTAGCGCTGATGCTGATGCTGCTGGCTTGGTGGCCGTTATCGTTGATGGGCTGGTCGCTGTGGGCACTGGCGATCGGCATCGTGCTGCTCGACCTTGGGGGCCAAGCACTGCATGTGACCAACCAGAGCCTGATCTTCCGTAACCGACTCGAAACCCACAGCCGCCTGGTCGGTCTCTACATGTTGTTCTACGCCGTCGGCAGCGGGATTGGTGCGCTCAGCGCCACGATCACTTATGCCCATGCCGGATGGCACGGCGTGTGCCTGCTGGGCGCCACGGTCAGCGCGCTTGCACTGCTGTTCTGGTGGTTCACGCGAGACTGAGGCGGCGAACGAACTGCTGCTCGGTCTGCTGCACGACCATCGGCCTTGGTCGGCGGCAACTGGGCGCGCCGATGCTCCTCGGCGGGCGCAAACCAATCGCAGAGGGCTGCTGTAACGCCGCCCCATGGTTGGCGGCCTTGCGCCGTGATTCCCGCACACACGCGCGCGCCACGATGCTTCTGCTCAGCGTGTCATCGGAATGCCTAGCGGGCGGTCCAGCCGCCATCCACCGGCAGCGCCGTGCCGGTCATCTGCGCCGCGGCGTCCGAGGCCAGGAAGACCACCATGGCGCCGAGTTGCTCGGGCGTCACGAACTGCAGCGTTGGCTGCTTCTCGGCCAGCAGCGCGCGAGCGGCAGACGCCTGATCCACTCCCTCCCGCTCCGCCAATGCGGTGATCTGTTGTTCGACCAGCGCCGTCCGCACCCAACCTGGACAGATGGCATTGGCGGTGATGCCTGTGTCCGCGGTTTCCAGCGCCGTCGCTTTGGTAAATCCAACAACGCCATGCTTCGCTGCCACATAAGCAGACTTGTTCACTGACGCAACCAGTCCATGCACCGACGCGATGTTGATGATGCGACCGGATCCCTGCTGCTTCATGTACGGCAAGGCCGCCGCTGTTGCATGAAATACCGCCGATAGATTCAGTGCGAGGACCGCACCCCACTTTTCGACGGGAAACTCCTCGATCGACGCGGTGTGCTGGATGCCCGCATTGTTCACCAGGATGTCGATGCGCCCCATTTTCTCGACGGCACGGTCGATCATTTCCCGCACTGCCTCGCCGCAGGACAGGTCGGCGCCATCATGTGTGACCCGCACGCCAAACTCGGCCTCCAGGCTGGAACGGATTCTTTCGATTTCCTGCACATCACCGAATCCATTCAGCACGATGTCCGCGCCTTGCTGCGCGAGCGTCGTGGCGATGCCAAGACCGATACCGCTGGTGGAGCCGGTGACCACCGCGACTTTTCCAGTGAACATGGGCGAGCTTCCATGGGGCGTCGGTGGCCAGTGTAGCTTCAGTAGATCCCGCGCCACGCGTGGATGCTGTCCCTCGACGCGCCCCTTGCCTCCAATCCCGCTCAAGGCGGCAGGCAACCCACCCAACCAATGTCGCGAATGACATTGGACCCCACAACGCATGTGCGGATACTCTCGAATCCGCATGGATCTGCTGAAAAGGCGACAGTCATGGCTTTTGGGTCCCCTCCTGTTCCGGCCGAGATCCGCGAAATGTTCGAGGATTATCCCGGGCATATCGAGAGATTGCAGGAAGTTCTAAATCGATCGGTTGAGCGATCCCGCAAGATTCCGTTCATGCCGCTCGATGATGCGATCTGGGCCCTGGAAGGAACGCTCGAAGCGTTCATCATGGAAGCAAGCGATGAGCTTGAGGCTGCGGAGAAGTCGGGCAACCTAGCGGCAATAGCTGAGGCCCATCAGAAAAAGCGACTCATGTCGTTCGCTAGGTCCAGCAATAGTCGCATGGCCAAGCTCGACGACCTCGGGGAATACTTCGACCTCCATTTCAGAGGCGTCTAACGACGCCTTGCGATAGTCAGCTGGCCGTGGATTGCATTGAACTCGTAACTGCCACCACAGATACTCATGGAAACGTGTCAAACCGCTGAATAGGTGCCGACCATGTCTCAACCACATCCCCCCGTTCCGGCGAAGCTCCGGGAAATGCTCAAGGACTATCCGGATCACATCGAACAACTGCAGAAGGCTCTCAATTCGGTAAAGGATAGACGAATCAAGTCCACGCCACCCTTCGAGGCCGCAGTCTGGCTATTGGAGGACTATCTCAGTTCCTTCAAGAGCGAAGCGCGCGTTGAATTGGACGCTGCTGAGGCTTCGGGCAATCAGCAAGCCATTGAACGAGCTAAAGAAAAGGAACAACTGATGTCATTTGCCAGGTCGGGCAACATAGGGCTAGCGAATCTGAGTGAGCTGCGCGCCTACTTCGACCGCAATCGGGGAGGCGCCTGAGGACTCCTTCCGCTGTTTGGCCGGCGGTGGGTGGCATTGAGCTCGTACCTGCCAGAACAGATACTGATGAAAACGTGTCAAACCGCTGAATAGGTGCCGACCATGTCTCAACCCCATCCCCCCGTTCCGGCGAAGCTCCGGGAAATGCTGAGGGACTACCCGGAGCATATCGAACGACTTCAGAACGCTCTCTATTCGGTAAAGGACAGAAGAATCAAGTCCACCCCGCCCTTTGAAGCCGCAGCCTGGGTATTGGAGGACTACCTCAGTGGCTTTATCGGTGAGGCGCGAGCTGAACTGATTACCGCCGAGGAGTCAGGTAATCCACAGGACGTTGCACTGGCAAATAAAAAGCTCGAACTGATGTTCATGGCGAGAAGCGGGGGCGGCGGGATGCTGAACATCAGTGATCTGGCGGCCTACTTCCAGACCAACAGCAAAGGCATCTGACCATTCTCGCGTTGGCCAGCCAGCCCTGAGTTGCAATGAACTCACCTCCCCACGTACAGATAATCACAATAAGCGCGCAAAACCCCCGAATAGGTATCGACTATGCTTCAAGCTCCTCCTCCAGTTCCAGCCAAACTCCGTGAAATGCTCAAGGACTATCCGGAGCATATCGAACGACTGCAGGAGGTACTCAATCGATCAGCCGAACGGTCACGACAGATTCCGCTAATGCCATTTGATGACGCGGTCTCCGCTTTGCAAGGAAGACTGGGAGCGTTCATCTTGGAGGCGAGTGGCGACCTTGCCGCTGCCGAGGCATCTGGGAGTCCTGAGGATATTGCCAATGCACTTGAAAAAGAGCGGGTGATGCTTAGGACGCGCCTCCAAAGTCAATGGATAGCAGATGAGTCCATGTACTCCTATTTTCGGGAGCTCGAGCGTTGACCGCACCCGATTGGAGCTTGACAACCGAGGCCCATGCGCAGGCGTTTCTGGAGAAAGTGCTTCCGGCCAGTGGCCTGCACAGAACCAGCCCACAGGAGCGCCCAAAGGCCATCATCCTCGCTGGACAGCCAGGGGCAGGCAAGAGCGGCGTTGCCCGTGCTGCAATTCGAGAACTTGCTGGTGATGCCATCCCGATCGATCCCGATGCGCTGCGGGAGATGCACCGTGACGCTCCGCAGCTTTTCCAGCAGCACCCATACACCTGGTCAGGATATACCCACAACGATGCCAGCCAATGGGCAAAGGAGCTGCGATCCACGGCTATCGAGGGCCGCAGGAATGTCATCCTCGATACGACACTAGGAAATGGCGACAGCGCAGTTGACTTGATCTTGGATCTCCAGACCAAGGGCTATGAAGTCGAGATTCGGGCAGTTGTCGCGCATCGGTTGGAAAGCGAACTTGGTGTCGACCGAAGATTTACTGAAGACCTGGACAACCAAGGTTTCGGCCGCTACGTCCCCGAAGACGTGCGCAAGCACGTCTACGAGGCCCTGCCCGGGAATCTGGACAAAGTCCAAGCCGAGACTGGCGTCCAGATTCGGCTCTACGGTCGCGAAGGCGCGCAGCTCTACGACAGCCGGAGCGATACCCGCCTGCCGAGCGCCGCACTGGAAGCAGAACGCGACGCTCGGCTGAAGGACCCTCGGACCACCCAGAACCTGCGCGATGGCTGGCGCGCGCAAGGTCGCTGGCATGCCGAACTTGCAGACACCCTACCCAACAACGAAAAGGTCAGCCCGACTACAGCGACGGCCGTTTTCGATGAACGCGCGTCGCTCAAGGTTGTTGAAGGCACTACGCCCAACATCCAAGAAGCACGCACCATCGACCACACCATCCGCGTGCGTCCGAACATGGTGCGGGGTACCGTCATCGGTGGCGCCGCTGCGACCGTCGTTGAAGCCGCCACGGAAGGGACGAAGATTGCCGACCTGTACGCGCGTGACAATCGCACAGGTGCGGAAGCCGCGATGTTGGATTTGGGTGCGCGCAGTGTCGGTGGTTGGACCGGGCAGCGTTGGGCGCCAAGGCCGGCACACTGCTGGGCATCGAGTCCGGCCCCGGCGCGATTGTCACCGGCATCATCGGTGCCGGGCTGGGTGCGTGGGGCGCCAGCGAAGTCGTCGACTGGATCGAGAGATACAAGATCAACAACCAGGCCGACAGCACCGGCAGGGTCTGGACGTTTGATCCCGAGCGCCCTGAAAAGGGCTGGACGCACAGCGAGCGGGAAATCGTAGGCACCGTGGGCACGCAGGCGGATCGCCCGATCTATGGCGCGACCAGGCTGCTGACGGCCGATGCCGAATTGACCCAGCAACTTAACTACCAGGCCTCAAGCATGGCCGTTGGCTTGCGGATGCGGGAGCCTGATCAACCGATCAATCCCTTCAGCATTGCTGGCGACGCTACCGATACACCCAGCGTCCTTTCTCGTTCGTGGGAGCGCAATCCGGAAACCGGAGAGTGGCGGCGTGAAGTCGTCCATCAGATCCTTGATCACGGCATCAAGAATACGACGGTGGAAGTAGCCGATGTAGCGAAGACGGCCCATCTTGATGAGACCGCTCAAGGCATCATGGCCTTCAACGCCGCACGTAGCTCGGCGGCCTTCGCCAAGCAGTACGAGCAGGTATATACCGCGCAGGGCTGGTCCCAGCATGGAGAGATTCCCGAGGAAGTGGTGTGGGCCCGGAATCATCCCGATCACGTGCTGGCTTCCGACGGGCGCACCTATCAGCAACAGCATGATGGCGAATGGCTGCATGATGGCTGGATCTACGATTCGCTGGCCGAGGGCAACATCCGCGATGAGTTGAACGGCACCTACCCGCAGATCCGGACCATCCAGCAGCAGGAGGCTCCCACACCCGGTGCCCATGAGCGACGTATCGAGGCTCTGAGCCCCAGCGAGCGTGATGCCTACCAACAGGCCACTCAGGAAGCCAACCGGCTGGGCGTCGCTGCACCGCAGACGCAACAGGTGGCCGCCGCTGCGGTCGCCGAGGTTCGTGGCGAGCACGCCGATGAACGCCAGCTGCCGCAGGCAGTGATCGACGAGCGGGCCGAGCAACGCGCTTCATCTGCACCCGGCACACCGCCTCTGGTGCAGGAGCAACGCACGTCCGTACCTGCAGCGCCGACGTCATCCGAGCCTGCGGAACGGGTGCGAGAGTCGGCGAGTCGCGAAGCGCCACGACAGGAGCCAACTGCGACGACAGCGCCTCCAACGGTGGATGATTCAACCGAGCAGAAAGCGCGCGTCGATACGACCGCTCCCTCGCAACATGCACCCCCCTCTCCCGCCTCTCCGCTGCCTATGGGCAAGGCGGAGCAATCCGACGCTCAGCGACCCGTGAGTCCGGCAGTCGCACCTTCGGTTGAGCGCCCCGCTCCCGCGTGGCATCCGCATTCGGCTCACACCGACTCCCAAGCTCCGCCCGTTCCGGTCGAATTGGCCGACGGCCCATCAAGGACTGTCGACGTCCAGGAGCAGCAAGCCTGGCAAGCGCCGATCCAGTTGCAATCAACAAGCAGTCTCGGAAAGGTCGCGCAAAGTGAATCCGCCCGGCCCCTGCAGTCAGAGGTCACCGCGCCGGTAGTCGCCCAAGGTGAGCGGCCGCACGCGCAATCGCCAGCGGAGGCACAGACTGCGCTGCCCTTAGGCGGGACAGCCTACGGGCAACCCGAAGCACCATCCTCGCCCGTACTGCCCAGCCAGCCCAGCCATGCCGATCATGCGCTGTATCAGCAGATACGCGACGGCGTCGAAGCGCTGGATGCCAGGCATGGCCGCAGCTTTGATGCCACAAGCGAGCGGATGGCGGCCAGTCTGCTGGTGCTGGCCAAGGACAACGACCTGGACCGGGTGGACCACGTACTGCTCAGCAACGCGACCCCGGACAAGGCCGCCGGGCACAGCCTGTTCGTGGTCCAAGGCGAGCCAAGCGACCCCGCGCACCAACGGGCCGCAATGCCGACCGCGCTTGCCGCACAGACCTCCGTGGAGGATTCAATGCAGCAGTTCGATGCAGTAACCCGGGAAGCCCAGCAGCGCGCCCAGGCCAACCAGCTTGAGCAGCAGTTGGACGATCAGCGTGTTCAGCAGAGTGTCCAGAGCCGCGCCGCCAGCATGGGTTGACGTGCATGCGCCCCAGTGGGGATCGCGACTCTGCATGTGACAAAGGCGCCTTTCGGCGCCTTTGTCGTTCAACTCATTCCCACTCAATCGTAGCCGGCGGCTTCCCCGAGATGTCATAAACAACCCGTGAAACCCCGCGCAGCTCATTGATGATCCGGTTACTCACCGTACCCAGGAACTCATACGGCAGGTGCGACCAGTGCGCCGTCATGAAATCAATCGTCTCCACAGCACGCAGCGCGATCACCCACTCATAGGCACGCGCATCGCCGACCACGCCGACCGACTTCACCGGCAGGAACACCGCGAACGCCTGGCTGGTCTTGTCGTATAGATCCGCCCTGCGCAGCTCTTCGATGAAGATCGCATCGGCCTTGGCCAGCAGTTCGGCGTACTCACGCTTCACTTCACCCAAGATGCGCACGCCCAGGCCCGGGCCCGGGAACGGATGGCGGTAGACCATGCTGCGTGGCAGGCCGAGCTCGACGCCGAGGCGACGCACTTCGTCCTTGAACAGCTCGCGCAGCGGCTCCACCAGGCCCAGCTTCATGTGTTCCGGCAGGCCGCCCACGTTGTGGTGGCTCTTGATCACGTGCGCCTTGCCGGTCTTGCTGCCGGCCGACTCAATCACGTCCGGGTAGATGGTGCCCTGCGCCAGCCACTTCGCATTCTTCAGCTTGTTGGACTCTTCGTCGAAGATGTCCACGAACAGGTTGCCGATGATCTTGCGCTTGGCTTCCGGATCGCTCACGCCTTCCAGCTTCGCGAAGTAGCGGTCGGCCGCGTTCACGCGGATCACCTTGACGCCCATGTGCTCGGCGAACATCGCCATCACCTGGTCGCCTTCCTGCCAACGCAGCAGGCCGGTGTCGACGAACACGCAGGTCAGCTTGTCACCGATCGCTTTGTGCAGCAGCGCAGCCACGACCGACGAATCGACGCCGCCGGACAGGCCCAGAATCACTTCGTCATCGCCCACCAGCTCGCGCACGCGGGCAATCTGGTCGTCGATGATGTTGGCGGCGGTCCACAGGGTTTCGCAGCCGCACACGTCCACCACGAAGCGGCGCAGCAGAGCCTGGCCCTGCAGGGTGTGGGTCACTTCCGGGTGGAACTGCACGCCGTACCAGCGCTTTTCTTCATTGGCCATCGCGGCCACCGGGATGCGATCGGTGGTGGCGGTGATGGTGAAGCCCGGCGGTGCCTTGGACACATGGTCGCCGTGGCTCATCCACACGTTCAATCGAGCCTCGCCCGGGTGATCGCTCAGCCCGGCGAACAGCGAATCCGGCGCCACGATGTTGACTTCGGCATGGCCGAATTCGCGCTGGTCGGCGGCTTCCGTTTCACCGCCCAGCTGCGCGGCCAGGGTCTGCATGCCGTAGCAGATGCCGAACACCGGCAGGCCGCTGTCGAACACTTCCTGCGGCGCGGCGGGCGCGTCCGGCAGGGTGGTCGATTCCGGGCCACCGGACAGAATGATGCCCTTGGCCCCGAAGCCGGCGATGTCGGCCGGGTTGTGGTCCCACGCCCAGATCTCGCAGTAGACGCCGAGCTCGCGGATGCGACGGGCGATCAGCTGGGTGTACTGCGCGCCGAAATCGAGGATGAGGATCTTGTCGGTATGGATGTTGGTCATGATGCCCGGACGATGCAGGAGGAATAACGGAGTACGAAAGCGCAACCAGCGGCGGATGTAGAAAGAGGAACGGGAATCAGCTTCCTCGTTCCTCTTCTTGCGTCCGGTCTCAGGCGCGGTAGTTCGGCGGTTCCTTGGTGATCTGCACGTCGTGGACGTGGCTCTCACGTTGGCCGGCGCCGCTGATCTTGACGAACTTCGGCTTGCTGCGCATGTCTTCGACCGTGCCGCAACCCACGTAGCCCATGGTGGCACGCAGGCCGCCCATCAGCTGGTGGATGATGCCGCCGACCGGGCCGCGATACGGCACGCGGCCTTCGATGCCTTCCGGCACCAGCTTGTCGGCGCTGGAGGCATCCTGGAAGTAGCGGTCCTTGGACCCCTTTTCCATCGCCGCCAGCGAGCCCATGCCACGGTAGCTCTTGTACGAACGGCCCTGGAACAGCTCGGTTTCGCCGGGCGACTCCTCGGTACCGGCCAGCAGGCCACCGATCATGATGGTGGACGCACCGGCGGCCAGCGCCTTGCCGATGTCACCGGAGTAGCGGATGCCACCGTCGGCGATCAGCGGGATGCGATCCTGCAGGGCCTCGGCGACCAGGTCGATGGCGGTGATCTGCGGCACGCCGACACCGGCGACCACGCGGGTGGTGCAGATCGAGCCCGGACCGATGCCGACCTTGACCGCGTCCGCGCCGCAATCCAGCAACGCCAGTGCGGCTTCGCCGGTGCAGATGTTGCCACCGACCACCTGCACCTGCGGGAAGTGCTTCTTGACCCAACGTACGCGGTCCAGCACGCCCTGCGAGTGGCCGTGCGCGGTGTCCACCACCAGCACGTCCACGCCAGCGGCGACCAGCGCTTCGACGCGACGATCGGTATCGCCGCCCACGCCGACCGCGGCACCCACCAGCA
Organism: Stenotrophomonas sp. CFBP 13718; assembly: GCF_014842145.1. Classification (NCBI taxonomy): domain Bacteria; kingdom Pseudomonadati; phylum Pseudomonadota; class Gammaproteobacteria; order Lysobacterales; family Lysobacteraceae; genus Stenotrophomonas; species Stenotrophomonas sp. CFBP 13718. Next base: position 386,806 of record NZ_JACYVC010000001.1, read on the forward strand.
GACGCGTGGCGGAGTCCTTGGCAGCGTTCGGGTAATCGGTGTTCTTCTGGATGTCCTTGACGGTGATCAGGCCACGCAGGGCGAACTCATCGTTGACCACCAGGATCTTTTCGATGCGGTTGCGATGCAGCAGCAGCTGCACTTCTTCCGACGCCGCGCCTTCCTTGACCGTGATCAGGCGATCCTTCTTGGTCATGATGTGGCGGACCGGATCGTCAAGCTCGGTTTCAAAGCGCATGTCACGGTGGGTGACGATGCCGACCAGCTGGCCGCCATCCACCACCGGCACACCGGAGATGTTGCGCGCCTGGGTCAGCGCCAGCACGTCGCGGATGGTGGTTTCCGGCCCGACGGTGATCGGATCGCGGATGACACCGGCCTCGAACTTCTTGACCTTGGCCACTTCGGCGGCCTGCTGTTCCACGCTCAGGTTCTTGTGGATGATGCCCATGCCGCCGAGCTGGGCCATGGCGATGGCCAGGCGCGCTTCGGTGACGGTATCCATCGCAGCGGACAGGATCGGGAGCTTCAGCCGCAGGTCGCGGGTCAGCCGGGTTTCCAGGCTGACATCCTTCGGCAGGATGATCGAGTGGGCGGGGACGAGCGAGACGTCGTCGTAGGTGAGAGCTTCAGCCTGGATGCGCAGCATCGGCATACCCGAGATGTGGGGAAGCGCGTCATTTTACCCTGATTGTCGGCCGAGCGGCAGGGGGTAGATGCGACGGTGTGTCGCGCCGGTAGGGTGCGGGGTGAAAGGCGCCGCTGCGCTCGCCGAGCGTGGCTCGGCGCTACCGGGGTGCGGCGTTATCGGGCGTCGCGGCGGGTGGGCGGAATCGGGCGAGGCAGGGGCTGGTAGCGCCGACCCATGGTCGGCGAGCGCAGCGGGCTCTACGCGCGATCTCTCAGACGAAGGCTTCTGCCGCTTCCAGGGTGTTCTGCATCAACGTCGCTACCGTCATCGGCCCTACCCCACCGGGCACCGGGGTGATCCAGCTGGCGCGCTGCGCAGCGGCCTCGAAGCCCACATCGCCGACCAGGCGGCCATCGTCCAGCCGGTTGATGCCCACGTCGATCACCACTGCGCCGGGCTTGACCCATTCGCCCGGCACGATGCCCGGGCGACCGACCGCGACCACCAGGATGTCGGCGTTGCGCACGGCCTGCTCCAGCACGTCCTTCGGGGTGAACTTGTGGCAGCTGGTCACGGTGCAGCCGGCGATCAGCAGCTCCAGCCCCATCGGCCGGCCGACGTGGTTGCTGACGCCGACGATGGTCGCGTTGCGGCCGCGCACGGGCTGGTCGGTGTGGCCCAGCAGCGTGGTGATGCCGCGCGGAGTGCACGGGCGCAGGCCGAATTCGCGCAACGCCAGGTGGCCGACATTTTCGGGATGGAAGCCGTCGACGTCCTTGCGCGGATCGATGCGCTGGATCAGGCGGCGGGCATCGGGAATACCCGGCAGCGGCAGCTGGATCAGGATGCCGTGGATCTTCGGATCGGCGTTCAGCTCGTCGATCAGCGCCAGCAGATCGGATTCGTTGGTGCCGGCGGGCAGGTCGAAGTCATGCGCTTCGATGCCCACCTTCTCCGCCGCACGGCGCTTGTTGCGCACATAGACGGTCGACGCCGGATCGCCTCCTACCAGCACCACGGCCAGGCCGGGGCGGCTGCCACCAGCGGCGACACGCGCGTCCACGCGCACCTTCAGGCTGTCGAGCAGCGCCTCGGAGATGCGGCGGCCATCGAGGATGCGGGCGGATGAGGGGGCGTCGGTCGGCAGGGTCATCGAAGCGGGCGTGCAGCGGCGGGGACGGCTATTGTCCCTGATTCAGGCCCGGTAGTGACGGCCGCTGGCCGTCAAGGCGGGATTGCAGGGGCTGACGGCCAGCGGCCGTCACTACCCTGGTCAAGCGTCCGGCGGCACCTGATCGGCATTGAGCGTGCGCGACTGACGCTTCGGCACGGTGAACGGGGTCGGCGTCGGCACGCCGGGCAGCGAGGTGCCGAACACCATGTGCGCACCGGAAATCAGGTCGCCGCCGGCCATTTCCAGCTGGAAGCGCTCTGCGTCGCGCTCGCGGATCTGCTCGGCGATATCGCGTGCATCGTCCTCATCGGCACCGAGTTCCATCAGCGCGGCCTGACCGAACACCACGGCCGATTCGAAGGTTTCGCGGATCTGGAAATCGACACCTGCATGTATCAGACGCAGTGAGTGTTCGCGGTCGAACGAACGCACCAGCAGCTTGGCCTGCGGGAATTCGTGCGACACCAGCTCAACGATGCGGTCCGCTTCGGTAGCGTCGTTGACGCACACCGCAATCGCGCGCGCCGACGCTGCACCGGACGCATGCAGCACATCCAGACGGGTACCGTCGCCGTAATAGATCTTGAAGCCGAAGCGTTCGGCGCTGTGGATCATCTCCACGTCGTTGTCGATGATGGTCACGTCCACGTCGCGCGCCAGCAGTGACTGGCTGGCCACCTGGCCGAAGCGTCCGAAGCCGATCAGCAGCACGCTGCCGGACAGTCCCTCGGCCTCCTCCACGCCTTCCATGCTGACCACGGCAGGTGCAGCGAAGCGCTTATGCGCCAGCACCACCAGCGGGGTCAGCGCCATCGACAGCACGACCACGGCGGTGAAGTTGGCGTTGATGTCCACGTCGATCACCCCGGCACTGGCAGCGGCGGCAAACAGCACGAACGCGAACTCGCCGCCCTGCGCCATCACCACGCCACGGTCCAGCGCCTGCGCATGGCTGCTTCCCAGCAGTCGTGCCACGGCATAGATGCAGACCGCCTTGGCCGCCATCAGCGCCAGCACCAGACCGACGATCAGCGGCCAGTTGCGTGCCACCACGCCCAAGTCCAGCGCCATGCCGACGCTGAGGAAGAACAAGCCCAACAGGATGCCGCGGAAGGGCTCGATATCGGCTTCGATCTGGTGCCGGAAGGTCGACTCGCTGAGCAGCACGCCGGCCAGGAACGCGCCCATCGCCATCGACAGCCCGGACAACTGCATCAGCAATGCCGCGCCCAGCACCACCAGCAGCGCCGCGGCGGTCATCACTTCGCGCGCCTTGGCGGCAGCGAGGATGCGGAACAGCGGATTGAGCAGGAAACGCCCGACCAGCACGAGGCCGATCACTGCGCCGGCGCCGATGGCCACCGACATCCAGCGCGAGCCCTCGCCGTCGGCACTGCCCGCAGACGGGCCCATGAACGCGACCAGCGCCAGCAACGGCACAATCAGCAGGTCTTCGAACAGCAGGATCGAGACGATCTTCTGCCCCGGCGGCAACGCGATGTCACCGCGCTCGGCCAGCAACTGCATCACCACCGCGGTAGAGGTGAGCACGAAGCCGGTCGCACCGATGAAGGCCACCTGCCACGGCAGGCCGAACAGCTTGGCGACCAAGGTCAGCACGATGGCGCAGACGGTAATCTGCGCCGTACCCAGGCCAAAGATTTCCTTGCGCAGGCTCCACAAGTGCGACGGCCGCATTTCCAGCCCGATCACGAAAAGGAACATCACCACGCCGAGTTCGGCGGTGTGCAGGATGGCTTGCGGATCGGAGAACCAGCCCAGCCCGAACGGCCCGATCGCCAGACCAGCGGTGAAGTAGCCCAAGACCGACCCGAGGCCGAAGCGTCGGAACAGGGGCACCATCACCACTGCCGCGCCCAACAGGGCGACGACCTTGACCAGTTCACTGCTTGCTGCTGCTTCCACCGCCATGCGGCCGTTCCTGTGATGCGTCGAGAGGGCTCAACGATAGGGCATGCGGGTGGTAATCAATAGCACGTGAGTTGCGGTTGATTGTTCTGCTGACGCAACGAGTGGTTAATCTATCGCCATGTCGTTCCATCTGGCATTGCGAACGAACGGCTGCCGCTGCGCTCGCCGACCATGGGTCGGCGCTACAGGTGTCACGGCCCTGCGCGCCAGATGGGTGCCTCGGTAGCGCCGAGCCACGCTCGGCGAGCGTAGCGGCGGATCAGCGGCCCGCGCAGAACGCGGCGTAATCGATATAGCCGGGGAAGGGTCCCGCCACCACACCCGGGTAGCGCCGAGCCACGCTCGGCGAGCGCAGCGGCAAATCAGCGGCCCGCGCAGAACGCGGCGTAATCGATATAGCCGGGGAACTCGACGCCCGGACCACAGACCGCGCACTGCGGGTCGGGGCTGAGCCGGGTTTCGCGGAAGCGCATCGCCAGCGCATCGAAGCGCAGCAGGCGTCCGGTCAGCGGTTCGCCGATGCCCAGCAGCAGCTTCAGCACCTCGGTCGCCTGCAGGATACCGGCCAGTCCGGGCAGGACGCCGAGCACGCCCGCCTCGGAACAGTTCGGCGCGAACTCCGGCGGAGGCGGCTGCGGGAACAGGCAGCGGTAACACGGCGCCACGCCGCGCTGGCGTCCGGCGTCAAACACGCTCACCTGGCCATCGAAGCGCTCGATCGCGGCATACACAAGGGGCTTGGCGTGCTTGATGCACGCGTCGTTGAGCAGGTAGCGCAGCGGGAAGTTGTCCGAGCCGTCGAGCACCACGTCCACCCCGTCCATCAGCGCGTCGATGTTTGACGAGGTGGCACGCTCGGCGATGGCCTCTACTTTGAGAGAAGGGTTCAGGGCCAGCAGGCGCTCGCGGGCCGAGTCCACTTTCAGCGTGCCTACGCTGGCTTCGGTGTGCACGATCTGCCGGTGCAGGTTGCTGCGCTCCACGCGGTCATCGTCGACAAAACGGAGCTGCCCTACCCCGGCCGCGGCCAGGTAGAAGCCGGCAGGCGAGCCCAACCCGCCAGCGCCCAGCACCAGCACGCGCGACCGTTGCAGTTGGCGCTGGCCTGCTTCGCCGACCTGCGGCAACAGCAGATGGCGGGCATACCGATCGTAGAAATCGCGGTCTTCGGCCGATGTCAGGGGCTGCACCAGCGGCAGTCCCTGCGCGCGCCAGGCGACGGTGCCGCCGGCCACCGAGGCGACGTTTGCATAGCCGGCAGCGAGCAGCGCCTGCGCCGCATCGACGGAGCGCCGGCCGGTCTGGCAGATCAGCAGGATGTCCTGGTCGGTGCGCGGCAGGTGCGCGCCAGGATCGGCCTGCAGCACGCCGCTGGCGATGCCGTGCGCGCCTTGGGCCATGCCGCCTGCACGCTCGTGCGCCTCGCGCACGTCGATCAGCGCCGCGCCGTGAGCGAGGCGTTGCAGGGCGATTTCCGGGGTTATTTCGGGGATACGCATGGCGGCATTATCGGCCATGCGCGCAGGGGTGGCACACCGCCGCTGCGCTCGCCGACCATGGGTCGGCGCTACCGTGGGTTCGGCGTCAGTGGATTCGGCGTTACCGGGTCGCGTCAGCGACCCTTGACGTGCTTCATCAGGCGACGCTTGGCCTTGACCTGGCGTTCGGTCAGCGGGTTCTTCTTGCCTTCGTACGGGTTCGCTCCCTCGCGGAAGATGAACTGCACCGGCGTACCGACCAGCTTGAAGCGCTTGCGGAAGAAGTTCTCCAGGTAGCGCTTGTATGACTCGGACAGCTCTTTCAGCCGCGTGCCGTGCACGATGAAGGTCGGCGGGTTGGCGCCGCCCGGATGCACGTAGCGCAGCTTGGACACGTGGCCACGAATGGTCGGCGGCGGATTGGCCTGGTAGGCCACTTCCAGCGCCTGGTTCACTTCGCTGGTGCTGAACTGATGGTTCGCCGACGCATGCGCACGGTGCACTGCATTGAACAGTTCACGCAGGCCAGAGCCGTGCATCGCCGAAATACGCACCGACTCGGCCCACGGCACGAAGCCCAGGCGCAGCGACAACTGGGTCTCCGCCTGTTCGCGCTGGTAGTCGGTCAGTCCGTCCCATTTGTTGATCGCAATCACCAACGCACGGCCGGCATCCAGCACCGCACCGAGCACGGTGGCGTCCTGGTCGGTCACGCCTTCGTGTGCGTCCAGCATCAGCACGGCCACCTGGCACTGCTCGATCGCCTGCATGGTCTTGACGACGGAGAACTTCTCCACCGCTTCGTCCACGCGGCCCCGACGGCGCAGGCCGGCGGTGTCGATCAGGCGGTAGTCACGGCCCTCGCGCTCCAGGTCCACCGAGATGGAATCCCGGGTGGTGCCCGGCACTTCAGAGGCGATCATCCGCTCCTCGCCGAGGATGCGGTTCACCAGCGTCGACTTGCCCACGTTGGGGCGACCGACGAAGGCGATGCGCACGCGGTTCGGATCGTTGTCCATCTCTTCGGCGCTGCCTTCTTCCGGCAGGCGCTCGACGATTTCCTCGAGCAGGTCATCCAGACCCTGACGATGCGCCGCCGAGACGGTCATCATCTCGCTGAAGCCGTACCGCGAGAACTCCGCGCGCACGGTGTGCTCGTCGGTGCCGTCGATCTTGTTGATCAGCAGCACCTTGGGCTGCTGCTGCTTGCGCAGCCACGCCAGGATGTCATCGTCCAGCGACGAGGTGCCGTCGCGGGCATCCACGACGAACACGATCAGGTCGGCTTCCTCGGCAGCAGCACGTGCCTGGCGCGCGGTCGCGCCGGCCAGGCCTTCTTCCTGCTCGGCGATGCCGCCGGTGTCCACGATCAGGAACGGGTTGTCCTCGTCCAGGCGACAGACACCGTAGTTGCGGTCACGGGTCACGCCGGGCTGGTCATGGACCAGCGCGTCGCGGGTGCGCGTGAGCGCGTTGAAAATTGTGGACTTGCCGACATTCGGCCGTCCGACCAGGGCGACCAGGGGCAGCATCGCGTTTACTCCGTAATTAATTGGCCAACCGGTAAGCGGTCAGCTTGCCTTCGACGTTCTGCACCAGCAGCACCCCGTCAGCGACTATCGGTTGGGCCTTGACGGTCCCGCCGGTCTTTGCCCGGGCGGCCATCGCGCCGTCGGACTGTTGCAGCCAGTGAACATAGCCGTCGAGATCGCCGACAACCACGTAATCGCCCTGCAGCGCAGGACCGGTCAACTGGCGCCGGGCCAGGCCGGTCTGCGACCAGCTGGCCGCACCGCTCTGCTTGTCCAGGCCGAACACACCGCCCTGGTTGTCAGTGACGATCACGTAGGACGTCGACACGGCGACACCACCGGCACCGCCGTGATCGCGCGCCCACAGCGGGCGGCCGGTCGGGCCTTCGATGGCCATGGTCTGGTTCTTGAAGCTGCTGGCATACAGCGTGGCGCCTTCCAGCACCGGGGCGCCATCCACGTCGGCCATGCGGTCCAGTTCGGTGCGCCCTTCCGGGTTACCGACCACCTGGTCCCACAGCGTGCGGCCATCGGTGGACGCCATCGCGGAGATGCTGCCGTCATCGTTGCCGACGAACAGCACGCCCGGACCCGGCACGATCGGCGCGTTGCCGCGCACGGTCAGCGCCGGCAGTTCGCGCGGGTTGAACCAGCGCTGGGTGCCGTTGGACACATCGAACGCGGTGATGCGGCCGTCATTGCTGCGCACGTACACCATGCCCTGGCCGATGGCCGGAGCGGAAATCACTTCGCCGGGCACTTTGGCGCGCCACTTCTCGGTGCCGTCGTTGGCATCGAGCGCGATCACCTGGCCGTCCAGCGTACCGATGGCCACCAGGCCTTCGCCCACGCCCGGTCCACCGGACAGGCGCAGCTTCGGCTTCTTCTTTTCCTTGGCCGGCTCGTACGTCCAGATCTTCTTGCCGGTCTGCAGGTCGATGGCGTGCACGCCACCGGTGATCGCCGCGCCGTAGACGCGACCATCGGCCACGACCGGACCCTGGCGGACGCCGATGCGCTCTTCGCCCTTGCCCAGGTTGACCGTCCACAGTTTGTCGATCTTCACCGTGGCATCGAACTTCACCAGCTCGGCCGGTTCCTGCAGTTTCTTAGCCGCTGCGTCCTTGCCGGCAAACCAGCCCTTTACCGTGCTGCAGCCGGACAGTGCCATGCCGAGCATCGCAACCGTGGCAACCCGCTTGAGGATGACCATCTGACCCATTACACCGTCTCCTCAGTCGCCGCGACCGTGCCGCCGGCGTCCATCAACTTGGTTTCCAGCAGGCGCCGTTGGGGCGCTGCCACGTCCAGCGTCTTCAGCGCTTTCTCGTACTGCCCGCGGGCTTCATCCCGCTTGCCGGCGGCCATCAAGGCGTCGCCATGAATCTCCAGCGCACTGCTGTCGGTGGCCGAGCCCAGCAGCTTGATGGCTTCGTCGCCCTTGCCGGTCGCAACCAGCAGACGCGCGATGCGTTGGTCAACCACGTGCTTCAGGTCGCCTTCCACGCTGACCGCGCGCAGGGTGGCAAGCGCGTCATCGTTCTTGCCGGCTTCCACCTGCGCTTTCGCCAGCTGCAGGGCAGCCAGTTCGGAATAGATGTTGGACGGGCCGGCGTCGAGTGCCTTCACTGCCTTGCCCGCCTCATCGAGTTTGTTGTCCTCGATGCCCTTGAGCACCTTCTGGTACTCCAGGTTGGCCGAGGCCAGCTTGTCGCCGTGCGACTGCTGCCAGTAGCCCCAGCCCCAGATCGCGCCGACGGCCACTGCTACGCCACCGAGGATGCTCAGGCCGTTCTTGCGCAGCCAGGAGCGGACGCGTTCACTTTGTTCGTGCTCGTCGAGCAGGTCGTCGATCGCCATGCGTACTCTCGCCCTACCCGAGCCGGAGACAAGCTCGCCGGGGAGGACTGTTCATTGGGTTGTGGAGTGCCGCCGCGGTCTCAGTTGGAAACCGGGACCACGGAGCCGTCAGAGGATACCGTAAAGCGGGCAACGTTGGCTCGCTGATACGGACCGAGATCGATGATGGTGCCGTTCTGCTGAACCTGCACCTGCGAGGCGTTGCCCAGCACGATCCGGCTGACCTGGCCTGCCGGGAAGCTGCGCGACTGGCCCGCCTTGATCAGCGCTTTTTCCACCGTCGCCCCATCGGGCCCGGTGATGTCCACCCAGCTGTCACCGCTGAACTGCAGTGCCAACGCCGTGCCGGCAGCCACCGGCGGCTCGACCGCCGCAGGCCGTGGCACCGGCGTCAACGAGGCCATGTAGGGCTGCGCGGGCGGTCGCTGCGGCGTCGCAGCGGCCGTCGGTGCCGGTGCGGCATCGCGGCCATCGGCAGGCGGCGCGACGGCCACCGTTGCCGGGATCACATCCAGGGAGGCCGTGTTGGGCCCCTGCCCGCCGCCATCCAGATGGCTGCGGGTAGCGAACCAGACCGGCACCGCGAGCGCTGCGGTGATGCCCACGTACAGGAGGCGTCGACCCAGGCTTTCCGCGATTCGGCGCGCGCGCGGCGTATGGGTATGGCTGACCAGGGTAGGCGGCACGATCGGCCCCACCTGGGCCTGTTCAAGCACCTGGCCCACGTCCACGCCCAGCAGCCGCGCATAGCTGCGCAGCTGGCCGCGGACGAACACCGGCGCGCCCAGACGCTGCCACTGCTCTTCCTCAAGCGAACGGACGACCTGCACAGGCATGTGCAGGCGCTTGGAAACCTCGTCAAGTGTCAGTCCTGCCGCTTCACGGGCCTGGCGGAGGCGTTGGCCACAGCCGGCTGCCGTCTCGAAAGCGTTCACGGTCTGGTTGTCAGTCACTATGCTTCAACCCTTGGAATTGGGGTCCGCATCCTGCGGAAATTCCTGACGAATCCGCTGCTGGTAGCGTGCGGCGGCTGCCGCATCACCCAGTCGCGTCTCGATTTGCGACGCCAGTTGTAACACGGAACGCGTTGACGGTGCAGCCGCGAGGCGGCGCTCCGAAAACGCACGCGCTTCCATGAAACGGCCATCGTCGTACGAAAGTTGCGCCATCGCGGTCAGCGCCTGGGCGTTTTTGGGCTCACTGGCCAGCGATGCGCGCAGGTCACGCTGGGCGCGTTCACGCTGCCCGGCATCCAGAGCGCAGGCACCGGCGTTGGACAGCGCAATGGCCGGCGTGGCGTAGCCCGGCGCCACCAGCGCCCGGTCGAACCACGGCAGCGACTCCGCCGCACGCCCCTGCTGGCACAACCACGCCGCGTAGTTGTTCAGCACGTCGCCGCGCTCGGGAGCCAGCACGGTGGCCCGCTGCAGCAGCTGGCCGGTCTGTACGTTGTCGCCACGCCGCTGCGCGACGGCAGCCAGCAGCAGCAGCGCGTCAGGGCGTCCACTGTCCAGCTTGAGTGCCGAACGCGCGCGCTTTTCCGCCGCGTCCAGATTGCCGGCCCCGAGGTCGGCCCCGGCCAGCGTCACGTCGTTGTTGTATTGGTGCTGGCGTCGCACCTGTTCGCCGTCATGGGCGGTGTAGGTCGGCGCAACCGACATCTCGGCCTTGCCCATCTTCAATCCGCCCCCCTTGCTGCCACCACCGCACCCCGCGAGCACCAGCGCGCACAGGGCAGCACCGGCGAGCAGGCGGTCAGGCCGCTGCATCGCGCCCGGTCCGTACGTTCTCAAGCGCATCAAGGGTTTTGTTGAACTCGGCCTGGCGCCTCGTCCGATCCATCACCTGCCCCTTCAACTGGCCACACGCCGCGTCGATGTCATCACCGCGGGTACGGCGCACCATCGTCAGCACGTTGTTGTCCAGCAGGATGGTCTGGAAGGCGCGGATCTGCACATCGTCGGAGCGTTCGTATCGCGTGCCCGGGAAGGGATTGAACGGGATCAGGTTGACCTTGCCCGAGCCCTTGGCCTGCACCGCGTTGTCGAACTGGCGCATCAACCGGGCCAGTGCACGGGCGTGCTCGGGCTGGTCGTTGATGCCTTTCATCAGGGTGTATTCGAAGGTCACCGATTCGCGGCGCTTGTTGCCACGCAGATAGCGCGCGCAGGACGCCATCAGATCTGCGATCGGGTACTTCCGGTTCAGCGGCACGAGGGTCTCGCGCAGCTCATCGGTCGGCGCATGCAGGGACACCGCCAGCGACACATCGCTTTCGGTGGACAGCCGATCGATCATCGGCACCAGGCCGGAGGTGGACAGGGTCACCCGCTTGTTGGCGAGGCCATAGCCCAGATCGTCGCGCATCACGTTCATCGCGCGCACGACGTTGTCGAAATTCATCAGTGGCTCGCCCATGCCCATCATCACCACGTTGGTGAGACGGCGCATCAGGTGCGGCACGTTGCCCAGGTGACGCGCGGCAATCCATACCTGGCCGATGATCTCGGCGGTGGACAGATTGCGGTTGAAGCCCTGGGTGGCGGTCGAACAGAACGTGCAGTTCAGCGCACAGCCCACCTGCGAGGAAACGCACAGCGTGCCGCGGCTCTTGTCCGGAATGTAGACCGCTTCGATGGCGTTCTTGCCATCGTTGCCCATCGCCAGCAACCACTTGTGGGTGCCGTCGGCGGACGGTTTGTCGAACACGATGTTCGGAACCAGCACCTCGGCATGTTCCTGCAGCTTGGCGCGCAGTCCCTTGCCGAGGTCGGTCATTTCATCGAAATCAGTGACGTAGCGATGGTGGATCCACTTCATCACCTGATGTGCCCGGAACTTCTGTTCGCCGAGTTTTTCGACGAAAAAACGCTCCAGGCCCGCGCGATCGAGGTCGAGCAGGTTCTGCTTGCCAGCCGTGGGTGCCGACTTCGGCAGCGGCTGGATGGCGGGTGTCTGTACGACCTCGTTCACGGCAACCTCTTAACGGGAGACCACTTCCGTGGCGGCAAAGAAGTAAGCGATTTCGTTGGTGGCGTTCTCGACCGAGTCCGAGCCGTGGGCGGCGTTGGCATCGATGGATTCAGCGAAATCAGCGCGGATGGTGCCGGCCGCGGCTTCCTTCGGATTGGTGGCGCCCAGCAGGTCGCGGTGGGCCAGAACGGCGTTCTCGCCTTCCAGCGCCTGGATCATCACCGGGCCGGAGATCATGAACTCGACCAGCGCGTTGAAGAACGGACGCTCGCGGTGCACGGCGTAGAAGCCTTCGGCTTCGCGGCGCGACAGCTGCTTGTACTTGGCAGCGACGACCTTCAGGCCGGCCTTTTCGAAGCGGGCGTAGATTTCACCGATGACGTTCTTGGCGACGGCGTCGGGCTTGATGATCGAAAGGGTGCGCTCCAGCGCCATGGTGGTATCTCCGAGATCCGGGCCACTCAAGGCCCGAGGGTAGCATGAAAAAAACCCACGTCGAAACGCGGGCTTAGGCTGATATACGTAGGCTTATTGTAGCGCCTCGCCGCAACACACGGTAGCCCCGGCCATTCATCTGCGGCCGGGGATGAACGGCGGCGACATGATGCTGCGGCGCACAATGCATTGCGCCGAGCCCCAGGTCTAATATCAAACAATCGTTTGATTGAACCCTGTTCTCCATGGCCAGACCTGCCCACTTCTCCACCAAAGACCGCATCCTCGGCGCCGCCGAGGCGTTGTTTGCGCTGCATGGCTTTGCCGGGACGTCGCTGCGCCAGGTGACCAGCCAGGCTGACGTCAACATCGCAGCGGTCAACTATCACTTCGGATCCAAGGAAAACCTGGTCAACGAGGTGTTCCGGCGCCGCATGGACGAAATGACCGCCGCGCGGATGGCGCAGTTGGAGAAAGCACGCAGCGAGCATCCGGGCGAACTGCGGCCGGTGCTGGCCGCATTCGTCGAGCCGGCGCTGGCGATGGCGCAGGACAGCCAGAGCGGTGGCGCGTTCGTGCGCGTCATCGCCCGTGCCTATGCGGAGAAAAACGACAACCTGCGGCGCTTCCTGTCGGATCACTACGGCCACGTGCTGCGAGACTTCGGTCGTGCCATTTCCGCCTGCGTGCCGGATCTGAGCAAGGAAGAGCTGTACTGGCGCCTCGACTTCCTGGCCGGGTCGCTTACCTATGCGATGGCCGATTTCGGCCTGATCAAGCGACCTGCCGGCGTCACCGAAGCCGCGCATGGTGCCCAGGCCGCACAGGAACTCATCCGTTTCGCCGAAGCCGGCTTCCGCGCGGCTGCACGCAGCGCCGCGATGTCCGCCAGCCCGGCTGCCACCCCACCTTCCCTTTCCACCCAGTAACTGCTGACCAACCAAGGCTTATCGACATGTCCAATTCCCTGCTAGTCCGCCGCGCCGCCGTGCTGGGTGCCGGCGTCATGGGCGCCCAGATCGCAGCCCACCTGACCAACGCCGGCGTCGACACCGTGCTGTTCGACCTGCCCGCCAAGGAAGGCCCTGCCGACGGCATCGTGCTGAAGGCGATCGCCAACCTGGGCAAGCTCAGCCCTGCCCCGCTCGCCAGCAAGTCCTACGCCGAGGCGATCACGCCGGCCAATTACGAGAGCGGGCTGGAGCAGCTGCGCGACTGCGACCTGATCATCGAAGCCATCGCCGAGCGGATGGACTGGAAGCAGGACCTGTACAAGAAGATCGCGCCGTTCGTGGCCGACCACGCCGTGCTGGCCTCCAACACGTCCGGCCTGGGCATCAACAAGCTGGCCGACGTGCTGCCCGAACAGCTGCGTCATCGCTTCTGCGGCGTGCATTTCTTCAACCCGCCGCGCTACATGCACCTGGCCGAGCTGATCCCGGCCTCCACCACCGATGCCAGCGTGCTGGAGGGCCTGGAAAGCTTCCTGGTCACCACCCTGGGCAAGGGCGTGGTGTACGCCAAGGACACCCCGAACTTCATCGGCAACCGCATCGGGGTGTTCTCGATCCTGTCCACCATCCACCACACTCAGGAATTCGGCCTGGGCTTCGACGAAGTCGACGGCCTGACGGGCCCGCTGGTCGGCCGCCCGAAGTCGGCGACCTACCGCACCTCTGATGTGGTCGGCCTGGACACCATGGCGCACGTGATCAAGACCATGGGCGACACCCTGCCCAACGATCCGTGGCACGCGTTCTTCAAATCGCCGAAGTGGCTCGACGCGCTGATTTCCAAGGGCGCACTGGGCCAGAAGACCGGCGCGGGCATCTTCCGCAAGGTCGGCAAGGACATCATGGTGCTGGACCTGGAAAAGCAGGATTACCGCGCCGCTGACCGGACCGCTGCAGCGGAAGTGGTCGAGATCCTGAAGATCAAGAATCCGGCGGAGAAGTTCGCCAAGCTGCGCGAGAGCCAGCACCCGCAGGCACAGTTCCTGTGGGCCACCTTCCGCGACCTGTTCCACTACAGCGCGTATCACCTGGCTGACATCGCCGAGACCGCGCGCGACGTCGACCTGGCCATCCGCTGGGGCTACGGTTGGTCGCTGGGTCCGTTCGAAACCTGGCAGGCCGCCGGCTGGAAGCAGGTCGCGCAGTGGATTGCCGATGACATCGTCGCCGGCAAGAGCATGAGCAGCGCGCCACTGCCGGATTGGGTGTTCGATGGCCGCGATGGCGTGCACGCCGCCGAAGGCAGCTACAGCCCGACGCGCAACGCCAAGCTGCCGCGCTCCGCACTGCCGGTCTACCAGCGCCAGCGCTTCCCCGATCCGCTGCTGGGCGAACAGTTCCCGCAGGGCGACACCGTGTATGAAAACGATGGCGTGCGCATGTGGCACGACGGCGATGGCATCGCGGTGGTCGGCTTCAAGACCAAGATGAACACCGTGTCCGATCACGTGCTCGATGGCCTGCAGGAAGCCATCAAGCGCGCCGAGAAAGACTTCAAGGGCCTGGTGATCTGGCAGCAGAAGGAACCCTTCTCCGCCGGCGCCGACCTGGCCGGTGCACTGGGCCTGCTGCAGGCCGGCAAGGTCGAGCAGTTTGAAGAAATGGTGCACAACTTCCAGCGCACCAGCCAGGCGATCAAGTACTCGCTGGTACCGGTAGTGACGGCGGTGCGTGGCCTGGCCCTGGGCGGTGGCTGCGAATTCCAAATGCACAGCGCGAAGAGCGTGGCATCGCTGGAAAGCTACATCGGCCTGGTGGAAGCGGGCGTTGGCCTGCTGCCCGCCGGCGGCGGCCTGAAGGAGTTGGCGGTGCGTGCATCGCAGGCTGCCGGCCCCGGTGGTGATGTGTTCGCCGAACTGAAGAAGACCTTTGAAACGGTGGCCATGGCCAAGGTCTCCAACTCGGCGGTCAACGCGAAGGAACTCGGCCTGATGCGCGCCACCGACAAGGTGGTGTTCAACAGCTTCGAGGCGCTGCACATCGCCAAGGCTGAAGTGCTGGCCCTCGCCGAAGGCGGCTATCGCCCGCCGATGCCCTCGCGCCGCATCCAGGTCGCCGGTGATGTCGGTATCGCGACCTTCAAGATGATGCTGGTCAACATGCTGGAAGGCCGCTTCATCAGCCCGTACGACTACGAGATCGCCGTACGCATCGCGACCGTCCTGTGCGGCGGCGAAGTGGATCGCGGCACGCTGGTGGACGAGGAGTGGCTGCTGACCCTGGAGCGCAAGCACTTCGTCGAACTGGCACAGCAGGAAAAAACCCAGGCCCGCATCGCGCACATGCTGAAGACCGGCAAGCCGCTGCGGAACTGACGGGACATCGGTCGTGCCGGCCGTTGGCCGGCAACCTCATCCCAACCCCTATTGAAGAGATCACTGCAATGACCAAGCAAATCCAGGATGCCTACATCGTCGCCGCCACCCGCACACCGGTAGGCAAGGCGCCCAAGGGCATGTTCCGCAACACCCGTCCCGACGACATGCTGGCCCACGTGCTGCGCTCGGTGGTAGCGCAGGCGCCGGGCATCGACGTCAACCGCATCGACGACGCCATCATCGGCTGCGCGATGCCGGAAGCCGAGCAGGGCATGAACGTGGCGCGCATCGGCGTACTGCTGGCCGGCCTGCCGGACACCATCGCGGCGCAGACGGTGAACCGTTTCTGCTCATCCGGCCTGCAGGCCGTCGCCATGGCGGCGGATCAGATCCGTCTGGGCAATGCCGACCTGATGCTGGCCGGCGGTACCGAATCGATGTCGATGGTGCCGATGATGGGCAACAAGATCGCGATGGCCCCGAGCGTGTTCGATAACGACCACGTGGCCATTGCCTACGGCATGGGCATCACCGCTGAGAAGGTCGCCGAAGAGTGGAAGGTGTCGCGCGAAGAGCAGGACGCCTTTGCCCTCGCCTCGCACCAGAAGGCGATCGCCGCGATCCAGAACGGCGACTTCAAGGACGAGATCAGTCCGTACGACGTGCGCACCCGTCAGCCGGACCTGGCCGACGGCCGCCGCATCATCACCCGCGACACCGTCGTCGACACCGATGAGGGCCCGCGCCTGGATTCGTCCGCGGAAGGCCTGGCCAAGCTGCGCCCGGTGTTCCGCAACGGCCAGTTCGGCGGTACGGTCACGGCCGGCAATTCCTCGCAGATGAGCGACGGCGCCGGTGCGGTGCTGTTGGCGTCCGAGCAGGCGGTGAAGGATTACGGCCTGAAGCCGCTGGCCCGGTTCGTCAGCTTCTCGGTCGCCGGTGTGCGCCCGGAAGTGATGGGCATCGGCCCGATCGCGGCGATTCCGAAGGCGCTGAAGCAGGCCGGCCTGACCCAGGATCAGTTGGACTGGATCGAGCTCAACGAAGCGTTTGCGGCGCAGTCGCTGGCGGTGATCCGCGATTGCGGGCTGGACCCGTCGAAGGTCAATCCGCTGGGCGGCGCCATCGCGCTGGGCCATCCGCTGGGCGCCACGGGTGCGATCCGTACGGCGACGCTGCTGCACGGTCTGCGTCGTCGCCAGCAGAAGTACGGCATGGTGACGATGTGCATCGGCACCGGCATGGGTGCGGCGGGCATCTTCGAATCGCTGTAAGAGGGTTTTGGTTGCCGGGGCTGCGCCCCGGCACCCTGCTTGAGCCAGAGCCAGAGCAAAGCCAAAGCCACGGCAACAGCAACAGCTGCATTGCCGGGATGGGCGGGACGGGGTGGGTTCGCGGGGGACGGCAACAGCCGCATCCATGCGGGCCTCGTTTCGCGCCATCCATGGCGCTCAACGCCCCCGCGAACCCACCCCGCCCCACCTTCGACAGGTCCATGGTGGCCACGGGACCTGTGAGCATCGGTAGCGCCGACCCATGGTCGGCGAGCGCAGCGGGCCGTTGGCGGGAACATTCCGCAGAAAAGGTTTTGGTTGGCGGGGCTGCGCCCTGGCACCCTGCTGGAGCCAGAGCAACGGCAACAGCAACAGCAACAGCAACAGCCGGAGCTGCAGGTATGTGTGTTTGGCGGGACGGGGTGGGTTCGCGGGCGACGGCAACAGCCGCATCCATGCGGGCCTCGTTTCGCGCCATCCATGGCGCTCAACGCCCCCGCGAGCCCACCCCGCCCCACCTTCGACAGGTCCATGGCGGCCACGGGACCTGTGAGCATCGGTAGCGCCGACCCATGGTCGGCGAGCGCAGCGGGCCGTTGGCGGGAACATTCCGCAGAAAAGGTTTTGGTTGCCGGGGCTGCGCCCCGGCACCGTGCTGGAGCCAGAGCCACGGCAACAGCAACAGCCGCAGCTACAGGCATGTGTGTTTGGTGGGACGGGACCTGCGGGCATCGGTAGCGCCGACCCATGGTCGGCGAGCGCAGCGGGCCGTTGGCGGGAACATTCCGCCGACCATGGGTCGGCGCTACGGCTTTTTTATTTTTTCTTACGTGGCGGGCTGCCACCGGAACCCGTCAGGGGGTCGGGCGGTGGGGCTGGGCGGGGGCGTTGAGTGCCATGGATGGCAAGAAACGAGGCCCGCAGGGATGCGGCTATTGCCGTCCCCCGACCAGCCCCACCGCCCGGCCCCGCCGCAGCTGCAGCTTTCGCCGCCCGCCACGAGGGGCTCCGCCGTTCGCCGGATCAATCGTCTTCGGCGAGCATTTCCTGCAGCTTCTGCCGGGCCGGCTTGGCCAGCTTCTTGCTGTTCAGTGCAAACCGGATGGTGGCTTCCACCAGGCCCAGATGCGTGCCGCAGTCGAAGCGACGTCCTTCGAAACGATAGGCATCGACGGGCTCGCTCTTCAGCAGCTCGGCGATCGCGTCGGTCAGCTGGATCTCGCCACCTGCGCCGGTACCGGTCGCTTCCAGCAGTTCGAAGATCTTCGGGCTGAGCACGTAACGGCCCACTACCGCGAGGTCACTGGGTGCATCTTCCGGCTTCGGCTTTTCGACGATCGCCGAAATGCGGCCGTGACTGCCATCGAACGCGTCCGTGGCGACGATACCGTAGCTCGCCGTCTGCTCGTGCGGCACATCTTCCACCGCGATCACGCTGGCACCGGTGGCCTCGTTGAGGTCAGCCATCTGCTTGAGCGCACCGTCACCGCGGTTGTAGATCAGATCGTCCGGCAGCAGCACCGCGAAGGGCTCATCGCCGATGATCTCTTTCGCACACAGCACGGCATGGCCCAGGCCCAGCGCTTCGGCTTGGGTCACGAAGACCGCACGCACGCCGTTGGGAAGCACGTGGCGAACCAGCTCCAGCTGCTCCAGCTTGCCGGCGCGTTCGAGCTTCTGCTCGAGCTCGTAGGCCTTGTCGAAATAGTCGGCAACCGCATGCTTGTAGCGGTTGGTGATGAAGATCAGGGTGTCGCAGCCCGCTTCGATGGCTTCGTCAACGGCGTACTGGATGAGCGGACGATCGATGATCGGCAGCATTTCCTTCGGAACCGTCTTGGTTGCCGGCAAAAAGCGTGTCCCTAGCCCTGCCACCGGAAAAACTGCCTTTCTGATTCGCTTGCTCATCTGCTACCTGTTGGCCTCTCTTACGGGGAAGGGAACCACGTTAGCCGAAGGGATGTAAGCATCCTGTTGAAGCGGATCGAACTCCGGCATCGTGGCGAACAGGATCTCCTGGATCGCTTCGATATCGTAAGTGGATATCGCGTCGCGCAGCTTCGGCACGTTGGCCAGCACGAGGTCCCGCGAGAACGTACGCACGCCCGCCTCCAGCACCTTGGGGTGTGAGGTGGGCCGGTATTCCTCATCGGAATAGAACAGCGTTTCGTGCAGCTTCTCACCGGGACGCAGGCCGGTGTAGATGATGGCGATGTCCTTGTACGGCTGCTTTCCCGTCAGTCGGATCATCTGCTCGGCGAGCACGCGGATCGGTACCGGTTCGCCCATGTCCAGCGTGTAGATCGCGCCGTGCGAGGCGGACGCGGCCGCTTGCAGGATCAGCTGGCAGGCTTCCGGGATGGTCATGAAGTAACGCGTGACCTCCGGATCGGTGACGGTCACCGGACCGCCCTTCATGATCTGGTCGCGGAACAACGGCACCACGCTGCCGGCGGAGGCCAGCACGTTGCCGAAGCGGACGGTCACGAAACGCGTGTGCGTGGACTTCTGGTCCAGGCTCTGGCAGATCATCTCGGCATAGCGCTTGCTGGCGCCCAGCGAGTTGACCGGGTCTACGGCCTTGTCGGTCGAGATGAAGACGAAGTGCTCCACCTTTGCTTCCATGCAGGCGCGCGCCACGTTCTCGGTGGCCAGGATGTTGTTGCGGACCGCTTCGCGCAGTTGACGCTCCAATACCGGCACCTGCTTGTAGGCGGCCGCATGGAAGGTCGCTTCCACCCGATGCAGCGACAGCGCATGGCGGATCACCGCGGGGTCACCGCAGTCACCCAGCACGGCCTCGACCTCGATGTCCGGGAAGCTGCGACGCAGCTCGGCTTCGATGGTCAGCAGCAGCAGTTCGCTCATCTCGAGCAGCACGATGCGCCCTGCCCCATGGCGTGCACACTGGCGGCACAGTTCCGAACCGATCGACCCGCCGGCGCCGGTGACGAGCACCGTCCGGCCGCCCAGCCAACCGCGGATCAAGGTCCAGTCCGGCTGGATCGGCTTGCGCCCCAGCAGGTCTTCGATCGCCACTTCTTTCAACTGACCCGGCAGCGACTGGCCCTGCAGGATGTCACTCAATTTGGGCACCGTGCGGAACGGCACACCCGTGCTCTCACACAGGCCGACCACCCGCTGCATGCCCACCGCATCCAGCGAGGGAATGGCGATGACGATCAGCCGCGCAACGGTTTCGCGCGCGACAGCCGGCGCGTCGTCCAGCGTGCCGAGGATCGGCAGTCCCTGCAGCTTGGCGCCCTGCAGGTGCGGGGCATCGTCCAGCAGGCCGACCGGTTCGTACTCACCGGAACGGCGCAGGTCGCGCACCAGCGCCTCCGCAGCCTGACCTGCGCCCAGGATCAGCACACGGCGACCGGTCGAGTCGGACTGTACGGACTGATAATCCTTCCAGGCGCGATACAGCAGGCGCGGGGCACCGAGCAGCGCGGACAGCGCGAAGGGATAGATGACGAGCACCGACAGCGGCACGCCGTCGAAGCGCTTCCATGCCAACGTCAAGACGATGGCGATCAGGCCGATGAAGCTGGCCTTGAAGATGTTGATCAGGTCGGCCACGCTGGCAAAACGCCACAGGCCGCGATACAGGCCGACACGCCAGAACACCAATGCCTGGATGCCCAGCACCAGCGAGGTGTCTACATTCCAGAGAGGCAGCGCCGGCGCATCGGGGAGGATCGAGTACCGGCCCGCGTGCAGAAGCTGCCAGCAGGCCCAGACCATGAAAAGATCATGGACGACGATGGCGGCGCGCGGCAGCAGCGCAAGAATTCTGTTCCACCTAGCTGACATGAGCAGGATAAACCCTCAGAAATTGCGCAGGCGAACGCGCGACACGCCCCACAGGCAGGCCAACAGCACCCCCCAGGCGACCGCCACGCCAGCCTGATGCAGCGAAGATATCGAACGCGCTGCGTACAGCAGCACCGCTCCGACCAGGCCGAGCAGAATATACACGCCCGTCACCCGTGCGTGGCTGAAGCCAGCCTTCACGGCGCGCTGATAGACGTGCTGCGTGTGTGGTTCCATCCAGCGTTGCCCGGAGAGCATGCGGGATGACAGCGTGAAGCCTGCGTCCACAAGGAACACCGCGAGCGGCACCAGCAACAGCAGCCAGTTGATGTCGGTCACCACGCTGGCCAACCCGACAAGCGCCGCGAGCAGGTAACCCAAGGCCCCGCTGCCGACATCACCCATGAAGATGCGTGCGCGCGGAAAGTTGAACGGCAGGAATCCAAGGCACCCGGCCGCCACGGCGATCGCCAGCAGTGCCGCAGGGGTTGGCAGGATCGCGGCGATGGCCAGCGCGGCAATCAAGGCCTGACTGGCGGCGATGCCGTTGATGCCATCCATGAAGTTCCACAGATTTATCAAGGCAGTTGCGACAAAGAACAGCAGGACGGCCTGCACGATGCTGCCCGTTGCCTGCCACACCAGCGCAGCCAGCAGCGCCGATGCCAGCATGTGTACCATCAGCCGCCGAATCGCCGGCAACGGATGATGGTCATCCCACCAGCCGATCCCTGCGACCAGCAACAGTCCCGCGGCGAACACGGCCAGCCCGACCACCGCAGCAGGCCACACCATCGCGCCGGCGGTCGTGCCCAGCAGGACCGTCGCCACGATGGCAATGCCACCGCCACGAGGCGTCGCCACCGCATGGCTGCGCCGCTCACCGGGCTGGTCCAGCAGCTGGCGATGCAGCGCATAGCGGCGTGCCAGCCAGGTCAGGCTGGCCGCCGCGAGGGTAAGCATGCCCAGCGCCTCGAACGCGACAACAGCGTTCATGCGTTACAGCACCGCGTAATTCAGCAGTGGCTTGACCGTGCCCCATTCCTTGCAGCTCGGGCACTGCCAATGGTGCGTGCGTGCGCCAAAACCGCAGCGCGTGCAGCGGTAGGCCGGGTTGCGCACCAGCAACTGGTCGGTGATGTGCTTCAGATCGTGCAGGGTGGCGGTCGGGTCGGCACCCTCGGCCAAGGTGAGGTCGATGAGCGCTGACTCGCCGCGTACCGACGGGCGATCCTTCAACTGGCGGCCGAGGTAGGCACGCGCGGGGGCGACACCTTCCTGCTCTTCCATCAACCGGGTCAGCGCCAGCACGGGCGCGATGCCACGGTAATGTTCCGTCATCTCGGACAGGAAGCTGCGCGCGCCGCCCAGGTCACCGACCTTGCGGTAGTTCTGCATCAGCGGCTGCAGCACTTCCGGCAGGTACTCCGGATCGTTGCGCGCGGCGCGCTCGAAAGCGCGGACGGCGGCTTCGGCGTTGCCGGCATCGGTTTCCAGACGGCCTTCGATGATGCCGGCCCGTACGGACATCGCATCGGCCTGGTAGGCCCGCGCGATGGCTGCCCTCGCCTGCTCCACGTTACCCGCGCCGCGGTGGCGCTCGGCCAGTTCGCATTCGAACTGCCCGACCAGCTTGCCCATGGGCTCGCCGGTGACTTCTTCGAAGCGCAACGCGTTGTCGATCGCCTTTTCCCAGTCCCGCTCGGCCTGGTAGATGCCGATCAGGTGCTTGAGCGCCTGTGGTGCGCGCTGGTCGATCTGTGCCAGTTCGGAGAACACGGTTTCGGCACGGTCCAGCAGGCCGGACTTCATGTAGTCCTCGCCCAGCGCCAGCAGCGCCTGTACGCGCTGGGGATCGCTGAGGTCGGTGCGGTTAACCAGTCCCTGGTGCAGGCGGATCGCGCGATCGACCTCACCGCGACGGCGGAACAGATGGCCCAACGCGACCTGGGTCTCGAAGGTTTCCTTGTCCAGCTCGGCGATGTGCAGGAACAGTTCGATCGCCTTGTCCGGCTGCTCGTTGAGCAGGTAGTTCAGGCCGCGGAAGTAGGTACTGGACAGGCGGCTGACCTGGTTGTCGCCGTGGCGCTGTCCGCCGCGCCGGCCGATGACCCAGCCGGCAACCGCCGCCAGCGGGACACACAGGAAAAACCAGAAGTACTCGGAGACAAATTCCATCTGCGATCAGCGTCCATCATAAGGAGGAGTAACAGCCACACCCGGAGTTGCCAGGGCAGCCTTGTTGGCACGGCGCAGCTGGGCATAGAGCGGAACGACCACGCTCACCAGCACCAGGCCGGCACCGACCACGACCCCGACCAGCAACGCAGCGATCATCGCCACGCCAACCGAGGTATGCAATTCAGTGAAAACCAGGTTGATCGTCATCTCGGTCATGTTGACCGCACCGATGATCAGTCCAATGACCAGCACTGCCAGCAGGACCAGTAAACGGAAAACCTTCATGCGACAGCTCCAGTCACGGAAGACCGTAGCTTATCCGACCCGGTGGGTGGATCGCACGTCGTGATGCAGGATCAGGCCGGATCGGCTTCCTGTGGCACCACATCGCTGACGCGTTCGCGCAGCTCTTTGCCCGGCTTGAAGTGCGGGACATGCTTGCCCGGCAGGGCGACCGATTCACCGGTCTTGGGATTGCGACCCAGGCGCGGCGGACGGTAATGCAGGGAAAAACTGCCGAAACCGCGGATCTCGATGCGATCACCGGCCGACAACGAGCCGCCCATCATCTCCAACAACGACTTCACCGCCAGATCGACATCATCGGCCTTCAGGTGCGCCTGCCGGCGCGCAAGGATTTCGATCAGTTCGGATTTGGTCATTGCAGGCTCTGCTCGAGGGGCTCAAACCCTGAAACGGCCCGGACTGATGTCCGGGCCGTCCAGGAAACTACGACAGCGGCAGACCGATTACTCGGACTTGTTGCCGCCCAGCTGTGCACGCAGCAGCGCGCCGAGCTGGGTCATGCCGGCCGAAGAGGCGGACTGGTAGTCCTCCAGCACTTCGCGCATTTCCGCATCGTCCTTCGCCTTGATCGACAGCTGCAGGGTACGGCCCTTACGGTCCATGCCCACGAACTTGGCTTCGATCTTGTCGCCAACCTTCAGGTGCTGGGTGGCATCGTCGACGCGGTCGACGGAGATATCGCGGGCAGCAACATAGCCCTCGATGCCGTCGGCCAGTTCGATGATGGCGCCCTTGGCGTCAACTTCCTTGACCACACCTTCGATCTTGGAACCCTTCGGATTGACGGCCATGAACTGACCGAACGGATCCTGCTCCAGCTGCTTGACGCCCAGGCTGATGCGCTCGCGTTCCGGATCAACCGCCAGGACCACTGCGTCCAGGTTGTCGCCCTTCTTGAAGTTGCGCACGATGTCTTCGCCAGTGGTCGCCCAGCTGATGTCGGACAGGTGAACCAGGCCGTCGATGCCGCCGTCCAGGCCGATGAAGATGCCGAAGTCGGTGATCGACTTGATCTGGCCCGACACCTTGTCACCCTTCTTGTGGGTGGCAGCGAAGGTTTCCCACGGATTGGCGGCAACCTGCTTCATGCCCAGCGAGATGCGGCGACGCTCTTCGTCACAATCCAGCACCATCACTTCGACTTCGTCACCGACCTGCACCACCTTGGACGGGTTGACGTTCTTGTTGGTCCAATCCATCTCGGACACGTGCACCAGGCCTTCCACGCCCGGCTCGATTTCGACGAATGCGCCGTAATCGGTCACGTTGGAGACCTTGCCGAACACGCGGCTGTTGGCCGGGTAACGACGCGAGATGTTATCCCACGGATCTTCGCCCAGCTGCTTCAGACCCAGCGAAACGCGGTTGCGCTCGCGGTCGAACTTCAGCACGCGCACGTCCAGCTCGTCGCCGACATTCACGACTTCGGACGGATGGCGCACGCGCTTCCAAGCCATGTCGGTGATGTGCAACAGGCCGTCGATGCCGCCCAGGTCCACGAAAGCGCCGTAATCGGTCAGGTTCTTGACGACACCCTTCAGGATCGCGCCTTCCTGCAGCTTGTCCATCAGCTGCTCGCGCTCTTCCGAGTGCTCGCTTTCGACGACAGCGCGGCGCGAAACCACGACGTTGTTACGCTTGCGGTCCAGCTTGATGAGCTTGAATTCCAGCTCCTTGCCTTCCAGGTAGGCCGGATCGCGCACGGGGCGCACATCGACCAGGGAACCCGGCAGGAACGCGCGGACATCCTTGATGTCGACGGTGAAACCACCCTTGACCTTGCCGCTGATGCGACCGGTGATGGTTTCGTTCTTTTCCAGCGCTTCTTCCAGCTCGTCCCACACCATCGCGCGCTTTGCTTTCTCACGCGACAGAACGGTCTCACCGAAGCCGTTCTCGATGGAATCGAGGGCGACCTTGACGACATCGCCTACGGCGACATCGATCTCGCCATCATCGTTACGGAACTGTTCGATCGGCACGATGCCTTCGGACTTCAGCCCGGCATTGATCACCACGACATCGCCGCGGACTTCCACGACGGTACCGCTGACGATGGAGCCCGGCTTCAGCTTGGCCAGATTGGCCTGGCTGGCTTCAAACAGTTCGGCAAAAGATTCGGTCATTAGATTTACTCTGTTGATCACATGGGTCAGCGGTTTCCATCAAGGAACCCAGCCGCCCGCCTGTTGGTCGACCCCGGAAAAGCGGGCCGTGTGTGAAGTGATTAAACCGCCACGCATCATTGCGCGACGGAGCATTTACAACCCTGCGGTGCGTGTTGCGACACCGCCCCGTCGAGGGCGGTTCTCCTGTACGAACGGATCAGGCAGCCGAAACCGGAAGCAGATCCATCACTCGTGCAACGACATCATCGATGCCGATACCAGTGGTATCGATGAGGACGGCATCGTCTGCCGGCTTCAGGGGCGCCACAGT
This sequence comes from Stenotrophomonas sp. CFBP 13718, assembly GCF_014842145.1. Lineage (NCBI taxonomy): Bacteria > Pseudomonadati > Pseudomonadota > Gammaproteobacteria > Lysobacterales > Lysobacteraceae > Stenotrophomonas > Stenotrophomonas sp. CFBP 13718. The sequence goes on from NZ_JACYVC010000001.1 coordinate 412,168, forward strand.
GCGCTGTGCATCACGGGCGTCGCGGGCCATGATCTCGCGCAGGAGGTCATCAAAGCTAACAGAAACCCCCTTGTCATTCAACTGCTTATGACGGCGCTCGGCGCGCTCCTGGGCACTTGCGGTCAGAAACACCTTATAGGAGGCGTCCACGAAGATGACCGTACCCATGTCACGGCCATCGGCCACCAGGCCGGGGGCAGACCTGAATGCGCGCTGCCGCTCCTTGAGTGCGCCACGCACCTCCGGGATGGCGGCAATGGCCGAGGCCAGCGCACCGGTGGTTTCCAGCCGCAGCTCGTCGGTGGCGTCGGTGCCGTTGACCAGCACCCGCATCGTCTCGCCCTGTTCCACGAACTGCACCTTGGTGTCGAAGGTGCAGCGCACCAGCGCCGACGCGTCCGAGGTGTCGATGTCCGCCCAGCTGGCGGCCACGCCCACGGCCCGGTACAGCGCGCCGGAATCGAGGTAGTGCCAGCCCAGGCGGCGGGCCACGATGCGGCTGATGGTACCCTTGCCAGCCCCGGAAGGGCCGTCGATGGTGAGGACGGGAACGAGTGCAGACATGGGGTTTCCAGCAGGTGTGAAGGGGCCATTCTAGCCCCAGCCTGACCGGGTGCTGCGATTGGTCTGTGCAACCACTTGAAACGATGGAGAAAAGTCCGGTAGAATGGCGGGCTTGAACGAGCGTCAACGCAGTATTGTCTCTGGCATATCGCGGCCGCGCTCCACTTGAACACTTACTTTTACACTCAACGTGTACGCCGAGGTATGCCATGAAAGTCCTGTCCTCCCTGAAGTCAGCGAAGGCCCGTCACCGTGACTGCAAGGTCGTGCGTCGTCGTGGCAAGATCTTCGTGATCTGCAAGTCGAACCCGCGTTTCAAGGCGCGCCAGCGCTGAGTTGGCCGGCCTCACGGCCGACCACAGGTCCTTCGCGGGGCCGGTTTGATACAGAAAGCCGCCTCCGGGCGGCTTTCTGCTTTATCCATGTTGTAATCGCGTTTCTTGACCACTGGGGAGTAGTTCGAGATGAAGCGTTGCCTGATGTCCCTGGCCGTGATGGCCACCCTCGCCGCGGCCACACCGGCCCTGGCAGACACCCTGCTGGTGGATCGCGCCGCCGAGAAGCCGGGCATCGCCCTGCCCGTCCGCGGCCAGAGCATGCAGCAGGTGCAGAGCCAGTTGGGCGCACCGGCCGAGCAGTTGGATGCTCGCGGCGGCCAGAAGCGCCAGTGGCCGACCATCAACCGCTGGGTCTACCCGCAGTTCACCGTCTACTTTGAAAAGCAGAAGGTGATCGACGTGGTGGCCAACAAGGCGGCCCCCAACGAGATCGGCCCGAAGCCGCCGATCCGCTGACGAACCCAGCCCGCGCCCGCGCGGGCCAATGCAAGCGAGACCATGAACGAGACCCTACGTTTTCCTGCCGAGTGGGAAGCCCAGAGCGGCGTCCTGATTGCCTGGCCGACGGCCGACACCGACTGGGCCGAGCGCCTGGGCCAGGTGGAAGAGACCTACATCGCCCTGGTGGCCGCGATCACCCGCTTCCAGCCGGTGCTGATCTGCGTGGCCGACGACGACGTGGAGACCTACGCCGAAATGCGCCTGCGCTCCAACCGCATCGACATGGACCGCGTGCACTTCGTCACCGCGCAGTACGACGACACGTGGCTGCGCGACTCCGGTCCGATCACCCTGCAGCGCAAGGACGGCGGCTTCCAGCTGCTGGACTTCCGCTTCACTGGTTGGGGCGGCAAGTTCGATGCCAGCCTGGATGACCAACTGGTCGGCGTGTTGGCCGGCGCGGGCGTGTTCACCGATGCGCCGGTTCGCAGCATTCCCTTCGCCTTGGAAGGCGGCGGCATTGAAACCGATGGCCAGGGTACGTTGCTGACCACGTGGAAGTGCCTGCATGAGCGCCACCCGGACCGTGATCGCGCCAGCCTGTCGACCGACATGGCCGACTGGCTGCAGCAGGACCGGGTGCTGTGGCTCGATCACGGCTATCTGGAAGGCGACGACACCGACGCGCATATCGACACGCTGGCACGTTTCGCGTCCGCGGACAGCATCGTCTACCAGGCCTGTGATGACGCCGACGACTCGCACCATGCCGAGCTGCAGGCGATGGGCGCCGAGCTGGCCGCGCTGCGCACCGTCGATGGCGCGCCGTACCGTCTGTTCCCGCTGCCGTGGCCGCAGCCGGTACTGGACGACGGCCGCCGTCTGGCTGCGTCGTATGCGAACTTCCTGATCATCAACGGGGCGGTGCTGATGCCGGCCTACGGTGATGTCGCCGATGACGCCGCACGGGATGTTCTGGCGGCGGCGTTCCCGGATCGGGAGATCGTGCAGGTGCCCTGCCGGTCGCTGATCTGGCAGAACGGGAGCCTGCATTGCATCACGATGCAGTTGCCGGCGGGGTTGCTGGCAAACGGCTGAGCCCTTCGTGGCTGGCTGGGAAGCGGCAGCTGGGTGAAGGGCCGGGCGGGGAGGCTATGCGGGGCACGCGCAAGTACGTCCATGTAGCTCTTCGCGGCTCCTGCCGCTCAAGGCCCCGCATAGCCTCCCCGCCCGGCCCTCGGACAAGTTCCGTGGGCCGCCCGCCACGTGAAAAATAGAAATGGGCGGGGCTCTGCCCCGCCCATTCTTTTTCCGTTCCGCTTCACCTCTATCGCCCCCGCATAGGGACGTATTCACGGCGATTCCTGGCGATCCCTGCCGCGCCGGCCGGGGCGATGCAGCCGTGCTCCTGAGATTGCAGTTGCCGTCTGCTGTTGACGTTGCCTGCGCTTCTGCCGGCCGCAGGCCAGAACGCCCCCATACCCATCATTCAGCCGCGGCCACGCTGCCCTCGCCCATCCGCGTTAACATGCATGTTTTCCCCTGCAGGAACGCTTTCGGATGAGTCCCCGCCAGCCCCTTACCGTCGCTCTGATCCAGGAGCGCAACCACGGTGATGCCGCCGCCAATCTCGCCGTGATCGAATCCCGTGTCGCTGAAGCCGCAGCCAATGGCGCCAAGCTGGTGCTGCTGCAGGAGCTGCACAATGGCGCGTACTTCTGCCAGCACGAAAATGTGGACGAATTCGACCTGGCCGAGCCGATTCCGGGCCCCAGCACCGAGCGCTTGGGTAAGCTGGCCAAGCAGCACGGTGTGGTCCTGGTCGCCTCGCTGTTCGAGCGCCGTGCCGCGGGCCTGTACCACAACACCGCGGTGGTGTTCGAAAAGGACGGCAGCCTGCTGGGCAAGTACCGCAAGATGCACATTCCGGACGATCCGGGCTTCTACGAAAAGTTCTACTTCACCCCGGGCGATCTCGGCTTCACGCCGATCGACACCTCGGTCGGCCGCCTTGGCGTGCTGGTGTGCTGGGACCAGTGGTATCCGGAAGCGGCCCGCCTGATGGCGCTGGCCGGTGCCGAGCTGCTGCTCTATCCCACCGCCATCGGCTGGGACCCGGATGACCAGCAGGATGAAAAGAATCGCCAGCGCGATGCGTGGGTGCTCAGTCACCGCGGCCATGCCGTGGCCAACGGCGTGCCGGTGCTCAGCTGCAACCGCGTCGGCCACGAACCGTCGCCAATGGGCGCATCGGGCATCCAGTTCTGGGGCAACAGCCACGTGCTGGGGCCGCAGGGCGAGTTCATCGCTGAAGCCGGTGGTGAGGAAACGGTGCTGATCTGCGAGGTCGACCTGCAGCGCAGCGAGCACGTGCGCCGCATCTGGCCGTTCCTGCGTGATCGGCGCATCGACGCGTACGGCGACCTGCTCAAGCGCTACATCGACTGATCCCCTGCCGGAACCTGCGCCCATGGCCGTGCTTATCCGTGATGTCCGCGAGGCTGACATCGCTGCGATCACCGCGATCTACGCGGTGGAAGTGACCGATTTCGTCAACACCTACGAGTACGACATCCCCGACGCGGCTGAAATGCAGCGCCGGATGCAGGACATCGTGGCCCGCGGCTTCCCCTACATCGTCGCCGAGGTTGACGGCGACGTCGCCGGCTATGCCTACGCCAATACCTACCGCACCCGAGTGGCCTATCAGTGGACCGTGGAAAACTCGGTCTATGTGGATGCGCGCTTCCAGGGCCAGCGCGTAGGCACCACGCTGCTGCAGGCGCTGATCGATGCCTGCACCGCACGTGGTTATCGGCAGATGGTGGCCGTGATCGGCGAACCCACCAACACCGCCTCCATCAAGTTGCACGAGCGCTTCGGTTTCCATCTGGTCGGTGTTTTCCAGGGGCTGGGGCGCAAGCACGGCCGCTGGCTCGACACGGTGCAGATGCAACGCGCGCTCGGCGACGGCACTGACAGCGCACCCACCAATGAGTAATGCATGACTGACTCCCTGCCCCGCTCCAGCGATGTTGCTGATGGCGAAGAACTGTTTGCCGGCCAGCCCGTGCGCATCGTCGTACGCGAAGGTGTGCGTTACACGCTGCTGGGCACTGCGCACGTATCGCACACCAGCGTGGAAGCGGTGGAAAAGGCCATCTACAGCGGGCGCTTCGATGCCGTCGCGGTAGAACTGGATCCGCAGCGCCTGCAGGCACTGACCGAGCCGGACACGCTGGCCAAGCTGGATCTGGTGGAGGTGATCCGCAAGGGCCGCGTGGCCCTGTTCGCCGCCAACCTCGCGCTGTCGGCGTACCAGCGCCGCTTGGCCGAGCAGCTCGGCATCGAACCGGGCGCGGAGTTGAAGCGCGCGGTACTGCTCGCGCGTGAGCGCGGGCTGCCCGTGCACCTGATCGACCGTGAGGTCGGCCTGACCTTCAAGCGTGCGTCGGCGCAGCTGGGCTTTTTCGGCAAGATCAAGCTGATGACCGGCTTGGCGGCTGGCCTGTTCTCGTCCGACGAGGTGGGCAGTGATGAGATCGAGAAGCTGAAGCAGGGCGACATGCTCGAATCCAGCTTTGGCGAGTTCGCCAAGGAAAGCCCCGCGCTGTACGACACGATCATCGGTGAGCGCGACCGCTACATGGCGACCCGCCTGCGCGAAGAACGTGCCCTGCAGGGTGTCGAGCCGGCGCAGCGCGAAGTACTGGCGGTGGTGGGTGCCGGCCATCTGGCCGGTCTGGCCACCTATCTGGAAACCGACAATGAGCCGCCGGTGCCGCTGCGTGCGCAGCTGGAATCCGTGGCGAAGAAGCGCAACATTCCGTGGTTCACCCTGGCCATCCTGGCCATCGTGGCAACCGGCATCGGCGTGGGCTTCTACCGCGGCGGGATGGGCGTGGGCACCGAACTGCTGGCGACCTGGGCGATGTACACCGGCGGCCTGGCGGGCCTGGGCTGCCTGTTGGCAGGCAGCCACCCGTTGAGCATTCTCACGGCGATCGTGGTGGCCCCGTTCAAGCCGTTCCGCCTGAGCATTCCCACCGGCGCGTTCGCGGCGCTGGTAGAGACGCGCCTGCGCAAGCCGGCCTACGAAGACTTCCTGAAGCTGCGCGACGACGCGCAGACGCTGAAGGGCTGGTACCGCAACCGCGTCACCCGCGTGGTGCTGACCTTCATGCTGACCAACCTCGGCAGCATGCTGGGCCTGTGGCTGACCGGTTTCCAGGTATGGGGCAAGGTCGCCGCGCAGTAAATCGGGTAACGGCCCCTGGTCGTCACTCGTCTGGCGTTTTCGGAAATCAAACGGCGGGCCATGCGCCCGCGCTGCTGTGCTGCCGCGCTCGAATCATCGCGCGATTTGAAGTAGCAGCCTGTTTGCCAGACAGCCGGAGGTTCGGCAAAAGTGGCCCACGGTGCCTTTGGCCCAGCCCAGCGTGCCGGCCAGCGCAGGCACCAGGCTGTTGACGCTCGTCACTTGATTGGGCCCCGTCCTATTACGCCACCCTCTCCCGCCCCGGAGAATCCTCCATCAGAAGTGACACCCCCTGACGCACCGGACTCCGCGCGGTGCGTAACCCCTGATGAGGACGCCCGCCGTGAAGTTGATCAAATCCGTATTGCCCGCAGTCGCGCTCGCCGGCATCACCCTGCTGTGCACCACCGTGCCAGCCAAGGCCGACGGCATGCAGCCTGAAACCACCATCGTCGTCATCCACGAAGAAGACGGCGAAGCGACGATGAGCGTGAAGAACAGCGATCCGATGTCCGCTCTGTTGCACACCACCATACATGACATTCCAGAAGACACCGAGAGCGTGGTCGTGGTGACGCCACCGATCGCGCGGGTAGAAGCGGGCCAGAGTCAGCTGGTGCGCTTCATCTACCAGGGCGAGCCGCTGGCAACGCAGCGCATGAAGCGGGTTTCGTTCGACACCATCAAGCAGTCCCGCAAAGGTGAAGAAGGCTCATCGGTGGGCGTCAGCGTGCGCCAGAACCTGCCGATCCTGCTTCACCCCAAGGGCCTGCCCCGCAATGAAAAGCCGTGGGAACTGCTTGCCTGGTCGCTGCAGGGTGACCAGTTGAGCGTCACCAACGACAGCGCCTACGTCGTGCGCTTGGCGCAGGAGGTCCACGTGATGCCTTCCGATGCCATGGGGACACTTCCGCGCACCTACCTGTTGCCTGGCGAGCGGTTCACCACGACCGTCGCAGGCGCTGGTAACGATGACCGCGTGCGACTCCAGCCCGCCAGTGTCTATGGCTTCACGGTCAAGGAACATATTGCGCCGCTGAAGTAAGGCTATCCGGCCAGTCCCGCCGCTCGCCCAACCTCATCCGGAGTTCCGCCATGCAGATGTCCACCACTGCCCGCAAGGGCGGCCATGGCGGGGTGTTGCCGACACCCAGCCGTCCGCACGCGCTGGCCTTGGCGCTTACCGCCGCCCTGTTCTGTCCCGCCGGGTACGCCGTGGCGACGGGCAGCGCGTCAATGGCAGACTTCGATGTGGACTCCCTGCGCGCGCGCGGCCTCGATCCTGCATTGGCTGCGTACTTCCGCGAAGCACCGCGGTTCTCCGCCGGCGAGCGCAGGGTCGGGCTGGTCATCAATGGCCAGTCACGCGGCACGCTGGATGCACGCTTCGACGCGTCAGGTGAGCTGCGCTTCGACGCCCGGTTCCTTCAGGACGCCGCCCTGCGGATCCCGCCCGCCCCGCATCAGCTTGCGCCGCCAGAAGCGGAAATTTACGACTTCCTGGGTGCGTGGCCCCAGGCGGTGCTACGACTCGACCCGGCCAATAACCAGGTGGAGCTGGTGGTGCCGGAAGCGGCCCTGGACGAGCGACCTGGCGAGATTCGCCACTACAGCACGGGGGGCGTGGCTGCGCTGATCAACTACGGCGTGAACTCGTCGGTCTTTCGCACCGAACGCGGCACGCGCCGCAATACTAGCGCCAACATCGAGCTGGGCTTGAACGCTGGCGACTGGATCGTCCGCAGCCGCAGTGCGCTGAATGCGGGCGAGGCAGGCGTACGCGTGCAGCAACTTGAGACCTATGCACAGCGCAGCTCGGTGAACCTGCAACAGGTGCTGCAGTTGGGAGAGATCAACGTCACCAGCCCACTGTTCGGCGGTACGCCCATTGTCGGCCTTCAGGTCGTCCCGGAAGAAGCACTGCGTCAAAGCGATGAGGGCGGCGCCTTGGTCGAGGGTAATGCGGCCAGCGAAGCACGCGTGGAAATCCGCCAGGCGGGCATGCTCCTGCACAGCACCGTCGTACCGCCGGGTCCCTTCGCGATCGGTGATTTCCGCGTGCTCAACCGTAACCTGGACCTGGAGGTGACGGTTGAGGAAGCCAGCGGCACACGCAGCTTCATCGTGCCTGCCAGCAGCTTCCGTCGGGCCAGCCTCAGTGTGCCGGGCGCGACGTTCGCGGCCGGCCAGATTCGCCGATTCGGTGGCGAGATGCTGCACGACAACCCCGTGGTTGTCTCCGCAACGACCGCTTGGCGCTCGCGGCGTGCCGATGCGGTGTTCAGCGCCGGGTTCCTCGCCACCCCTTACTACCAAAGCGTGGCAGTGGGTCTGGATACCCCGCTTGCCGCTGCGAGGCTGTCGACCCGTGCGCTCTGGTCGACGGATCGTACCGACGGATCACGCGGCGGCCAGATCGAGGCGCGGATCAGCGCTCCAATCGGTAGCCGGCTGAACCTCAATGTGACCGCCAGCCAGCGAACGGACGGTTACCGCGAGCTGCTCGACGCCACCTATGGTGTTTCGGATCATTGGTCGGCGACGCGCAACAAGCGGCAGTGGAGTGCGGGCTTGAACGTGTCTGGGGGTGTCCTGGGATCGTTCTCCGGATCCTACTCGCCGCGCCAGACGTTCGACGGCCGCAGCAGCAACCGCGTGGGGCTGAGCTGGAGCAAGCGACTGGGGCAATCACTTGTATCGTTGAGCCTTGACCGCGACACCAACAGCAGTCCTACCGGCGCACGCAGGCAGCAGTCGGCCTATCTCAGTGTCACGGTCCCGCTTGGCCCCACCAGTGTTCGCGCCACGGCACGTACGCGCAGCGACTCCACGTATCTCGGCGTTGGGGTGGATCATCAGGATGACAACGGAATCGCCTATCGCCTGTCGGCTGAGCGGGAAATGCATTCTGGCCAGGAGTCGTTGTATGCCGGCATCAGTGCCATCCCGCGCTACGCCCAGGTATCGCTGGGCTACTCGCAGAGCGGCCAAAGTCAAGCGCTTTCCGGGTCGGCAACGGGTGGCCTCTTGGTACACCGCAATGGGCTGACCCTATCACCCTATCCACTTCGCGACACCTTCGGCCTGGTCAAGATCGGCGACCGGGCCGGCACGCGGATCTCCACTCCGGGCGGTACCGTGTGGACCGACATGCGTGGCCATGCCGTTATTCCACAGATGACCGCTTTCGGCGTCAGCCGCATCGAGGTGGAAACCAAAAGCCTGCCCCGCCACTACGAACTGGATAACGGCGTGCGCGTCCTCGAAGCCAGCCGGGGCTCTGTCAGCCGGGTTGAGTTTGGCGTCACCACTACCCGTCGCGTCCTGGCCCGCATCGTTGATGAGCACGGGCAACCCATCGCCAAAGGTACACCGGTGATGGCCGGTGAGGAGTTCGTCACCAGCGTGGGAGATCGCGGCATCGCCTTCATCAACAACTACCAGCCAGACCAGAAATTGACGCTTTCCCTGCCGGAAGCCGCCCAGTGCAGCCTCTCGATCAACCTTCAGCAAGAGCAAAACGAGGATCTCTTCTATGAAAACGCATCGGCGACCTGCCATGTGCTCTAACGCAGCGATGCTGCGACTGCTGTTGATGCTGCCAGGCGCTGCGGGTGCCTGCGAGATTCAGATCAGTCAGCCAAATGTCGACTACGGCCGAGTGCGCCCCTCGGAGCTGATGCCGCGAAGCGGCGGCGCCGCCGAGCTGGGGGCTCGCACGCTGTCGCTGAGCGTGGATTGCACCGCGCCGCGGGCGTTCGCGCTGCAGGCGGATGGGCCCGTTGCCCACGATCCGGAGTCGTTTTCGTTCAGTGAGCACGGCGATGTGCGGCTGACGCTGTTCGATGCCAGGGTGGACGACCGCGCGGTATCGCTTGAGCGGGATCAGGCATCGCCCGCCCTTGCCATGCTGCTGCCGCCTTCGGTCCGCGTGCGCGCGGTGGACGGTGGCCGGCCGGTTGAAGGCAAACGATTCACGGCGCAACTGCGGGTCAACCCACGCCTGACCACGTCGGTTCAGAGAGTGAGCGACCTTGAACCGTTGCGGCTGGATGCACTGATCAGTCTGCTGGACCCCTGAGTCGATAGAACTGCGCTTTCAGCCTGATCCGATGCCTGAGGCGCCATGTAACAGCGAAACTAGTCGTGTCAAGTCCAGGTTCACACCTCGAACCGTAGCGGGCCAGGGCATCTGACCAGTTTGTTCTGCCGCAAAGGCAGCGTCGCCCCTTCAAGGGCGGCTGACAGTCACGGCCATCCTTATCAGGGTGGCCTCCACCCCCAGCGATCACCCGATCGCTTATTCGATGAGGATTTTCCATGAACTTCAAGCACCACGCCCTACTGGGTCTGGCCATCACCGCCGCGTTGGGCTCGGGGCAAGCGCTCGCTCAAGCGGCGCCGTCGGCAAAACTGAGTGTCACCGGCAGTTTTGTCCCAACCGCATGCGTTCCCACCCTGAGCGAATCCAGCATTGACTATGGCGTCGTGGGCGCAGCAGCCCTGAACAAGAGCACGCCTACCTCATTGGGCAGTAAATCCGTCACCTTGACCATCACCTGTAAGGTTCCGGGCGCCGTCGGCGTGCGGATTGCGGATAGTCGCGCTGGCACGGCGGCCCCCGGCGTTACCGGCGTTATCGACGCCCGTACGGGCAATGCGCACGGCTTTGGCTTGGGTGTGATTGCCGATCCTGCCGGCGACCAGCCGATTGGTGCCTACACCGTGCGCATCACCGATGTCAGTTCGACTTCCGGCCCCAAGTTTCTGATGTGGTCGGCTGACAACGGCAGCACGTGGGGCGACTTCGTTGCCTCTGCACTCTTCGCCCCAGGCCAAGACCAGCTGCTTGGCTGGACCGGGACTGCGGGCACCGGTCCCGGTGCCTACGACGTAAGCACGATGCGGGTCAATGTGCTTGCAGGTATTGCACCCACGGACAACCTCACACTGGACAGCGAGGTGGAGCTCGATGGCGAGGCCGTCATTGAGCTGGTCTACATCTAAACCTACATCGAGGAATCAACATATGAAAAACTTCATGAAACTCAGCGCCCTGGCTGCAGCAATGGCTGCCAGTGCGGGCGTCTCGGCCGCCGACGTCAAGCTCGGCGTTACTGGCCGTATCGTGCCGCCGGCATGCACTGTTACGTTGGCTAATGGCGGCGCCGTCTCGTATGGGGCGATAACGATCGATGAGCTGAAAGCGGATGAGCCGGTCAAGCTGGCGACAAAGACCCTCGCCACCACTATCGAGTGTGCCAGTAACGCCAAGTTCGCGCTGCAGTTCATCGACAACAACGCATTGTCGAAGAACGACAAGGTTGCTGATGTTGCCATCCGCGACGCCCGAGACAAGGATGCCGCCAGGCTGTTCGGCATGGGCACAGACAAGTCGGGTAACAAAATCGGTGGCTACTATCTTCGCTTCGACACTGGTGCAAGCGATCAGGACGGAACCGCGATGAGTAGTTCGGTATGGTCTGGCGGCAGCTGGAAAGGCAATACCACCGTCACCCCCGAGGTTGACCGGTCCGGCTGGCGCCTCGGCAGTGCTCCCGTTGGCACGGCGCCGCCAGCGGTCAGCGGAATTGCGGCGTACCTGTCAATCTACCCGGGTGTGGCGGCCACGGATGAGCTCGATGTGACGGATCGGGTGCGCTTCGCCGGTGATGTCAGCATTGTGCTGCACTACCTCTGATCGACCCCGCCGCGTTGATCTTTCCCGATGGGGCGCGTAAGCGCCCCATTTTTTGTGTCTGATCGTGGCCGCCGCGCTGCGTGCATCGTCCAGCACCGCGTAGATCGTCGGCAGAACCAACAGGCTGACCACCGTGAACTAGACACGACCCACGCAGCCGCCCGGTAGCGCCGACCCACGGTCGGCGAGCGCAGCGGGCGTGTCACCCGGACATCCCGCCACGCATGGCTCCGCGCTACCGCAGCGCCGGGGCCTCCACGCCGCGACCGCGCGCCTTGCGGATCAACTGGCCGGCTGCGCTGCGCGCATCGTCCAGCACCGCGTATATCGTCGGCAGGAACAACAGGCTGACCACCGTGGAGAACGCCAGCCCACCGGCAATCGCACGGGCCATCGGGTAATACGGCGGGCCATCGCCGAACATCTGCGTATCGGTCAGCGAGATCGGCACCATCGCCAGGATCGCCGTGCCCATCGTCATCATGATCGGGCGCAGCCGTTCGCGTGATCCTTCCACCAATGCCTGCGTACGCCCCATGCCGTTGCGGCGCAGGTTGTTGATGTGCTCGATCATCACGATCCCGTTGTTCACCACCACCCCCATCAGCACCAGAATGCCGATGAAGGACATGATGCCGAACGAGGTGCCGGTCAGCCAGAACAGCCAGAACACACCGAAGATCGAGAACAGCACACCGCTCATGATCGCAGCCGGGAACAGCAGCGATTCGAACACCGCCGCCATCACCACGTAGATCATCACCAACGCGATCACCAGATTGAACAGCATCTGCTGCATGGCCTCGTCGTCGTTGCCGAAGTCGCCGCCATCGAAGCTGAAGCTGTAGCCCGCCGGGAAGTTCATCGGCTTCAGAACGGCTTCGATCGCCTTCCGACCATCCGGAGCGGTGATCTTTTCAGCAAGGTTGGCCTTGATGGTCAACGTCGTCTGTCGGTTGGTCCGACCAATCTGTGTGGCCGATGACACGATGTCCACCGACACCAGGCTCAGCAGCGGCACGGTGCGGCCATCGCCCGTGCGTACGCTGAAGCCGGCAAGGTCTTCCGGCGTGCTCTTCTCGGCACCGGCGAAACGGACCCACACCGGCACCTCGTTGTCACCGCGTCGGAACTCCCGCATGGGCGCGCCACGCAGCGCCAGACCCACGAAACTGGCGACCTGCTCGGCGTTGAAGCCGAACGCCGAGGCGCGCTCGCGGTCAACACGGATCGCCAGTTCGCTGCCCTTCTCCCCGTTGTCGATGCGCACATCGCGCAGTTCCTTGCGCTGGGCCAGCAGCGGCAGCACTTCCTCGCCGATCTCCTGCAGCATCGAACTGGAATCACCGACCAGCTGCACCTGCACGCCGCTGTTGCTGCTGCCGGAATCACCGCCCTGGTTGCCGACGAAGTAGTCGGCCCGCGCGGATTTCGGCAGCCCCTTGCGCATCTCTTCCTGGATCGCCTTCAGACCACCCGCGTGCGCCTCGTCGACCGTGACGATGGTCGAGCTGCCTTCTTCCTCGCTGTACCAGGAATACACCTGGGTGATGTGCAACCGCTCGCGGTTGGCGTCCAGCCAGTCCTCCACGCGCTTCACTTCATCGGACATCTGCCGGTAGGTGTAGGCGCTCTTCCACATGTAGCCGATGAACACGTCCTTGCCGCCTTCGCCGCCGAACATGTCCACCTTGGTCAGCTTCATCGGCACCAGGCTGACCAGCACCACCAGCAGGATGCCCAGCAGGCTCCAGCCACGGTGGCGCAGCGTCCAGTCCAGCAGCACGGCATAGCGGTCCTGCAGGCGCGCGATGACACCCGTTTTGGAATGCAGCAGCTTGGGCGTATCCATGCGCGCGGACAGCATCGGGATCAGGCTCACCGCCACCAGCCACGATGCCAGCAGGGACACCGAGATGGTGATCGCGATCTGCGACATGAAGATGCTGATGTTGTTGGTCTCACCGAACAGGTTCGGCAGGAACACGATGCAGTGGCACAGGGTGCCGGCGCTGAGCGCGATGGCTACGTTGCGGGTGCCGATGATCGACGCCAGCCGCGGCTGGTCGGGTATCCGTTCGCGCTCCTGGTAGATGCTTTCCACCACCACCACGGCGTTGTCGACCAGCATGCCGACCGCCAGCAGCAGCCCCATCATGGTCAGGATGTTCAGCGTCACCCCGACGAAATACATGAAGCCCAAGGTGATGATGAAACAGATCGGGATGGCCAGGGTCACCATCAGGGTGGACGGCCAGTGGCGCAGGAAGAAGAACAGCACGGTCACCGACAGGATCAGGCCCACCGCACCGGCTTCGGCCAGCTCCAGCAGCGACGAGGTCACCGTCTTGCCCTGGTTGTCGATGACCTTGATCTGTACGTCGCGCATGCTCGGCTGCGCGCGGATCGCTTCCACTTCAGCCAGTGCAGCGCGCGAAACCTCCACCAGGTTCGCACTGCGTTCCTTGAAGACATCCAGGCCGATGGCCGGGTTGCCGTCCAGCCGGCGACCGTAGCTCATCCGCGTGGGCTTCAGGCGCACCTCGGCGATGTCACCCAGCCGCAGTCCCTTGGCATTGATCACCAGGTCGCGCATCTCCTGCAGGTCGGTGATCTCGCCTACCGGCTGCACGCGCACGCGCTGGCCGTTGTCATCGATCTGCCCCGCCGACAGCGAGAAATTCAGGGTCCGCAGACGGTCGCTGAGTTCATTGATGCTCAGCCCATGCGCGTTGAGGCGGTTCGGGTCGATGGCGATCTCGACCTCATTCGGTGGCGCACCGGAAATGTTCACCCGGGCTACGCCGGGAATGCGTTCCAGCCGCCGCTTGAACTCGCGGTCCAGCATGTCATACGCACCGGTCAGGTCGGTGTCGCTGGCAAGCCGCACCTTGAGCACCGGCTCGTCGCTGCTGGACCACTTGAACACGTTGTAGCGCTGCAGGTCGTCGGGCAGGTCGCTGCGGATGGCATCGATGCGTTCGCGCGCGTCGGACGCGGCGATGGCGATGTCACGGTCCCAGTCACTGAACTCGATGAAGATGCTGGCCCCTTCCGATGTCGCCGAAGAGCGCATCCGCTTGATCCCGGTCATCGTGGCCAGGCTTTCCTCTACCGGCCGGATCACCGTGCGCTCGACTTCTTCCGGCGTGGAGCCCGCGTACGGCACCTGCACGAACAGGAACGGTGCGGTGATGTCCGGTAGCGCCTCCAGCGGCAGCCGGAACGAGGCGATCAGGCCTACCACCACCAGCGACACGAAACACATGATGGTGGTGACCGGGCGGCGGATGGAGAACTCGGCAATGCTCATGCCGCGCGCTCCGGGTGACCTTCCACGGCGGACCCGTACGCCAGTTTGCGGCCGCGCTCACGGTAGTAGGCATCGCCCTTGCGGTCCATCAGGTCGTACACCACCGGAATCACCAGCAAGGTCAGCAGCGTGGACACCAGCAGGCCGCCGATCACGGTGATCGCCATCGGCGCGCGCACTTCGGCCCCCTCGCCCATCGCCACAGCCAGCGGCAGGAAGCCGAACAAGGTGCACAGCGTGGTCATGATGATCGGGCGCAGGCGCGAGCGAGCGCCTTCCACCAGCGCCTCGTGCTTCGCTACGCCGGCTTCGCGCAGCTGGTTGACCTTGTCGATCAGGATGATCGCGTTCTTGGTCACCAGCCCCACCAGCAGGATCAATCCGATGAACACCACCACCGAGATCGGCTTGCCACTCAGCAGCAGTGCCAGCACCGCACCGACCAGGGCCAGCGGGATGGTGAACAGGATGACGAACGGATGCAGCAGGGATTCGAACTGCGAGGCCATCACCAGGTACACCAGGAAGATCGCCAGCCCGAAGGCGAAGATCAGCGAGCGTGCGGACTCTTCCAGCTCTTCGCCCTGGCCCCCGATGTGCATGCCCACCGCTGCGCCCAGCGGCTGCTCGGCGACCATCGCCTGCACTTCGCGCATCGCCGCGCCCAGGTCGATGTCGCGCAGGTTGGCCGACACCACCGCCACCCGCGTCTGGTCAGCGCGATGGATCTCGCTTGGCCCGGTGGTGGCCACCACTTCGGCCACGGCATCCAGGGTCACCGGTCGGGTACTGCCCGGATTGACGATCAGCCGGCGGATGCTGTCCACGCTGGCCCGGTCGCCTTCCTGGGCCCGCACCAGCACGTCGATCTTACGGTCACGGAAGCTGTAGCGCGTCGCCACGTCACCGCGCACCTTTTTGACCACCACATCGGCGATCTGCCGTGTGGTCAGCCCCAGTGCACCGGCACGTTCCTGGTCAAAGCGGATCTGGATTTCCGGGAATCCTTCTTCCACCGTGGATTTGACGTCAGCGTAGTGCGCGTTGTTGCGCAGCATCGCCGCCAGCCGTTGCCCGGCCAGCTCCAGCGAGGCCATGTCCTGCCCGCGCAGTTCGATTTCCAGCGGCGTGGAGAAGCTGAACAATGCCGGCCGCGCGAAGTCCACCTGCACCCCCGGGTGCGTCGCCATGGTGGCGCGCAGCCGATCGCTGATCGCCGCTTCGCTGCGTGCGTTGCCGCCGCCTTCCATCACGACGGTCAGCTTGCCGATGTTCTCGCCACTTTCGGTCGGACTGGCATCCAGCCGCGTGCCGGCGCCGCTCACCCCGTACAGCGATGCGATGCCTTTACCGGCCGGCTGTTTGCCGTCGCCGTGGGTCAGCTGCAGTTCGCGCACCAGGGCATCGGTCTGCTTCAGCGGGGTGCCGGCCGGCAGCTTGACCGTCATTTCAAAGCGATCCTGCGCCAGTTGCGGAATCAGGTCCGCACCCAGCATCGGCACCAGCGCCATCGTGGCAACGAACGCCAGCGCGGCCAGCCCGAGCACCTTGCCCGGATGGGCCAAGGCATTGGGCAGCAGGCGCAGGTAACCGCGCTCCGCACCCGCATAGGGCTTCATCGCGACGTCGCTGGCTTTGCGCATCACCGGGCCGACAACGGCCACGATGCCGCGCCACACCCGCACCACCAGCCAGGCCGCGCCGAAGAAGGTGTACCGGATACCGGCCATGGCCCCCCGCCGGCCGCCCGCTACCGGCTTCAGCCAGCGGTTCTGCGGACGCCATGCGTCGGTCGCCGGTTCTTCCGGGAACGCCAGCGGAGGGCGTCCTTTCAGCGAGCTCAGCATCGGAATCAGGGTCATCGACACCAGCAGCGAGATCGCGATGGCGATCGCCACGGTCAGCGCCTGGTCGCGGAACAGCTGGCCGGCAATGCCATCGACGAACACCAGCGGCAGGAACACGGCGATGGTGGTCAGGGTGGACGCTACGACCGCCATGCTGACTTCGCGGGTACCGGCAATGGCCGCCTGCAGCACCCCCAGCCCGCGTTCGCGCGCTTTGGCGATGCTTTCCAGCACCACGATGGAGTCATCGACCACCAACCCGGTCGCCAGTGCCAGGCCGCCCAGCGACATCACGTTCAAGCTCAGGCCCAACTGGCCCATGAAGAAGAACGTGGTGATGATCGAGACTGGCAGCGACAGGCTGATCACGAAGGTGCTCCAGCCGTCACGCAGGAACAGGAAAATGATCAGGATCGCCAGCAGGCCGCCGATCACCGCGTCTTTCTTGACGTCGCTGATTGCGTGTTCGATGAAGCGCGACTGGTCTTCGATGGTGGTCAGTTCGGCATCGGCCGGGAAGGTGGTCTTGATCTGCTCCAGCCGCGCGCGCAGCGCTTCGGCCGTGGTCACGGTGTTGGCGTCGCCTTCTTTGTAGATCGCCAGCTCCACCGCTTCCTTGCCACCGAGGCGGATGATCGCTTCGCGCTCCTTGTAGCCCTGGCGCACGGTAGCGACGTCCTTCAACCGCACCGGCACACCGTTGGCCACCACGCTGGAACTGCCGCCGGATGCACTCTGCGCCGCCGATGCCGCCGACATCGCCGCATCCGAGCCGGTGGCCGCCGCGATCGCGAACATCTGCGCCATTGCCGAGGCGGCAGCGCTACCGTTGGACGACTGGCTGGTGATCAGCAGGTTGCGGATCTCTTCGAGGTCGGCGAACTGGTTCACCGTCCGCACCAGGAAGCGCTGCGACCCCTCTTCCAGACGCCCGCCGGAGATGTTGACGTTCTCTTCCTTCAGCCGCTGGATGACCGTGTCGATCGGCAGGTTGAGCTGCGCCAGTTTCTGCTGGTCGATGTCCACTTGGATCTCATCTTCCAGGCCGCCACCGACCTTCACCGCGGCCACGCCGGCCACCGGCTCCAGCTTCTTCTTCAGGTCTTCGTCGGCGTAGCGACGCAGGCCGGTCAACTCACGGATCGCCTCGGCATCGCTGGCCGGTGCTTCCTTGCTGGATATCACCAGGCGCATGATCGGTTCGGTGGACGGATTGAAGCGCAGCAGCACCGGGGCCTTGGCCTCCAGTGGCAGGTTCAGCGCTTCCATCTTGTCGCGCACTTCCAGGCTGGCCTGGTCCATGTTGGTGCCCCACGCGAACTCCAGCACCACATCGCTCTGGCCGGTGCGCGAAATGGACTTCAGCTTGCGCAGGTTCTTGACCACCCCGACCGCTTCTTCCACGGGCTCGGAGATCAGGGTTTCGATTTCAGACGGCGCCGCGCCGGTGTACTCGGTGCGCACGGTCAACGTGGGATAGCTGAGGTCCGGCAGCAGATTCACCTTCAGGCTGCCCAAGGCGATCAGCCCGAACAGGATCAGGGTGACCGTGCACATGGCGATGGTCACCCGGCGACGCGTGGCGAACTCCACCAGGCCGCCGCCCATGCTGCCGGGGCCGTGACCCTCGTGGGGGTCGCGACCGTGGTCGTTGCCGGCCGATGTCATGGGGCGCTCCCTGCCTTGGTCGCCGGCGTGGCCTTGGTCACCTGTTTGGGATCGGCGGGCACGATGACCTGCACGGCCGTGCCGTCGCGCAGCGCGACCTTGCCGGCGGTCACCACCTGATCGCCGGCGGCCAGCCCTTCGCGCACCTCGATCCACGCCCCTTCAGCGTAGCCCAGGGTGATCGGCACGCGCGCGACCTTGCCGGCACGCACGCGGAACACGGCCGGATCCCCATCGTCCAGCAGCGCCAGGCGCGGTATCACCAACGCATTGGCGCGCTGGTCGTAATCGATGCGGATGCGGCCGAACATGCCCGGCTGCAGCGACTGCACGCCGCCGTCGAAGGTACTCACCACACGGAAGGTGCCACTGCCCGAATCCACCACCGGCGAAATGCGGTCCACCTGGCCGGTGAAGCGCTGGCCGGGCAGTGCATCGGCCAGCAGGGTCACCGGCTGGCCGGCACGCAGCGTTGCCAGCTCGCGCTCGGGCACGTTGA
Source organism: Stenotrophomonas sp. CFBP 13718 (assembly GCF_014842145.1). Lineage (NCBI taxonomy): Bacteria > Pseudomonadati > Pseudomonadota > Gammaproteobacteria > Lysobacterales > Lysobacteraceae > Stenotrophomonas > Stenotrophomonas sp. CFBP 13718. The sequence continues at coordinate 430,797 of NZ_JACYVC010000001.1, forward strand.
GCGTGGCTTCCAGGCGGGAGTTGTCGACGATGCGGAAGATCGGCGTATTGATCTGCACGAAGTTGCCGGTCTTGATCGAGCGCGACGCGATGACCCCGCTGATCGGTGCGGTGACCGTGGTGTAGGAAAGTTCCAGCGTGGCCAGCCGGTACTGCGCGCGGGCGTTTTCCACGTCGTAACGCAACTGGTCGACATCGGCGGCGCTGACCATCTGCTGGCCGACCAGCCGGTTGGCGCGCTGGTAGTTGTTCTCCAGTTTGCGCATCACCGCCTCGCTCTGGGCGACGGCCAGGCGCGCGCGGTCCGGGTCCAGGCGCACCAGCGGCTGGCCGGCACGTATCTGCTGGCCTTCTTCCACCAGCACCGCCAGCGCCACGCCGGACGTCTTCGCAACGACCTGGGCTTCAGCGCGCGGTTCCAGTGCCGCCGTGCCGGTGTAGCTGGCCGCAACGCCGCGATGGCTGGCCACGGCCACTTCCACCGGCACGGACTCGACCTTCTTCTCGTCGGTCTTGCCATCCTTGGTTTCCGCTGCCTTGGCTTCGGTGTTGGGGCCCCCTGCGCAGCCGGACAGCAGCAACGAGGTGGAGATGAGCAGCGCGGCGGCGCAGATTCCGCTGCGGCCGGCGGGCAGGAAGGCATGGCGTGACATCGTCGGGTCCCTGGGGATGCGTGAACAGGTGTGGTAGCAAAGTAATGCACCACCTCACGGGTACACCATATCCCAAAGGTCACGGTGACTTCACGCCACCGGTCGGCTCCTGCCCATTTCAGCAACATGAAATGAGCCGCTATACTCGGGCCGTTCCGAACCCCACGCCGGAACGACCAGACCCGAATCCCGGAAACGACATCATGCGCCCGCAGCCGCTCGCCGCTTGTCTTGCTCTGGCCGTCCTCCTGCCCTTCGGGGCCGCCGTGGCCGCTCCTGCCCCTGCTTCACCCGCTACGGCTCCGGCCGCGCCGGCGCCGCTTCCGGCCCCGCAGGCGCCCGCCCCTGCCGCGGCGCTGACCGGCAATTTCGACAATGGCCGGGTATTGGCCTATACCTGCCAGGGGTGCCATGGCATCACCGGCTACAAGAACGCCTATCCCAGCTACAAAGTGCCCAAGATCGGCGGGCAGAGCGAGCAGTACCTGCTGCAGGCGCTCACCGAATACCGCCATGGCAAGCGCCGACATCCCACGATGCAGGCGCAGTCGATGAGTTTCAGCGAACAGGAGATCGCCGATCTCGCTGTTTACCTGTCCACCATCAAGTAAGGCACGCCCACATGTCGAAAGCCGCGCCGTTCACGCGTCATGCCATCGCCTTGTCCGTCGCCGTCCTGCTGGCGGCCTGCTCGCCCTCGCACGAGGACAGCAGCACGCAGTCGCCCGCACAGCCGGGACAGGCCGCGGGTGATCTTCCAGCGCCCTCGTCGTCTGCCGGCCTGCCGGCTGGGCGCCTCGCCGCCGGTGAGGCACGTGCGCAGGCCAAGGGCAAGGCCACCGGACAGAGCTGCATCGACTGCCACGGGGCCGACGGCAATTCGCCGATCGATCCGACGTATCCGAAGCTGGGGGGCCAGTACAGCGACTACCTTGCGCATTCGCTGCAGGCGTACCGCAGCGGCGATCGCCAGCATGCGCTGATGACCCCGCAGGCAACGGGCCTGAGCGATCAGGAGATCGCCGACCTGGCCGCCTATTTCGGCTCACGCCCCACCCAGCTACGCGACCTGCACGGCCTGAAATAGCCGCAGCCCGGAAATGCCCGTGCAGGGGTAGAGCCGAAACGGTAGAGCCGACTTCAGTCGGCTGCATCAGCGGTAGAGCCGACTTCAGTCGGCTGTTTTGTACAGCAAGCAGCCGACTGAAGTCGGCTCTACCAGGGCACAAGCCAAAGCACAGGCCCAAGCCACCGCCCCGTCACCGGTAGCGCCGACCCATGGTCGGCGAGCGCAGCGGCCCAGGTGTTCACACATCCGGTAGCGCCGACCCACGGTCGGCGAGCGCAGCGGCCCAGGCGTTCACGCAATCCGCCGAGCATGGCTCGGCGCTACCACCGCCCACCCTCGAGCGGCAGCGCATCCCTCAGGCATCCAGCTCCTGCCAGCGGGCGTAGGCGGCATCCAGTTCGGCCTGCACCTTCGCCAGCTTCTGGTTGTGCGCGGCCATGTCCGGCGCGCTGCGCTGGTAGAACGCGGGATCGTTCATCGCGGCGGTCAGGCCCTCGACGTCCTTCTCCAGCGTTTCGATCTTCAACGGCAGCTGCTCCAGCTCGCGTGCATCCTTGTAGCTCAGCTTGCGCTTGGCCGGTGCAGCCGCTGCGGCAACGGCAGGTGCAGCCGCCACGGCAGGCCGGCTGGCCAGCACCGGCGCGTTGAGGGCCTGCGCCGCCACGAACGCCGCATGGCGCTGCCAATCGGTGTAGCCGCCCACGTAATCGCCGACCACGCCATTGCCTTCCATCACCAGCGTGGAGGTCACCACGTTGTCCAGGAAGTCACGGTCATGGCTGACCAGCAGCAACGTGCCCGTGTAATCGCCCAGCAGCTCTTCCAGCAGCTCCAGGGTTTCCACGTCCAGGTCGTTGGTCGGCTCATCCATCACCAGCAGGTTGGACGGCTGCGCGAACAGCTTGGCCAGCAGCAGGCGATTGCGTTCACCACCCGACAGCCGCGTGATCGGTGCACGTGCCCGTTCCGGCGTGAACAGGAAGTCCTGCAGGTAGGCATGCACGTGCTTGCGCTTGCCGTTGAACTCGATGAAATCGCGGCCCTCGGCCACGTTCTCAATCGCCGTCCAGTCCTCGCGCAACACCGCGCGGTACTGGTCGAAATAGGCGATCTCCAGGTTGGTGCCGGCACGCACTTCGCCGCTGTCCGGTGCCAGGTCGCCCAGCAGCAGTTTCAGCAGCGTGGTCTTGCCGCTGCCGTTCGGCCCGATCAGGCCGATACGGTCGCCGCGCAGGATCGTCGCGGAGAAGTCGCGCACCATGCAACGCTCACCGAAGGAGAACGACACGTCCTTGATGTCGATGACCTTCTTGCCGGAGTTGGCCGCCTGGGCCGCTTCCATCCGTACGTTGCCACTGAGGTCACGGCGCACGGAGCGCTCGCTGCGCATCGCTTCCAGACGGCGCACGCGCCCTTCATCGCGGGTACGGCGGGCCTTGATGCCCTGCCGGATCCACACTTCTTCCTGCGCCAGCATCTTGTCGAAGCGGGCGTTTTCCTGCGCCTGCGCGTTCAGCCGTTCCTCGCGGCGACGCTCGTAGTTGGCCCAGTCGCCCGGCCAGCTGGTGACCTGGCCACGGTCGATCTCGACGATGCGGGTAGCCAGTGCACGCAGGAAGCGGCGGTCATGGGTGACGAACACCACGCTGCCGTTCCAGTTCTTCAGGAACATTTCCAGCCAGTCGATGGCCTCGATGTCCAGATGGTTGGTCGGTTCGTCCAGCAGCAGCAGATCCGGGCTGGACACCAGCGCGCGGCCCAGCAGCACGCGGCGCTTCATGCCCCCGGACAGGCGCGCGAACTCGGCATCACCGTCCAGGTCCAGCTTGGTCAGCGTTTCGCTGACGCGCTGGTCCAGGCCCCAGCCGTTGGCCGCATCGATCTTCGCCTGCACCGCGCCCAGCGCGTCGCCGTCGAAGTCCTCGGCCATGCTGAGGTGGTGGAATTCGGCCAGCCACTGGCCCAGCTCGCCCAGGCCCTCGGCGACCACGTCGAACACGCTGCCGGCGGCACCGATGGGCACCTCCTGTTCCAGGCGCGTCACGCGGACGCCCTGCTGGATGCGGACTTCGCCGTCGTCGGGCTTGTGGTCGCCGGACAGCAGCTTGAGCAAAGTGGATTTGCCGGCGCCGTTGCGGCCGATCAGGGCGATACGCTCACCCGGTTCGATCGACAGTTCGGCTTTTTCCAGCAACAACGGGCCGCCGACGCTGAAGTCGACGTTCTGCAAGGTAATCAGAGGCATGGGGCTATTGTACGGGGTTGGATCGCTTTTCTGGGGAAAAGGGATCAGGCCCGGCGCGGACCCCGTACAATGCGCCATGAATGAATTCTCGACCCTGCCGCTGAGCCCGGCCCTGCAGCCCGGCCTGGAAGCGCTTGGCTACACCACGATGACCGCCATCCAGGCGCGCGCCCTGCCCCCCATCCTCGACCGCCGCGACGTGATCGCGCAGGCGCCGACCGGCAGCGGCAAGACCGCCGCCTTCGGGCTGGGCCTGCTGCAGGCACTGGATCCGGCCACCCAGCGCGTGCAGGCGCTGGTGTTGTGCCCTACCCGCGAACTGGCCGACCAGGTCGGCAAGCAGATCCGCAAGCTGGCCACCGGCATCCCCAACATGAAGCTGCTGGTGCTGACCGGCGGCTCGCCGCTGGCCCCACAGCTGGCCTCGCTGGAAGCCCACCATCCGCACGTGGTGGTCGGCACCCCCGGCCGCGTGCAGGAACTGGCGCGCAAGCGTGCGCTGAACCTGGGCCAGGTGCGCACACTGGTGCTGGATGAGGGCGACCGCATGCTGGACATGGGCTTTGAAGAGCCCATCCGCGAGATCGCAGGACGCACGCACAAGGATCGGCAGACGATGCTGTTCTCGGCCACCTTCCCCGATGCGATCCGCGCGATCGGCCGCGACGTGCTGCGTGAACCGGTGGAAGTGACCGTGGACGGTGCCGACGACGCCCCCGACATCCGCCATCTGTTCTGCGAAGTAGAGCCTGCGCATCGGCAGAAGGCGCTGGCCGGCCTCCTGCTGAAGTACACCCCGGAATCGGCGGTGGTGTTCTGCAATACCCGCAAGGATGTCGACGAGGTCGCCAACTCGCTGCAGCAGTTCGGCTTCTCGTCGCTGGCCCTGCATGGCGACATGGAGCAGCGCGACCGCGAGGAAGTGCTGGTGCGCTTCGTCAACCGCAGCTGCAACGTGCTGGTGGCCAGTGACGTGGCCGCGCGCGGACTGGACGTGGAAGACCTGGCTGCAGTGATCAACTACGAACTGCCGACCGACATCGAGACCTACCAGCACCGCGTGGGCCGCACCGGTCGCGCTGGCGCCAGCGGCATGGCGATCAGCCTGGTCGCGGGGCGCGAGAAGTCGCGCGCCGAGGCACTGGAAGCGCAGCGTGGCAAGCCGCTGGACTGGCAGAAAACGCCGCTGGCCACCTCGCGCCCGGATGAACTGCCGCAGGCCGCCATGCGCACCCTACGCATCGACGGCGGCAAGACCGACAAGCTGCGTGCAGGTGACATCCTGGGCGCACTGACCGGCGATGCCGGCCTGGCGGGCAAGCACATCGGCAAGATCGCGATCTATCCCACGCGCTCCTACGTGGCGATCGCCCGCGACCACGCCAACCGCGCACTGGGCAAGCTGGAAGAAGGCAAGATCAAGGGCCGCCGCTTCCGCACCCGGGTGATGTAAGCATCACGCACCGGTGCACCGGTACGCCGGTGCTCTGGCTTGGTTCGGGCTTGGCTTGCTTCGGCTCTGGCTTGCTTCGGGCCTGGCTTGCTTCGGGCCTGGCTTGCTTCGGGCCTGGTTTGCTTCGGGCCTGGTTTGCTTGGGGCCTGGCTTGCTTCGGCTCTGGTTTGCGTCTGGTAGAGCCGACTTCAGTCGGCTTCGCACGCAACAGCAGCCGACTGAAGTCGGCTCTACCGGATTCCGATCGACCGTTTGTCTCGGCCGACCGTTTGTTTGGGACGGCCGTGTATTTCCGGCCAACCGTGTATTTCTGGCCGGCCGCGTATTTCTCGGCCACCCGCGTTTTTCCGGGCGGCCGTGTATTTCCAGCCGACCGTGCATTTCAGGCGGACCGTGCATTCCGGCCGACCGTGTATTTCCGGCCAACCGTGTATTTCCGGTCGGCCGTGTATTCCAGCCGACCGTGCATTCCGGTCGGAGCGGTGGGCCCCTCAGTACACCAGTTCTGCGTGCAGCGGCAGATCGGCTTCCCAGCGGCCGCGGCCGCCCAGGCCATCCAGCTCCACCAGCACGCCGGCACCCACCACGTTCACGCCCAGGCGCCGCACCAAAGACAGCGCCGCCACCAGCGTGCCGCCGGTCGCCAGTACGTCATCGATGATCGCCACCCGCGCACCGGCCGGCAACGCGTCGGCGTGCACTTCGATGCAGTCGCTGCGGTATTCCAGCGTGTATTCCTCACGCAGCACCTTGCCCGGCAGCTTGCCCGGCTTGCGCACCGGCACGAAGCCGATACCCAGCTCGTGCGCCATGGCTGCGCCCAGGATGAAGCCGCGCGACTCGATGCCGACCACCGCATCCAGCTGCAGGTCACGCCAGCGTGCGCTCATCGCCTTGACCGCGGCGCGGAAGTCGTCGCCGTTGGCGAGCAGCGGCATGATGTCCTTGAACAGGATGCCCGGCTTGGGGAAATCAGCGATGTCGCGCAGGCGCGATGCCCACTGCGGTTCGACGGATGCGTCGGTCATGGCGAGGCCAGCAATGTAGGGCGGCATAGGGTAACAGGCCGTTCAAAGGACAGCTTCACTGTCAGGAACTGCACGACAGCATCGAACAGCCTGCCTTGTGATCCGCCCACGCCGGACGTTTGCCGGCGTAATGCTCCAGCCCGGCACGTTCGGTGCAGGGATCACGCAGGACCTCCTGCAGCGCCTGCACACCGCCCAGATCGCCTTGCTCGGCACGCTCGATCGCTTCCTGGGCCAGCCAGTTTCGCAGCACGTACAGTGGATTGGCGCGGGTCATCCGCGTCATGCGCTCCGATGCCGACAGGGGATCGGCACGCAACCGCGCGGCATAGTCGCCCAGCCACTGCAGCAGCGCCTCATGGACGGCGGCCTGGCGCGCGGGGTCGTAGTACACGCCGTCCAGCACAGCGGCATCCGGACGCGTGACATCGAAGCGGATCAGCGCCCGGTAGGCCAGGGTCATGTCCATCGCTCCGTCCTGCATCAGCCCCTGCCAACGCTGGTGCAACTGCAGGTCGTCCTCGCCCGCCACGGACAGACCGAGTTTGGCGGCGACGTCGCGTCGCGTGCAGGCGGCCAGCGTGACCTGGAAGGTGTCCAATCCCGCCGGCAGCGGCTGCACGTCGGTGAACAGCGGCGCCACCGCCTGCGCCAGCCGGGTGAGGTTCCAGAACACCACCTGTGGCTGGGTGCCGAACCGGTAGCGCCGCCCCTGTGCGTCGGTGGTATTGGGCGTCCACTCCGGGTCGAAATCCTCCACCCAGCCATACGGGCCGTAGTCGATGGTGAGCCCGAGCACCGACATGTTGTCGGTGTTCATCACGCCATGCACGAAGCCCACGCGCATCCAGTGCGCGACCATTTCCGCGCTGCGGGTGCACACCGCGCCGAACCATGCGCCCAACAGCACATCGCCACTGCCCTGCAGCTCGGGGAAATCACGAGCGATGCACGCGTCGACCATCCGCTTCAGCAACACCACATCGCCGCGCGAAGCGGGAAGTTCAAAGCTGCCAAAGCGCAGGAATGAAGGCGCCACGCGGCATACGATGGCGCCAGGCTCGGCCTTTGCATGGCCGTCGTAGAACATGTCGCGCACCACACCTTCGCCGGTGCCGACCAGCGACAGCGCGCGCGTGGTCGGCACGCCCAGATGGTGCATCGCCTCGCTGCACAGGAACTCCCGTATCGACGACCGCAGCACGGCGCGGCCATCGGCCCCGCGCGAGTAGGGCGTCGGCCCTGCGCCCTTCAGCTGCAACTCCCAGTGGCGTCCGTCGGCAGCGACCAGTTCACCCAGCGAGATCGCCCGTCCATCACCCAGTTGCCCCGCCCAATGGCCGAACTGATGGCCGCCGTAGTTGGCGGCCCACGGCTGCATGCCGGCCAGCAAGGCGTTGCCGCCGAACACCTCCGCGAACTCACTGCTTTCAACGAACGCAGCCGGCAGACCGAGCAGCTCGGCGACCTCCGGCCAGACGGCCAGGGTGCCCGGCGCGGCGACCGGCGTGGGCATGACCGCCGACCACGCGGCCCCGATCACCTCACGGCGGCGTGGCCCGTGCTCTGGATCCCCCGGTAGGGTGGCGATAAGGCGGTTGTCGAAGTGCGGCGATTGCGTATCCATGCCGACTACATGGGGATGCCCGCGCGAAGCGGCAAGTCGCTTCCTCAGCGGCCGTCCAGCGCCTTCAGGCTGCCGCCACGCGCCACGGCGTGCTGGTAGCCCGGACGCTGCTCGATGCGCTGCAGGAAGCTGCGGATCGCCGGCTTGTCGGCCAGGCCATCGCCGCGGCTGCCCGCGGCCTGCAAGGGGAAGCTCATCTGGATGTCGGCCAAGGTGAAGCGCTGACCGGCAAACCACGGGCTTTCGCTGAGCCGCTGCTCCATCCAGTCCAAATGCAGGCGACGCTGTGGCCCGACGAAGCCTTGCTCTGCCTTGTCCGCGATCGCGCGCGCGATGGGGCGGGCAAAGAACGGCATCGGCGCGTTGCGGATACGGGCCATCACCAGCGTCAGCAGCATCGGCGGCATGGCCGAACCTTCGGCGTAGTGCAGCCAATACCGGTATGCCATGCGCTCGTCACTGCCGGACGGCTGCGGCGCGGGGGAAAGCACGCGTTCCTTGTCGTAGGTATCGGCCAGGTAGTCCAGGATCGCACCGGATTCGGCCAGCATCCGCGTCCCGTCCTGCAGCACCGGGGCTTTGCCCAGCCCGTGGATCTGCTTGAGCGCGGCGGGTGCAAGCATGGTCTTGGCATCCCGCGCGTACTGCTTGAGTTCGTAGTCCAGCCCGAGCTCTTCCAGCGCCCACAGGACGCGCAGGGAACGGGAATTGTCGAGGTGGTGGACGATGCGCATGCAGGGGATCCGCGATGAAGGGTTTCCATAGCGTAGTGGGCAGCGTTTGCGCGAAGCGTGACGAACAAGGGCGTCGCCCGGCTGGGACGCGGGCAAAAAAAAACGCCGGAAGCTTTCGCTTCCGGCGTTCATAGCTACCTTAAGGTAGCAAGCGGATTAGACCGCCTGCACCTGGTCAGCCTGCATGCCCTTCTGGCCCTGCACGGCGACGAAGGTTACCTTCTGGCCTTCCTGCAGCGACTTGAAGCCGTTGCCCTGGATGGCACGGAAGTGCACGAACAGGTCCGGGCCGCTTTCCGGGGTGATGAAGCCGAAGCCCTTGGCATCGTTGAACCACTTCACGGTACCGCTCTGACGATCAGACATCTTTGAAACTCCTGAAACAATATGAAATAAATCGCAGCCACCGGATATCGGGGCCGAGACTGAGTTGCAGGCGTTGGCAAAGCGGATCGATGGAGCAGATCGTGAGATCAACTGCACCAGGCCACGATTTACGGTGACCCTAGCAAACACAGTGGGACGGACAATACGCGTGTTTGGACTAAAAAGCGATAGCGGAGATGTTCATCAAACCCAATTCAGGCTTCCGGCGCATTGGTGTCAGCCCCCGTGGCCCTGCCGGGGGATCCTCGCGACGGCTCCGTCAAGGTCAATCCGCTGCAGAAATGGCGCACCTCCCCGCTGAACGGATCGCTGAATGAAAGCGTCCGGGCCAACAGCTGCAAGGGCTGGGAGTAGTCCCCCGCGTCCCGCGGAGCCAGGGTCGGGTACAGATCATCCCCCTGCAGGGGTGCCCCCAGGGCGGCCATGTGCACCCGCAGCTGGTGCTTGCGGCCCGTGACCGGGCGCAGCCGGTAATGCCAGACCGGACCGGTTCCCTCGATCACCTCCACCTCGGTCTCGCTGTTGGGCGCGCCCTCGACTTCGGCCATGCGGTGGAAGGGCGTCCCGCGCTCCAAACGACTGCAGTAGCGCAGCGGAAACGCCGTCGCAGGCAGCGCAGGCGCCAGCGCTTCATAGGTCTTTTCGATACGCCGCTCGCGGAACAGGCGCTGGTAAGCATCCCGGCTGCCGGGCTGGGTCGAGAACAGCACCAGGCCCGCAGTCAGCCGGTCCAGCCGGTGAAGGGGCACCAGGTCTGGATTGCCGGTCGCGGCGATCAGGCGCGCCAACAGCGTCTGCTGGACGTGCCCGCCCGCCGGCACCACCGGCAGGAAGTGGGGCTTGTCGGCGACCAGCAGGTGCGCATCGTGATGCACGATGCGCTCGGCGAACGGCACGACCGGCTCGTGCGCCACCTCGCGGAAATACCGTATCTCCAGACCGACCTGCCACGGCTGTGCCGGATCGAGCGCCCTGCCCTGCGCATCCTGCACCCGCCCACGGCCGAAGCGGTCCAGCCACTGCGCGCGACTGATCCGAGGGAAGCGCGCGCACAGCCCATCCAGCAGGCAGCCCCAGGCCCCCGGCGGCAACTGCAGGCGACTGGCGGCAACGTGCGGGTACATCGGATCGGACGGCATCATGGCCCACCCATTATCATGGTGCTCTTTGTACACGGAAGCCCCATGGCCCTCACCGCCACCATCCGCAAGGCCGAGCTGCAGATCAGCGACATGGATCGCGGCTACTACGCGACCCACAACCTCACCCTCGCCCAGCACCCGTCGGAGACCGACGAGCGCCTGATGGTGCGCTTGCTGGCCTTCGCGTTGAACGCAGCGGATCGCCTGGAGTTCGGCCGTGGCCTGAGCACCGACGACGAGCCGGACCTGTGGGAGCACGATTACACCGGCGAGATCCTGCGCTGGATCGACCTGGGGCACCCGGACGAGTCACGCATCCGTAAAGCCTGCAACCGCAGCCGGCAGGTGCAGATCGTCAACTATGCCGGCCACGCGTCGGATGTGTGGTGGCAGAAGCAGGGCAAGGCGCTGGAGCGCTTCGGCAACCTGTCGGTACTGGACCTGCCCGCCCCGTTCGTCGAACAGTGGACCACGCAGATCCAGCGCGCGATGCGCTGGAGCGTGCTGATCCAGGACACCGAAGTACAGCTGATCGCCGACCACATGCAGCTGGACGTCATTCCGGTCTGGCGCAAAACCGCCAAGGCGTGAGCGGCGTGGCGACCCCCCGTTGCGATGTCCTGGTGATCGGTGCCGGCGCAGCCGGGCTGATGTGCGCGCTGACCGCCGGCAAGCGCGGCCGCGTGGTGCAGGTCATCGACCATGCCAACAAGGTCGGCAAGAAGATCCTGATGTCCGGCGGTGGCCGCTGCAACTTCACCAACACGGGCACCACGCCGGCCAACTTCGTGTCGGCCAACCCGCACTTCTGCAAGTCCGCGCTGGCCCGCTACACGCCCTGGCATTTCATCGACATGGTCGAGCGCCATGCCATCGCGTATCACGAAAAGGAACTGGGCCAGCTGTTCTGCGATGTGTCGTCCAAGCAGATCGTGAAGATGCTGGTCGACGAATGCCAGCAGGCCGGTGTGCAGATCCGCACGGACTGTGCGGTGCAGCGCATCGAGCGTGGCAGTGATGGGTTTCATGTGCACACCGCCGATGGCGTGATCTTTGCTGCCTCGCTGGTGGTGGCCACCGGCGGGCTGTCCATCCCCAGCCTGGGCGCCAGCGGCTTCGGCTACGAGATCGCACGCCAGTTCGGCCACGATGTCCTGCCTACCCGCGCCGGCCTGGTGCCGCTGACACTCAGTGGTACCCACCAGCAACGCCTGGCCGACCTGGCCGGCGTGGCGCTGCCGGTGGAAGCACGCAGCAACGGGGTGTCGTTCCGCAACGCGATGCTGGTCACCCACCGCGGCATCAGCGGCCCGGCGATCCTGCAGATCTCCTCGTTCTGGCAACCGGGCGACGCGCTGGAGCTTGACCTGCTGCCCGGCCAGGATGCAGCGGACTGGCTGCGCCAGATGAAGCGCGACCGCCCGGACGCGGCGCTGCGCACGGTGCTGGGCGATGTGTTGCCCAAACGGCTGGCACAGCGTCTGTGCGAGCACTGGTTGCCGGATCGCCCGGTCAAGCAGCTGGATGAACCGCAACTGCGGCAGGCGGCGGCCCTGCTGGGCGCCTTCCCGCTGGTGGCCAGCGGCACCGAAGGCTACCGCACGGCCGAGGTCACCCTGGGGGGTGTGGATACCGCACAGGTGTCTTCGTCGACCTTCGAATCTCGGCAGGTGGACGGGCTGTATTTCATCGGCGAAGTGCTCGATGTCAGCGGCTGGCTGGGCGGCTACAACTTCCAGTGGGCGTGGGCCAGCGGACATGCCGCCGGCAGCGTGGTGTAGGCATGGCGCAGTTCCCGTCCGCCCCGGGGGCTGGCGCATGGACCTGCGGACGTGCATCGTGTATCTAATGCGCAGCTTGGGGAGCAATGAATGCAGAACTCGAATGACATCACCCTGCGCCTGGTGATCGTGGATGACAGTGGCGAGAACGCCGAAGCCATCGTGAGCGCGCTGCGCAACAGTGGCATCGCCGTCCGCCCGTCGCGCCCGCAGGACGCCGAGGAGCTGGGCCAGGTGCTGACCGCACAGGCCATCGACCTGGTGCTGGCCGCGCCGTCGCAGTCGATCAGCCTGCCGCAGGTATCCCAGCAGATTGCCGCCAGCGGCAAGGATGTGCCACTCATCCTGCTGGTGGACCACATCGAAGAAGACGCGCTGGTGGAGGCCAGTGCGCACGGTTTCCGCGCCCTCGCCCTGCGACCGCGTCCGGAACACCTGCTGGCCGTCGTGCGCGACCAGTGGGTGGATCTGCAGGCGCGTCGCAGCCTACGCCGTATCGAGGCGCAGATGCGCGAGACCGAGCGCCGCTGCGATGCACTGATCGCCTCGTCGCGCGACCCTATCGCGTACATCCATGAAGGCATGCACATCCGTGCCAACGAGGCCTACCTGGAGATGTTCGGCTTCGAGCATTTCGACGATGTGGAAGGCATCTCGTTGCTGGACATGGTGTCGGCGCAGCACGTTGAAGGCTTCAAACAGCTGTTGAAGGGCCTGAGCAAGGGCGAGGCGCCACCCCCGCAGTACCAGGTGGATGCGCGCCACCAGGATGGTTCCGCGTTTGCCGCCACGATGGAGTTCACCGCGGCCACTTACGAGGGTGAGACCTGCCTGCAGGTGGTGTTCCGCCGCCGCCTTGAACTGGACCCCGAACTGGCCCGCGAAGTGGAAGAGCTGCGCCAGCGCGACCAGGTGACCGGCCTGTTGAACCGGCCAACGTTCATGGTGCGCGTGGAGAACGCCGTCGCCCAGGCCGGCCGCAGCGAAGGCCGCGCCGGCCTGCTGCTGGTCGAGCCGGACCACTACGCCCGGCTGCTGCCAGACTTCGGCCTGGATTCGGCAGATGCCTTGATCGCCGCCATGGCGGCCCTGCTGCAGGATACGGTGGGCGAACAGGCCGAGCTGGCGCGCTTCGGCGAACACAGCTTCGGCGTGCTGCTCGAGGGCGCCTTCGCCGACACGTCTGCACTTGCAGAGCGCATCCGCGCCGCCTACGCCGCCCATGTCTTCAGCATCGGCAACCGCTCCGCGACCGTCACCGTCAGCATTGGTGGCGTGCAGGTGGGCGAGAAGATCGCCAGCATCGGCCAGGTGTTGGCCCGCGCCACGGCCTGCGTGCAGGACGCCTCCGAGCTGGGCAACACCGTGCGCATCTTCGATCCCGGCGCGACGGACCGCGTCGAGGAAGAACGCATCTCGCGCTGGGTATCGCGCATCCGCGAGGCACTGGACGGCGATGGCTTCCAGCTGCACTACCAACCGGTCTTGAATCTACAGGGCGAGCCGCGCGAGCTGTACGAAGCGTACCTGCGACTGGACAACAACGGCGAACTGCAGAGCCCGGTGGCCTTCCTCGGCATCGCCGAAGAGCATGGCCTGCTGGCGGACATCAACCGCTGGGTCGTGCGCCGCGCGATCGCCGTTCTCGGCGAGCACCAGCGTGCCGGCCGGTCCACCAACATGCTGGTCAAGATCACCCCGGAGTCCTTCGCTGATCCGAAGTTGATCGCGGTGCTGCACGATGAACTGCGCGCCCATGGCGTGCCCGGTGAGCGGCTGTGGCTGCATGCGCCGGAGTCGAAGGTGTTCACCCACCTGCGCAATGCGCAGCAGTTCCTGCAGGACGTGGCACCGTTGGGCTGCCGCATCGGCTTGGAGCAGTTCGGTTCCGGCCTGGATTCGTTCCAGCTGCTGGCGCACTTCCAGCCACAGTTCCTGAAGCTCGATCGCGGATTCACCCGCGACGTGGCCAGCACCCGCGAGAACTTCGAGAAGATCAAGGAAATCACGGCGCGCGCGCAGGCGGCGGACATCGCCACCATCGCCGAGTTCGTGACCGACGCCAACTCGATGACATTGTTGTTCAGCGCCGGCGTGGATTACGTGCAGGGCGAGTTCGTCGGCGTAGCGACGCCGCGAATGGAGTTTGACTTCGGCTGACGCCCGGCGCTCCGGAGTACCGGTAGCGCCGAGCCCTGCTCGGCGGGGCGCATCGGCGCCCGTCGACAAAAACCGCCGCGCCATGCGCGGCGGGCGGCATCAGGTCATGTCGACCAGATTGTCGATCTTGACGTCCGGATCGACGTCGGCGTCGTAGTCCACGCCTTCCACGCCAAAGCCGAACAGGCGCAGGAAATCCGCCTTGTAGCCCGCCAGATCACTGATCTGGTACAGGTTCTCGTTGGTCACCTGCGGCCACAACGCCAGCACCTCGGCCTGGACCTCCGGCACCATTTCCTTGTAGTCCGCACGCAGGCGGCCATCTGCATCGATCAGGGGTACCGTGCGGCCATCGGCGTCGATCAGTTCGCGGCGCAGACGATCCACTGCCGTGCCCTCGTCCTTGCCGCCGTACAGGATGTCGTACAGCACATCCAGCTGCTCGATGCAGCCTTCGTGCGTGCCTTTTTCTTTCATCACCTTGAACAGCAGCGAGAGGTACAGCGGCATGGTCGGGATGGCCGAGCTGGCCTGGGTGACCACTGCCTTCAGCACCGATACGCGCGCGTCGCCGCCGATCTTCGCCAGCTTCTCGCGCAGGCCCAGCACCTTCAGGTCCAGGTCTTTCTTGGCCGCGCCGATGCTGCCGTTCCAGTAAATGGCCTGGGTGATCTCTTCGCCGACGTAGGTGAACGCGGTGGTGGTGCAGCCGTTGGCGAGCACGCCGGCATCGGCCAGCGCATCGATCCACATCTGCCAGTCTTCGCCGCCCATCACGGCCACGGTGCCGGCGATCTCTTCGTCGGTCGCCGGTTCCAGGCGCGTCTCGGTCAGCTTTTCCTTGTCGGTATCCAGCCCACGCAAGGTGATCGGCGCGCCGATCGGCTTCAGCGTGGAATTGATCACTTCGCCGGTCTTGGGGTGTCGGCGGCGCGGCGAGGCCAGGCTGTAGACCACCTGGTCGACTTCACCGAGGTCGGCCTTGATCGTCGCGATGACCTGCGCCTTGACCTCGTCGGAAAACGCATCGCCGTTGATGCTCTTGGCATACAGCCCGGCCTGGTCTGCGTATTTGTGGAACGCGGCCGAGTTGTACCAGCCGGCACTGCCCGGCTTGGTTTCGCTGCCGGGCTTTTCAAAGAAGACGCCCAGGGTGGCGGCGTCGCTGCCGAAGGCGGCGGTGATGCGCGCAGCCAGGCCATAGCCGGTGGAGGCGCCGATCACCAGCACGCGCTTGGGACCGTTGACGATCCTGGGCTTGCTGCTGATGTAGTCGATCTGCTGCTTGACCGCCGCATCGCAGCCGGTGGGATGGGTGGTGACGCAGATGAAGCCGCGGATGCGCGGTTTGATGACCATGGATACCTCGGTGTGGGACAGGCGCAACGCGGAGGCGCGCATACGCTTAACGCTGGAATCGTAGTGTGCGGGGGGATTATGCACAACCGACGGCGGCGTATGCAGGCGCCTGCGCTGAGGAGGCCGGAGGGTCCGCGCGGGACACGCCGCAAGTACGTCCCTGTAGGCTACCGTTCGGCTCCTGCCTCACAGTGTCCCGCACGGACCCTCCGACCTCCTCCGGATGGTTTCCTGCTCGCCGCGGTGTGTGCGGGTGGGGAGGCGCAAAGCAAAAAAAAAGAGCCGCACTTTCGTGCGGCTCTCTTGTTCAACTGCTGCGGGGACGGTTACGGGCGGCGGGCGAGCGCTTCCACGTCCTTGGTCTTGGGCAGCAGGTCCTGCTTGGTCACCGCGAGGACGCCCATGGTCAGCAGCGGGCAGGCGATGAAGATCGAGGACAGCGTGCCGATCACCGCGCCGATCATCTGGCTCAGGGCCAGTCCTTCCAGCGAACCGCCGCCGTAGATGTACAGCGCCAGCACGGACAGGAAGAACACCAGCGAGGTGATGATGGTGCGCGACAGGGTCTGGTTGATCGAACGGTTCATCACTTCCAGCGGCTCGACGCGCAGGCTGCGGAAGTTTTCACGTACGCGGTCGAAGACCACGATGGTGTCGTTGATCGAGAAGCCCATCACCGACAACAGGCCGGCCAGTACGGTCAGGTCGAACTCGCGGCCGCTCAGGGAGAAGTACCCCGCCACCACCAGCACGTCGAACAGCGTCGTGATGATGGCGACCACGGCGAACTTCCACTCGAAGCGGAAACCGATGTAGATCAGGAAGCCGACCAGCACGAACAGGGCCGCGTACAGGCCGTTCAGGGCCAGCTCCTTGCCGACCTGCGGACCGACGAACTCCGAGGACAGCACGGTCGCCGCGTTGCCTTCCAGCGACACGGCGGTACGTACGGCTTCCGCGGTGCGGTTGTTGGCATCGCCGGCGCTTTCGCCTTCTGCCTGTGCCTGCGGCTGCAGGCGGATCAGCAGGTTGCTGCCGCTGCCGAAGCTCTGCACCTGGGCACCGCCGTACCCGGCGGTCTCCAGGTGTTCGCGAACGGCATCGACGTCGGCCGGGCGGTCAAAACGTACTTCCACCACGGTGCCACCGGTGAAATCCAGTGCGTAGTTGAAGCCTTTGCCGATGATGCTGCCCAAGGCCACGATGAACACCAGCGCGGCAATGCCGATGGCGATCCAGCGGGTGCGCATGAAATCGAACTTTGTATCGTTCGGGATCAGGTGGAGCGGAAACAATTTCATGGTATCGATCCTTTTCCCGTCAGATGGCCAGGGACTTGAGCTTCTTGCGGCGGCCATACAGCAGCACGGCAAGGGCACGGGAAACGGTGATCGCGGTGAACATCGAGGCGATGATGCCCACGATCATGGTCACGGCGAACCCCTTCAGCGGACCGGTACCGAACGCATACAGCGCCACGCCCGCGAGGATGCCGGTCAGGTTGGCGTCGAGGATGGTGCCCGATGCCTTTTCATAACCGGCCACGATGGCGGCCTTGGCCGGCATCCCGGCACGCAGCTCTTCACGTATGCGCTCGTTGATCAGCACGTTGGCATCCACCGACAGGCCGATCGACAGGGCCAGGCCGGCAAAGCCAGGCAGGGTCATGGTGGCCCCGAACAGCGACATCACCGCGACCACGATCAGCAGGTTGAACAGCATCGCCACCGAGGTGATGACGCCGAACATGCGGTAATACACGGTGAAGAACACCAGCGTGAACAGGAAGGCGAAGCCCACTGCGGTCACACCGCGCTGCACGTTCTCCGCACCCAGGCTCGGGCCGACGATCTTCTCTTCGACGAAGTCCATCGGCGCAGCCAGCGAGCCGGACTTCAGCATCTTGGCCAGGTCTTCGGACTCACGCTTCTCCAGGCCGGTGGTCTGGAAGTTCTTGCCGAACACACCGTTGATGTTGGCCACCGAGATGACCTCTTCCTTGACCCGGAAGCTGCGCACTTCCTTGCCGTCCACGGTCTCGACGCTGGGGATGCGCTCGGTGTAGACCACGGCCATCGGCTTGTTCACGTTGGCGCTGGTGAAGTCGAACATGCGCTGCCCGCCGACATTGTTCAGCGTCACGCTGACCGCCGCCGCACCGTTCTGGTCGGTGGTGGCCTGCGCGGCGACCATCTGGTCACCGGTGACGATCACGCGCTTGGACAGCAGCTCCGGGCGGCCATCGCGGCGGTGGTACACCTTCGCTTCCGGCGGAATGCGGCCGGTATCGATGGCGTCCTGTGCGTTGCCTTCCACCACGGCGCGGTATTCCAGCGTCGCGGTGGCACCGATCATGCGCTTGGCTTCGGCCGTATCCTGCACGCCCGGCAGCTGCACGACCACGCGGTCGGCACCCTGGCGCTGGATGATCGGCTCGGCTACGCCCAGCTGGTTGACGCGGTTGCGCAGGGTGTTGACGTTCTGCTCGATGGCGCCGTTGGCGATCGCGGTCAACTCGGCGTCGGGCATGCTCACCGTGACCCGGTTGCCGGTGACTTCATAGCCCAGCGTCGGCTGCGACTTGAACAACGCATCGCGCGCACGCAGGCCGGCGCCCTCGCCCGCTGACGGGCTGAGGTTGGCCACGATGGTGTTGTCACCACGGCGCTCGACGGACTGGTACGGGATACGCGCATCACGCAGGCTGGTGCGAACGTCTTCAGTGTAGGAATCCAGGCGCTTGTCCAGCGCGGCCTTCTGATCGACCTGCAGCACGAAGTGCACGCCGCCCTGCAGATCCAGGCCCAGCGTCATCGGGCGTGCGCCCAGGTTGGACAACCAGTCCGGCACGGTGGACGCCAGGTTCAGCGCGACCACGTAGTCCTCGCCGACGCTCTGCTTGAGCACGTCGTTGGCGGCGGTCTGGGCCTGGATGTCCGGCAGGCGGACGATCAGGTTTTCACCTTCCACTTCCGCCGCCATCGGCGTGACACCGGCTGCCTTCAGGTCAGCCAGCACGCGATCTCGCAACGCGCTGTCGACCAGTCCGCCACGGTTGGCCGTGATCTGGACGGCCGGGTCTTTCTGGTAGATGTTGGGCATCGCGTACAGCGCACTGATCGCCAGGACGATCAGGATGACGACGTACTTCCAGCGTGGAAATTCGAGCATTGCTAGGGTCCCGCGCGGCGCCATCCCCGGCGCCGCGGTTGTACTTCGAAAAGGGAGTGGCTCAGACGGCCGACTTCAGGGTGCCGGCCGGCAGCACGTTGCCGACGGCGCCCTTCTGCACGCGGATGCGCACGTTGTCGGCCACTTCCAGGGTGACGAAGTTGTCGCCGATGTCGGTGACCACACCGGCAATGCCGCCATTGGTCAGCACTTCGTCGCCGCGCTTGATCTTCTCCAGCATGGCCTTGTGCTCCTTCTGCCGCTTCATCTGCGGGCGGATCATCAGGAAGTACATGATGGCGATCAGGATGACCGGGAACAGCAGGGTGGTCATGGTGAAACCCTGCGGTTGGCCGCCGGCGGCCTGTGCGTGGGCGGCGGGAATCAGGAAAGCAAGCAGGTTCATCAAGAAGTCCTTTGGTTGGGCGGCACTCCGCTCCCTCGGGGAACCGGGCGCGACCGCAGATCGGTGTCAGCCGTGAAGTATGCCACGGGCCCAGGGATTCGTCCTTGGGCCCTTCGGCAGGGGTGTCGCCGCTTACAGCGGTGGTGCGGTGGCGCCCCGGGCCGCGTAGAAAGACCCGCGGAATGCGTCGAAGGTTCCCGACGCGATGGCCGCGCGCATGTCCGCCATCAGCTTTTCGTAATAGAAGAGGTTGTGGATGGTCCCCAGCATCGGCGCCAGCATCTCGTTGCAGCGGTCCAGGTGGCGCAGGTACGAACGCGTGTAGCCCCCGCTGCAGGCAAAACAGCCGCAGCCCGGCTCGATCGGGTCCATGTCGCGCTCATAGCGCGCATTGCGGATGCGGACCGTGCCGGTGGAGGTGAAATAGTGGCCGTTGCGGGCGTTGCGGGTGGGCATCACGCAATCGAACATGTCCACGCCACGGGCCACGCCTTCCACCAGATCCTCCGGTCGACCCACGCCCATCAGGTAGCGCGGGCGGTCCGCCGGCAGCGCCGGGTGCAGGTGGTCCAGCATGGCATTGCGTTCATGTTCCGGTTCACCCACGGCAAGTCCGCCAATGGCGTACCCGTCGAAACCGATCTGCTGCAGGGCCTCGGACGAGCGGCTGCGCAGGCCGGTATGCACCCCGCCCTGGACGATGCCGAACAGCGCCGCGTCGTTTTCCAGCGCGTCGTGTGCGTCACGGCTGCGCTGTGCCCAGCGCAGGCTCAGCTCCATCGAACGCCGGGCGACATCCTCGGTCGCGGGATACGGGGTGCACTCGTCGAAGATCATCACGATGTCCGAATCGAGCACCTTCTGGATCTTCATGCTCTCTTCGGGGCCCAGGAACACCCGCGCGCCGTCGGTCGGCGAAGAGAAGGTCACGCCCTGCTCGGTGATCTTGCGGCGGTGGGCCAGCGAAAACACCTGGAAACCACCGGAATCGGTGAGGATCGGGCCATCCCAGCGCGCGAAGCCGTGCAGGCCGCCGTGGTCGGCGATGACGTCCAGGCCCGGGCGCAGGTACAGGTGGAAGGTGTTGCCGAGGATGATTTCCGCGCCCAGCGCACGCACCTGGTCAGGAAAGATCCCCTTCACCGACCCATAGGTGCCGACCGGCATGAAGGCGGGCGTTTCCACCGTACCGCGCGGGAACGTGAGGCGGCCGCGGCGGGCACGGCCATCCGTGGTCTGGAGCTGGAACTGCAGTCGGGACATGATGCGGGTGCTTGGACAGATAGCTGTCCATTATCCCGCACTTTCCGGTTGACCGCGAAAAGCATGGCGCGTCGGATTTCTGGGAGGGGCGCGGGCGGGGCAGGCCGCACGGGACACGCCGCAAGTACGTCCCTGTAGGCTGCATCGCCGCATCCATGCGGCTCAGCGTCCCGTGCAACCTGCCCCACCCCCGCCCTGCATGGATCCCCGCCCGGCCGCGGCAACGGCCGGCCGCAAGCCGGCTGCGTCTCATCCCCTACCCACCGCACGGGCGCTCTTCGCCTGCCGCATCCAGCCCTCTGTCCGGCGAGCCGGGGACAGGCCCCACGGGACCGTTGGAGCCCCGGACGGGCGGAAACGAGCCTCCATGGATGGATTCACGGCGTGTCCCGTGGGGCCTGTTCCCGGCTCGCAGCGCGGCGACACAGAAACGCGCAGACCCACAGGAACCCGATCAGCCCTGCGGGAACAACAACATCGCGTCGCCGTAGCTGAAAAACCGGTAGCGCTGCGCGATCGCATGCCGGTAGGCCTCGAACACCCGCTCTTTGCCGGCGAACGCGGAAATCATCATCAACAGCGTGCTTTCCGGCAGATGGAAGTTGGTCACCATCGCATCCACGCTGCGGATCCGGTAACCGGGGGTGATGAAGATCTGCGTCTCCCCCGCAAACGGCAGCAGTTCGCCGTCGCGCATCGCGCTTTCCAGTGCACGCACCACCGTCGTGCCGACGCCGATCACCCGTCCACCGGCCTCGCGCGTGCGCCGCACCTGCTGTACCAGCTCCGCGCCCACGTTCAGCCACTCGCGGTGCATCACATGATCCTTCAGGTCATCCACCCGCACCGGCTGGAACGTGCCTGCGCCAACGTGCAGCGTCACATGACCGAATTCCACACCCTTGGCCCGCAGGGCATCCAGCAGCGCATCATCGAAATGCAGCCCGGCCGTCGGCGCCGCCACCGCCCCTACTTCGCGGGCGAACACCGTCTGGTAGCGCTCGCGATCGTCCAGTCCCGGCTCGCGCTGGATATACGGCGGCAGCGGCAGGCGACCGGCATGCAGCAGCCATTGCTCCAGCGCCTCGGGCACGTGGAACTGCAGCACGTAGAACTCGCCATCGCGCCCCAGTACCTCCACCTCGCCGCCAGCATCCAGGGCAATCCGGCTTCCCGGCTTCGGCGTCTTGCTGGCCCCGACCTGCGCCCGGGCCTGTTGTGCGCCCAACAGCCGTTCGATGAGGATCTCCACCCGCCCACCGGTGGCCTTCTGGCCGAACAGCCGCGCCGGGATCACCCGCGTATCGTTGAATACCAACAGGTCGCCCGCGCGCAGCAGCCCCGGCAGGTCATGCACATGTGCATCGGACAGCGCGCCCGGCACGGGCGGCACCAGCAACAGACGACTGGCGGAGCGCTCGGCCAGCGGCGCCTGGGCAATCAGTTCAGCAGGAAGTTCATAGTGGAAATCAGACTTCTTCAAGGGAACACGCGGCAACAGGTCGGCAATGGCGCGCATTGTACGACCGGCCGCCGCCAGACCGCGATGCAGGAGCCCAACGGCCGCGAAAATGCTGCCATGCAGCAGCGAACGCACGGGGTTATCGCGCAAAAAGGCGCGTGCTAGCATCGAATCAGAAGTCCGAATGCACGAGCCATCATCCAACGCGCGCGCTTGCCGCGCGTTGTGCTTTTCCGGGGCCGTGCGACCTATCGTTTCAGGAGACCTGCAATGAGCTTCATCGAACGCCTCGCCCCCCTTCGCGCCCAGCCCGGCACCCGCCTGACCACCGGCCTGGATGACGCCACGCTGGAGCAGCTGGCCGCGAGCCACCCGTCGCTGGTGGCTGCAATGGACGCCGCTGCTGCGGAATTTTCCCGGGTAAAGGCGGAGCTGGGCGAGCTGCTGGCGCTGGACGAACAGGCGCAGATCGACGCCATGCAGGACGGCTTCATCAACTTCTATGCCGATGACGCAGTCACCCCGTACGTGGCGCTGACTGCGCGCGGGCCGTGGGTGGTCACCTTGAAGGGCGCGGTGCTGTACGACGCGGGCGGCTACGGCATGCTCGGTTTCGGCCACACCCCGGACGCCGTAATCGACGCCATGGCCCAGCCCCAGGTGATGGCCAACATCATGACCCCCAGCCTGTCGCAACAGCGCTTTGTCCGCGCGTTGCGTGCAGAGATCGGCCACCGTCGCGGCGGCTGCCCGTTCACCCGTTTCATGTGTCTCAATTCCGGCTCGGAAGCGGTCGGCCTTGCCGCGCGCATCGCCGATGTGAACAGCAAGCTGCAGACCGACCCGGGTGCTCCGCATGCGGGCGCGACGGTGAAGCGCCTGGTGATCAAGGGCAGCTTCCACGGCCGTACCGACCGCCCTGCCCTGTACTCCGATTCCAGCCGCCGTACGTACCAGCAGTACCTGGCGAGCTACCGCAGCGAAGACTCGGTCATCGCGATCGCACCGTATGACGAGGCCGCCCTGCGCGCCGTGTTCGACGACGCGGGCCGCAACAACTGGTTCATCGAAGCGGTATTCCTGGAACCGGTGATGGGCGAAGGCGATCCGGGCCGTTCGGTGCCACCGGCGTTCTACGCCCTCGCCCGCGAACTGACCCGCGCGCACGGCAGCCTGCTGCTGCTGGACTCGATCCAGGCCGGCCTGCGCGCGCACGGCGTCCTGTCGGTGGTGGATTACCCGGGCTTCGAGGGCCTGGACCCGCCGGACATGGAAACCTATTCCAAGGCCTTGAACGCCGCCCAGTACCCGTTGTCGGTGCTGGCAGTGAATGAACGCGCTGCGCAGCTGTACCGCAAGGGCATCTATGGCAACACGATGACCAGCAACCCGCGGGCACTGGATGTGGCCTGCGCCACGCTGGCCCAGCTGACGCCGGAGGTCCGCCGCAACATCGCCGAGCGCGGAGCGGAAGCGGTGCAGCGGCTGGAACAGCTGAAGGACGAACTGGGCGGCCTGATCACCAAGGTCCAGGGCACCGGCCTGCTGTTTTCCTGCGAGCTGGCCCCACAGTTCAAGTGCTATGGCGCCGGCTCCACCGAAGAGTGGCTGCGCCGTCGCGGCGTCAACGTCATCCACGGCGGCGAGCGCTCGCTCCGCTTCACCCCGCACTTCGGCATGGACAGCAGCGAGTTGCAGCTGCTGGTCGGCATGATCGGCCGCGCCCTGCGCGAAGGCCCGCGCCGCGAAGAAGCCGAAGCCGCCTGAAAATGCGAAAATGGGGACGGAGGGAATTAATTCTGATTAATTCCCTCCGTCCCCATTTTGTCGTTATTTGCAGGAAGTCCCATGAAGTCCATCTGTGTTTACTGCGGGTCCAACGCAGGCAGCAAGCCCATCTACAGCGAGCGTGCCGCCGCGCTGGGTGAACGTATCGCCCGCGACGGGCTGCGCCTGGTCTATGGCGGTGGCAATGTCGGCCTGATGGGCACGGTGGCCAACGCGGTGATGGAGGCCGGCGGTGAAGTCACCGGCGTGATCCCGCAGCAGCTGGCGGACTGGGAAGTCGCCCATCGCGGCCTGACGTCGCTGGAAATCGTTGGCTCGATGCATGAGCGCAAGTCGCGCATGTTCGACCTGTCCGACGCCTTCGTCGCCTTGCCCGGCGGCTTCGGCACCATGGAAGAGATCTTCGAGATGCTGACCTGGCGCCAGCTGGGCATCGGCAGCAAGCCCTGCGCTTTCCTCGATGTCGACGGCTTCTACGCCCCGCTGATCGGCATGATCGACCGCATGGTCGACGAGCGCTTCCTGCACCCCGCCCAGCGCGCCGACCTGTGGTACGGCTCGGACATCGACGAGATGCTGGAATGGATGCGCCACTACGAGCCCGCCCAGGCCTCCAAGTGGATCGACGAGAAGCGCCGCAAGGCACTGGTCCCGTAAACACGAAAAAAGGGGACGGAGGGGATTAAGTCGCATTCGGCCACGCCCTTGGCCGAATGCGACTTAATCCCCTCCGTCCCCTTTTTTGCTTCAGCGCGGGGCGGGGCGGCCGAGAAGGTAGCCTTGGCCGTAGTCGCAGCCCAGGCCGAGCAGTATCTGGCGTTGGCTCTCGGTTTCGATGCCTTCGGCGATCGTGTCGATGCCCAGCGTGCGGGCCAGTGACACCACGCCTTCGACCAGCGCCAGGGTGCTCTTCGCCTCCGGTCCGTTCAGACCGGCGATGAAGCTCTGGTCGATCTTCAGCGTGGTGATCGGGAAACGGTGCAGGTAGGACAGCGCGGAGAATCCCGTGCCGAAGTCGTCCAGCTGTACGAGAATGCCGCGCTCGCGCAGCGCCTGCAGCACGCGCAGGGTGCGCGGGCCGTCATCGAGCAGGGCCACTTCGGTAATTTCAAGCCGCAGGCGGTGCGGGTCGGCGTCGAACGCTTCGATCAGCCCGAACAGCCGTTGACTGAAATCGGCGGAACGGAAATGCCGCGGCGACACGTTGACCGATACATAACCGCTGCCGCCGTGCGCCAGTCCGGCGATCACCTGTTCGTAGATCAGCCAGTCCACCTGTTCGATCAGGCCACTGCCTTCGCTGAGGTCGAGGAAGGCCCCCGGCAACAGCACCCCCCGCGTTTCGTGCTGCCAACGGAGCAGCGCCTCGTAGCCGACGATCTCGCCATCACACAGGCGAACGATCGGCTGGTAGTACGGCATGAAATCGTGGTTGATGATCGCCCGGCGCAGGTCGGATTCCAGGTCCAGGCTGCGCATCGCTTGTTCGCGCATGTCTTCATCGAAGATCGCGCAGCGGTCGTGGCCCTGTGCCTTGGCCCGGTACATCGCCGCGTCGGCATCGCGCAGCAGCTCTTCGCCGCGGTGGTAGCGGCTGTTCCACAGCGCGATGCCCAGGCTGCCCGACGGGAACAATTCGCGCCCTGCCACCCACATCGATTCCTGCAGCGCCAGCAGCATGCGCTGCGAGAACTCGAGTGCCTGCGCAAGCCCCTGCGGACATTGCAGCAGGATGGCGAACTCGTCGCCGCCCAAGCGTGCCACCACGTCATCGGCCCCCAGCATCGAGACGATGCGCCGGGCTACTTCGACCAGCATCTGGTCACCCGCCGCATGCCCGATGCTGTCATTCACCAGCTTGAAGCGGTCCAGGTCCAGGAACAGCACGGCAAACTCGCCGCCCTCGCCCTGCCGTGCGCGTGCAAGCGCGTCCTCCAGTCGATCCAGCAGGTGGATGCGGTTGGGCAGGCCGGTCAGGCCGTCGTGCATGGCCTGGTGGGTCAGCCGTTGCTCGGCGCGCAGCCGTTCGGCGATCTGCCCCAGCAGCTTTTCGTTGACATCAGCCAGCTCGCGCGTGCGCTCCTCCACGCGCTGCTCCAGCCCGGCGTGGGCCAGCCGCAGGCGCTCCTGGTCGCGCTGCCGCGCCAACCCGGCGCCGATGTTCTGCGCCACGAAGGTCAGCAGCCGCTGGTCATTCGGAGTGAATCCTACATCCGCGCTGTAGCTCTGTACGACGATCACGCCCACCACCTCGTCGTCGCGCAGCAGCGGCACACCCAGCCAGCACTGCGAGCGCACTCCGGATTCGCGTATCTGCCCCGCTTCGATCATCGCATCGATAGCCGCGCGCGCGGCGAGCAGTGGCTTGCGCTCACGCACGACGTGTTCGGTCAGTCCCTGGCTGAAAGCGCGCGGCGCCCGCAACGTGGTGTATTCGTCCACCGAGTACACGAACTCCAGTCCGTCACCCGCTTCGTTCACCAGCGCGATGTAGAAATTGCGTGCGTCCAGCAGCGTGCCGACGATGCCGTGCACCTGCGCATGGAACTGCGAGAGGCTCTCGGCTTTCATCGCCAGTTCGGCGATGCCGTACAACGCGGCCTGCAGTTTTTCCGCGCGCCGACGTTCGAACACTTCATCCTGCAGGCTGCGGTTCGCCCGCTGCAGTTCCAGCGTGCGCCGTTCCACCTGCCGCTCCAGCTGCACCTGCGCCTGGCGCCGGTCCATCGCGGTCTGCACGTGCTGGGCCACAAAGCCGAGCAACGCGCGATCCGCATCCCCATAGCGATCATGCTGGTCGTAGCTCTGCACCACGATGGCGCCGCATACCCGACCGTCGCGCAGCATCGGCACGCCCAACCAGTCCAGGCTTTCCGGTCCGCGCCAGTGCTGTGCATCCTGCCCGACGCTGGCGAGCAGCTGCCGCGATGGACCACTCAGCGCCTGCCCGTGTTGCAGCAGCGCGAAGGTCAGGCTGCCGGGCATCTCGCTTTCCGCATAGGTGCGCGATGCATCGGCGACGAAGTCATCGATCTGATCAGCGAAGTACAGAAATCGTATCGTCCTGCGCACATCGTCGTATTCCACGATGAAGCAGTTGTGCGCGTACATCAGGGTGTTCAGCACGCGGTGGACATGGCGCAGCATCTCGGCCATTTCCAGCTCGGCCCCGGACAGGTCCGCGATTTCATACAGCGCCTGCTGCAGCCGCTTGCCGTCTTCCAGCACGTGGATCTGCGCGTCCTGGCGGGCCTGCCGCACCGCCGCCTGCAGCGTTTCGCGGGCGACCGGCCACCAACCCGGCGGAACGCTCTGCGCATCCACCTGCAGGCCCAGTCGTGCACCGGCGTGCTGCCACTGCTGGTGCCGGTCGTCGCAGACGCCGACCCGGGCCCAGTCCGCTGTACTGCAGGGCGCGCCGTCGCAGGGGAACCCCTGCATTCCCTCGCCCAGCAGCGGGTCGTTCCAGTACGCCTGCAGCATCGCGCCCGCCGGCAGCAGCCCGTGCAAGGCCTGCAACACGCCGGCCGTCACCACGGCGTCGCCTGGCGTTTCCATCAATGGCGCAACGATCTGGCTGGACAACATGACGACCCCATGGCGCGGGAATTCCCGACACCTCCCCTTGACGCGGAGCATAGCGCTTTCCACCCCCGGAAATGGAGCCCTGCAACCCCTCTGTTCCCCCTCGTCCGTTAGGGAGGGAGACATGTCCATTCCTCGCCCGTTGCTTGCCGCCCCCGCCTCCGGCACGACCCGCTATGCGTCGTCGCGGGCAGGCCTTACCCTGTGCGCCGTGGACACTGCCGCATTGCCAACCGATGAAGCCTTGATGCTCGCCTGGGCCGGCGGCGACCTGCCCGCGTTCCAGGCCCTGTATGAGCGTCACCGGCGCAAGCTGCATGGCTTCCTGCTGCGCCAACTGCGCGATCCCGGCCTGGCTGAGGAAATGTTCCAGGACGTGTGGCAGCGGGTCATCGCAGCCCGTGCCGGCTGGCAGCCCGACGCCGCCTTCGGCACGTGGCTGTTCCGCATCGCCCATAACCGGCTGAACGACCATTGGCGCGCGTCCCGCCACCGCCCGCCTGCGCCGTACGATGCCGACGCACGGGTGGAGGCCGTGGTGGATGGGCACACGCCAGAAACCGAGCTCAGCGGGTTTGAACAACGCCGGCGCGTGCAGCAGGCGATGGGTGCCTTGCCGCCCGACCAGCGCGAGGTGCTGCTGCTGCGCCTGGAGCAGGAGCTGAGCCTGGAAGAGATCGGCCAGATCACCGGCGTTGGCCGGGAAACCGTGAAGTCGCGGCTGCGTTACGCGATGGACAAATTGCGCGCAGGATTGACCCCATGACCGGCCCCGACCTGAATCGCCACGATCCGCTGACGGCCGAAGAGCGCGAGCTGGCCAAGCTGCTGGGTGGCCGCTTGGACAAGGCGCCGCCGCCTGCGGTGGATGCCGCCGTGCTGGCGGCCGCCCGCGCGGCGGTGCTCGACGAGCGTGGCAGGTATGACGCGGCCCCTTCAGCGCCCTCCGATGCACACACCCCGCGCCTGCAGCACCGTCGCCCTCGCTGGCCTGCCGTGTTCGGCGTTGCCGCTTCGGTGGTGTTCGCCGTCGGCCTAGCCTGGCAGCTGCGTCCCGAGCCGCCGCAGGCCCCCGCCCGCGTCGAGGCGGCCCCCGCGCCTGCCTCTGCAGCGACAGACAGCAGCTCGCCCGCTGCGCGCCCTGCGCAGGCCGACGAAGCGGCCGACGCATCGGCCGTGATGCAGGCTGATGAGCGGCCGGCGGCAGAACCCGCGGCCCCCGCAGAAACGCCACGGCAAGAACGCAGAGCACCCGAGCCCGCCGTGGCACCCGAGCCCGCCCCGGTACCACCGCCTGTCGTTGCAAAACCGGCGCCACGTGAGCGCGTGGTACCGCCCGCGCCTCCGCTTCCCGCGCCTTCCGCTGCGCCTGCGCCTGCACCTGCACCTGCACCTGCACGCGCCGATGCGTACGCCGCAGCGCCGGCTGCCGCGATGGAAGCGGATGCCGCAGAGCCACGCGCAGCCGACGTCGAATCGTCCTCTTCGCGTACCGCACGCAGCCTGCGCGCCGCGCCGGAAAATGCGCAGGCCAACAACCCGCAGGCCTTCGCCCAGCGCAAGCAGGCGGCATCGCTGAGTGCCGAAGCCGTGCAGGACGCCGTGCTGGCCGACGCACAGCTGACACGCCGCCAATGGCTGCAGAAGATCCGCCATCGCCGCGACGCAGGGGACGTCGATGTCGCCCGCGCCAGCCTGGAGCGATATCTGTTCCAGTATCCGGAAACGCGCCTGCCGCGCGACCTGCAGCCGCTGCTGGCCGACTGACGGTCTGACCGCCCACCCGGCCCAGCGTGAGCCGGCGCGGTAACATTGCACGGATGCCTGACACCCTCGCCGCTGCCGTCCACCATAGTCTGGAGATCAAGCACAGCCGCTTCATCGCGCACGCCGCACCCATCGGCGATGCCAGCGATGCGCTCGCGTTCCTGCAGCATGTCGCGGTGCCCGACGCCACGCATAACTGCTGGGCCTACCGGCACGGCAACGACTATCGCTCCAGCGATGACGGGGAACCGGCCGGCACGGCCGGTCGGCCGATCCTGGCGGCGATCGACGGACAAGGCTTCGACCGGATCATGGTGGTGGTGATCCGCTGGTATGGCGGCATCAAGCTGGGTGCCGGCGGACTGGTGCGGGCCTATGGCGGCACGGCAGCCGAGTGCCTGCGCATCGCGCCGCGCCTGCCGCTGATCGCGTTGGCGCAGCTGCACATCCGTGCCGGGTTCGACGATCTGGGCGCGCTGCACGCGGCCTTGGCGGCGCACAATGCCCTGAAGCTGGACGAATCGTTCGACGCCGACGGGGTCGCCATCCGCATCGAACTGCCCGTTGACCAGTGCGACGCATTGAAAACGCGCCTGCGCGACGCCACCCGTAACCGGGTACGCCTGCTGCAACCTTCCGAGTGCCCCACCGATGACTGACGCCGCCCCGCCCCGCCCCACCCTCAAGCGCCTTGGCAGCCTCAGTACGCTGTGGCCGTTCGTACGCCGCCACGCGGGGCTGTTCAGTGCCTGGCTGGCCGCCTTGGCGGTGTCGTCGGCGGCAACGCTCAGCCTGCCGCCGGCGGTGAAGCAGATGATCGACCACGGCTTCACCGGTGGCGGCCAGATCAACCGCGCCTTCGCCCTGCTGATGCTGGTGGCGGTGGTGATGGCGCTCGCCACGGCGGCGCGCTTCTTCTTTGTTTCATTGCTGGGCGAAAAGGTCGTCGCCGACCTGCGCGCGCAGTTGTATGGGCACCTGATCACCCTGGGAGCCGGCTTCCATGACCGCAATCGCAGCGGCGAACTGGTGTCGCGCCTGACCGCGGACAGCGAACTGCTGCGCAGCGTGATCGGCTCCACCATGTCCGTCGCCCTGCGCAGCAGCGTGACCGTGGTCGGCAGCCTGGTGATGCTGTTCGTAACCAGCCCGCGGTTGGCCGCCTGGGCCCTGCTGGGTATTCCGCTGGCGGTGCTGCCGATCATCATCGGGGCGCGCCGTCTGCGCGGGATCTCACGCGACAGCCAGGACCGCATCGCCGATGCCAACAGTCTGGCCGCCGAAACACTGGGCGCCGTGCGCACCGTACAGTCACACGCGCGCGAACCCTACGAACAGGGTCGCTTCGGCGTGGCACTGAGCGATTCGATCCGCGCCGCGAAGCGCCGCATCCGCGCGCAGTCGCTGGTGACGGCCAGCGCCATCCTGCTGGTGTTCGGCGCCATCGTCGGCGTGCTGTGGCTGGGCGCGCACGATGTCATCGCCGGTCGTCTGACGGCCGGTACGCTGGGGCAGTTCGTGCTGTACGCGCTGATTGGCGGCGGCTCGGTCGGCGCGCTGGCCGAAGTCTGGAATGAGCTGCAACGTGCGTCAGGCGGCATGGGCCGGATCAGCGAACTGCTGCAGGAAGACGTGGAGATCCGCGCCCCTGACAAGCCCACCGCGCTGCCGGTACCGCTGCGCGGCGAGATCCATTTCGATGATGTCGTGTTCCATTACCCGCAGCGCCCGGACACGCCGGCGCTGGAGCATTTCAGCCTGCACGTGCGGCATGGTGAAACCGTTGCGCTGGTCGGTCCTTCCGGCGCCGGCAAGAGTACGGTGCTGCAGCTGCTGCTGCGTTTCCACGATCCGCTTACCGGTGCGATCACCGTTGATGGCATCGACCTGCGTGCGATGGACCCGGCATCCCTGCGTGCGCAGCTGGCCCTGGTGCCGCAGCAGCCCACGCTGTTTGCCTCCAGTGCACGGGACAACATCCGCTACGGTCGGCTGGACGCGAGCGACGCTGAAGTGGAAGCGGCCGCACGCGCCGCCGAAGCGGACGACTTCCTGCGTGCGTTGCCCGAAGGCTACGCGAGCGAGCTGGGCGAGCGCGGTGCGCGCCTGTCCGGTGGCCAGCAGCAGCGCATCGCCATCGCCCGCGCGTTGCTGAAGGATGCCCCGATCCTGTTGCTCGACGAAGCGACCAGCGCCTTGGACGCGCAGAGCGAGCGGGCGGTGCAGCAGGCACTGGAACGCCTGATGGCGGGACGTACCACGCTGGTCATCGCGCATCGCCTGGCGACCATCCTCAAGGCCGATCGGATCGTGGTGATGGACCATGGACGGATCATCGCCCAGGGCACGCACGAGCAGCTGCTCGCCGAAGGTGGCTTGTACGCGGACCTGGCGAAACTGCAGTTCATCGATTGACCACGCGCGGCTAACGAGTGGCGGCGCACGCTGGCGCCGCATGTTCGATGATTGAAGGAGGTAGACGATGTCATTCCGTCAGTTTCCCGCCACCGATTCGGATGGCGAAAGCCGCATCATTCTTGAATTCAAGCCCGACGAGGCGGCAGCAGCGGCGAGCGCGGTAGAACCGCGTTACGAACTGGAAGACGGCCGCGCGTTGGTCCGCAAGGGGCGGGAGTTCGTAACGCCCGGTGGCGATGTGCGCCTGAGCATCTGAGCTGAGAAAACGGTAGCGCCGAGCCATGCTCGGCGGGGACTATCACCATGTCCCGGGACTCTCCGCCGAGCATGGCTCGGCGCTACCGTGGATGCCACTATCCGATGGGTGGCGAAGTTTTAGCCACCCATCTTGACAGCCTAGCGTCGCAAGGGATGAGACAGGTTATCCACATGTTTGTGCGGAAACCATCCACACGGCCTGTGGATGAAACCGTCAGCGCGGAAGTACGCGCCCGATGCCGCTGTCGTCCACTTCAGCTGCAGCGGCGGCGATGGCCATGTCGCTGCTGCCGGGTACGAAGCCGATGCGGAAATGCACCTCGCCACCCGGCGTGCGCGAGGAATGGATCGAGGCCAGGCTGATCTGGTGCTGCTCGAACACGTGCAGCAACGCGCGCAGCGAGCCCGGCCTGTCTTCCGGCAGATGGACAGACAGCGATTGCCGCTCGGTCAGATCGGCAAGCAGATAACCCACGCGTTCGAAGGTGTAGTTGCCATCGGCGAGTACGTCCGGCCCGAACGCGTCACGATTGTCGTGCAGCAGTTGCTGGCGGAAAGCCGCGCGTGCGGTGTCATCGCCCTGCAGCACCTGCGACTGCAACTGCTGCAGTTGCGCGATCAGCCGCTCCAGCATCGGCGCCACGTGCGGGTTGCCGAACTGGATGTCTTCGTAGATCGCAGGGTTCAACGAGAGGATGCGCGAAATGATCGCCGTATCCAGCTCGAACGAGGCGGAGCGATACGGCAGCAGCGCCGACAGATCACCCAGTTCCGCCGCGTAACCGCGCAGGACGCCCGCCTGGGCAAGATGGCCGGCGTGCACCATTGCCTGCACCAGCGCCATCACTTTATCGTGGTGGGCCGGCGTCGCGCGCACGCATTCGGCCTGCAGTGCGGCGCACAGTTCCTGCAGCCACGGCTGCCAGCGATCCACGCGCGCTTCGCAGACCACCATCACCCTGCCCTTCAGCGTCGGTGCTTTCGGTGGCGCCGTCATGGGGTGAAGGCCCGCCACTTCAGCGCGTGACGCCAACATCGCCCGCACCGGGGCTTCCTTGACCGAGGTGATGTCCAGCCACAGCGTTCCCGCCTCGCGGCCAGCCGCACGCTGCACGTAGTCGGCGATCAATGCGGGGGTGTGGCGGATCGGTGCGGAAAACAGCAGCACATCCGCCTGTTGCAACAACTGCTCGGGCGTGTGCGACGCAGGATCCGCCGGGTCGTGACCGATCACCTGCAGTTGCATGCGCTCGCTGAAAAAGCGCTGCAGCCAGCGCCCATACGCACCGGCGCTGCCGACGATGCCGATCACCTGCGGCGACGCACTCATGCCAGCCGCTCCACCGCGAACCGCTCCGGCTGGGCCAAGGCGGCCGGTGCAGCCGCATGCACGTCGAACTCCTCGACGCCGTTGGCCAGGGTCGCCTCCAGTGCGGCATGGGTGCCGGACACCGAGCGGCTGATGGCCTGCTGCAGGGTCTCCCCGCGCAGCAGGAAGGCCACGATCAGCGCCATCAGCACATCGCCGGTACCGGCCACGTCCACCGGCAACAACGGCGAGGTCCAGCGCCAGACGCCTTCGTGGCCCACGGCCAGGGTCACCAGCTCACCGCTCTCGCCCGACACGCTGTGCGCGAGCACCCATTCCGGGCCACGCTGCAGCAGCGCGCGGGCCGCGGCGATGGCATCGTCCTGGGCCAGCGACGGCATGCCGGTCAGCCGACCGAGCTCGAACGCATTGGGCGTGACCAGCCAGGCATGCGGCAGCAGCCGCTCGGCAAAGACCTTCTCCAGGCCAGGTTCGACATAGGGGCCGGTGTGGGTGTCACCGATCACAGGATCCAGGCAGTAACGCAGCTGCGGACAGCGCGGCAGGATCTCATCCAGCCAATCGGCGAATGCCGCGCCATTGTCGACACTGCCGAAGTAGCCAGAGACCAGCATCCGGGCACGTTGTGGCAGCCCGCGCTCGCTGGTACCGCGCAGCAGATCGGCGAACCAGTCCACCGGCAGCACGCGGCCACGGGTGGTGGCATAGAACGGCGCATTGCTCAGCAGGGTGGTCGGTATCTCGGCCACCCGCACGCCCAGCGCCCGCAGCGGCGGTACCGCCGCGCTGTTGCCGGCGTGGCCGTACACAAGCTGCGACTGGACCGAGATGACATCGACCGGCGAGGGTCCATCCGGCCGCTGGCGGCGGCCGTGGACCAGATGATTTTCAAGGGATTCGCTCATGGGCGCATTTTACGCCCGTGCCCGGTGGAACGCGCCGCGCCTGACGATACGCACCACGCCCGGTGATGCGCCGCGCCCGGTGGAACGCGCCAAACCCGGCTTCGGTAGCGCCGAGCCATGCTCGGCGAGCGCAGCGGCTGACCCGTGGAGCGCAGCGGCGGACCCGTGACGGCCAGCGGCCGCCACGAGTCTGGGATCAGGACGTCATCCGGTCCCAGAAACCCTTCACGCCATCGATGAACGTCGCCGACTTCGGCGAATGCTTGCGCGCGTCCTCGCCCACGAAGGTGGCTTCGAACTGCTCCATCAGCTTGCGCTGGTCGGGCGTCAGGTTGACCGGGGTCTCCACCACGACACGGCAGTACAGATCGCCTTCGCTGCGGCTGCGTACCGATCGCACACCCTTGCCACGCAGGCGGAACAGCTTGCCGGTCTGGGTCTCGGCCGGAATGCGGATCTCCGCCTCGCCCCCCAGGGTCGCCACGCGGATGCTGTCACCCAACGATGCCTGCGAAATGCGGATCGGCACTTCGCAGTGCAGGTCATCGCCATCGCGCTGGAAGATCGCGTGGTCGCGCACACGCACTTCCACGTACAGGTCGCCCGGCTGCGTGCCGGCCGGACCGGCTTCGCCTTCGCCAGCCAGACGGATGCGGTCACCGGTATCGACGCCCGCAGGCACCTTCACCGACAGCACCTTGTCTTCTTCCACGCGACCGTTGCCGTGGCACGTCTTGCACGGCTGGGCGATGGTCTGCCCGCGGCCGTTGCAATGGTGGCAGGCCTGCTGCATCGCGAAGATCCCGCGCTGGATGCGCACCTGACCGCGGCCGTGGCAGACGGTGCAGGTTTCCACCTTGCCGTCTTCCGAACCACTGCCATCGCAGTCACCGCACTCGGCCAGGGTCGGGATATCGATGCGGCGCTCAACACCGCGCACGGCTTCTTCCAGATCCAGCTCCAGCACGTAGCCGATGTCGGCACCGCGACGCGCCTGGCGCGGGCCACCGGCCCCACCTCCGAAAATATTGCCGAAGATGTCACCGAAAATATCGTTCATGTCCGGACCACCCGGACCACCGCCGCCACCGCCCATGCCGTGCTCGAAGGCCGCGTGGCCGTGGGCATCGTACATGCGGCGCTTGTTGCCGTCGGACAGCGTTTCGTAGGCTTCCTTGCACTCCTTGAAGGCAGCCTCCGCCTCCGCGTCACCCGGATTGCGGTCGGGGTGATGCTTCATCGCGCAACGACGGTATGCCTTCTTCAGCTCTTCGTCGGTCGCGGTACGGGCTACGCCCAAAACTTCGTAGTAATCACGCTTGCTCATGGAATGGATCGCTTTCCGGTACGTCGGGATTCGTCAAAGCAGAAAAGCGGACATGGTCCGCTCCTGCGTCGGGCGCCCCGACCCGCTGCTGGCGGTCAGGACCCTGATGCGACGACGGGACGCTGCCGTGAGGCAACGTCCCGCGTCGGTCTGGATCAGGACTTCTTGTCGTCCTTTACTTCGGTGAACTCGGCATCGACGACGTCGTCGTGCTTCGCACCGGCATCCGCGTCGGCGGGACCGCCCTGGTCACCGGCCGAAGCCGCGGCGAACAGTGCCTGGCCGGCTTCTTCCAGCGCCTTCGACCGGGACTCGATCTGCGCCTTATCGTCACCCTTCATTGCGGTTTCCAAGTCCGCCAGTGCGGCCTCGACCTTGCCGATCACGTCGCCACCGACCTTGCTGCCGTGCTCGGTGATCGCCGAACGCGTGCCGTGGATCAGGGCATCAGCCTGGTTACGGGCCTGCACCAGTTCCTGGAACTTCTTGTCTTCTTCGCGGTTGGCTTCCGCATCGGCGACCATGCGTGCGATCTCGTCCTCGGACAGACCCGAACCGGCCTTGATCTCGACCTTCTGTTCCTTGTTGGTCTTCTTGTCCTTGGCCGACACGTGCAGGATGCCGTTGGCGTCGATGTCGAAGGACACCTCCACCTGCGGCAGGCCGCGCGGTGCCGGCTCGATGCCGGACAGGTCGAACTTGGCCAGCGACTTGTTGAAGCGGGCCTGCTCGCGCTCACCCTGCAGCACGTGCACGGTCACGGCCGACTGGTTGTCCTCGGCGGTGGAGAACACCTGCGAGGCCTTGGTCGGAATGGTCGTGTTCTTTTCGATGATCTTGGTGAACACACCGCCCATGGTTTCGATACCCAGCGACAGCGGGGTCACGTCCAGCAGCAGCACGTCCTTGACGTCGCCGCCCAGCACGCCGCCCTGGATCGCCGCACCCAGTGCCACGGCTTCGTCCGGGTTGACGTCCTTGCGCGGTTCCTTGCCGAAGAACTCGGTCACCGCCTGCTGCACCTTCGGCATGCGGGTCTGGCCACCGACCAGGATCACTTCGTTGATGTCGCTGGCACGCAGGCCGGCATCATTCAACGCAACGCGGCACGGCTCGATCGACTTCTTGATCAGCTCGTCCACCAGCGACTCCAGCTTGGCGCGGGTCAGCTTGATGTTCAGGTGCTTCGGACCCGAGGCATCGGCGGTCACGTACGGCAGGTTCACTTCGGTCTGCTGGGCGCTGGACAGCTCGATCTTCGCGCGCTCGGCAGCGTCCTTCAGGCGCTGCAGGGCCAGCGGATCCTTGCGCAGGTCGATGCCCTGGTCCTTGTTGAACTCTTCCACCAGGTATTCGATGACGCGGTTGTCGAAATCTTCGCCGCCCAGGAAGGTGTCGCCGTTGGTGGCCAGTACTTCGAACTGCTTCTCACCGTCAACGTTGGCGATTTCGATCACCGACACGTCGAAGGTGCCGCCGCCCAGGTCGTACACCACGATCTTGCGATCCTTGCTGTCACCCTTGTCCAGGCCATAGGCCAGCGCAGCCGCGGTCGGCTCGTTGATGATGCGCTTGACGTCCAGGCCCGCGATGCGGCCGGCGTCCTTGGTGGCCTGGCGCTGGCTGTCGTTGAAGTAGGCCGGCACGGTGATGACCGCCTCGGTCACTTTCTCGCCGAGATAATCTTCGGCGGTCTTCTTCATCTTCTCCAGCACCTTGGCGGAGATTTCCTGCGGCGCCATCTTGCGCGCATCGCTGGTAGCCACCCAGGCATCGCCATTGTCGTGCCCCAGGATGGAGTACGGCACGTGGGAGATGTCTTTCTGCACTTCGGCGTCGGTGAACTTGCGGCCGATCAGGCGCTTCACCGCGTAGAAGGTGTTCTTCGGATTGGTGACCGCCTGGCGCTTGGCCGAGGCACCCACCAGGACTTCGCCGTCCTTGGTGTAGGCGACGATCGACGGGGTGGTGCGATCGCCTTCCGAGTTTTCAATGACGCGGGCCTTGCCGCCGTCCATGATCGCCACGCACGAGTTGGTGGTGCCGAGGTCGATACCAATGATCTTGCCCATGGGGAACTCCTGAAGATAATTCGGTGAATCCGGCCGTGGCCGGTGTATGAATGGGATGTGGGGGAGGCTCGTGGAACATTCAAGCCATCCCCCGAACGCTGTGTTTCTGCAAGGCCAAACGCGTTCAGCGTCTGGCGGGAAAATCGCGCGGCGCGGCGCTGGCCCTTGCCGGCTGCTGGCCCTTGCCGGCTGCTGGCCCTTGCCGACTGCTGGCCCTTGCCGGCTGCTGGACCTTGCCGGCTGCTGGACCTTGCCGGCTGCTGGACCTTGCCGGCTGCTGGCCCTTGCCGGGTAGAGCCGACTTCAGTCGGCTGCTCCTACCGAAGCCGACTAAAGTCGGCTCTACCGTCGGCTGGTCCTACCGCAGCCGACTGAAGTCGGCTCTACCCTCGCCTGCCGCTGCGATCAGTCCCGCGCGACCACCACCAGCGCGGGGCGCAGCAGGCGGTCGTTGAGCTGGTAGCCCTTCTGGAACACCTGCACCACGCTGCCCGGTGCGGCGCCGTTGGCGTCTACCTGGCTGATGGCCTGATGGTGTTCCGGGTTGAACGGCTGGCCGGTCGGGTCCAACAGCACCAGGCCGTTGTCCGCGGCGACCTTCAGCAGCTGCTTGTAGGTCATTTCCAGACCATCGCGCAGCGGGCTGGCCTCTTCACCCGCCGCCTTCAGGCCGGCATCCAGGCTGTCGAACACGGGCAGCAGCTCGCCGAGCAGCTTTTCGTTGGCAAAGCGGCGGGCCTGTTCTACGTCACGGGCCACGCGCTTGCGCTGGTTGTCCAGGTCGGCGCGCTCACGCAGCGCATCGGCCTTGACCTGCTCCAGCTCCCCGCGCAGCTGCTCCAGCTGGTCGTGGTGGGCGGCAGCGGCCTCGTCGGCGGCCGGGTTGGATTCGATATCGTGCTGATCTTGGTTCATGTGCGTTTCCCTGGCGGTCACTCCCCGCCTCCATCCCACCTAGTGTGGGCGGGAAACTGCGTTTCAAGCGCTGCGTGGCACGGAGTTGACCGATCCGGGAGAAAAGGCCGCTCCCAGCACCTCAGCCGTGGCCTGCACCAGCGGAATCATGCGGTCGTAGGCCATCCGTTTGGGCCCGATCACCCCCAGCACACCCAGCACCTGCCCGTCGGCGGTGTACGGTGCGGTCACCAGCGACATGCCTTTCAGCGGCACCACCCCGGTTTCTTCGCCGATGAAGATGCGCACGCCCGGCGCCTGGATGGTGCGCTCCAGCAGCTGCAGGATCTCCCGCTTGCTGGAGAACAGCTCGAACAATTCGCGCAGGCGCTCCAGGTCGGTCAGGTCCTGCACGCCCATCAGGCGGGTCTGGCCGGCCACCAGCATGTCGTCGGCCGGCGGCTCCAGCGCCTGTTCGGCCAGCTCGATGCTGTGCGCCAGCAACTGCTCCATCTCGCTGCGGGTGTCGCGCAGTTCGTGCAGCAGGCGGCGGCGGATCTGCGCCAACGGCACCCCGGCAAAGTGGGCATTGAGGTAATTGGCCACCTGCTCCAGCTCGCCCGGCTCCCAGGGCCGGCGGGCCTCGATCACCCGGTTCTGCACCTCGTTGTCGGCGAACACCACGATCGCCAGCACCCGGTGTGCGTCCAGCGCCACGAAATCGATCTGGCGGAAGGCAAACTGCCCTCGCCGGGGCGCGCTGACCACCCCGACGAAGTGACTCATCGCCGACAGCAGCTCCGATGCGCTGCCCAGCAGGGCCTGTGTACCGGCGCCGCTGGGCAGCTCGCTGCGCAGCCGGCTGAGGTCCTGTTCGCCCGGCGGATGCATCTGCACCAGGCTGTCGACGAAT
Source organism: Stenotrophomonas sp. CFBP 13718 (assembly GCF_014842145.1). NCBI lineage: Bacteria > Pseudomonadati > Pseudomonadota > Gammaproteobacteria > Lysobacterales > Lysobacteraceae > Stenotrophomonas > Stenotrophomonas sp. CFBP 13718. Next base: position 469,993 of record NZ_JACYVC010000001.1, read on the forward strand.
ACCCGATAGCCATGCGCCGTGGGCACGCGACCGGCCGACGTGTGCGGCGAACTCAGCAGCCCCAGTTCTTCCAGGTCACCCAGGATGTTGCGGATGGTTGCCGCACTGACGTCCAGCCCGGACGTGCGCGCAAGCGTTGCCGACCCGACCGGTTCGCCATCCTGGATGTGACGCGCGATCAGGGTGCGCAGCAGATGGCGTGAACGTGGAGCAAGGTTGTCGAAAGACGACGGCATCGGATCAGCCTGTGAGACTCACACACTAGATAATGCCGACATGCCCTCTTGGCAAGTCATTGGACCACCCCGTCGCCCGTGCTAGCGTTGCGCGGCTTGAGAGACTCAACGGACCATGCTTAGACATCTATCGATCAAGGATTTTGCCGTCGTACGCGCCACCGAACTCGAGTTCGGGCCCGGCATGACGGTGGTATCGGGCGAAACCGGCGCGGGCAAGTCGCTGATGGTGGACGCCCTCGGCTTCCTGGCAGGCCTTCGCGCCGACAGCGGCGTGGTGCGCCACGGTGCCGCGCGGGCGGAGCTTTCCGCCGAATTCGCGCTGGAACAGCTGGCCGCCGCACGGCGCTGGCTGGCCGACAACGAGCTGGACGACGACGAACACTGCCAACTGCGCCGGGTGATCCGCGCCGATGGCGGCTCGCGTGCGTGGATCAATGGCCGCCCGGTCACCCTGTCCCAGCTGACCGACCTGGCCTCGCTGCTGGTGGAAATCCACGGCCAGCACGAGCAACAGGCCCTGTTGACCCGTCCCTCGCAGCTTGCGCTGTTGGATGCCTATGCCGGCAACGCCGAAGAGCGCCGCGCCGTGCGCGTGGCCGCCGCCGCGTGGCAGACCCTGGTGGACGAGGCCGCCGCGTTGTCCCAGCAGGGCGATGTCAGCGACCGCATCGGCTTCCTGGAGCATCAGCTGCGGGAAATGGAACGCGAGGACCTGGAGCCCGATTCCATCACCGCGCTCGGTGCCAGCCACCGCCGCCAGGCGCACGCCAGCGCCCTGCTCAGCGCCTGCGACACGGCCACCACGCGGATCAACGGTGACGAAGACGCTTCCGCGCTGGGCCTGCTGGCGCAGGTGCGTGGTGACCTCGGCCGCCTGATCGAACACGATGCCCGGCTGGGCGACGTGGACGCACTGATCGACAGCGCCAGCATCCAGCTGCAGGAAGCACTGACCCTGCTGGACCGCGTGCACGACGATCTGGACGCCGATCCGGAGCAGTTCGAAGAAAACGAGCGCCGCTTGGGCCGTCTGCACGATCTGGCGCGCAAGCACCGGGTGCCGATGGAAGATCTCGGCCCGCAGCGCGACCGCATGCAGGCCGAAGTGGAGCAGCTGCAAGGGGCCGACGTGCGCCTGCAGAAGCTGGCCGGTGAAATCGAAAAAGCGGCTGCGGCATGGCGCGAACAGGCTGCCGTGCTCAGCGCAGGCCGTCAGCGCGCTGCCGCGGAGCTGTCCACCACCACGACCGGGCTGATCGCCGAGCTGGGCATGGGCGGCGGCCAGTTCCTGATCCAGCTGGAACCACAGGACGCCGGCAAGCCGGACCCGCAGGGTGCCGAGCGGGTGGAGTTTCTGGTGGCGGCCAACGCTGGCCAGCCGCCGCGACCGCTGCGCAAGGTGGCCTCCGGCGGTGAGTTGTCACGGATCTCGCTGGCCATCGAAGTGGCCGCGCTGGATCTGGATGCCGTGCCGACCATGGTGTTCGACGAGGTCGATTCAGGGATCGGTGGCGCGGTGGCCGATATCGTGGGGCAGAAGCTGCGCGCCCTCGGCGAAAAGCGTCAGGTACTGTGCGTGACGCATCTGCCGCAGGTGGCCTCCAAGGGACACGCCCACTATCGCGTCAGCAAGGCGCCGGTGGACGGCATGACCCAAAGCGCGGTGGAAAAGCTGGACACCAAGGCCCGCGAAGAAGAACTCGCGCGGATGCTGGGCGGTGTCGAAGTCAGCAAAGAAGCCCGCGCCGCGGCGCGGAAGCTGCTGGCCGGCTGACATCTGGCCGCGCGCTAGGGCACTGCTTCGGTAGCGCCGAGCCACGCTCGGCGGAATATCACCGCAAACGGCCCGCTGCGCTCGCCGACCATGGGTCGGCGCTACGGATTCTGCTCGCGCTCGGCGGAATTTCACCGCGAACGGCCCGCTTCGCTCGCCGACCATGGGTCGGCGCTACGGGTTGTGCTCACGCTCGGCGGACTCTCCGCCTACGGCCCGCTGCGCTCGCCGACCGTGGGTCGGCGCTACGGATCCCGGGCGTTTCGGATTCTGCTTCGGTAGCGCCGAGCCGTGCTCGGCGGACGCCTCAGCGGCGCTTCTTGCGCACGTACAGGACCAGCGAGTGCTCTTCGAGCTCGTAGCCGTGATCTGACGCGATCTTGCGCTGAAGCTCTTCGATCTCCGCGCTTTCGAACTCGATCACGTTGCCCGAGTCCACGTCCACCATGTGGTCGTGATGGCCGCCGCGGTCCAGCTCATAGACGGCTTGGCCGCCTTCGAAATTGTGTTTCAGCACCAGGCCAGCGGCCTCGAACTGGGTCAGCACCCGGTACACCGTGGCCAAGCCGATTTCATCACCGTGCTCAAGCAGCTGGCGATAGATGTCTTCGGCGGTCATGTGGTGCTGGGCAGTGCGCTCAAGCAGTGCAAGTATCCGCATCCGAGGATGGGTCACCTTCAGGCCGACTTTACGCAGGTCGTGGGTTTCCATAGGTCTCCGTTCATTGGCGATTTAGCGCCAGCTGCCTCGGATTGGGTCGCGGTGGCACGCCGGGAGTGTATCATCGGATCGATTTCCCCAAACGCGATTCCCGATGCGCAATCTCCTGCTGGTCGCCGCCGTTGCCCTGTCCACCACGGGCTGCGGCATCATCTATAAGCAACCCATCTATCAGGGCAACCTGATCCGGGAAGATGCCGTGTCCAAGCTGCAGGTCGGGCAGAGCAAGCAGCAGGTCAACGCCCTGCTCGGCACCCCGTCCATTGAAGATCCGTTCCACGCCCAGCGCTGGGACTACGCCGCCAGCCAGCGTATCGACCGCGTCGGCCGCACGGAAACGAAGAACTTCACCGTCTACTTCGAAAACGATGCCGTCACCCGCTGGGAAGGCGACTACTTCCCCGCGCAGGACTCCAAGCTGGCCACGCAGACCGTCCGCCAGTTCGGCCGCAACCTGCCGAAGGAAAAGAAGAAGGGCGGCGGCTGATCCCGCCTGGTCGGTAGTGACGGCCGCTGGCCGTCATGACCGGCCGCCAACCCCGACATCCCACCGCAAGACTACTTCGGCTGCGCCTTCGCGCGCCGCCGACGGTTGTCCTTGGGATCGGCCAGCAGTGGCCGCAACAGCTCCACCCGGTCAGCGTCCTGCAGGATCTGCCCGGGTGTAGCCAGCACACCGTGCACCGCGACCGCGGGGCATTCCGCACTACCCTCCAACGCAGCCGCCGCGACCGCATCGGCCACCGTGGCGTCTTCGGCCAGTTCCAGCGCGCGATGCAGCACGCGGTCGGGCCAAGCCAGTACCACTTCCACGCGGATCATCGGATCAATCCTGCTCGTCTGCCACGCGCACGAAGTCGTTGACCATGCGGTCGGCCAGCCCCTGGAATCCCAAAGCAAGCGCGGGCGCCAACAAACGGGATTTCGGCTCGAAGTCCAGCTCCAGGCTGACCTTGCAGGCATCTTCGGCCAGCGAATGGAACGCCCAGCGGCCGTGCAGGCTCTTGAACGGACCATCGCGCAGCTGCATATCGATACGCTGCGGGCGTACCAGCGTGTTCTCGGTCATGAACCAGGTGGAGAACGAGCCCAGCCCCAGGTCCAGGCGCGCGACGAGGCGATCATCGCCCTGTTCCAGGATCTGCGCAGCCGAGCACCAACGGAACCGGCGCGGGTAGGCGGCGATATCGTTGACGAGATCAAACATGCGCGCCGCGGAGTGTTCGACCAGGGCGCTTCGACGAATGGTAGGCATTTCAGAGTTTTGGCTGCAGGTGATCGACCGGGCGGGCCCGAATCGGAGACAATACGGGAATGAGCAAGAACGACGGCAAGGATAAAGCAAAGAACGCGACGGCCAACAAGACCATCGCGTTGAACAAGCGTGCCCGGCACGAGTACCACATCGAGGAGCGCTTCGAGGCGGGCCTTGCGCTGCAGGGCTGGGAGGTCAAATCCATCCGTGCCGGCCGCGGCAACATCGTGGATGCCTACGCGTACGTGAAGCAGGGCGAGATCTTCCTGATCGGCGCGCAGATCACCCCGCTGATCCAGGCCTCCAGCCACTTCGTGGCCGTGGACCGCCGCGAGCGCAAGCTGCTGCTGCACCGGAGCGAGATCGACAAGCTGGTCGGCAAAGTGGAGCGCGACGGCTACACCATCGTCCCTACCGCGATGTACTGGAGCAAGAACAAGATCAAGCTGGAAGTGGCGCTGGCCAAGGGCAAGCAGGACCACGACAAGCGCGATGCCGCCAAGGACCGCGAATGGGCAATCGAAAAGTCACGCGTCATGCGTCGGGGCAACCGCGACGCCTGACCGACGTGGTACTCAGGTGGCCGGCTTGGCACTCCGGTGGCCGACTTCGTACGCCGGTAGCGCCGAGCCACGCTCGGCGGACCCTCACCGCAGCTCGCACGCCGTCAGGCCTTGACCGCCCCACCCTGCATCTGCGGCGCCAGCGCTGCATGCATCACAGCGAGATGCATCACTACCGCAAGCTCGTCGGCGTGGCTGTCATCGCCCGCCGTCCAGCTGCGCGCCAGACGCGCCGCATCGCCCGGCAGCAGCTCCAGCAACCGGTTGTCGTCCATCGCATCTGCGGCCTGCTGCAGGCGGCGCGACAAGCGGCGTGCCTGCAGCACATGGGTCAGCGCGCTCACCCCGGCCAGCGCCAGCAGCGCGATCGCCAGCCCGTGCTCGAACCATTGCGACAGCACATCAGGCTCCGGCGCCCACGCCAACAGCCCCAACAGCACCAACCCCAGCAGCCGCCAGTAGCCCAGCGACGGACGCTTTCGACGCGGCCAATGCACCACGACGGCACTGGCCAACAGCGCCATCGCGGCCGACGCCGGCAGTTCGATCAGACACGCCGCAGCCACCAGCGCTGCCAGGACCGTCCAGACCCAACCCGGCGGCACCGCACGGCGCAGATAGCCAATGCCCACAGGGCCAACCAGCTGCCGAAGACTGCGCTTGTTCGTCATCTCCACCCACACGTCTCCTGCTTGTTGATCCCAGCGTGACCACCATGGTGTCGCAAAGAGGTCCGCAAGACGTTAACAGTTCGATATGAAGGCCTGCCACCAGAAATCGCGCTTTTGCGTGACTGTTCAGCCGGATTGGCGTAGCATCAATCTCGTTGGGCAGCCTTGTTCCTGCAACACCGGAATCTGGCCAGTACTTGCAAGCACTTGTTTGAAACCGGGGGTGCATTGGTTTCGACGGGGGTTGTGAAGTCGCTTGGCGCATGCCGAGGGTGTAGCTTTCCTCGTAAATCCAGCTGCAAAACTCTAGTTGCCAACGACGACAACTACGCTTCGGATTTCGCAGTCGCAGCCTAACGGTTGACCTGCGTCATCCTTCGCCGCCTTAGGTGAAGCCTCGAAACTGCCTGTGTCCATGCTAGCAGCGTAGAGTCATTATCATGGAATCGAGCTGGGCGGCTGCCTGTCAGTCCAGCACTAGAACACAGCAGGCTTGTTCCGGGATGTGCTTCGCACACCGTGCTGTTCCGGAACGAAATCCAACGGTGAGCTAAGCATGTAGAGCTGGGGATGGAGTGCCTTCGGACGGCGGTTCAATTCCGCCCACCTCCACCATTGATTGGTCTCTTGTAGGCCACAGAGAGCCGGGATCCCTCGTCAAATAAGGGGTCCCGGCTTTTTCGTTGTCTATGCCGGTCCAGCTGGTTCCGTTGCAGCCTATGAGACGCTGGGGGTATATCTAGCGGTATCCACCGCCCTTCAAAACCCGATACCCCCATGCCTCTGACCGACGCTGCTCTCCGTCGCGCCAAGCCTGCTGCCAAGCCCCAGAAGCTGGCAGACGGCGGCGGCCTGTTCCTTTTTATCACCGTGGCCGGCGCTAAGAGCTGGCGCTGGAAGTACCGCGTCGCCGGCAAAGAGAAGCTGCTGACCCTCGGCCTCTATCCAGACGTGACGCTGGCGAAGGCGCGCGAAGCCCGGGAGGATGCCCGTCGGCTCCTGGCCAGCGGCGTGGACCCCAGCGAGCAGCGCAAGGCCACGACTGCGGCGCGCACCACCGCCGACGGCGAAGCCGTCGAGGTCATCGCCCGGGAGTGGCTGGTCAGCCGCCCGTGGGTGCCGAACTACCAGAAGAAGGTCGCCGCCTGGTTCGAGAAGCACGTCTTCCCCTTCATCGGCAGCCGGCGCGCATCGGAGCTCAAGGCATCGGACTTCCTGCAGGTGGCCAGGCGCATGGAGGCGCGCGACGCCTTCGAGTCAGCCCATCGGGTGATGCAGAACTGCGGACAGGTGATGCGGTATGCCGTGGCCACCGACCGCGCCGAGCGCAACCCGGTGGCGGACCTGCGCGGTGCGCTGGTGCCGGCCCCGGAGAAGAACCACGCCGCGATCGTGGATCCGGTGCAGCTGGGCGGCCTGCTGCGAGCCCTGCATGCCTACCACGGCACAGTGGTGGTCCAGGCTGCGCTGAAGCTCGCACCGATGGTGTTCGTCCGACCGGGGGAGCTGCGCCACGCCGAAGGGGGGAGATTGACCTGGACGCCGGGCTGTGGAGCATCCCGGCCGGTCGTATGAAGATGCGGCAGGCGCACATCGTGCCACTGGCACGGCAAGCGCTGGAGGTGCTGCGGGAGCTGAAGGACGTGACCGGACACGGCACGTATGTCTTCGCGGGCGGCCGGACAGATGCACGCCCGATGTCCGAGGCCGCGGTGCTGGCTGCCCTGCGCGTGATGGGGTTCGATAAGGACACGGTCACCGGCCACGGCTTCCGCGCCACAGCGCGCACACTGCTGGATGAGGTGCTGGGCTTCCGGCCGGACATCATCGAGCACCAGCTGGCGCACGCGGTGAAGGACCCCAACGGAAGGGCCTACAACCGGACAACGCACCTGGTGGAGCGGACGCGGATGATGCAGGAATGGGCGGACTACCTGGACCGGCTGCGCATAGGCAACGTCGTGCCGCTGCGGCCCGGTCAGGCGGCTTGATCGTCGAGGGAAGGATCGAGGCGGCGCGCAATCGATTCGAATCCGGCTGCCTCGGTCCGGAGCCGGTCGGCAGCGCGTCGGCGGCGCGCCCTGTCCTCCCAGCTGCCGGTGCGGTCACGGTCCAGCTCGGTGGCTTGCTGCCATAGACCGGCAGCCTTGGTACGCGCCCAGCGCGCCTTACTGAGGTTGGTCTTCGTCATGGCAGCCATGGTGGCGCCGCCGCGTCGCAGGGCCTGATACGACGGCAACAGCCGCTGACCGACGCTGTAGGATTGGCGCCACCTCTTCGAGATGCCGCATGACCCAGACCACAGACGAGATCCTCGAACGCCTTACTACCTGCGAGCTCGAGCCTCGCGCGGATACATCAGGGCGCTGGAGTACGGGGTGCATGCCCTGATCGCGCGGCACCACGATCCGGCCTGCTTGGCCGACCTGCGGGCCCACGTGTTACCGGAAGTGGCAGACCAACAAGCCGAGATGCAGGATCGCCCCCTGCTCTACCCCACGTTGCCCTCCAGCAGACCTTGGCCGTGATGACGGAGCAGATCACCGGTGCGGCAGGCCGAGATGATAACGGCGGCTGAGGATACCGTTCATTGGAATCCAATCCCGTTACGGCACAAGGGATTTGCGCGGGTCGTGTGCCTTTCGTGCGCCCCTTGATGTATGCCGCGCAACGGTCTGAACAGCTTCTTTCGAAACAATCAAAGACGCCCGGGAGTTTTGTGACTCGCCTCCTACTTTGCAGATATCAAGGTAGCACCCAAGAGTCAACGAGTGGTAGACAAGTTCCGGCGAAGGATATCGCCGATAAGGAGCGAAATGAAAAGGAACAAAGCGAAGCCGCTACCCTACCTCATCTCGCTGACACTCTTTTTTTCGACACCCGCGTTTGCTGAAGTTAAAGCAATCAGCAGGGCCAACTGCGTAATCGGCATTGTCAATGAGTCCATCACGTATGACAGGCCGCAGTTGCGCCCGTTCAACGGCTCTGTGACGAGCACACATACTCAGCTTGGGAACACAGTTCCTCTCCATAGTCTTGTTGATGTCGGCTATGGAAAGTGGCGGTACTACGCTGGCGATATCGAAGACCCGGGCACGCTGCGGGTGGATGGCACCCACTATTGGCTCGTGGTCGACCCAAATGGCCAAATAGTGGAATCCGGCCAGGAGGCCACGAGCGCGACTGATTGTAATATTACGGAGTGGTGATCGATATGAAATCAAGGATAGTTTTTCTTACTTTTATTTCCGTTTTCACGCCGACCCTGGTTTGCGCTCAACATACGACGCCTCCAGAAGCGCCGGCAAATCAAGAGACACTGGACTGGCTTAAAGAACGTTCGCTTAAAAGTTCCGAGGAAAACAACTTTCAAATGGCGCGTGGTTCGGCAACGAGAGAAGGCCAGCTGATCATCATTCCACTTGCAGAATGGGACGCCCCTGCCTCTGCTAAAGAAAGCGTCGCGCGGGGGATAGCGAATCAAAGCAAGGGTACTTTGAAGGCTGCGTCTAGCGCCATTCCATCAACCGACGAAGTACTTGGGCGCCTAGCTGATACACGGCGAAGTGACGCTGAACTCAGACAGCTACTTGGATACGCGCCAGCTGAAATCTCCCGGACTCCGATCGGCGCCGCCGAGCTCCTGAGTACAGAGCCAACCGGAAGCATCAAGGAAGGTAAATGGACAGGAGTAACACGCTCTTACAGAGTCCCGAAGGTCGGTGTAATCATCCTTGAAGAGAATGATTACATTGCTTCAGGGAGAGTGATAACGCTGTTCCGCGAAACTCTCAACGAAAATGTAAACGGAACGCCAGCACGCGCGTCCGCATCTCGTTCTGATGATGGTAAAGGGCAGGCGGAACTACGCTGGGTGACACCCCAGCGATCCTTCACCTTGACGCTTTACACCGACGAAGGTAATCGAATAGAGCAGGGCCAAGCGCTGCTGCTGCAGATCGCTCAAGGAATAAAGAGTTGACCTAGGAGTTCAGTAGTTTGAACAAGGGGCCGGCTTTCATGGCCGGCCCTATCTGCAGTACCGCTGCTCGCCCATGCCCGACGGCACCAGGGTGACATGCTTGCCTGGCTGAAACATGGGCAGTTCGATGAGTGGCTGGCGGCCGAGCCCGACGACGCCATGGCGATACTGCTGGCCAGCGAGCCCCCTGCGATGGAGGCATACCGGGTTAGCCGGGCCGTGAACTCGCCGCGCAACAACGTCCCGGAGCTGTTGCAGCTGGTCGGCTAAGGCAGGTTCGCGGAGTTCCAGTCCCACCAGTACCCGCCGGATATCCATTCTCGGATCACGCCGGCGCATCCTGGTCACTATCCCCCACAGGAGGAAGGGCAGTCTCGGCATCCCAAACCCGCTCGGTCGCCGCTTTGATCAGCGCCATCAGCTTCCAGCCCGGCTCCACCGACTCTTCGCCGGTGAATGGATCGGTGATGGTGTATTGGCCACCCAGTCCGCGTAACGGTGTCCAAACCCTCACAACTAAAACCGCATTTGACCAGGACACTGAATTTCAGGCTATAGCGTTTGGAGAACCCGATGCCCCATTCAACCCCAAAGCACACCACTCTCTACCAGTGCTTGCGCCTGTCAAAGTTCGCACTCATCGCCTGCATGCTCACCTCATGCTCAACGGAAAATGATGATGGTCAGCCGGCTAGCGGTACTCCGGCGAATGCAGCGCCCGCGGCTACGGCAGAGATTCGAAGTGTCACGCCAAAATCGACAGCTATTGATACGGACCTCCAATCTGCACAGCGCTTGCCAGATGTCGCCGTGAAAGAACTGTATCCGTCGCTTCGCAATAGAGCGGAGGCTGGAGATCTGGAAGCAAAACGACAACTCTTCTTGGTACTCAATGAGTGTCGCGTTGCAATGAAACCAGACAGGTCTCTTGATTACTCCAACAGCCAGGTCTCGCCGGAAATTCTCAAAGCAAGCGGAAAAACGCGAGAGCAGTTCCTGGCAGATCAGCAATTGAGCGCTCTTACGTTCACCGAAGAGAAGCTTGAACAATGTGAGGGAGTTCCAGATGATGCGCAAAAGGAAACGGCCCGATGGCTGAAAGAAGCAGCGGAAGGGGGCGACACCTACGCGCGACTGGCCTACTACAACTATCTGGACCTCATTGTTGGAGATCAGCAGGAACAAGCAGTATCGGCAGAAGAAGTTGAACAGTTCAATGAAGATTCCTATCGCTACATCAAAAGTGTAGCTGACACCGGCAACCCGGACGGGCTTTTCACTCTCGGAACGGCGTATCAACGCGGCATCATTACACCGAAAGATTTGGTCCGTGCCTATGCCTACAAGAAAGCTGCGGGACAGCGGAACCCCATCGGTGGAAACGAGCGGATGTTGGACCTCATGGCGCAGTCCATGACTCCAGCTGAACTAAGGAAGGCCAATCAACTGGCCGCTACTCTGGCAAAGAGCAGCAAAATATGAGGGCGAATCAGCAGGTCCTGCCGTCACATCGTCGCTGGAACGTTATAGTCAAAGCGATGAGTACACGGGCGGATTCTGGATGCTGGTGGACGTCGACCTGGTGGGTCGAATCGACCAAGCAGCTGCATCCCGCCGCATGTCTCGATCCGCATATCTCGCGCTTGCGGCGGAGCATGAACTGGGTGGTGGCTCGCTCCGCCTTTGAGCGGGTGACGTAAAGGCATCGGCTCACCGCCATCATCGCTCGCATCATGGTGAGGCCAGGCGCGTCACCGACAATGGTAGAGCAGCGCCCCGAGCGCGTTCCCGATCTTCTAACTTCGCAATTTTCCTCATGGACGCAGGTACTTGACCTGCGCACGATGGATCCGCTGGCGCCCTACGGCACCAGTCGGGATTGGCATCCTGTAAGCGTCCATAACTGTTGACTCTGTTCTGCCCCACGGGGCACGGCGGAGAATGCACAGCATCGCCTACCGGTTTACGGCGGGCGGTGCGTGGGGATCCCTGATCCGCCGGTTTATGGTTATGTACGCCCGGTATGCCAACCCGCATCGCCCGCCACCTCGTGCTCAGGCGCAGGTGGCCTTCATGCAATGCGAGGCATACCGATGGAATCGCAGTACCCGCTGGGCGCCAAGCGCCTGCACGCCCTGCTTGGCGACAAGATGCATTCGTTTCCGCCCAGCTTCATTGAAAAGCTGGAACGGACGCTGGAAGAGCATGAGCGGGAGCAGATCGCCCGCAGCCGCACGGTGCACCTGAAACTGGTGCCGGACGTGGCCGACGACGCCCCGCTACTGGGCGCAGATGCATACATCGATCTCAAACGACACAGCAAGGTCGCCATCCCGCTTCGCACCCTGCAGGGCCTGGCGTCGATCTTCGAGATCCTGCACGCGGTGCATCTGGCCAAGCAGGACGGCGATCCCGAAGGCGTGTTGAGCGAACACCTGGTGGAGGGGCTGATTGTCAGTGGCCGGGCGATGGTGAAGTCGGCCTCTGATACGACCTGCAACCCGTCCTGATGCACTGACCGGGTGGCTCGGGGTGCGCACTATGCCCCGCCCCATACCTACACGTACCCTTAACTTAATTGTTAAGATTAACTGTTAAGGAAACTACTGACAGTCCCTATTGGGCGTGCAAAGCTATGCGCCCTTCCCGGCGCCAGGGCAACCGGCGCACTGATTGATCAAGGACGCTCCATGAAAGACCTGCGACCGATTCTGCTCGTAGAAGACAGCATGAAAGATGCTGAGCTGACGATGGCCGCCCTGGCGCGGTGCCAGCTGCTGAACCCCGTCGTGCACGTACGGGATGGCCAAGAAGCGCTGGATTATCTGCGCAGCCATGGACCGTATGCAGGCGCGTTGCACGGCGGCCCCGTCGTCGTGCTGTTGGACCTGAAACTGCCCAAATTGAATGGACTGGAAGTGCTCGCCGAGATCCGCGGCGATGCCCTGCTGAAGAGCACCCCCGTTGTGATGCTGACCTCGTCGCGCCAGGAGAGAGATCTGGTGCAGAGCTACGATTCGGGCGTGAATGCGTTCGTGGTCAAGCCAATCGACTTCAATGAGTTTCTGGAAGCGGTACAGGAGCTGGGAATGTTCTGGGGCGTCACCAACCAGCCACCGCCGTTCGTGCCTACCGCCTGACCCTCAGACATTCTGCGTCAGGCCCGCACGCGGCGATACGCCTTCAGTATCAGCGGATAGGTGAGCAGATGGGTTGCGGCCGAAAGCAGGGCCGCAACCAGTCCGACCAAGGTGGGAAGCACAGCACCGAACGTAAAGGCCATGCCCAGCACGAAGCCGAAAAGATACTCCGCGCGGTAAACCGGCAGCACCAGACCCGACAAGACAAGGCCGAGGAAGATGATGGACGCGGCGTACTCGTGCCCGGTGGTAAACGCGACCGAGAGTGCAACGCCGACAATCAGTGCGCCGACGGCTGCGATGAGGGCACGCGACACCGCCGATGAGGTGCGGGAGCGTTGACGGGCGATGGACCAGCCTGCGGTTGCACCCAGCAGCGGCAGCATCAGCAGGCCCCACCAATTGGATATTGCGGGAAGGTCGGCATGGTTGAGCAGATGGTGGCTTTTGACGCCGCCATGCAGGTACTCCCATGCGACGAACGCCAGCGCGGCAGCAGCGCCGAGCGCCGCCAAGGCCAGCGTCAGCCGGCGATCACTGTTTACCTGCATGGCGCTTCCCCGGAGTGTGCCGCGCTGGATGCGGACGATGTACATGTTGACCCGATAGTAGAGTCCGCCGCCGGCGCGGAAACGTGCCGCGCGGCAGGGTGACTTCCGGCGACGTGACCTTGTCCGTGGGCGCCAGCGTTGCTGCATCGCAGAGCCAGATTCGCGGCTATGCTCTGCCCATCTTTCTCGCCGGGCCGCCCATGTTCCATCACCTTTCTCTGGCCGTCCGTGACCTTGCGCGTGCTGGCCGCTTCTACGACGCCGCGCTGGGCGCCTTGGGTTACCGCCGTGTTTTCGACGGCGATGAATCGATCGGCTATGGGCTGGTGGACGGCCAGGACCTGCTGCTGCTCAATCTTTCAGCGGACGCCACGCCGCCGGCAGACGGTTTCCATATTGCGTTTGCAGCCGCTTCGCACGGGCAGATCGATGCCTTCCACCGCGATGGGCTGGCTGCCGGCGGTCAGGACAATGGCGCGCCCGGGCTGCGGCCGGAGTACGGCGAGCACTACTACGCGGGCTTTCTGATCGACCCAGATGGATATCGGGTTGAGGCGGTAATCACCGTGGCCGTCACCCGATGAACCGGGACCGTGACGATGGGCCTGTGCGATGGCTGCAATGCGCTGTGCTGGCCGGCGCCCTCGTTGTGGCGGAGATGGCTGAGGGGCATAGCGGCGGGTTGAACAACCAGGGATGCCATACCAACCGGGCGACAGGGGATTATCACTGCCATGGCGGCGCTGCGGCAGCCGCCCTGCCCCGCCCTGTTGATCGGCAGAACTTCAACGCGCCGCGTGCGCGTGGCGGGGCGTTCAAGAACTGCACGGAAGCACGGGCGGCGGGTGCGGCTCCGGTGCGTCGGGGGGACCCGGGGTATGGGCCGCATCTGGACCGGGATAATGATGGGGTGGGGTGTGAGCCGTATCGGGGGCGTTGAGTGGCTCGTTTGAGGTGACTGGCGCCGATGGAAGAGCAGCCGACTGAAGTCGGCTCTACCGCGTTGGATGTACCCCGTCGGATGTACCGCGTCGGATGTACCGTCGCCGGTACCCTCAACGCAGAAAAGGCCGCCCTTTTCGGGACGGCCTCTTCGTTTGTTGCGCGGACTTCGATCGCGCGACTAGGTAACTTTCTTGGCGATGGTCATGCCCAGCAGGAACAGCACCACGGCGATGATGATGCCGGCCCAGAACAGGAACTTGGCGATGCCGACCGAGGCGCCGGCGATGCCGCCGAAGCCGAGTGCACCGGCAATGAGGCCGATGATGGCGAAGATGATGGCCCACTTGATCATGTGATTCCTTCCAACAAGGAGTGCGTGTTGGAGAAACCTTAACGGGGACCGCGTCGTTCAGGGGTGAGCCTGTCGCCTGCATTGGGTGAAGATCAGATGCGACTCGGCAAACCAGCCATTCCGGCACATCCCCTTCCCTGCCCGCCATGCGACTCTTGCCTGCAAACGATTTCACGGAATGGAGGGATTCCCATGTTGAACCGCCTGCGGCGCCCTGCCGCATTACTTCTTCTGGCGCTGGCTTTGCCGGCAGCCGCTGCTACGCCGCCGCCCCCGTTGAAGGTGATGTCCTTCAATGTGCGTACGCCTGCGGATACCGCGCCCGGCAAGCGCTGGGTGGACCGCCGGGAGGCCCTGGTGACCACCATCCGCCAAGCGCATCCGGCAGTGATGGGTACGCAGGAACTGGTGAAGGAACAGGCGGATTACCTGGCCGCGCAGTTGCCCGATTACCGCTGGTTCGGCGAAGGCCGACGCGGTGGCGATGACGATGAGCACATGGGCGTGTTCTACGACAGCAAGGCGGTGGCGTTGGAGCAGTCGGGTAATTTCTGGCTGTCTGATACGCCGGACGTGGCCGGCAGCATCACCTGGGGCAACCTGTTCCCGCGCATGGTGACGTGGGGGTTGTTCCGTCGCGTGGAGGATGGGCGGCGCTTCTATCTGTTCAATACCCACCTGCCCTATCGTGATGAAGATGAGCCGCGTCGGGTCCGTGGGGCGCAGGCGATCGTAGTGCACCTGAAGACGTTGCCGGCAGACATTCCGGTGGTGGTCACGGGTGATTTCAACAGTGAGCCGGGCGGACCAACCTACGCTGCGTTTACGGGTGCGCTGAAGGATGCGCGTACGCAGGTGGCTGCACCGCGCGGGCCGAAGAATACGTTCCATGATTTCACCGGCAAGGCGACCACGGAACTGGATTGGGTGCTGGTACGTGGGTTCACCGCGCGGGATTTCGCCACGGTCGATGCGCGGGTGGACGGGATACTGCCGTCGGATCATTTCCCGCTGGTGGTGGAGCTGGAGTGGGACGCGAAGTAGCGCCGAGTCGTGCCCGGCGGGGTGTTCTTTGACAGCGCCGCTGCGCTCGCCGAGCATGGCTCGGCGCTACCGTGGCATGGGTAGCGCCGACCCATGGTCGGCGAGCGCAGTGGCAAGGCCAGACCCTACGGGTCACTGTGCCAGGGCGATGCTCGGCTGTGCGGCCTGGCCCCAGCCGCCGAGGGCTTTGTACACGCCGACGACGCTGACGTTTACCTCGGCTTCGGCGGCGGCCAAGGCGTCGTCCGCCACCAGTTGCGTGCGCTGGGCATCGAGCAGGGTCAGGAAGTCTTCCGACCCTTCGCGATAGCGCACCTGCGCCAGCGTTTCGGCACGCCGCGCGGCCTGCGCCTGCTCGGCGACGATCGCCAGCCGGGCCTGCTGCTTGGAATAGCGCGTCAACGCGTTTTCAGTGTCTTCCAGCGCCAGCAGCACAGCCTGTTCGTATTGCGCGGCCACGCCATCGGCTTCGGCCTTGCTGGCCTTCAACCGCGCACGCACCGTGCCGAAATCAAACGCGGCCCAGCTCAGCTGCGGGGTCAACGACCATGCCTTGTTGCTGCCGCTGATCAATCCGCTGGCATCGCCGCCGAGGAAGCCGACGAAACCGGTGAGCGACAGGCGCGGGAACAGGTCTGCGGTGGCCACGCCGATGCGTGCGGTGGCCGCAGCGAGGCGACGCTCGGCCACGCGCACATCAGCGCGCTGACGCAGCAGTTCGCGGGTGTCACCCAGTGGCAGCGCCTTGGCGAAGGCCGGCATGTCGCGCGGTGCGAGCATGCCGTCCAGCGATTCCGGACGCAGTCCCAGCAGCACCGCCAGGCGATGGCGCGACTGGGTCTGTGCCACTTCCAGCAGCGGGATGTCGGCCTCGATGGCCTTCAAGCGTGCACGGCTGCTCTGCACGTCCAGCTCGCTGCCGGCACCCAGTTCCCAACGGGTTTCGGTCAGCTTCTGGGTGTCACGCAGGTTGCCCAGGGTCTGCTCGGCCACGGCGATGCGCTTCTGCGTACCGCGCAGCTCGAAGTAGTTGCGCGCTACTTCAGCGGCGACCAATACCTGTGCATCAGCCAGGTTCGCCCACTCGGCATCCAGATCCGCGCGTGCGGCTTCCGCGGCGCGACGCTGGCGTCCGAACAGGTCCAGCTCCCAGCCGGCATCGAAGCCCAGCTGGTAGCTTTCGCTGAAGACCCGCTCACCACCGGCCAGCGTTTCCGGCTGCTTGCGGCGATCGTACGCACCACCGGCGGTGACATGCGGTGCCTGGTCGAGGCGGCGTTCAACGAACACTGCACGCGCCTGCTGCACGCGCGATACCGACACGCGCAGATCCAGGTTGTCAGCCAGCGCGCGATGCACCAGCTCTTCCAGCACCGGATCGTCAAACTGTGCCCACCAGGTGGCTACCGGCGACTCGGTGCTGTACACCGGTGCCGCAGCCCCCTGCAGGGCCACCGGTGCTTCCACTGGTGCTTTGTAGTTGGGTCCGACGGTCACGCAGCCAGCCAGCAGCACGCTGGACAGGGCGACCGCCAAGGTTTTGATTACCACGGCAGCACCTCGCCCAGGTAGGTGAAGCTGCCATTCGGGCCGTCGGCATCCAGCAGCGCCATCTGCACGCTGGACTGCGCGCCTACGGATACCTCGACCTCGCCTTCGCCGCCGTTCATGTCGGTCTTTACGTAACCGGGGTGCACGGTGTTGACCTTGTGCGCGGTGTCGCGCAGTTCATAGGCCAGGTGCGCGGTCCATGCGTTCACCGCACTCTTGGACACGTTGTAGGCCGGTACCTTGAAATCATAGATCGGCGAGCCCGGCTGGCTGTGCAGCGTCACCGAACCCAGCAGGCTGGACACGTTGACGATGCGCGCCGCAGCCGATTCGCGCAACAGCGGCAGGAACGCCTGGGTGACGGCTACCAGTGCGAAGACGTTGGTATCGAAGGTGGTGCGCCACGTCTCCAGCGACTGCTGCGAAGATGCCTTGCTGATGTCGTCGATCATGATGCCGGCGTTGTTCACCAGGATGTCCAGGTGGCCGTGGCGCTGGCGCACCTGCTCCACTGCAGCGGCTACGCTGGCTTCATCGGTGACGTCCAGTTCGATGGCTTCCACCGGCAGGCCTTCGGCCTGCAGTTTCAGTGCGACGGCCACGGCGGTGTCACGCTTGCGACCAGCCAGCAGCGTGTGCACGCCGGCCTGCGCCAGCTGGCGCACGGTCTCGGTGCCGATGCCACGGGTAGCGCCGGTGACCAGCGCGATCTTGTTCGTATGTGCGTTCATTGTTTCAATCCTTGCAGCTTGAAAGAGGGTTCCGGTAGCCGCCGAGCAGGGCTCGGCGCTACCAAGGTCAGGTCAGGAACGTCGCATCAATGGTGCAGCGTCGATTCGCCATGCTTGACCAGCTGGCCACCGCCGTTGCGGGTGACGAACTTGCGCAGGGCCACGTAGAACACCGGGGTCAGGAAGAGTCCGAACAACGTTACGCCCAGCATGCCCGCGAACACCGTGATGCCGGTGACCGAGCGGACCTCGGCGCCTGCACCATGGGACAGCACCAGCGGCACGGTGCCGGCGATGAAGGCGATGGAGGTCATCACGATCGGGCGCAGGCGCAGGCGGCAGGCTTCCAGCGCAGATTCGACGATGCCCTTGCCGCCCATTTCCAGCTCGCGGGCAAACTCGACGATCAGGATGGCGTTCTTGCAGGCCAACCCCATCAGCACCACCAGACCGACCTGCACGAACACGTTGTTGTCGCCACCGGTCAGCCATACACCGAACAGCGCGGACAGCAGGGTCATCGGCACGATCAGGATCACCGCCAGCGGCAGCGACCAGCTTTCATACAGTGCGGCCAGCACCAGGAAGGCCAGCATCACCGCCACCGGGAACACGATCAGCGCGGCATTGCCCTGGGTGGCCTGCTGGTAGCTCAGGTCGGTCCACTCGGTGACCATGCCGGGCGGCAACACCTGCGCGGCGATCTCGCTCAGCTTGGCCATTCCTTCGGTGGATGACAGCAGGCGCGGATCGGTTTCACCGGCCAGATCAGCCGCCGGGTAGCCGTTGAAGCGCAGCACCGGGTCGGGGCCGAACGTCTGCTTGACGGTGACCATCGAGCCGATCGGCACCATCTCGCCGCGGTCGTTGCGGGTGCGCAGGCGGCCGATGTCTTCCACGCTGTCACGGAACTGTCCGTCAGCCTGCGCGATCACCTGCCAGGTACGACCGAACTGGTTGAAGTCGTTGACGTAGGCCGAGCCCAGATAGGTCTGCAGCGTGTCGAACAGCTCGGTCAACTGCACGCCCTGTGCCTTGGCCTTTACACGGTCCACCTCGGCATCCAGCTGCGGCACGTTGGCCTGGTAGCTGGTGATCGGGAAGGCCATGCCCGGTGTCTGCGATACCGCGCCCTGCATGCTCTGCACAGCAGTCTGCAGCGCACCGTAGCCCAGGTTGCCACGGTCTTCGATGAACATCTGGTAGCCGTTGCCGTTACCCAGCCCGAGGATCGGCGGCGGCATCATCGAGAACGCAAAGCCTTCCTGCAGCCCGGCGATCTTCTGGTTGATCTCCGCATTGATCTGCGCAGCGGTACGCCCATTGCGTTCGCTGAAGGGCTTGAGCGGCACGAACGCCACACCGGTGTTGGGCGTGTTGGTGAACTGCAGCGCGTTGAGGCCCGGGAACGAAATGGTATGCGCCACGCCATCGGTTTCCATGGCGATCTGCGCGACCTTCTTCAGCATCGCGTCGGTGCGGGCAATGGACGAGCCCTCCGGCAGCTTCACACCCGCGATCAGGTACAACTTGTCCTGCGTGGGGATGAAGCCCGGCGGCACCAGCTTGAACATCACGCCGGTACCGACCAGCAGCAGGGCATACACCACGAACACCGCACCGCGCTTGCCGAGGATCTTCGATACGCCGCGCTCGTACTTCTCCGAGCTGGATTTGAAGAAGCGGTTGAACGGACGGAAGATCCAGCCGAACAGGCGGTCGATGATGCGCGTGGGCGCATCCTTGGTTGCGTCATGCGGCTTCAGCAGGCGTGCGGCCAGGGCCGGCGACAGGGTCAGCGAGTTGATGGCCGAGATCACCGTGGAGATGGCGATGGTGACGGCGAACTGCTTGTAGAACTGGCCGGTGACGCCGGACAGGAAGGCCATCGGCACGAACACGGCGCACAGCACCAACGCGATGGCGACGATCGGACCGGACACTTCCTTCATGGCCTGATGGGCAGCGGCGGTGGGTGACAGACCCTCTTCGATGTTGCGCTCGACGTTCTCCACCACCACGATCGCATCGTCGACCACGATGCCGATCGCCAGCACCAGGCCGAACAGGCTCAGTGTATTGATCGAGAAACCGAGCAGATACAGTGCAGCGAACGTGCCTACGATGGACACCGGCACCGCGATCAGCGGAATGATCGACGCGCGCCAGGTCTGCAGGAACAGGATGACCACCAGCACCACCAGGGCGATGGCTTCCAGCAGCGTGGATACCACAGCCTTGATCGAGTCGCGCACGAAGATGGTGGTGTCATACACCGCTTCGTACTTGACGTCGGCCGGGAAGGTCTTCTGCATCTCGTCCATGGTGTTCATGACGGCATCGCGGATTTCCAGCGCGTTCGCGCCGGGGGCCTGGAAGATGCCGATACCCACTGCGTTCTTGCCATCCAGCTGCGAACGCAGCGTGTAGTCACCGGCACCCAGCTCCAGACGGGCCACGTCGGACAGGCGAACGACTTCGCCGTCAGCGCCGCTCTTGAGCACGATGTCGTTGAATTCCTGCTCACTCTTCAGCCGGCCCTGCGCATTGATCAGGGTCAGGAACTGGCTGTTGGGCATCGGTTCGGCACCGAGCTGGCCCGCCGAGACCTGCACGTTCTGCTCGCGCATCGCGCCGACCACATCGCTGGCGGTCAGGCCGCGCGCGGCGATCTTGTCCGGGTCCAGCCAGGCACGCATGGCGTAGTCACCGCCACCGAAGATCTGCGCATCGCCCACGCCCTGGATGCGCGACAGCGCGTCCTTGACGTGCAGGCGCGCGTAGTTGCGCAGGTACAGCGTGTCGTACTTTCCGTTCGGTGAGGTCAGGTGCACCACCATCAGGAAGGTCGGCGACTGCTTCTGCGTGGTCACGCCCTGCCGGCGCACGTCTTCAGGCAGTCGCGCCTGCGCCTGGGCGACGCGGTTCTGCACTTTGACCGCCGCCGCGTCCGGATCGGTACCCGGGCGGAAGGTGATGGTCATCTGCAGCACACCGTCGGAGCCGGCGACCGACTTCATGTACATCATGTCCTCGACACCGTTGATGGCTTCTTCCAGTGGCGTGGCCACTGTTTCGGCGATCACCTTCGGGTTGGCGCCCGGGTACACGGTGCGCACCACCACCGAGGGCGGCACCACGTCGGGGTATTCACCGGTCGGCAGCAGCGGAATGCTGATCAAGCCGGCGGCGAAGATGATGATCGACAACACCGCCGCGAAGATCGGCCTGTCGATGAAAAAGCGTGAGAAATCCATTGGGAATGTCCTTGGTTTGGCCGACGCCGGGATGCAGCCGCCCTGCCCCTGCCAATCCGGCAGGGGTTCGGGCATCGCGGTGACGCTGGCCGGTTGGATCAGTTCAGTGCGGCGGTTTCAGTACCAACGGGGGCCGGGGCGGGAGCCGGGGCCTTCGCCGGTGCAACAGCAGGTGCGGCGGGACCTTGCATCGCGACCGCCTTCGCCTGCACGGGCATGCCCGGCATGAAGACCTTCTGCACGCCATCGACGATCACCTTGTCGCCGGCGGCGAGGCCGCTTTCCACGATGCGCAGGCCATCAGCGGTACGGCCCAGCGCGATATCGCGGCGCTGCGCCTTGCCGTCCTTGTCCACCACATAGACGTACTTGCGGTCCTGGTCGGTCAGCACGGCGCGGTCATCGATCAGCATCGCCTGGAACTGGCCACTGCCCAGCAGCTGCACACGGGCGAACAGGCCCGGGGTGAACTGGCGGTCTGCGTTGTCCAGCAGTGCGCGGACGCGGATGGTGCCGGTGCTGCGGGTGACCTGGTTGTCCAGGAAGTCGACCTTGCCTTCGTGCGGGAAGCCCTGCTCACCGCTCAGCCCGATACGCACCGGCAGCGACGCATCGCGCTCGCTCGGACGCTCGCCCTTGCGGGCCATCTGCGCATAGCGCAGGAAGGTGGCTTCATCGGCGTCGAAATACACGTGCACCTTTTCCAGCGACACCAGCGTGGTCAGCACGCTGGCCGCATCGCCGGCACTGACCAGGTTGCCCGCCGTGACCATCGCGCGACCGGCGCGGCCGTTGATCGGCGCACGCACCTTGGTGAACTCCAGGTTCAGTGCGGCGGCATCCAGCGCGGCCTGTGCGGCCTGCACCTGCGCGCCGGCCTGGTCGGACGCGGCACGGCGCTGCTCCCAGGTTTCGGTGGAGATCGCCTGCTGGTCCGACAAGCGCTTGGCCCGCTCGGATTCACCGCGCGCCAGCGTGGACTGCGTGCGTGCGCGGTTGAGCTCGGCGCGGGCGCGGTCATATTCGGCCTGGTAACTGCGGGCATCGATGGTGAACAGCACATCGCCCTTCTTTACTTCCTCGCCTTCGACATAGTTCACCTTGTCGATGTAGCCGGACACCCGCGGGCGCAGGTCCACGTTCTCGACCGCTTCCACCCGGCCACTGAACTCGTCCCACTGGCTGATCTGCTTGACCAGTACCGGTGCGGCGCTGACTTCAGGCGCAGGCGGTGCGCCGGCTTCTTCGGCATGGCTGCCGCTGCAGGCGGTCAGGATGGCCAGGGCGAGCGCCGAGACGGTGGCCAAGGCCGCGCGGCGGGTGGTGCGGTGGAGGGTCATCATGGTGTTCATGGCATGTATCCGTAAGGGGTGGTGATACAGGTGATCAGTCGTTCGTTTGTCGGCAGCGCCGACGACCGGGGGATGGTGCAACCTCAACAATGGTTAAGGTCAAGCACTACCGGCCGCCTCGCGCCATCGGGGTGGCGCATCCAGCTTCAACAGGCCGCGCGGCAGCTGGCCGTCGCGCGTGTCGCAGCGCACGATCGCGTTGTTGTCGTGGCATTGGTCCAGCAGGGACACCAGGCGCCGGCCGACGAGCAGCGCACTGGGCCACTCGATGCACGCGTTGGCTGCATTGCTGGGCGTGCACACCGGTGCACAGACTTCCAGCAGTTGCGCGCGTACGCCGATCGCCTGCGCTTCCTGATGGACCACCTGCGCATACATCCGCAGCGCAGCGGCGCTCACCGACGAATCGCCATGTGCGGCCCACGGCTTCAGCCCGGCCGGGCTGCCGATCATCACGAAGCGGCGCGGATGCGGGTGGTCCTGCAGCAGCGGCAACAGATGGCGGACGGCGTGCACGTGCGGCAGCAGGTCAAGCTGCAGCGTCTGCATCAACGCATCGCCCGGGCGGTCGATCACCCGGCCACGTGCATACGGCCCACCGAGCGCGGCAACGACGGCGCCCAGCGGACGCGGCCGTGCGGCCACGCGGTCGGCGACGACCTTGGCTGATTCGTCGTCGGCGAGCGACCCGAGCAGGGTTTCCAGTCCGGGTTCGTCATCGAACTGCTGGCGCAGCGCAGCCAGGCGGCGCGGATCGCGACCGACCACCAGGACCGGGCTGCCGGCCTCCAGCAGTGCGCCGACCACGCCCTGGCCCACGGCACCGGTGCCGCCGAGGACGAGGACCTCCGGTGCCAGCATCCCGTTCACGGGATATTTCCTCCCATCTGCGGGACAATCCCGATCCGACCCAGGCGATCCGTGCCACGGGGCCGGATACGCAGGGCTCCGCCGCGTTGCTGACGGGCGGGGGCGGTAAACTCGCGAAAGTCCTTGTTAACCAAGGAGCTGGGACGGGTTTCCACGGTCATCGCCTGGTCCAGGGCATCCTGGCCGGCGCGGCGGAAGTGGTTGAGAATGTTGCGCAGGCTCATGGCTGATGGCCTCCGATTCGGGAATGGCGCCATGGTGCGCTTCTAACTCCTACTTGATTAGTCCTGATTTAGGGGAATAATCATCCCGCTCCCGGTCCAATCTTTTTGTCACGCTATTCCCGTCCCCGACGTCCAGGAATTCGACCATGTCTCACGATCTCAACGAAACGCTGATCTTCGTCAAAGTGGTCGAGCAAGGCAGCTTCATCGCCGCCGCCAAGTCGCTCGGCCTGCCCAAGACCACCGTCAGCCGCAAGGTGCAGGATCTGGAAACGCGCCTCGGTGCGCGCCTGCTGCACCGGACCACGCGTCGCCTCGGCCTGACCGAAGCCGGTTCCATCTATCACGAGCACTGCCAGCGCATCGCACGCGAACTGGA
Source organism: Stenotrophomonas sp. CFBP 13718 (assembly GCF_014842145.1). NCBI lineage: Bacteria > Pseudomonadati > Pseudomonadota > Gammaproteobacteria > Lysobacterales > Lysobacteraceae > Stenotrophomonas > Stenotrophomonas sp. CFBP 13718. The sequence continues at coordinate 493,594 of NZ_JACYVC010000001.1, forward strand.
AGAGGCGGAGAGTGCCGTCAGCCAGTTGCAGTCCGGCCCGCGTGGGTGGCTGCGTTTCACCGTCCCCTACTCGCTCGGCATCACCTGGATCGCGCCCTTGATGGGCCAGTTCCATGCGATGTACCCCGAGATCCGGCTCGACATGCATCTGGGCAACGAGAAGCTCGACCTGATCGCCGGTGAAGCGGATCTTGCGCTGCGCGTCGGTGCCCTGCCCGATTCCAATCTGGTCGCCCGCAAGCTCGGCACGTTGCGCACGCAGGTATTCGCCAGCCCCGCCTACATCGAACGCCACGGCGAACCGTTGCACCCGGACGAGCTGCAGTTCCACCGCATCCTGGCGATGCGCAAGGCGTACCACAGCCATCCGAACCGCATCACCTGGCAGCTCGGCGAGAATGGCGGCGAGCTGCGCGACTTCCCGGTGAATCCGCTGATGGTGGCCAATGACATGTCGGCGTTGAACGGCGCGATGGTATGCGGCGAAGGCCTGCTGCTGACCGGCGATGTGATGGCCAAGCCGTACGTGGAAACCGGAATGGTGCGCCGTGTGCTGGCCGGCTGGACGGGACCGGAAGTGGACTTCAATGCGGTCTTCGCCGGCGGCAAGCTGGTGTCGCCGAAAGTGCGCGCCTTCGTGGATTTCCTGGTCGACAAGCTCAACTTCGACGCCAACTACATGATGGCGCAGTGCCCCGCAGCGAAGTACGCGCAGCAGCAGAACGAGAAAGCCGAAGCCGAAGCGATGGCTGAAGGGAAGCAGATTCTGGAGGTCGTTGCCGCGTGAGATGACGATTGGCGACGATCGTGACGGCCGCTGGCCGTGAGCCCGTTCGGTAGTGACGGCCGCTGGCCGTCAGTTCGTTGCTACGGGCGTGACGACGGAAGTCGTCACCTACAAAAAATGCCGCCTGCAAGGGCGGCATTTCTGTCGCGGCCTGGCGGCCGCAACGGCAGTAACGCGATGCGTTACTGCTGCAACGGAATCACGCGGATTTCCACGCGACGGTTCTGCGCACGGCCGGCGTCGGTGCTGTTGTCGGCAACCGGGTAGGCCTTGCCGGCGCCCAGCGTTTCGATGCGTGCGCGCTGTACGCCCTGGCCGGTCAGGTAAGCGGCCACGGCATCGGCACGTTCCTTCGACAGACGATTGTTCACCGCGTCGCTGCCGATGCTGTCGGTATGGCCGACCACTTCGATCATGGTCTGGTTGTATTCGGCCAGCGTGCTCGCGACACCGTTGAGCGAGCCGTAGAACTGCGGCTTCAACGCGGACTTGTTGAAGTCGAACGTGATGCCGTCCGGCAGGTTCAGGCTGATGTTGTCGCCCTGGCGGACCACGTCGATACCGGTATTGGCGGTACGCTCGCGCAAGGCGCGTTCCTGGCGATCCTGGTACTGGCCCACGGCCGCGCCGCTCAGTGCGCCGATACCGGCACCGATCATCGCGTGCTGGCGACGTTCAGTCGCGCTGCCACCGGTCAGCAGGCCAGCTGCGACACCGACGGCGGTACCGATCAGCGCGTTGCGGCCAGTGCGGTTCTGCTGCTGGGTTTCGTTGCCATACGGGTCACTCTGCACGTACGAACCACCGGTCGCGCAGGCGCTGAGCGCAGCGGCGGTCATCAGGGCGAGGGCCACATTACGGGGAGCGGATCGGATCATGGTGTTCTCCTTGGAAGCCGGGTGGTCCGGCGTGCGTCGGGGATGAGCATATACAGCCTGATGCGATGCGGGGATGAGGGCCGAAGCTCCCATCACTTCCCCGTTCAGCTTCTTCGCAACGACGTGTAAAAGCGCCCTGCTACGCTCAAGTGCGCCGATAGGCAGCCAACGCCGCGTCACGACCTTCGGCAAGATCCACCAACGGCCGCCGCGGATAATCCGGTGCCTTGGCCGCCAGCAGATCGGCGTGCTGCCAAGGTGCAAAACGCGCCTTGACCGGCAGAGCGGCCAACTCGGGCACCCACCGGGTGATGTAACGCGCCTGCGGATCGAACTTCTCCGACTGGGTGACCGGATTGAACACGCGGAAATACGGCGCGGCATCGGCGCCGGTGCCGGCCACCCACTGCCAGCCCATGGTGTTGTTGGCCAGGTCCGCATCCACCAGGGTGTCCCAGAACCAGCGCGCGCCCTCCAGCCAGTGCGCGCGCATGTGCTTGCACAGGTAGCTGGCGACGATCATGCGTACGCGGTTGTGCATGATGCCGGTGTGCCACAGCTGCCGCAGCCCGGCATCGACGATCGGCACGCCGGTGTTGCCACGCTGCCATGCCTGCAGGTCGGCCGCCGCGGGCGACGCCCAGCGGAAGCTGTCGAAGCGCGGGTTGAGGTTTTCGTCCGTGGTCCGGGGGAAGTGATGCAGCAGGTGGTGGCCGAAGTCACGCCAGCCCAGTTGCCGGATGTACGCATCGATGTCGGCGCTGCGGCTGGCGGTACGCTCCGCCTCCAGCGCGTGGACGATCCGCCACGGCGCGATCTCGCCGAAGTGCAGGTGCGGGGACATCATGGACGTGCCGACGCGATCCGGCAGGTCACGCTGCTCGCGATAGCCGTTCAACGCCCCATCGACGAACACGGTCAGTGCTTCGCGGGCACCGGCCTCACCGGGCTGCCAGTGCTCCCAGAAGCCTGCATCCCAGCCCAGCGAGGGTTGCAGGCCGAGCGCATCGAGCGTCAGGCCCTTGACCGCGTGGGCGGGGAGCGACGCCGGTGCATCGCTCACGACCTGCAGACGCCACTGGCTCAGTGCATTGCGCCAGAACGGGGTGAAGACCTTGTACGGTCCCCCCTGCTTGGTCTGCAGGTCCCACGGTTCGAACAGCAGGCTGCCGTTGCAGCTGTCCGCCTGCAGCCCCTGCTCGCGCAGGGTGCGCTTGATCAAGGCATCGCGCGGCTGGGTGGCGGGTTCGTATTTGCGGTTCCAGAAGACCGCCTCCGCGCCGGTCTCGGCGATCAGTTCCTGCAGGACCGCCAGGCTGTCGCCTTCGCGCAGCACAAGGCCCGAGCCGCGTGCGCGCAGATCGTCGTCCAGCGCGGACAGTGAGCGGTGCCGCCACGCATTGGACGCCGCACCGGGCGCCCAGCGGCCTTCCTCGTGCGGCGCATGGATGTAGACCGGCACGATATCGTGCCCGGACTCCAGCGCAGCCTGCAGCGCCGGATTGTCGGCAAGGCGGAGATCACGGCGAAACCACACCAAGGCTGATGACACGCGACGTACCTGGAGAATGCAAGGCTGCCATGATAACGAGCGCGCGTGACCTGACTGTAGAGCCGACTTCAGTCGGCTTGCCAACAGCAGCACGGTAGAGCCGACTTCAGTCGGCTTGCCAACAGCAGGATGGTAGAGCCGACTTCAGTCGGCTTGCCAACAGCAGCCGACTGAAGTCGGCTCTACCAGAGCAACAGCAAAAGCAAAAGCAAAAGCAACAGCAACAGCCACAGCAACAGCAACAGCAACAGCAACAGCAACGGCAACAGCCACAGCAACAGCCAGAGCCACAGCCACAGCCACAGCAGCAGCAGCAGCAGCCACAGCAACGGCAACGGCAACGGCAACGGCAACGGTCACGGTCACGGTCACGCGACGGTCACAGCAACGGCAACGGCCATGGCCACAGCCATCGCCATCGCCACAGCCAAGACCACAGCCACAGCCAAGGCAGCGGCCACGGCAACAGCCACCGCAACAGCAACCGCCCGGCGTGGCTCGACGTTACCTAGCCGCGTTCGTATCGAAGCGCTGCATCGACTGGCGGATCAGGGTTTTCGCCTCTGCTGCAGTGCCCCAGCCGCTCAACTGCACCGGGTTGCGGCCTTCCGGCAGGTCTTTGTACACGCGGAAAAACGCTTCGATGCGCTGCTGCTCGATCAGCGGCAGATCGGACAGATCGCGAATGCCGGCGTAGGTCGGATCTACCTTGTCGGTGGGCACGCCGATCACCTTCTCGTCCTGCTCGCCGTCGTCCACCATCTTCAGGTAGCCGATCGGCCGGAAGCGCACGATCACACCGGGGTGCAGCGGTTCGCGGGTCAGCACCAGCGCGTCCAGCGGATCGTTGTCACCGGCCAGGGTGCGTGGCATCGACCCGTAATTGGCCGGGTACGCGACGGGCATCGACTGGAAACGGTCCACATGCACCAGCCCGTCTTCCTTGATCTCGTACTTGGTGAAGCTGCCCGCCGGAATCTCGACCACCAGGTTCACTTCCTCCGGTGCCTGCTTCGGCTGCGCGGCAAGGAACGGGTGCAACACACTATCGGCGGCAACGCTGGCACCGGCCATCACGGCCAGCGCAGCGGCCAGTGCCACCATCGGCAACCTGCTACGTCGTGCGCTCATTGCGGCTCCTCCCGGTTCTGCATCACGTCATGGCTCATTCCCAGCACCGGTCCTTGCGGCCAGTCGGTGCGTGCGGGCGCTGGCAGCGGCGCGGTGCGGTGCGGTCCGCCTCCAGCTCCACTTTCTTCGTGCTGCCGTCGGCCTGACGCACCAGCTCGAACGCGTCGTACAGCTTGCCGGTCACCGTACGGGCTTCGTAGTGCAGGCGCTGTGGATCGATGCGCAGCACCTGGAACAGTTGGGTGTCTTCGGCCACCGGGGACATCGTGGCGATCGCCTCTTTGGACAGGCGGTACTGCTTGGGGCTGGCGTTGCTGACGACGAACTGCGGGGTGGCCAGGCCGTCTTCACCACGGCGGCCATAGGTGTGGTCGTGGCCCTGCAGCACCAGGTCCACGTCGTGCCGGCGCACGACCGGCAGCAGGGCGTCCTGCAGCACCGGATTGTGGCGGCCACGCGCGGGCGAGTAGAACGGCTGGTGCACCACCACGATCGTCCACGGCTGCGTGTTGGATGCCAGTACGCCATCCAGCCACTGCGCCTGTGCCTGCGCGGTGCCAAGGTCCATCGCCGAGGTGCCATCCAGCACGGCGAACCGGACGCCCTGATAGTCAAACCAGTACGTGCTCTGCTCGGCACCCTTGGCCCCGTTGTCCGGCAGGGCGAAGGTCGCGGGCCAGTGGCGGGCCATCACCCGGCGTTCCTGCGGGGTGTCTTCGAACTCTTCGAAGTACTCGTGGTTGCCGATGGCCGGTGCGAGCATCGTTTCCTGTGCCAGCCAGCCCGTGGCGGCGAACCACTCGCCCCACTCGCTGTCGTCGGCGTCGTAGCCCCCACTGACCAGATCACCGGCAAACAGGCTCAGGTGTGCGTCAGGCGCCGCCTTCTGCGCTGCGCGCACCACGCGGGTTACATGGCTGAGGTTCTTGTTCTGGGTGTCGCCGAAGTACAGGAAGGTCATCGGCTGGTCGGCGGTGCCTGCCGTACGCAGCTGGTTCCAGGCGCTCCAGGTGTCTTTACCCTGCACGCGATACACGTACAGGGTGCCCGGCTTCAGGCCGGTGACGTCGGCACGGTGGTGATGGGACAGGCCGTTCTCGGTCTGCAGCGGTTGGCTGCTGGCGGTGATGCGGGTGATCGGGCCGAAGCCCGGCGTGTCATCCGCCGGCGCGATCTCCAGCAGCGGCGCCTGCACGCTGCCGTCGGTGCGCCATCGCACGGCGAAGCCCTGTGAGGCATTAGCCGCCGGCGAGGCCACGATCCGATCCGGGAAACCGGTTGCCGCATAGTGGCGGCTGCCGGCCGGCACCTGGCTGTTGGGCTCCACGCGCGATGCCAGCTCATCGGCCAGCACACTGCTGCAACCCAGCGCCAGGGCCACGCCCAGGCCAAGCGAGGTCAGACGACGGATCACGACGCACACTCCAGCGGCAGCGACAGCGCCTTGGCGATCTGCTCCCAGTCGAACGCCACCACGCCCTGGTCATCGTGCACGGCATACAGCGCACCGTGCGGGAAGCGTGGCGTGCCCTGCTGCATCATCCAGATGCCATCGGTGTTGGCCACGGTGTTGCCCTGGAAGGCCCCCACCGGCTTCAAGCTGTGCCGGTCAAACAGATGGAAGACGCTGCGGTCCTTGGCCTGCTCGGTGGTGATCCACCAGCCGTCCTTGCCGCAGGTACGCAGCATCACCCCTTCCGCCTGCGCCTTGAACACATCGCGGCCGAAGGTGGTGCCGGTGAAGCGACCGGCCATCGTGTAGACCTTGAATTCGCTGGCGTAGCTTTCGTCCTCTTCGGCGATCAACAGGCGGTCGTTGGCCGGGTCGCCCCAGATCGATTCCACCACGCGCAGCGCACCGGCCTCGCTGGTATCGCCGATGCTCGCCGTCAGCGTGGCCTGTACCTTCGCCCCATCGCGGGTGACGTGGTACTGGCGCACGCGCTTGTCCAGCTCAGTCAGCGGCGGCAGGATGTCGTTGCCCTGCGCGTCCTCGCCGTTATCCCAGGAATCGGTGACATACACGGTGTAGCCATCACGGCCCTTGTCGACCCACAGGCCATAGGGCTTGCGCAGGTCATCGGCACCGAACACCGCCAGCGGCGTGAAGTCGGGCAGCGAGAATACCTGCACGCGATGGTTGTCGCGCTCCACGATCCACATCAGATCGTCGATGATCGAAATGCCGTTGGGGCGGTCGAACTGGCCCAGCGCGCTGCCCGCGCTGCCAACGTCACGCAACGGGGTGCCGGTGCTGCCGTCGTACACCACCAGCTTGTCGGTGGCCTTGGCCGTGGCAATCAGCCAGGTCTTGCCGTCAGGTGCCTTCCACGCAGCGGGCGAGTCGATGTTGTCGTCCGGCGTCATCGGGGTCAGGAAGGCTTCGGCCAGGGTATGCACCTGACGCGGCGTGGTCGTGGCATCGGTCGCGACCGGCGCGCCCTTGGTCGCAGCAGCGGCGCCCTCGGCAGTGGGGGCCGACGGCGTGCAGCCGCTGGCGAGTGCCAGCGCCAGTGCGCCGACCAGGGCGATACGGGGCGCCATCACAGTGCCACCTTCAGGCCGACCGCATAGGTGCGGCCGTATTCTTCCAGCTGCAGGGTGCGCGAACGCGTGCCCTGGTAGAGCTCAAGCGGCTTGTCCAACAGATTCTGTGCCTCGAAGTACATGCTGACGCGGGGGGTGAATTTGTAATCCAGCGAGAAATCGAGCTGGGTGTGCGGTGCGACGTAGATGTCGAACGCGCGGCCGACGCCGATGCTGTCCAGGTATTCACTGCGGTACACCGCGGCCAAGCGCGTGCTCAGGCCATACTTTTCGTAGCCGATGTGGGCGCTGTACACATGCTTGGACGCACGCGGCAGGGTGAAGTCATCGCCCTCGCGGCCTTCCACGCCCGGATCGAAATCAGTATCCAGCCACGTGCCGCTGGCGCCGACCAGCAGGCCATCCAGGCCCGGCGGCAGGAACGCAAGCTGCTGCTGATAGTTGAATTCGGCACCCCGTACCGTGGCCTTCTCACCGTTGATCGGCAGGGTCACGTCGAAGCCGTCGTAGGCGGGGTCGTTGTTGCGCACCGTCTCCACGATGTAGCCGTCGATGGACTTGTGGAACAGGCCCAGCGACACGATCCCGGTCGTGCCGATGTACTTCTCCACCGACAGATCGATGTTTTTCGATTCGTACGGGTCAAGCTGCGGATTGCCCAGGCGGACCTCTTCGTCGCCGCGGCTGTAGCCTACGCGCGGTGAGATGTCGCCGAACGACGGACGCGAAACCGTCTTGTTCGCCGATGCGCGCAGCACCCAGTCATCGGCAGCGTCATAGCGCAGGTGCAGGCCCGGCAGCAGATTGGTGTAGCTGCTGTCGGCCACGCGCGGGGTAACGTTGAAGCTGCGCTCGTCTTCGGCTACGTCGACCTGGTTGCCGATCGCCTTGAACTGGGTGTTCTCCACACGCACACCGCCGATGATGCGCAGCGCACCGACATCCCAGGTACCCATGGCGTAGGTCGAGAAGATGTCTTCGCTGGCGCTGTAGTCCTCTTCCAGCGAGGTCAACGCATTGGCTCCGGTCTCCTGCGGACGTGCGCTGTACAGGCCGCTGTTGGCCGCCCAGTAGCGGCGCATGAGGTCCGAGCTCATGCCCTGCCCCAGCGTGCCGTGGCGGTGATCGGGCGCACCGGTGGTCCAGCTGGCGAGGTCGATGGCTGGGCCGCGACGCAGCTCGACTTCGTTGACATCCACATCGCGCTGGCGCCAACGGCCCAGCACGCCGAACTTGTAGCTGGCATTGTCCGCATCGAAGCGTACGTTGAGCTGCGCGCTGTGTTCCTTGTCATCCACCCGCTTGGGCGACAGGATCATCCGGTCGTAGGCGTAGTTGGCATTGTCCATCCATGCATCGCTGCCCAGCGTGTAGCGCGGCAGTCGGCTGCGCTGGTCCAGCGTGCCGGACAGGTCGTCGCCGTCCAGCTCGAAGCGCGCTTCCATCTCGTCGTCGACGCGCTCTTCGGTCTTGGTGTAGCCGATCTTGTAGTCGACCACGGCAGCGGAGAGCCGGTTCTCGCCGCCCAGGCTGGCGGCCAAGGTATTTTCTTCCTTGGTGCGGTAGCGCATGCGCTTCTGGATCGCATCGGCCGGCAGGTCGTCCAGGCGGAACTGATCGGCACCGGTCGCGACGACGTCGGCGTCCTCGAAGTTGATGATCGTGCGCTGACGCGTCTCGGCATCGTCAAAGCGGCTGTACAGCGTCCGCAGGTAGTACGTGCTGTCTTCGCTGGGGCGCCAGTCCAGGTTGAGGTTTGCGCCGATGCGCTTGCGCTCGATTTCATACTTGCGGCGCTGCAGGTTGATCGCGGTGACATCGCCGGGTGCCGCATCGTCCTCACCGGCGTACTCGACTTCACTGTTGTCCGACTCGAACTTGCGGTTCTGGTAGTTCACGCCCAGTGCCACGCCGAACGTGTCGGCAAACACTTCGCTGTAGTTGATGGCAGCCTTCGGGCTGGTGTGGCCGGAGAGCGCCTGGTGGCTGGCTTCGATCTTGCCACGCAGGCTGCGACCATCGCGGTCGAAGGCCGAGGCCGACTCCACCAGGATCGCGCCGCCGATGGCATCGCCGGGCATGTCCGGGGTCGGCGACTTCACGACGCGAAGGCGCTCGGTGGAGTCGGAAGGAATGACGTCCAGCGGCGCGGCGCGGCTGGAATCTTCCGGCGTACCGACCGCGATACCGTCGATGCTGACGCTGTTGAGGTTCGCATCCAGGCCGCGCACCACCACGAAGCGGCCTTCGCCCTGGTCGCGGGTGACGCTGACACCCGGCAGGCGCTGCAGGGATTCGGCCACGTTCTGGTCCGGGTACTGGCCCAGTGCATCGGACGACACCGCGTCCTCGATCGCGTTGCTGCTGCGCTTGAGGTCCACTGCGCGGATCTGCGATTCCAGCTGCGCGCGCACTTCGATGCGATCCAGATCGGTCGCATCGGCGGCGATGGCACTGGTGGCCGCCACGTCCTGGCCGGCGGCACGCAGCGGCGCTGCAGCCCCCAGTGCCAGGGTCAGGGTGATGGCGATGGCCAACGGTGTCTTGGTCTGCACGGGTGATCCCATTCGGTGTGAAGAATGGGAGGGCAAGGTATGTCGGCGAGGTTGCACCGGCATGACACCGGGACACCTGTGCGGTCATGACGGCATCACCGCACTGGCCGCGCAGGGCCGCGCTGGGGGACAATGGCGACCTCTGCCTTTCCCTTTGCCGGCCCCCCATGAATATCGTCGAAGTGCGCCATCCGCTGGTGCAGCACAAGATCGGGCTGATGCGCAACGCCGCGCTCAGCACCAAGGATTTCCGCGAACTGGCCAACGAGCTGGGCACCCTGCTCGCCTATGAGGCGACCGCCGACCTGGACACCGAATCGCACACCATGGACGGCTGGTCCGGACCGGTGACGGTGCAGCGCATCGCCGGTGCCAAGATCACCGTGGTGCCGATCCTGCGCGCGGGCCTGGGCATGCTGAGCGGCGTGCTGTCGCTGATTCCCGCCGCGCGCGTCAGCGTGGTCGGCCTGCAGCGTGACGAAGAAACCCTGCAGCCGGTGCCCTATTTCGAGCGCCTGACGGGCCGCCTGGAAGAGCGCGACGCGCTGATCCTGGACCCGATGCTGGCCACCGGCGGCACCCTGATCGCGACCATCGACATGCTCAAGCGGGCCGGCGCGCGCCGCATCAAGGGCATTTTCCTGGTAGCCGCACCGGAGGGCATCGCCGCCGTACAGGCCGTGCACCCGGACGTGGAGATCTACACCGCCGCCATCGACCATCATCTGAACGAAAAGGGCTACATCCTGCCCGGCCTCGGCGACGCCGGCGACCGCATCTTCGGCACCCGCGTCTGAAAAAAAGGGGACGGAGGGGATTAAGTCGCATTTGGCCCACTCGTGGGCCAAATGCGACTTAATCCCCTCCGTCCCCTTTTTGGTGTTACAGGGCGCGGGCGGTGAGTTCGTGCTGCTCGTGCACGGTCACGAATCGCCCCTTGTCATCGCGCTGGAGTTGCGCCAGCGCGATCTGCGGGTCGTGGGTAAAGAACAGGTGGACGTTGCGCGACAGCTTGTCTTCGAGGAATTGTTTCTTCTCGTCGATCAGCAGTTCCGCGTTGCGGTCGTAGCCCATGGTGATCGGCACGTGCACCCAGGATCGGCCCGGCACCAGGTCGGCACAGAACACCACGCCGCCCCGGGTCTGGCCGTCTGCCGTTGGCTGGCCGACGATCTCCGCCAGCATCAGGCCAGGCGTGTGGCCGTCGCTGAAACTGAAACGCACGCTGGCACCCAGTACCTGCGAGTACTCGCCCTGCACGATTTCCAGGCGTCCGCTTTCCTGCAACAGGGCGGGCAGTTCCGGGATGAAGCTGGCGCGGTCGCGCGGGTGGGGCTGCACTGCGCGCTGCCAATGCTCGGCACCCACCACGAAGGTGGCATTGGGAAACAGCAGTTCGGGGGACCTGCCCTCCACCCACGGCGCCAGCAGCCCACCGGCGTGGTCGAAGTGCAGGTGGCTCAACACCACCACATCGATGTCTTCATGCTCGAAACCCGCTTCGCGCAGGGAGTCGATCAGCACGTGCCGGCTTTCCTGCACACCGTAGCGCTCGCGCAGCCGCGGTTCGAAGAATGCGCCGATCCCGGTTTCAAACAGCACGGTCTTGCCGTGCAGCGGGCTGGCCAACAACGCGCGACACGCCAGTTCGATGCGGTTGAGTTCGTCGGGCGCCGCCCATTTTTCCCACACCGCACGTGGAGCGTTGCCGAACATCGCACCGCCATCCAGGCGTTGCGTGTTGCCGCGGATCGACCATAGTTTCATGCGGCAAGTATCGGTCAGCAACCGTTAAATAATCGCTAGCCGGGGCGGTCACGCCGAGTGTGGCTCGGCGCTACCGCTGAACCATTTACTTCACCTGCGCGCTGCCGACCGGGTTGCGCGGGTCGCTGCCGCCGTACAACGTATTGCTGCGGCGATCCCATTCCACCGTCTGCAGGTTGCCCCACACGTGGCTGGATCCGCGACCGCCAGCGGCGCTGTCGCCCGGCAGGTCGATCTTGTGGCCCATGGCCTGCAGCTGCTTGATGGTGCCGGCGTCGAACGCATCGGTTTCCGCTTCGATCGCATCCGGCAACCACTGGTGGTGATAACGCGGCAACGCGGCAACCTGCTGCGCGGTCAGCCCTTGGTCGTAGCCGAGGATGCCCAGCAGCACCATGGTGATGATGCGGCTGCCACCCGGGGTGCCCAGCACGACCACCTTGTCGTCGCTTTCCATGAAGGTCGGCGTCATTGAGCTCAGCATGCGCTTGCCGGCCTTCGGCGCATTCGCCGCGTAACCCATCACGCCGAAGGCGTTGGGGGTACCGGGCTTGAGCGCGAAGTCATCCATTTCGTTGTTCAGCAGTACGCCGGTGCCCTTCGGAATCAAACCGGAGCCGTACAGCAGGTTCACCGTCTGCGTTGCACCCACGCGGTTGCCGTCGCGGTCGATGATCGAGAAGTGCGTGGTCTCGTCATCTTCCAGCGGCGTCGGATTGCCCGACAGCAGATCGCTGGGCGTGGCCTTTTCCGGATGGATGGTCGCGCGCAATCCCTGCGCGTAATCCTTGCTGGTCAGCACCTTCTGCGGGATGTCGACGAAATCCGGATCACCCAGGAAGAAGGTGCGATCGCGGTATGCGCGGCGCATGGCCTCCACCACTAGGTGGGCGCGGTGCGCCTCATCCATCGACTTGATGTCCCAGCCCTCAAGGATCTGCAGCATGCTGGCCAACGCAATGCCACCGGAAGACGGCGGCGGCGCGGTGGTGATCTTCCAGCCGTTGTAATCGAACACGATCGGCTCGCGCACCTTCACCGTGTAGCCGGACAGCTCGTCGGCGGTCCAGCGGCCACCGGCCTGCTTGACCCCGGCCAGCAGCAGCTTGCCGGTCTGTCCGCGGTAGAACCCATCGAACCCGCCGTCCGCCAGACGCTGCAGCGTGCGTGCCAGTTCCGGCTGCTGGAAGATATCGCCTTCGGCAATCGGCTTGCCGTTGCGCAGGTAGACCTCGCGCGTGCCGGCATAACGTTCCATCACTTCACGGCGCGACTGGTAGCCCTTGGCCATCCGCGCGTACACGGGGAAGCCTTCGGTGGCGATGCGGATCGCTGGCTGCAGCGAGGTCTTCAGCGGCAGCTTGCCATGCTTGGAGGACAGCTCGACCAGTGCCGCAGGCAGGCCCGGGATACCGGCCGACCAGGCACCGTTGACCGAACGGTCGCGATCCAGATTGCCGCCCTTGTCCAGGAACGCCGCTTCGGTGGCGGCCGCCGGTGCGGTCTCGCGTGCGTCCAGCATCAGGTCCTTGCCTGAGGCGGCATCGTGCAGCAGGAAGAAGCCGCCACCGCCCAGCCCGGAGCTGATCGGTTCGACCACCGCCAGGGTGGAGGACACCGCGACGGCCGCATCGAAGGCATTGCCCCCCTGTGCCAGGATGTCCATGCCGGCCTGCGTGGCCAACTGATGGCCACTGGCGATCGCCACGCCATCGGGATGGGCGGCACGGGTGGGGCCAGTGGATTGCGCCCACGCCATCGGCGCAGACAGCAGCAGGCCCAGCAGCAACAAGGGGCGCAGGATCGGGTTCATTCGGATGGGGGCTCCGCGTAGAGTTCAGGGTGATCGTGCTGCAGGCCGCGCAGTTTGGCCATCAGCTGGTCGTGCGTTTCGACGATGTCCGGGTCCGGGTCGATGCATTCCACCGGACAGACGACCACGCACTGGGCTTCGTCGAAATGACCCACGCACTCGGTACAGCGTGCAGGGTCGATCACGTAGATGGTTTCACCCATCGAAATGGCCTGGTTGGGGCAGGCCGGCTCGCAGACGTCACAGTTGACGCAGAGCTCATTGATTTTCAGCGACACGGCGATGGACTCCTCGCCCGCGCAGCGCGGACTGCCTGGCAAGGCAGACCGCTGGACTGGCACCGGCCGGCGCGGGCGCGCTGGCCGGTCAGTGGCACCCCGTCGGGGGCACCTACGGCCACGCCGCAGGGCGTGGCCGCTACCGCACGGGTATTACTTGGCTTCGACGAACACGTACTCGGCACCGGTCGGCTGGACGACAGCCTGCACGCGGGCATTGTCTGCGGCGTCACCGATGAACAGCACGCGCACGTTCTTCATGGAATCCGGCGACACGTCCTTGAACACGACCTGGATCATGTCGGCCATCTTGGCCGAGGCCGACGAACCGAAGGCCAGCATGTTGCCCGGCTGCACGCCACGGGCGACGGCCTGGGTGGCGCTCTCGGTCTGGCGCTCGAACTTGGCGGCGAACTCCGGATCGGATTCCGGTGCGAGGTAGTACAGGAACGGGCTGTTGGTCACGGTGCCCATGTTCTGCACGGCCACGGTCTGCAGGTACTTCTTCCAGCCGGCATCGTCGTCCTTGGCCGGAGCGACCAGCGCCTGCTGGGCGTCGGCGGCCGGAGCCGGGGCTTCTTCCTTCTTGCAGGCGGTGAAGGCCAGGGCAAGCGAGGCCAGCAGCATGGCGCGCATGGTGGTGTTCATGGGTGATCTCCCGTGGTGATTCTGTGGATTGCAGTGGATACGTAAGGATGCCGGCGGCGCTGGTGCGCCACGGGCGGGTGGTTCAGGCCTGCGCTGCCTTGGCTTCGCGGGCCCTGCGCAGCGCATCGAGCACCGACGCCGGCACGAAGCCGGACACGTCGCCACCCAGGCGTGCGATTTCGCGCACCAGCGACGAGGAGATGAAGCTGTGCTGCTCGGCCGGTGTCAGGAACAGGGTTTCGACTTCCGGGATCAGGTGGCGGTTCATGCTGGCCATCTGGAACTCGTACTCGAAATCGGAGACCGCGCGCAGCCCGCGCAGCAGGATGCCGCCCTGCACCGAACGCACGAAGTGCGCCAGCAGGGTATCAAAGCCGATCACTTCCACGTTGTCGTGGTGCGACAGCGCGCCGCGGGCCAACTGCACGCGCAGCTCCAGCGGCAGCGTCGGGCCCTTGGACGGGCTCTGCGCCACGCCGACCACTACTTTTTCGAACAGCGGAGCGGCCCGGTTCACCAGGTCGATGTGACCATTGGTGACGGGGTCGAAGGTGCCCGGGTAGACAGCGATGCGACGATTGGCGACGGTCATGTGCGGTCGTAAACGTTCAGATTTGGTCAAAGTGTAGCAGTGGCACGCCGATACAGCGCAAAGCGCACCTCGCGGGTGCCTCCTTCGCGGTGCAGCAGCCACTCCGCCGGCAAGCGCGGGGCCTGGCCTTCGGGTGACTCCACGTACAGCCAGGCGTCGGCGGCCAGGTGTCGCGGCAGCTGGGCCAGCGTGCTTTCCCACAGCCCGGCTGCGAACGGCGGATCGACGAAGGCGATGTCGGCCTGTGCCGGCGGCGCGCTCTGCAGCCACCGCAGCGCATCGCTCTGCACCACCTGCACGCGCGACTCGGCCTTGAGCTTGGCCACTACCGCCGTCAGGTTTGCCGCCAGCTGCGGATCGCGCTCGATCAGCGTGGCGTGCGCCGCACCGCGTGACACGGCCTCCAGCCCGAGTGCGCCGCTGCCGGCGAAGACATCGAGCACCCGCGCCCCGCCCAGCCGGGGCATCAGCCAGTTGAACAGGGTTTCGCGCACCCGGTCGCTGCTGGGGCGCAGGCCTGGCAGGGGGGGCACCGGCAGCCGTGTGTTGCGCCACTGGCCGCCGATGATGCGGACCTGGCCCTCGTTGCCACCGCGGCCGCTCATGGCGCGCTACCGGGATTGACCCGCGCACGGGTCTGTTTCATGGAATTCAGCATGTTTCGATTGTAGCGGCAGCAGCGAACGGCTGAGCCCTTCGTGGTGGGTCGCTGGAAGCGGTTTACCGGGGTTGGGCCGGGCGGTGGGGCTGGGTGGGGTACGGCAAGAGCCGCTCCTGCGTGCCTCGTTTCGTGCCATCCATGGCACTCAACGCCCCCACCCAGCCCCACCGCCCGGCCCTGCGACATGCCCCGTGCGCCCACCACGGAAAGAAAAAAAGAAAAGCGGAATGGTCGGCCGCTCCCCGCTGAGGTCCACGGATACATTCCGCCGACCATGGGTCGGCGCTACCGCTTTTTCTTTTTCTTTTTACGTGGCGGGACGCGCGCGCGGAGTGTCAGGGCCGGGCGGGAGGGGTTGGTGGGGGCGTTGAGCGCCATGGATGGCGCGAAACGAGGCCCGCAGGATGCGGTTTTTGCCGTCCCCCACCAACCCCTCCCGCCCGGCCCACTCCCAGGACACCGCTTCAAGCGACCCACCACGAGGGGCTCAGCCGTTCGCCCGACGCCGAGGGCCTTGATAACGGGACAATCACCCTCACCCCTTGCGCAGGCCGCACACGCTGACGCGGCACTGACACGGAGCCCCATGCGATGACTGAAACCACACAGACCGAGACCCTTGGCTTCCAGACCGAGGTCAAACAGCTGCTGCAGCTGATGATCCACTCGCTGTACTCGAACAAGGAAATCTTCCTGCGCGAGCTGGTGTCCAATGCCGCCGACGCAGCCGACAAGCTGCGCTTCGAAGCGCTGACCCAGCCGGCCCTGCTGGACGGTGACAACGAGCTGCGCGTGCGCGTCAGCTTCGATGCCGCCGCGCACACGGTGACCATCGAAGACAACGGCATCGGCATGAGCCGCGACGAAGCCATCGCCCACCTGGGTACGATCGCCAAATCAGGTACCGGCGACTTCCTGCGCCAGCTCTCCGGCGACCAGAAGAAGGATTCGCAGCTGATCGGCCAGTTCGGCGTCGGCTTCTACAGCGCCTTCATCGTGGCCGATCAGGTGGATGTGTACTCGCGTCGCGCCGGTGCGTCGGCCGCCGAAGGCGTGCGCTGGTCCTCGCGCGGCGAAGGCGAGTTCGATATCGCGCAGGTGGAAAAAGCCGAGCGCGGTACCCGCATCGTGCTGCACCTGAAGGACAGCGAGCAGGACTTCGCCGATGGCTGGCGCCTGCGCGGCATCCTGAAGAAGTACTCCGACCATATCGGCCTGCCGATCCAGATGCCGAAGGAACAGCCGGCCGCCGAAGGCGACGCTGCGGCGCCGGCGCTGGAATGGGAAACCGTCAACCGCGCCAGTGCGCTGTGGACGCGTCCGCGCACCGAGATCACCGACGCGGAATACACCGAGTTCTACAAGCACGTTGCCCACGATCACGGCGATCCGCTCGCGTGGAGCCACAACAAGGTCGAAGGCAAGCTGGAGTACACCTCGCTGCTGTACGTGCCGGGCCGCGCACCGTTCGACCTGTACCACCGTGAGGCCCCCAAGGGCCTGAAGCTGTACGTGCAGCGTGTGTTCGTGATGGACCAGGCCGAGCAGTTCCTGCCGCTGTACCTGCGCTTCATCAAGGGCGTGGTGGATTCCAACGACCTCTCGCTCAATGTGTCGCGCGAAATCCTGCAGTCCGGGCCGGTCATCGATTCGATGAAGTCCGCGCTGACCAAGCGCTCGCTGGACATGCTGGAGAAGCTGTCCAAGGACAAGCCGGAGCAGTTCGCGACGTTCTGGAAGGAATTCGGCCAGGTGCTGAAGGAAGGCCCCGCCGAAGACTTCAACAACCGCGAGAAGATCGCCGGCCTGCTGCGTTTCGCCTCGACACGTGGCGATGGCGATGCGCAGACGGTGTCGCTGGCCGATTATCTCGGCCGCGTGGCGGAAGGACAGGACAAGATCTACTACCTGACGGGCGAGAGCTACACCCAGGTGCGCAACAGCCCGCATCTGGAAGTGTTCCGCAAGAAGGGCATTGAAGTCCTGCTGCTGACCGACCGCATCGACGAGTGGCTGATGGGGTACCTGACCGAGTTCGACGGCAAGCGTTTCGTTGACATCGCACGGGGCGACCTGGACCTGGGCGCGCTGGAAAGCGAGGAGGACAAGCAGGCACAGGAATCGGCAGCCAAGGACAAGCAGGCCCTTGTCGAGCGTCTGAAGACCGCGCTGGGTGATGACGTGGCCGAGGTAAGGGTGTCGCACCGGCTGACCGACTCGCCCGCCGTGTTGGCGATCGGCGAGCAGGACCTGGGCCTGCAGATGCGGCAGATCCTGGAAGCCAGCGGGCAGAAGGTGCCGGAGAGCAAGCCGGTGCTGGAGATCAATCCGGGCCACCCGCTGATTGCCAAGCTGGACGCGGAAGCAGACGGCGAGCGCTTCGACGACCTGGGCCGGGTACTGTTCGACCAGGCCGCGCTGGCCGCCGGTGACAGCCTGAAAGACCCGGGCGCTTATGTGGCTCGCTTGAACAAGCTGCTGCTGGAGCTGTCCGCGTAAAGGCCGTTCGTGATGCAGCAGCGTGAGGACGATCGGTCGTCACGCTGCTGCGTCTGCGCGGTCCGGCTCTGGTCGGCTGCGCGGTATGGCTCCTGGTCGGCTGCACGGTCTGGCTGCTGGTAGAGCCGACTTCAGTCGGCTGCTCGGTCTGGCTCTTGGTAGAGCCGACTTCAGTCGGCTGTTCGGCCTACGTCAGCCGACTGAAGTCGTCTCTACCAGGCTGTTCGGCCTACGTCAGCCGACTGAAGTCGGCTCTACCGGCTGCTCGGTCCACGTCAGCCGACTGAAGTGGGCTCTACCGGGCTGCTCGGTCCACGTCAGCCGACTGAAGTCGGCTCTACCGACCTGCTTCCCCTCCTCCACGCAGGCCCTACCGGGGCCGGTGGTACCCTGTCCCCTGATTCAAAGCCGCTGCCCGCCAATGCTTAGTTTTTTCCGTCGTAAAAAGACCCAGGATGCGCCGCAGGCCGACGCGCCCAAGACCCATCACTACACGGCTGAAGAGCTGGCGGCTGCCTTCCCATCGGCACGCCCGGCCGAGGAAATCCCTGCCCCGCCCGTAGCGCTCGAGCCGCCAGTGGTGGCCGAGCCGCCGCAGGCGCCCAGCGCGCCGTCACCGGTGGTGGCTGCACCGGTACCCGTTGTCCCGACACCGCCCGTGGTCAGTGTGCCCGCACCGGTTGCACCTGCGCCGCCCGTGGTCGCGGCGCCGGCGCCCGTTACCCCTGCCCCTGCGCCCCCCGCAGCGCCGCCCACCGCCGAGCGCGCGCCCGAAGATTTCGTGGCCGAGGCGCTTGCCGCCGCCGCTGTGCTGGCGCCGATCGCGCCGGTCACGCCTGCCATGGAACCGGCCGCCCCGGCCGCCGACCTGCCCGTGCTCGTGGATGCCGAACCTGCACCTGCCGGTAAGAGCGGTTGGCGCGAGAGACTGCGCAACAGCACGTTCGCCCGCAGCTTTGGTGGGTTGTTCTCGCGCAACCCCAAGCTCGACGATGACCTGCTGGATGAAATCGAGACCGCGCTGATCACCGCCGATGTCGGCGTCACCGCGACCACCACGCTGGTCGAAAGCCTGCGCCGACGCATGAAGTCACGCGAGTTCGCCGATGCGCAGGCGCTGCTGAAGGCACTGCGCGCCGACCTCATCAACATCCTGGTGCCGGTGGCCAAGCCGCTGGTCATCGACCGCAGCGCCAAGCCCTTCGTCGTGCTCACCGTGGGCGTCAACGGCGTCGGCAAGACCACCACCATCGGCAAGCTCGCCAAGCGCTTCAAGGACGAAGGCCACAGCCTGATGCTGGCCGCCGGCGACACCTTCCGCGCCGCTGCGGTTGCGCAGTTGCAGTCGTGGGGCGACCGCAATGGCGTCACCGTGATCGCGCAGGGCCAGAATGCCGATGCCGCTTCGGTTGCGTTCGATGCACTGCAGGCCGGCAAGGCGCGCGGTACCTCGGTGCTGATCGCCGATACCGCCGGCCGCCTGCACACCCAGTCCGGGCTGATGAACGAGCTGGGCAAGATCCGTCGCGTACTGGGCAAGATCGATCCCGGCGCACCGCATGAAGTGCTGATGGTGATCGACGGCACGACGGGCCAGAACGCGCTGTCGCAGCTGCGCCAGTTCAACGCCGCAGTGAATGTCACCGGCCTGGTCGTGACCAAGCTGGATGGAACGGCCAAGGGCGGCGTGGTGTTCGCGCTGGCGCAGGAATTCGGCATTCCGATCCGCTTCGCCGGCATTGGTGAGCGTCCGGAGGACCTGCGCGTGTTCGACCCGGAAGCCTTCGTCGACGCGCTGCTGCCTGAAGCGCTGGGCAGTGCCTGAGGCCGCCACCGTCGTCGCGGCCGCGCCTCCGCTGGCGTCGGTCGCCGGCGGCGGCGATCCGTTCGTCGCCCACTTGCTGCACTGGTTCGACGGCCACGGTCGCCATGACCTGCCTTGGCAGCATCCGCGAACGCCCTACCGGGTTTGGCTGTCGGAAATCATGCTGCAGCAGACCCAGGTCGCGACGGTGATCCCGTACTTCCTGAAATTCCTGCATCACTTCCCCACCCTGCCCGACCTTGCCGCCGCCGAAAACGATGCAGTAATGGCGCAGTGGGCCGGGCTGGGGTATTACGCCCGTGCGCGCAACCTGCATGCGGCTGCCAAGCGCTGCGTGGCCGACCACGGTGGCGAACTGCCGCGCGATCTCGATGCGCTGCACGCCTTGCCGGGCATCGGCCGCAGCACCGCCGGGGCGATCCTCAGCCAAGCGTGGAAGGATCCTTTCGCGATCCTGGATGGCAACGTCAAGCGGGTACTGACCCGCTACCACGGTATCGAGGGGTTTCCCGGGCTGCCGGCGGTGGAACGGCCGCTGTGGGCGTTGGCCGACGCCCACGTCGCGCAGGTGCCGGTGGGCCGGATGGCCGATTACACGCAGGCGCAGATGGACCTGGGCGCTACGTTGTGTACGCGCAGCAGGCCGAGCTGTGTGATCTGCCCGCTGCAGGAGCGCTGCGTGGCCCGCCGCGAAGGCCGCACCGCGGAATTGCCCACGGCGAAGCCGAGCAAGGTACTACCCGAGCGCGAGGCCGTGGCGGTGCTGCTGCAGGATGGCCAGGGCCGCACGCTGCTGCAGAAGCGCCCGGAAACGGGCATCTGGGCGTCGCTGTGGACCCTGCCGCAGGCGGACACGGGGCTGGCGATGCAGGATTGGTTCGATGCGCACGTGGACGGCGCGCTGGAAGATGCGCAGGCGTTGCCGCTGCTGCAGCACACCTTCAGTCATTACCGGCTGCAGCTGCAGGTGTTGCGCGCGCGGGTAAGCGGGCTGAAGGTGGACGATCCGATGCTGCGCTGGGTGGCGGCCGGAGACATGCCAGCGCTGGGCCTGCCCGCCCCGATCCGCAAGCTGCTGGAGGCGGTGTTGTGATGTGGATCGGTCACAGCGAACGTGGCGATGGTCGTGAAGCGGGTCGGTCGCGGCGAACGTGGCGATGGTCGTGATGCGGGTCGGTCGCGGCGAACGTGGCGATGGTCGGTAGAGCCGACTTCAGTCGGCTGATCCTATCCGCAGCCGACTAAAGTCGGCTCTACCGGTCGGCTGATGCTATCCGCAGCCGACTGAAGTCGGCTCTACCGGTCGGCTCTACCGGTCGGCTCTACCGGCCGGCTATCCCGGTCGGCTCTTGCGGCCGCCCTTCCCTTTTTTCGAGAGTATCTGCCCATGTCCCGCACTATTTTCTGTCAGTACCAGCAAGCCGATGCCGAGGGGCTGGACTTCGTTCCCTACCCCGGTGAGTTGGGTCAGCGCATTTTCGCCCATATCGGCAAGCCGGCGTGGAGCGCGTGGCTGGCGCACCAGACGATGCTGATCAATGAAAACCGGCTGTCGCCGCGTGATCCGAAACACCGTGCCTTCCTGGAAGAGGAACTGGTGAAGTACCTGTTCGCGGGCAATGCGGAAAAGCCGCCGGGTTTCGTGCCCGAGGCCTGATCGGGCTCAGGGTTCGCGTTCCTGGGTGGCGGCCTGGCGCAGGTCCTGCTCGGCCACGCGCAGCGCCTTGATGTCCAATGGGCGGATGCGGGCGATGAAGCACGGCATCTGCGGGCCCGGGCCGGGGCCGCCTACCAGCACCTTGTCGAAGCGAGCCGCCACCCGCCCGACGCGGCTGGTGAGGCCAATCGCCTGCGCATACGGCAGGTCAGGGCACGGGCCGGACAGCTCCAGCAGGTACGCCTCGCCGGGGCGTGTCCACACGGCCAGTGCGCTGTCGCCCAGTTCCTGCCAGCCACTCAGGCTGGAAGTAAACGGCATGTCGTTCTGTGGAGGACCGGCGTGGGCGCGATACAGCTGGACCTTCTGCTCAGTGGTCAACCGGCCACCGGTGGCACAGGCCGCAAGGCAGAGGCACAACGCAGTGGCGGTGATCAGGCGCTTCATGGCGGGTATCCCGGGGATTCACGGCCGATGATGCAACCGCGACCGTGAACGCGGTAGTGACGGCCGCTGGCCGTCAATCCGGGAACGCTGCAGTGGAACGCCAGCGGCCGTCACTAACCCGGTGCGAGTTTGACGGCCAGCGGCCGTCACTACCGGGTCGCCGACGTTAGACGTCGGCGTGCGCCAGCGCGTGCAGCTTGCCTTCGCGCAGCTCCAGCACGCGGTCCAGTTTGCGCGCCAGGCTGCGGTCGTGGGTGACCAGCACCAGCGAGGTATGCCGCGCGCGATTCAATTCCAGCATCAGCTCGAATACGGTCCCTGCGGTGCGGTCGTCCAGGTTGCCGGTGGGCTCGTCGCCGAGCACGCAGGCGGGCTGGTTGACCAGTGCACGCGCCACGGCCGCACGCTGGCGTTCGCCACCGGACAGCTCGCCCGGCTTGTGCTGCAGGCGGTGACCCAGGCCTACCGACTCCAGCAGCGCCTTTGCGCGGTCATTGGCCGCCGCCACCTCGCCGCCGCCCAGCAGCACCGGCATCATCACGTTTTCCAACGCGGTGAACTCCGGCAGCAGGTGGTGGAACTGATACACAAAGCCCAATGCCCGGTTGCGCAACACCCCGCGCTCGCCATCGGACAGCTTGGACATCTGCTGGCCCGCGACGAACACTTCACCGGCACTGGGCGTATCCAGACCGCCCAGCAGGTGCAGCAGCGTGCTCTTGCCGGCGCCGGATGCACCGATGATGGCCACGGTTTCGCCAGCCGTCACGTGCAGGTCCAGGCCGTTGAACACCGGGGTATGCATCTTGCCTTCCGCGTAGGTCTTGCCCAACGCTTCGGCGCGGATGACTTCCTGGCCGGGAGAAAAAACCTCATTCATAACGCAGCGCCTCCGCGGGCTGGGTGCGGGCGGCGCGCCACGCCGGATACAGGGTGGCAAGGAAACTCATCGCCAGCGCGACCACCGTGATCACCACGATGTCGGCGGGCTGCATGTCGGTCGGCAGGCCGGTGATGTAGTAGACGTCTTCCGGCAGCAGCTTGACGTTGAACACCGCCTCGATGGCACCCAGGATGCGCTCCAGGTTGAGGGTCAGGGTGATGCCGCCGATCACGCCGGCCACCGTGCCGATGATGCCGATCAGCGAGCCCTGCACCATGAAGACGCCCATCACCCCGCGCGGGGTCAGCCCCAGCGTGCGCAGAATGGCGATGTCGGCCTGTTTGTCGGTCACCAGCATCACCTGCGAGGACACTAGGTTGAAGGCACCCATCGCGATGATCAGCGACAGCAGGATCCCCATCACCACTTTTTCCATCCGCAGCGAGTGGTACAGGTTCGCATTCTGCTGGGTCCAGTCGCTGACCCGATAGCCGCCGCCAAGGCGCTGCGCAAGGTCGACGCCGACGTTGAGCGCCTGGTCCATGTCATGCAGCTTCAGCCGCACACCTGTGGCCCCATCGATGCGCAACACGCGCTCCAGGTCCTTCATGTTGGCGAACGCCACACCCCGATCGATCTCGTTGTAACCGGCTTCGAAGATGCCGCTGACGGTGAAGCGCTTCATCCGCGGAATCGCGCCCATCGGCGTGCCCTGCACTTCGGCCAGCGTCGCCACCACCTGGTCACCGACGCCCACACCCAGCCAGATCGCGAGCTCCTGGCCAAGGATCATGTTGTAGCTGCCCGGCGTCAGGCTGTCGAAACGGCCCTTCTTCATTTTATCGGCGACAACGGAAACCTTGGGCTCCATCGCCGGATCCACGCCCTGCACCAGCGCGCCCTGCACGCGGGGGCCGCTGATCATCGCCTGGATCTCGATATACGGCGCGGCACCGGCCACGCGCGGATCTTTGTAGGACAGATCCACGGCGCGCTGCCAGTCGCTCATCGGCTCGCCATCGCGGGTGATGGTGGTGTGCGCGGACATCTGCAGCAGGCGGTCACGGATTTCCTTCTGGAAGCCGCTCATCACCGCCAGCGTGGTGATCAGCACCGTGACACCCAGCGCAATGCCGAGGATCGATGCCATCGAAATGAAAGAGATGAAGCCGTTGCGGCGCTTGGCTCGCAGGTAGCGCAGGCCGATGGCCACGGGGATGGGTTTGAACATGCAGGTGCGCCGGTAGATTCAGCGTATGGTGCCACCTACGGCGGCTTACGGGAAACCTGTCGTGCACGGACGGCTAGACGCAGTTCACGTCGCTGCCCGCGCGACAGCACGTCCGGCCAGAACAACAGGCTGCCGCCGCTGCCCGGTCCCTGCCAGCGCAGCTGCAGCCACGGCCCGCGTACCTGCAGGGTCGGCACGTCCAGTTCCACGCCATCCAGCAGCAACGGACGGGGCAGTTCCTGCAGCCACAGCAGACGACGCGGGCAGCGCATCGCGGACCAGATCAGGCCCACGCCCAGCAGCCAGCACAGCAGGATCACCGGTGATTGCGCGCGTGCGGATATCCCGCTGGCAGCGACCAGCCAAGGCGCAGCGAGCGCGACCAGGGCCTCCGCCAGCAGGCGCATGCGCGAAGGTCGCCACTCAAGCCTTGAGGGCGCGGATCCGGTCGAGCATCGGGACGGCGTGTGCATGCGGGCAGGCCTCGTAGCCCATGAACCACCGCCACAACTTATCGTCCTCGCAGTCCAGCAGGAACAGGAAAACCTCGCGGTCCGCTGCCGGTGCAGTGGGCCACTCGCGCTCCAGGTAGCGTTCGAACAGCTGGTCCAGCTCGCGCATGCCGCGGCGGCAGCGCCAGCGCAGCTTCTTCACCAGGGTGGCTTCGTCCATCAGGGTTCCCGGATAGCGCAACGCCGAGCATGGCTCGGCGCTGCAGGGTGCATCAGTGTGGCAGGCAGATCAGGCGCGACGCGCCATCATCAGCTTCTTGATCTCGGCAATCGCCAACGCCGGGTTCAAGCCCTTCGGGCAGGTCCGTGCGCAGTTCATGATGGTGTGGCAGCGATACAGCTTGAACGGATCTTCCAGATCGTCCAGGCGGGCACCGGTGTCTTCATCGCGCGAATCCACGATCCAGCGGTAGGCCTGCAACAGCACGGCCGGCCCCAGGTAACGCTCGCCGTTCCACCAGTAGCTCGGGCAGCTGGTGGAGCAGCACGCGCACAGGATGCACTCATACAGACCGTCCAGCTTCTTGCGGTCTTCCGGCGACTGCAGGCGCTCGCGGTCCGGCGGTGCCGGCGTCTGCGTGCGGATCCACGGCTTGATCGACGCGTACTGCGCATAGAAATGCGTCAGGTCCGGCACCAGGTCCTTGACCACGCTCATGTGCGGCAGCGGGTAGATCGGCACTTCAGCCTTGCCGCAATCGGCAATGGCGCGGGTGCAGGCCAGCGTGTTGGTGCCGTCGATGTTCATCGCGCACGAACCGCAGATGCCCTCGCGGCACGAACGACGGAAGGTCAGGGTCGGATCGATCTCGTTCTTGATCTTGATCAGCGCGTCCAGGACCATCGGTCCGCACGCGTCCAGGTCGATCTCGTAGGTATCGGTACGCGGGTTGCTGTCGTCGTCCGGACTCCAGCGGTAGACCTTGAAGGTACGCACGTTCTTCGCGCCGCCGGTGGCGGGGAAGTGCTTGCCCTTCGTGATCTTTGAATTCTTTGGCAGGGAAAACTCGGCCATGGCTGCTCTCGTTGGCTCAGGCGGCCCGCGCCCTCAAGGCGCGGATTGCATGGTAGGCGGGGGTCGCGATCAGTACACGCGCGGCTTCGGCGGCACCACGTCAACCTCATCGGTCAGCGTGTACATGTGCACCGGACGGTAATCGAAGCTGCACTTGCCCTGGTCGTCGACCTTGACCAGCGTGTGCTTGTGCCAGTTGACGTCGTCGCGATCCGGGAAGTCTTCGTGCGCATGTGCGCCGCGGCTTTCCTTGCGCTGCTCGGCCGAGTTGATGGTCGCCACGGCATTGAGCAGCAGGTTGTTCAGCTCGTAGGTTTCGATCAGGTCCGAGTTCCAGACCAGCGAACGATCGGTGACCTTGACGTCCTGGAACGAGTCGAAGATACCGGCCATCTTCTCGCAGCCTTCCTTCAGCGTCTGGCTGGTGCGGAACACGGCCGCATCGGCCTGCATGGTGCGCTGCATGTTGTCGCGGATCACCGACGTCGGCGTATCGCCCTTGGCATAACGCAGCTTGTCCAGCAGCCCCAGTGCCTTGTCGCAGGCATCGGCCGGCAGCGGCTTGTGCGATGCACCCGGCTTGATCGTTTCGGCACAGCGGTTTGCCACTGCACGACCGAACACCACCAGATCCAGCAGCGAGTTCGACCCCAGGCGGTTGGCACCGTGGACCGATACGCAGGCCGCTTCACCGATCGCGTACAGGCCCGGGATGACTGCATCCGGGTTGTCGCCATCGATGCGCACCACTTCACCGTGGAAGTTGGTCGGAATGCCGCCCATGTTGTAGTGCACGGTCGGGATGACCGGGATCGGCTGCGTGTGCACGTCGACGCCGGCAAAGATGCGCGCGCTTTCGGCGATACCCGGCAGCTTGTCGTCGATCACGCCCGGGCCGAGGTGGGTCAGGTCGAGCAGGATGTGATCCTTGTGCTCGCCGACGCCGCGGCCTTCGCGGATTTCCACGGTCATCGAACGCGCAACCACGTCGCGCGATGCCAGATCCTTGTAGTGCGGTGCGTAGCGCTCCATGAAGCGCTCGCCGCTGCTGTTGCGCAGGATGCCACCTTCGCCGCGCACACCCTCGGTGATCAGGCAGCCCGCACCGTAGATGCCGGTCGGATGGAACTGCACGAATTCCATGTCCTGCATCGCGATGCCGGCACGCATGGCCAGGCCGCCGCCATCACCGGTGCAGGTGTGGGCGGAGGTCGCGCTGAAGTAGGCACGGCCGTAGCCGCCGGTGGCCAGCACCACGCCCTGGGCGCGGAACAGGTGAAGCGACCCCTCGGCCATGTCGATGGCCAGCACGCCGCGGCAGGTGCCGTCTTCGTCGAAGATCAGGTCCAGCGCGAAGTACTCGATCATGAAGCGTGCATCGTGCTTCAGCGACTGCTGGTACAGGGTGTGCAGCATGGCGTGGCCGGTACGGTCGGCCGCCGCGCAGGTACGCTGCGCCGCCGGGCCTTCGCCGTACTTGGTGGTCATGCCGCCGAACGGGCGTTGGTAGATCTTGCCCTCTTCGGTACGGCTGAACGGCACGCCGTAGTGCTCCAGCTCGATGATCGCCGGGATCGCTTCGCGGCACATGTACTCGATGGCGTCCTGGTCACCCAGCCAATCCGAGCCCTTGATCGTGTCGTAGAAGTGGTAACGCCAGTCGTCCTCGCCCATGTTGCCGAGCGCGGCGGAGATGCCACCCTGCGCGGCGACGGTGTGCGAACGGGTCGGGAAGACCTTGGTCAGGCACACAGTCTGCAGGCCCTTGGCAG
The DNA here is from genome assembly GCF_014842145.1 of Stenotrophomonas sp. CFBP 13718. Classification (NCBI taxonomy): domain Bacteria; kingdom Pseudomonadati; phylum Pseudomonadota; class Gammaproteobacteria; order Lysobacterales; family Lysobacteraceae; genus Stenotrophomonas; species Stenotrophomonas sp. CFBP 13718. The sequence goes on from NZ_JACYVC010000001.1 coordinate 520,644, forward strand.
CCAGCCCGAACGTGGCGCGCAGGCCGGCACCGCCGGCGCCCACCACGACCATGTCGTACTTGTGTTCGGTGATCTTGTAAGCGGACATCTAATCTGGATTCCTGTCTTGGTGCCTGGACTCAGGCAGCGCCGAGGGCAATGCGGACGACAGCGAATATGCTGACGATCGCGCCGAGCACGGCGATGAACTTCACCAGGGTCTGCAGCGCAAGCGCCACCAGCGAGTTGTGGATGTAGTCTTCCAGCACGATCTGCAGGCCAAGCTGGGCGTGCCAGAACATGGCGACCAGGAAGCCGACCACCAGCACCGCATTCCACGGCTTGGCGATGGCCGCCGACGCGGTCACGTAATCAGCGCCGACCAGGCTCAGCACGAACACCAGGAACCAGATCGACAGCGCGACCAGCGCGGTGGCGGTCAGGCGCTGGTGGACGAAGTGTTCGGTACCGGTCTTGGCCGCGCCAAGGCCACGCACGTTTTTCAGCGGGGTGCGGTAACGGCTCATGCGGCACCTCCGGAAAGCACGACGTAGGCCCAGATCGCGGCGGTGATGACCAGCGATGCGAACACCGAAAGCCAGCTGCTGCGGACGAATGCGGGGATGCTGAAGCCGATCGCGAAGTCCTGCACGATATGGCGCAGGCCATTGCACAGGTGGTAGGCGAAGGCCCAGGTCCAGGCAAACAGGAACAGCTTGCCGTACCAGGCGCCTGCGTGGTCGGTGAAGCAGGTCCAGGAGGCGGGGCCCATCATCAGGGCGAGCAGTCCGCCGGCAATGATCAAGGCTCCAACAGACAGAAAGATGCCGGTCGCTCGATGCAGAATCGAGGTGGCCATCTGGATCTGCCAGCGATACACCTGGAGGTGCGGGGAAAGGGGGCGTTCTCGGGTCGCCATTCGCTGGGCTCGTTGTCTCGGCTGGGCGGCACAGCTGCCGCGTTGGCTCAATGCTGGATCAAAAATCGATGCAGCGTCCGTTTTTCTCCCAATCACCGTACCGCACCGGATCAAGTCCGCCGCGGCCACCGTATTCCTTCTGCTCAGCAGGCATGCTTTCGGGCGCGGGCGCCTTCGGGTCCAGCGGAGCTTCAGATTCAGCGTCGGGAGTGGGGGTTGTTTGGCCTATCATCAGGATTCTCGCAACGCACAAATTCTAGACCTCACGCACGTGCCTGACAACCTTTCCCCTGATATCGATGCATATCGCCCATTGGCAGACCGCCAGTTGCTGGCGATTTCCGGCCCCGACGCGGCGGTGTTCGCGCAGGCGCAATTCTCCAGCGACGTGCTCGCTCTCGCCGATGGCCACTGGCAGTGGAGCGCGTGGTTGACAGCCAAAGGCCGCACGATTGCCGTGTTTCAGCTCATTCGGATCACTTCCGATGATCTGCTGCTGGTCTTCGCCGACGGCGACGCAGATGAGATTGCGTCGCAGTTGCAGCGTTTTGTGTTCCGTCGAAAAGTGAAAATCGGTCTGCGCGATGATCTTCAACTGCAGGCCGCGCTCACTGCCCCGAAAACTGCTTCTGGCGCAGTTCTGGCCGGATCGCTGGCTGGATTCCTGGAATTGGACGTGGGCAGCGGGGACCTGCCGAGGACGATGCGCATTGCCGCCGACGCGCCCGGGCAGGTGGACGCAGGATTCACCGCGACGTGGCGTCAGGCGGACCTTCGCTTCGGTGTACCGCGACTGGACGCAAGCCAGCGCGAACAGTGGACACCGCAGCAACTCGGCCTGGATCGACTGAACGGCTACAGCGTCAAGAAGGGCTGCTACCCGGGTCAGGAGATCGTGGCGCGCACGCATTTCCTTGGCAAGGCGAAGCGCGCGTTGCAGCTGCTGCAGCTTGCCGCCGGCGCCGCCCCCGGTCTGGCCGTGGAGCAGAACGGCAGCACCTTGGGCACCGTAGCCTGCGTGGCCGGTGAGCTGGCGCTGGCGGTGCTGCCGCTGGAAGCCAGCGACGCCCCGCTGAGCGTAGCCGGCCTGCCCGCGCAGCGCCTCCCGCTGCTGGAAGGCTTGGCGCGGTAGAGCCCACGCTGGCGCCGACGGGGGGGGGCCGACTGGTGGGCGACTGGTGGGGCGACTGGTGGGGCCGACCGGTAGAGCCGACTTCAGTCGGCTGCCTTTCACGTGATGGCCGGTGGTGTCGTCCAACCCCACGCGCAGCCGACTAAAGTCGGCTCTACCGGTCGGCACTACCCATCGGCTGCCTGCCCGTGATGCCCGGCGCTCGGAATCGGTAGAGCCGACTTCAGTCGGCTGCCTTTCACGTAATGGCCGGTGGTGTCGTCCAACCCCACGCGCAGCCGACTAAAGTCGGCTCTACCGGTCGGCACTACCCATCGGCTGCCTGCCCGGGATGCCCCGCGCTCGGAATCGGTAGAGCCGACTTCAGTCGGCTGCCTTTCACGTGATGGCCAGTGGTCTCGTCCAACCCCACGCGCAGCCGACTAAAGTCAGCTCTACCCGTCGGCTCTACCTCTCGGCTACCTTCAGGCGGTCAGGCGCTCGCCGGTTTCCGGGTCGAAGAAGTGCAGCGCGCCGGGCTGCACCGCCACCTGCAGGGTTTCACCCACAGCGGGCAGCGACCGCGGTGCGACGCGCATGGTCAGGGCGTGGTTGCCGCTGACCATGTTGACGAAGATCTCGTTGCCCACCGGCTCGATACCCTCGATGCGGGCGTCGAACGCCCACTCCGCATTGCCGTCGGCCGGCTGCAGATGCTCGGGCCGCACGCCGACGGCCACCGGCTTGTCCAGCCAGCGCGGATCGATCGTGGCCTGGCCCAGCGGCGCTTTCCATGCACCGTCGATCACCGCCACGCCCGCCGCGGTGGCCTGCAGCGTGCCGCGCAGGACATTCATCGCCGGGCTGCCGAGGAAGCCGGCCACGAACAGGTTCGCCGGTCGGTCATACAGCGCCATCGGCGTGTCGATCTGCTGGATCACGCCGTCCTTCAGCACCACGATGCGCTGGCCGAGGGTCATCGCCTCGACCTGATCGTGGGTGACGTAGATCATCGTGGTCCCCAGCTTGCGGTGCAGCTGCGCGATTTCCGTGCGCACGCTGTGGCGCAGCTTGGCGTCCAGGTTGGACAGCGGCTCATCGAGCAGGAACACCGCCGGCTCACGCACCAAGGCGCGACCCAGCGCGACGCGCTGGCGCTGGCCGCCGGACATCGCCTTGGGCAGCTTGTCCATCATGTCGGTCAGGCCAAGGGTCTGCGCCGCTTCGCTGATGCGCTTGTCGATGGTCGCCTTGTCGTGGCCGCGCAGCTTCAGGCCGAAGGCCAGGTTCTCGGCGACGGTCATGTGCGGGTACAGCGCGTAGCTCTGGAACACCATCGCGATGTCGCGGTCTTTCGGCGCCACGTCGTTGACCACGCGGTCGCCGATGGTCAGCGTGCCGCCACTGATCTCTTCCAGCCCGGCGATCATCCGCAGCAGGGTCGACTTGCCGCAGCCCGAGGGGCCCACGAGCACCATCAACTCACCGTCAGCCACCTCGAAGGTGGCCTCCTTCACCGCGACCTGGCCGTTGTCGTAGACCTTGCGCACACCCTGCAACTGTACTTTTGCCATATCACTCTTCCAGTCCGCCCGTTGCCTGGGCATTGCATGTGGACTGCCTTCGGCCCTCCCGATGGCAGTGTTTTTGCCTCAGTGCCGCATGACGGCACCAATGCAATCGAATACAGTTGCACATTCTGCCATGTAAACGTTTTCACGTGGCAGTATCCGTAGGTTGCTGCGCACGCAGTGTGCATCGATGATGGAACGTACACCCGGCCCCTCGTGACGGGCAGCGCCAGCAGCCGCTGGCATGCACCCACGATGGAACGGACAAAGCAGCGCCAAACCCCTCCCGGAACCCAGCCAGGCAGCGATTGACAACGATGTCACCCGGATCTGAAACTCGAGAAATGCACGATACCCTCTTCCTGTTCGGCGCCACCGGCGATCTGGCCCAGCGCTACCTCTTCCCTTCCCTGCTGCGGCTGCTTGGTGATGGCCTGCTGCCGGAAGACTTCAAGGTCCGTGCGCTGGCATTGTCGCCGCACGACACCGATGCCTTCCGGGACATCCTGCGCCCGCGCCTGCAGCAATCCATGCCGGCAGCCAGCGAAGCGGACATCGCCTCGCTGCTGCAGCGCATCGACTACCGCTCGGTGGACCTGCGCAACGCCGACTCGGTCGCTGAAGCCGTGGCCGACCAGGTCGGTCGCCGCTGCGTGAGCTACCTGGCGATTCCGCCCGGCCTGTATATCTCCACCTGCGAAGGTCTGGCCAAGGGCGGCGCACTTGCCGCACCGCACCGGCTGATGCTGGAGAAGCCGATCGGCAGCGACAGCGAAAGCGCCGAGCAGATCATCAGCACCATCGGCCAGTGGATCGACGAAGACCGCGTGTTCCGCCTGGATCATTACCTCGGCAAGGCCGCGGTACAGAACCTGATCGCGCTGCGTTTCGGCAACACCCTGCTGGAAGCCGTGTGGAACCGCACCTACATCGAATCGGTGCACATCCTGGTGTCCGAGAGCGAAGGCGTGGATGGCCGCGATGCCTACTACGCGCGCTCCGGTGCGCTGCGCGACATGGTGCAGAGCCATATCCTGCAGCTGCTGTGCCTGGTGGCGATGGAGCCGCCAGCGTCGCTGGAAGCCGATCGCATCCGCGATGAAAAGGTCAAGGTGCTGCGCTCGCTGCGTCCGCTGGATGCCAAACACGCCGCACGTGACAGCGTGCGTGGCCGCTATACCGCCGGCAGCATCGACGGCCAGCCGGCGCAGGCGTATCAGCCGCCGGAAGGCAGCGACGTGGAAACCTTCGCCGGGGTCACGGCGCACATCGACAACTGGCGCTGGAGCGGCGTGCCGTTCCACCTGGTCACGGGCAAGCGCCTTCCCGAGCGCACCAGCCGGGTCGTGGTCACGCTGAAGCCGGTCACCCATTGGTTGTTCGAGCGCCCGCATCGTGGCCAGGCCACGCCGAACCGGCTGGTGTTCCAGCTGCAGCCGCAGGAGAACATCGAGCTCGGCCTGATGAGCAGCCTGGCGGGCCCGGAATGGGGCGCGCTGGAACTGCAGCCGGTCGAGCTTGATCTGTCGGTACCGACCGGCCTGCACCGCCGCATCGCCTACGAACGCCTGTTCCTGGACGCCTTCAATGGCAACCACGCCTTGTTCGTCCGCGATGACGAGGTGCGTGCGGCATGGCACTGGATCGATAGCGTGGCCGATGCGTGGAAGAACGCCGATCTGCCGCTGCAGCCGTATGCCGCCGGCACCTGGGGCCCCGCCGAAGCCGCCGGCTTCCTGCCTGGCGATGTCATCGATACCGCACACGGAGACCCGGCATGACGGCGCAGGAGCGGCCGCTGCTGGTCGCCGACATCGGCGGCACCAATGCACGCTTCGCTCTGGCCGACACCGCCAGTGACACGCCGCTGCTGGAAGACAGCATCCGGGAATTCCCGGTGGTCGATTTTCCTTCGCTCGGTGATGCCGCACGGCATTACCTGCAGGAAGTCGCTGCCGAGGCAGACCGCGGCGTGTTCGCCGTTGCCGGTCGCGTGGACGGTGACGAGGCCCGCATCACCAACCACCCGTGGGTGATCTCGCGCAGCCGCACGGCGGCAATGCTCGGGTTTTCCGAGCTGCACCTGATCAATGACTTCGCCGCGCAGGCGATGGCCATTTCGCTGCTGCAGCCCAAGGATGTGGTGCAGATCGGCGGTGCCGCGTGGAGTCCGCGGCGCAGCGGTGCACCGGCCAACTACGGCGTCATCGGCCCTGGCACCGGTCTCGGTGTCGGTGGCCTGGTGATCCGCAATGACCGCTGCTTCCCGCTGGAAACCGAGGGCGGCCACGTCAGCTTCCCGCCGGGCACCCCGGAAGAGATACGCATCCTGGAAATCCTGTCGGAAACCTTCGGCCGGGTATCCAACGAGCGCCTGATCTGTGGCCCCGGGCTGGTCAACATCCATCGCGCCGTCTGCGAAATGGCCGGCTTCGATCCGGGCCACCTCAAGCCGGCTGATGTCACCGCACGCGCCGCCACGGGCGATCCGCAGGCGATGCGTGCAGTGGACCTGTTCTGCGCGATCTTCGGCGCCATCGCCGGTGACCTGGTGCTCATCCAGGGGGCGTGGGACGGCGTGTTCCTGACCGGCGGCCTGGTGCCGCGCATGCTGGAATCCCTGCAGCATTCCGGCTTCCGCCAGCGCTTCGAACACAAGGGGCGTTTCTCTTCGATCATGGGCCGGGTTCCTTCGCTGGCCGTCATCCACCCCAATCCCGGCCTGCTCGGCGCGGCGGCCTATGCGGTCGATGCGCAGTGCGGTGCCCTCGGAGCTGTTGCCTGATGCCTGTTCCCTTCTCTACCGACCGCGTCGAGTTCATCGCCCACCGCGAAGCCGACGGCTGGATCGAATCCGTTGCCGCGGACATGGCGAAGATCCTCAACGCCGACATCGCCGAGCACGGCCGTGCGCGCATGCTGCTGTCCGGCGGCACCACTCCCGCGCCGGTGTATCAGGCGCTGGCCGAGCTGGACGTGCACTGGGACCGCGTAGAAGTGGGGTTGGCCGACGAACGCTGGCTGTCGCCGCAGGATCGCGACAGCAATGCGCGTCTGGTCCGCGAAAACTTCCTGCAGCGCGCCGAAGGCGCCCATTTCGATCCGCTGGTGCGCATCGGCAAGCCGCTGGCCGAGTGCGTGTACACCGCCAACCTGCAGGCCCAGCACAGCCTGCAGCCGAGCGTGGTTGCGCTGGGCATGGGCAACGACGGACATACCTGCTCGCTTTTCCCCGGCTCGCGCGAGCTGCCGCGTGCACTGGAAAGCACCCTGCCCTACGCCTCACTGGATGCGACCGGCTGCCCGGGCGCCAACCAGTGGCCGCTGCGCATCACCCTGACGCCGCATGGCCTGCGTTCCTGCCGCCAGCGCCTGCTGCTGCTGCGCGGCAAGCAGAAGCTGGAAGTGCTGCAGCACGCGCTGGACAGCAACGACGTCCACCAGTATCCGATCCTCGCCGCCATCGAACAGCCCGGTCCGCGCCTGCGCGTGCACTGGGCCGACTGACCTGATCGCCGTGAATCGCTTTCCCCCTCTCGCCACCTTCCAACGCTGGTAGCCAATGAGTCTGCATCCGCAACTGCACGCCATCACCGAGCGCATCGTCCGCCGCAGCGCCGCCTCGCGCGCCGCTTACCTGGCCGGGATCGATGCCGCCCTTCGCGATGGTCCGTTCCGCAGCCGCTTGAGCTGCGGCAACCTTGCCCACGGTTTCGCCGCCTGTGGCGGTACCGACAAGAGCCGCCTGCGTGGCGGTGTGACGCCGAACCTGGGCATCATCACCTCGTACAACGACATGCTGTCGGCCCACCAGCCGTTCGAGAGCTACCCGGAGCAGATCCGGCAGATCGCACGTGAGCTGGGGGCGACCGCCCAGGTGGCCGGCGGCGTGCCGGCGATGTGCGACGGCGTGACCCAGGGCCGTGGCGGCATGGAGCTGTCACTGTTCTCGCGTGATGTGATCGCCCAGTCCACCGCGATCGGCCTCAGCCACGACATGTTCGACGCGGCGATCTACCTTGGCGTGTGCGACAAGATCGTACCTGGCCTGCTGATCGGCGCGCTCGCCTTCGGCCATCTGCCGTCGGTGTTCGTGCCGGCCGGACCGATGACCCCCGGCATCCCGAACAAGCAGAAAGCGGAAGTGCGTGAGCGCTACGCCGCCGGCGAAGCGACCCGCGAGGAGCTGCTGGAGGTGGAGGCCGCGTCGTACCACGGCGCCGGTACGTGCACGTTCTACGGCACGGCCAATTCCAACCAGGTGCTGCTGGAAGCCATGGGCGTGCAGCTGCCGGGTGCCTCGTTCGTCAATCCGGAACAGACCCTGCGCGGCGCGCTGACCCGCGAAGCCACCGTGCGCGCGCTGGACATGACCGCGCTGGGCGATGATTACCGCCCGATCGGCCGGATCATCGACGAGCGCGCGATCATCAACGCCATCGTGGCGCTGATGGCCACTGGTGGCTCGACCAACCACACCATCCACTGGATCGCGGTGGCACGTGCCGCCGGCATCGTGGTGACCTGGGACGACATGGACGAGCTGTCGCAGCTGATCCCGCTGCTGACCCGCGTCTATCCCAATGGCGAAGCCGATGTGAACCGCTTCGCCGCTGCCGGCGGACCGGCCTTCGTGTTCGGTGAACTGATCCGCGCCGGGCTGATGCACGGCGACATCGTCACCGTCGCCCGCGGCGGCATGGCCGACTACGCACGCGAGCCGCGCCTGCAGGACGGCCAGGTGGTATGGGTGGACGGCATCATCCGCAGCGCGGACGAGGACGTCGCGCGCGGCGTCGACAATCCGTTCGAAAGCCAGGGCGGCCTGCGCCTGCTGCGCGGCAACCTCGGCCGTTCCCTGATCAAGCTGTCTGCAGTGAAGCCGCAGTACCGCACCATCGAAGCGCCTGCCGTGGTGGTCGATGCGCCGCAGGTGCTGAACAAGCTGCATGCCGCTGGCCTGCTGCCGCAGGATTTCGTGGCGGTGGTGCGCTACCAGGGCCCGCGTGCGAACGGCATGCCCGAGCTGCATTCGCTGGCGCCGCTGCTGGGCCTGCTGCAGAACCAGGGCCGCCGCGTGGCGTTGGTCACCGATGGTCGCCTGTCCGGGGCGTCGGGCAAGATTCCGGCGGCGATCCACGTGACGCCGGAGGCCGCACGTGGCGGTCCGCTGGGCAAGGTACGCGAGGGCGACATCATCCGCCTGGATGGTGAAGCGGGCACGCTGGAAGTGCTGATCGATGCGGCCGAGTGGGCAGCGCGCGAGCAGGCACCGAACACGGCGCCGGCTGCCAATGATCTGGGCCGCAACCTGTTCGCGATCAATCGTCTGGTAGTGGGTCCGGCCGACCAGGGTGCGATTTCGATTTCCTGCGGGCCAGCAGCCTCTGACGGCAGTGCGTGGGATTACGACGCAGAATACGAACTGGGGCATGACGCCGCAGCGGCGGCGGCACCGCACGAGTCGAAGGACGCCTGAGCATCATGCGGCGGGCTTGGTCGATCCGGGGCTGCGGGAAGCCCTGACCAGGACCCGCCGTGAACCCATCCATGGGGGCTCGTTTCGCGCCATCCGGGCGCTCAACGGTCCTGGCCAGGGCTCCCCGCAGCCCTGCTGACAGTTCATCGGCGCTTCTGCGCTGCAGATAGAAAAACAAGGGAAAAACAGAGCATGGGTATCGCAGAGCATCAGGTACGGGCGGCGGAATTGTTGCGTGCAGCGGGCATCCTGCCGGTAGTGACCGTGCATACGCTGGATCAGGCGCGAGCGGTCAGTGCGGCGTTGCTGGAAGGCGGCCTGCCGGCCATCGAGCTGACCCTGCGCACGCCGGTGGCGATGGACGCGCTGGCAATGTTGAAGCGCGAACTGCCGGGCGTGGTGGTGGGTGCAGGCACCGTGCTGACGGTGGAGCAGATGCAGCAGTCCATCGATGCGGGTGCGGATTTCCTGGTGACGCCGGGTACGCCGGCGCACATGGCCGACGCGTTGGCCGCGGCACCGCTGCCGGTCGTGCCGGGTGCGGCCTCGCCGACCGAACTGCTGGCCTTGTACGCGCGGGGGTTCCGGGTATGCAAGCTGTTCCCGGCCACCGCCGTGGGCGGGCTGGCGATGATCAAGGGACTGGCCGGGCCGGTGCCGGACCTGAAGCTGTGCCCGACCGGCGGCATCACCGAAGACAGTGCCGCAGAGTACCTCGAGCAGAAGAACGTGCTCTGCATCGGCGGGTCGTGGATGGTGCCGGGCAAGTGGATCGCCGACGGCGCGTGGGACAAGGTGCGCGACGCAGCGGCGGGCGCGGCGAAGATCGTCGCCCGGGTGCGCGGTCACTGAAGCGGTAGCGCCGGGCCATGCTCGGCGGGGACGACAGGGTGACGATCAACGGTCGTCACCCATCACACGTACCGCTACCCGCCCTGATCACATCGGGCGGGCGGGGTCCACCAGGCCGTACTGGCTGGCCATGCGCGCCAGCGCGATGTTGTCGTGGATACCCATCTTCTCGAACAGGCGTGCCTTGTGCGTATTGATGGTCTTCGCGCTCAGGCTGAGCCGGCGCGCGATGTCTTCCTGGCGCAGCCCCTGGGTCAACAACAGGGCCACTTCCAGCTCGCGCGGCGACAGGCTGTCGAACGGCGAGGCACTGCCCTCCACCGTGGACAACGCCAGGTTCTGCGCGATGTTGCTGCCCAGGTAGCGCCGTCCCTGCGATGCCTCGCGGACCGCGCGCAGCAGCTCCTGCGCGTTGCAGCCTTTGCTGATGTAGCCGGACGCACCGGCCTCCAGCAACCGCTTGGGCATGGGGCCATCTTCCAGCACGGACACGATGACCACGCGGGTGGCCTCCTGCCCGCGCACGATGCGCTCGGTGACTTCCAGGCCACTGACGCCCGGCAGGTGCAGGTCGCACAGCACGACGTCCGGCTTCAGCTGGCGGATTTCGCGCAGCGCATCCTCGCCACACTCCGCCTCGCCGATGACCTCGATATCGGTCTCACCGGACAAAATCATCTTCATTCCGGTACGGACCAGTGCGTGGTCATCCACCAGATAGATACGAATCGTCATGCATGTTCCCCTTTCACCACCGCTGCCGTCTTCCACGGTAGGTACCGCGCAGACGCCCCACAAGCGTAGTTCCCGACGGTCGCTGCCGAACTGCGGCCAGAATCACATAACACCCGTGTCTGACCCTGTATCGCTCGCCGTGAACCTGCTTGTCCGATCAATATAGCCTATAGGAGGCGCATCTTTACGGTTTGTTCACGTCAGCCCGGGCGAGCGGCCCACGCCGGGGACCCCACGGACGCCGCTGGCGGAACATCACCAGATAGCAGCCCACGACCCACACCAGCGCCGCACACCAGCCGGCCAGGATGTCGGAGGGGTAATGCACGCCCAGATAGATCCGCGAGATGCTGACCAGCACCGCGAACAGAGGCGCACCGATCAGCACCGGCACACGCCAGCGCGTGTTCCACGCAAGCAGCACGACCACGCAGGCGAAGGTCATCGAGCCCATCGCATGACCGCTGGGGAAGCTGTACGTGGACTCTGGCGCGATGGACTCCCATAGGCTTGGCCGATCGCGCTGGAAGAACTGCTTGCTGCCCATGTTGAGCAGGGCCGATCCGACGAACGCGATCGCCGCGAAGCTGGCCTCACGCCAGTGCCGACGCAGCAGCAGGGCCGCCACGATGACCACGTCGGCCGGGATCAGGAACCACTCATAGCCCAGCCGCGTGACCACCACGACGAACTGGTCAAGCGCCGGGCCATGCCAGCCGTGCATGCGCATCAGCAGCGGGGCGTCGAAGTGGAAGGATTCGAACTCATGCACTTCATCGGCCAACGCAACGAACACCGCCAGCGGCACCAGCACGCCGGCGAACAGCAGCAGGAAGCGCCACGCGTTGCGCGACAGCCAGTGACGAACCCCTGCCGCCTCTTCCTGGCCGTCCGGTCCGACGAGGTTATCCGGCACTTCGGACATAGTTTCGCTCGACGTAGTCATCGATCAGGGCGACGAACTCCTGGGCGATGTTCTCGCCGCGCAGGGTGACCGACTTCTCGCCATCGACAAATACCGGCGCCGACGGCGCTTCCCCGGTTCCCGGCAGCGAGATGCCGATGTTGGCGTGCCGCGACTCACCCGGGCCGTTGACGATGCAGCCCATCACCGCCAAGGTCATGTTCTCTGCGCCGGGGTGCTCGATCTTCCACAGCGGCATGCGCTCGCGTACGTGGTTCTGCACGACCTTGGCCAGCTCCTGGAAGAACTCCGACGTGGTGCGGCCACAACCGGGGCAGGCGGTGACCAGCGGCGTGAACGCGCGCTGGCCCGTGGTCTGCAACAGTTCCTGGGCGACGATCACTTCCTGCGTACGCGAATGGCCCGGTTCGGGCGTCAGCGATATCCGGATGGTGTCACCGATACCTTCCTGCATCAGCACCGCCAGCGCGGCTGCCGAGGCGACGATGCCCTTGCTGCCGATGCCTGCTTCGGTCAGGCCGAGGTGCAGGGCGAAATCGGACCGCTGCGCCAGGTCGCGATACACGGCGATCAGTTCCTGTACGCCACTGACCTTGGCCGACAGCACGATGCGGTCGCGCGGGAGGCCCAGGTCGACGGCGGTTTCCGCCGAATCCAGTGCCGACCGGATCAGCGCCTCGCGCAGCACCCGCCCGGCATCCCACGGCTGGGCGCGCTGGGTATTTTCATCCATCAGCCTGGCGGCCAGCGACTGGTCCAGCGAGCCCCAGTTCGCGCCGATGCGCACCGGCTTGTCGTAGCGGATGGCGAACTCGATCAACTGCGCGAACTGCAGGTCTTTCTTCTTGCCGAAGCCCACGTTGCCGGGATTGATGCGGTACTTGGCCAACGCTTCGGCGCAGGCCGGCTCGGCGGTGAGCAGCTGATGGCCGTTGTAATGGAAATCGCCGATCAGCGGCACCTCGATGCCCATCATCGCCAGCTTCTCGACGATGCGCGGGATCGCGGCAGCCGATTCGGCGTTGTTGACCGTCAACCGGACCATTTCCGATCCAGCGCGCCACAGTTCGGCGACCTGCTTGACGCTGGACGCCACGTCGGCGGTATCGGTGTTGGTCATCGACTGCACCACCACGGGCTTGCCACCGCCCACGACCACCCCGCCGATGCGGACAGGTTGGGTCAGGCGGCGCGGCCAGGCGGTGGGCTCGGCAGGAGGTGTGGGGCGGGAGACGGCGTCATGCATCGGAATATTCTAGCGCTGCCGCGCGACCGCCGGGTGACTCCCATTCAGTGCCGGTGCGGTCTGCGGCCGATTGTCGCAGGCAGGACACACGGGGAGCGCATACGATGAGCGCCCATGACCTCTCCCGACGCCCCGTTCCTGCAGACCCTGTGCAGCCTGCGCTGGCTGGCTACCGCCGGCCAGGCGGCGACCATCCTGGTGGCCACCTGGGTGCTGGGCCTGCCGCTGCCGCAGGTGCCCCTGTGGGCCGGCGTGCTGGTGCTGGCCCTGTTCAATACGTACGCGCAGCTGCGCGTGCACGGCACCGATACCGCGCCGGTGACCGCCTTCGGCCATATCCTGGTGGATGTCACCGTACTGACCTGGATGGTCGGCTGGAGCGGCGGCATCAGCAATCCCTTCGGCTCGCTGTTCCTCATCCTGATCGCGCTGGCGGCGCTGGCCCTGCCGGTGCGCTGGACGCTGGCGGTGGCCGCGTCGTGCCTTATCGGCTACTCGCTGAGCGCCGCGTTAGGCCTGCCGCTGCCCGCCGGCGGCTACTTCGCTCCGAAAGACCTGCAGCAGTGGGGCGTGGTGGCCAACTTCCTGATCTCGGTGACGGTGGTGCTGGCGTTCTCCACGCGGCTGGCGGTTGCCCTGCGCCAGCGCGAACACGAGCTGTCACTGCTGCGCGAACGCTTCGCCCGCAACGAGGGCATCGTCGCGCTGGCCACCCATGCCGCATCGGTGGCGCATGAGCTGAACACCCCGCTGGCGACGATGACGCTGCTGGCCGACGATATCGCCGAGCAGAACGAAAGCGCCGAGGTGCGCGACGACGTGGAAACCCTGCGCGAACTGCTGGTGCAGTGTCGCGAGCGGGTACTGGCCCTGGCCGCGCCGGCATCGCCGGATGTGCCCGGGCGAGGACCGGCCACCGCGCTGCAGGTGCTGGAGCAATGGCGGCTGGTACGGCCGACCATCATCCTCAGCCGCAACGCGGATGCCCCGCTTACCCTGCCGCTGGATGCCGGCGTGGGCCACCTGCTGATGGTGCTGCTGAACAACGCCGCCGAGGCCGGTGAAAACGCCGGACGCGCGGAAGTCGAGCTGTCGCTGCGCATCGAGGGCGACGACCTGGTGGGCGAAGTCCGTGACTTCGGCCACGGCTTCGATGCGCGCCAGGCCGTTCTGCCCGCCACTCTGTTCAGCTCGAGCAAGAGCGAGGGCATGGGCGTCGGCCTGGCCCTGTCCCACGCCACCATCGAACGCCTGCATGGCGAAATGTGGATGCGCCCTGCGCATGGCGCAGGCAGCCGCGTCGGCTTCCGTATTCCGCTGGTCCCCCGCGAGGAAACCCCATGAACACTGCCCTGCCCTCTTCCGCCGCAGGCCTGCATGGCGATGGCCTGCTGGTCGACGATGACGAACTGTACCTGCGCACGCTGCAGCGCAGCCTGGCCCGCAAAGGCCTGGAAACGCGCACCGCGCAGGACTCGGCAAGTGCCCTGTTGCTCGCCCGCCAGCAGCCGCCCGCGTTCGCGCTGATCGACCTGAAGCTGGGCAGCGAGTCCGGGCTGGCGCTGATCCAGCCCCTGCGTGCCCTGCGCGAAGACATGCGCATCCTGCTGGTCACCGGGTATGCAAGCATCGCCACGGCCGTCGAGGCCATCAAGCTGGGCGCCGATGACTACCTGCCCAAGCCGGCCACGGTGCCGATGATCCTGCGCGCGCTGGGGGAAGAAGATGACGGCCCGGCCGACGATGGCGAGCTGGACCTGCCTGATGCGATGACGCCGATCAGCCGGCTGCAGTGGGAGCACATCCAGCAGGCGATGCATGAAACCGGCGGCAACGTATCGGCCGCCGCGCGCCTGCTCGGCATGCACCGGCGTTCGTTGCAGCGCAAGCTGGCCAAACGCCCGAGCCCGGAACCCTCACGCTGACGGCGGACTGCCGGCCCGCGCGATGCATCTGGTAGCGCCGAGCCATGCTCGGCGGAATCCCGCCCCCCCGCGATACCCCACGGGTTCATGAACCCGCGTTACAACAACCGCAGGATCTCGCGCGTCATGGGATCGGTGATCTCCACTGCCTCGCCCTGCAGCGCTGGCAGCAACTGGCCTGCCAACTGCTTGCCCAGCTCCACGCCGAACTGGTCGAACGCGTTGATGTTCCAGATCACCGACTGCACATACACCGCGTGTTCGTACATCGCGATCAGTGCGCCCAGCGCCTGCGGCGTCAGCGCATCCAACAGGATCATGGTGCTCGGACGACCGCCCGGGTAATCCCGATGCGGGTCATCGCTGGACTGGCCATTGGCCAGGGCCTCGGTCTGCGCCAGCAGATTGGCGAGCAGCGCCTGATGGTTGACCGTGTACGGATCATCGCTGCGCACGCAGCCGATGAAATCGGCCGGAATCACACTGGTGCCCTGGTGCAGCGCCTGGAAGAAGCTGTGCTGCACATCGGTGCCCGCTCCGCCCCACCATACCGGCACAGTATCGCTGGCCACCGGCTGCCCATCGCGCTGCACGCGCTTGCCCAGGCTTTCCATCACCAGCTGCTGCAGGTAAGCCGGCAGCAATGCCAGGCGCTGGTCGTAGGTCATCACCGCATGCGTGGCATAGCCCAGCAGGTTGCGGTTCCAGATATCGGTCAGCGCGTGCAGAACCGGCAGGTTGCGCTCGAGCGGCGCGTCCAGTGCGTGCGCGTCCATCTGCGAGGCGCCGTCCAGCAACTGCTCGAAACGTTCAAAGCCAATGGCCAGCGCGATGGGGAAACCAACGGCCGACCACAGCGAATACCGGCCACCCACCCAGTCCCACATCGGCAGCAAGCGGCTGGATGCGATGTCGAACGCCTTCGCTGCACGTTCGGGATTGGCGCTGACCGCATACAGACGTTCGCTGCCGCCCAGCCAGTCGTGCAGGATCTGCCCGTTGAGCAGGGTCTCCTGGGTGCCGAAGGTCTTGGAGATCAGGATGCCGGCGGTGCGCGTCGGATCCAGCGTAGCCAGCGTGCGCTGCATGGCCGCGCCATCCACGTTGGACACGAAATGCACGCGCAGCCGGCTGCCATCAACCGGGCGCAGGGCATCGGCCACCAGCCGCGGACCGAGGTCCGAACCGCCGATGCCGACGCTGACGACGTCGGTGACGCCACTGGTTTCCAGCGCGCGCACCAGCTCGCCCATCTGCTGCCGGACCTGGCGTGCCGTAGCGAACGCGTCGGCGGCGACCGGCGCATCCACCACATCGCCACGCAGCGCGGTATGCAGCGCGGCGCGGCCTTCGGTCAGGTTGACCTGCTCGCCACGGAACAGGCGTGTGATCGCACCGCCCACGTCGCGTTCGGCGGCCAGCGCCAGCAACGCCTGCAACGCAGCGGCATCGTACTTCTGCCGCGCGAAGTTGACATACAACGGACCGACCCGCAGCGCCAGATCGGTGACACGGCCGGGTTCGGCGGTGAGCAGATCCGGGATGCGCGCGCCACGCAGGCGCTGGGCATGGGAGTGAAGCGCGTCGAGTCCGTTGTGTGTGGTCATGCGGCCTGGGTCGGGATGCTGTCGTTGGTGTGGGAGATCTGGTTGTTGCCATCCACATATACCAGCTTCGGCCGGAAGCTGTCTGCTTCCTGCTCGGTCATGCTGGCGAACGCGGCGATGATGATGATGTCGCCGACCTGCACGTGGCGCGCCGCGCCGCCGTTGAGCGACACCACTCCGCTACCGGCTTCGGCACGGATGGCGTAGGTGCTGAAACGGGCGCCGTTGGTGACGTCCCAGATATGCACCTGTTCGAACTCGCGGATGCCGGTGGCAGCCAACAGGTTGTCGTCGATCGCGATCGACCCTTCGTAGTTCAGCTCCGAATGGGTGACGGTGGCGCGGTGGATCTTGGTCTTCAGCAGGGACAGATGCATGGCACAGGCAACGCGATAAAGGAAAGACTGGATTCTATCACCTGGGGGATTGGCGACAGGGCAGGACCGGGTGCATCGCTTGACGGTTCAGACTGGACAGCAGAGACGTCCAGGGCAGGCAAGATTTTCGCAAGTTCTCACCGTAAGTGGAGCCTCACCATGAGCGACCTTCCCGGAACCTGTCCTCATGAAGATAACCCCCATGCCCGCGCGCAGTTTCGAGCGCATATTCGGATTGTTTTCGGGGGGCGAGCCGCCGGTGAAATACCGGCCTGCGCCCCACGAAGTGCGCAATCTGGCGCGCTCGATGCCGGATCTCAGCACCGCACTTCCCCCGCAGCAGCAGCCGCCGCCGCAGGTTACGTGGACCATGCCGGAGACGCTGGAAATGACGCTGAAAGAGATGGTGGAGGCACTGAAGCGGCTGCAGGCACAGGGGCAGGCGCCGGTCGACGCACGGGCCCTTCCGATCCAGCAGGTCACCGTTACCGGCCCCGGCATGATGGCCGCGCAGGTGGCTCAGCCGCCGTCGCTGTACCCGGCGCTGCCGCTGTCAGACGACTCTCCCCGCCTGTATCCCGTCATCCTGCTGCAGGGCGAAGACAGCTTGCCGTATCCGCCGCCGTCCAGCAGGCAGCACAGCATCCGGCAAACGCCTGAGCTGGCCCCCAAGCGGCCCAAGAAAGGCGTGTTCGGGCCGCTGAAACGACTGTTCGGAAAGAAAGAAAAATGCGGCTCGGTGCGCTGCGACTCGTTTCGCTACAGCTCTTCGCGAGTCCCTGGTCCCTCCGCGCCCGAAGCGGGACCGGCGACCTTGGCACTGCTGCGCTGACCCACGACGCCGTCGCCTCAGCACCCTTCCGGCGCTGCCGGGGTCCGGACCCCGGCAGCGCCTGGCGCCTCAGAATTCCAGGTTGTCGATCAGGCGCGTGCTGCCCAGCCGGGCAGCGATCAGGGCCACGCGCGGGCCGCCCTCATGCGGCGGTTCAATCAGGTCCGGCGTGCGCAGTGCGGCATAGTCCACCTGGAAGCCTGCCGCCTGCAGCGCGTCTGCTGCATCGGCCTCGATGCGCTCGCGCGCATGCCCGCTGATGTAGCCCTCGCGCATCCCCGTCAGCACCCGGTGGATGGTGGTCGCGGCCGGGCGTTGCGTCGCATCGAGGTACTGGTTGCGCGAACTCATGGCCAGGCCATCGTCTTCGCGCACGATGTCGCCGCCGACGATCTGGATGGGAAATGCCAGGTCGGCCACCATCTGCCGGATCACCGCCAACTGCTGGTAATCCTTTTTGCCGAACGCGGCCACGTCGGGCTGGACCTGGTTGAACAGGCGCGATACGACCGTGCACACGCCATCGAAATGGCCAGGGCGGTGCGCCCCTTCAAGCAGGCCACTGATGCCGGGTACGCTGACATTGGCCGCCAGCTCGACGCCGAACGGGTACATCGATTCGACGGTCGGCAACCACAGCACGTCGCAGCCAGCGTCTTCCAGGCCACTGGTGTCGGCCTCGGGGGTGCGCGGGTAGCGGGTGAAATCCTCGTTCGGGCCGAACTGCGTCGGGTTGACGAACACGCTGGACACCACGCGGTCGGCGTACTGCCGCGCCAGCGCGACCAGCGAATAATGGCCCGCATGCAGGTTGCCCATGGTGGGCACCAGCGCAACGCGCAGCCCCTCGCGCTTCCAGCCGCTGACGATGGCGCGCAGCTGGGCAAGTTCGGTGACGGTCTCGATCATGATGCGTAGGCGTGCTCAGCGTCGGGGAAAGTGCCGTCGCGCACGGCGTCGGCGTAGGCACGGACAGCACCGGCAACCGAACCGCCTTCGGCAAGGAAATCCTTGACGAACTTGGGCCGGC
Source organism: Stenotrophomonas sp. CFBP 13718 (assembly GCF_014842145.1). NCBI lineage: Bacteria > Pseudomonadati > Pseudomonadota > Gammaproteobacteria > Lysobacterales > Lysobacteraceae > Stenotrophomonas > Stenotrophomonas sp. CFBP 13718. Next base: position 539,232 of record NZ_JACYVC010000001.1, read on the forward strand.
GGTGGCCACTGTCCAGGCCGAGAAGGTCATGCATCACCAGCACCTGGCCATCGCACTGCGGGCCGGCGCCGATGCCGATGGTGGGCACGGACACCGCGGCGGTTACTGCGGCGGCAACGGGGGTGGGCAGGCATTCCAGCACGATCATGCTGGCCCCTGCCTCGACCACGGCCTTGGCATCTTCCACCAGCTGCCGCGCGGCATCACCACGACCCTGCACGCGATAGCCACCCAGCCGCAGTACTGACTGCGGGGTCAGCCCAAGGTGCGAACAGACCGGAATCTCGCGCTCCACCAGATGGCGGATGATGTCCAGCTTGAAGCCGGCGCCTTCGATCTTGACCATTTCCGCGCCGGCCTGCAGCAGCTGCAGCGATGCGTCGAACGCGCGCTCGGGCGTAGCGTCCGCACCAAAGGGCAGATCCGCCACCAGCAGCGCGCGTTCCAGTACGCGGGCCACCACACGGGTGTGGTAGATCATGTCGGCAACGGTCACCGGCAGCGTGGAATCATGGCCCTGCACCACCATGCCCAGTGAATCGCCAATCAGGACGATGTCGACCCCGTTGGCATCGAAGGCGCGGGCGAACCCTGCGTCATAGGCGGTCAACATGACCAGCTTCTGGCCGTTGCGCTTGGCCTCCGCCAGCGCCGGGACGGTCCAGGGCTTGCTGTCTGCGTGCGTGCTCATCAGGAAATAACCGGGGGTGATAACGCGCCCATTATCCCTCTAACCGGGAAATCCCGCAGGGGTCCACCTGCATCACTGCATCCTGCACGCGACCATGACCGGGAAGCACAAGCCCGGGGGCCACTTCCGCCAGTGGCACCAGGACGAACGCACGCTGGTGCAGGAAGGGATGCGGCACCGTCAGCTCGGCCAGATCGATCACTTGGTCGGCATACAGCAGGATATCCAGGTCCAGCATGCGCGGCCCCCAGTGCAGGGACGGATCGCGCACCCGGCCGAACTGCTGCTCCAGCGCCAGCAGGGCGTGCAGCAGGGCCAGCGGCGGCAGCGTGGTCTGCACGCAGGCCACCGCGTTGACGAAGGGCGGTTGATCCTCGTTGCCCCACGCAGGGGTGGCGTACAGCGAGGATGCCCGCAGGAGCGTCGTGTCCGCCAGGCCATCGAGCGCGCGCAATGCACCGCGCACGCTTCCCTCGGCGTCGCCGAGGTTGGCCCCGAGCCCGATCCAGGCCTCGACCATGCGGCTTATTCCGCCGGCGCGGAGGCGGCACCTTCCGGACGACGACGGCGACGACGACGCTTGCGCGGCGCGTCCTCTTCGCTGGCGTCGTCCTGCTCGTGGATATCGTCCAGCGTGGTCTCCAGCTCGCGGCCGGACTGCTGCTGTGCCTCGCGCCAGAACGACACGTCGGCAGCGTGCTCGCTGGACGCCACCTGGCGCAGGATCAGGAAATCGAAGGCGGCGCGGAAGCGCGGGTGGGTCAGGGTGCGGAACACCCGCTTGCGCTGGCGCGATCCGAAGCGTGCCTGCAGCAACCAGATCTCCTGCATCGGCAGGGAGAACCGGCGCGGCAGCGCCACGGTGGTCAGCTGGTGCAGGGTCACCCGATCAGCCGCGCGGCGCTGCGCCTCTTCTTCAGCCACGCCCTGCTTGAGCAGGCTGGCCTGGGCACGGCAGAACGCCGGCCACAGCAGCAGCGCGAACAGGAACGACGGCGACACCGGCTCATCATTGGCCACGCGCAGGTCGGTGTTGGCCAGACCTTCGATCAACATGCGGCGCAGCGCGCCACTGCGGTTGGAGCGCAGGGCCTTGCCGCTTTCCGGGAACAGCACGTCGAACAAGCCGTAGCGCTCGAGTCCCTCGAAGCTGGCCACGCCGTGGCCGGACAGGAACAGCTTCAGCACTTCCTCGAACAGGCGTGCCGGCGCGGCTTCGTTCAGCAGGTTCGCCAGCTGCGGAATGGGCGCGGCGGTCTTTTCTTCGATCTGGAAACCGAGCTTGGCCGCCAGGCGGATCGCGCGCAGCATGCGCACCGGATCTTCGCGATAGCGCTGCTCCGGGTCGCCGATCAGCTTCATCAGGCGCGCCTGCACGTCTTCAAAGCCACCGGTGTAGTCGCGCACCGAGAAATCCTCGACCGCGTAATACAACGCATTGCAGGTGAAATCGCGGCGGATCGCATCCTCTTCGATGGAGCCGTACACGTTGTCGCGCACCAGCATGCCGTTGTCCATCTCGCGGTCACCGCTGCCATCATCGAGATTGGCGCGGAAGGTGGCCACTTCGATGATCTCGCGGCCGAACACTACATGGGCCAGGCGGAAACGGCGGCCGATCAGGCGGCAGTTGCGGAACTGCTGCTTGACCTGCTCGGGCGTGGCGTCGGTGGCCACGTCGAAATCTTTGGGATGGCCATTGACCAGCAGGTCACGCACGGCACCGCCTACCAGGTAGGCGCCGAAGCCGGCATCACGCAGGCGGTACAGCACGCGCAGTGCGTTCGGGCTGATGTCCTTGCGGGAGATGGTGTGCTGGTCGCGCGGGATAACGCGCAGGCTTATCGGAGTTGTCACGGAGGAAATGATGTTGGCGCTTCCGGTTGAAGTTTCGGGATTGCCCAATGGCATCGAGATGCATATACTAGCGCGCCTGCCCCGGCAGTGACACTTCAAACGCTCCCTTCGTCTAATGGTTAGGACGTGGCCCTCTCAAGGCTAAAACAGGGGTTCGAGTCCCCTAGGGAGCACCAGTCACTGCAGCAGGAAGCAAAAAGCCCGCCAAAAGCGGGCTTTTCTGCGTCCAGCCCCTGCTATTGCACCTGGTAGAGCCGGCGGTAGAGCCGGCTTCAGCCGGCTGCTGTTCCACCCGGTAGAGCCGGCTTCAGCCGGCTGCACCACGCACTACATCCCGCCGCCGCAGGAAACGGTCGACCCTCGGCCGACCGCACCTCAGCCCTCCATCTGCTCCAGCTCCTTGCCCTTCGTTTCGCGCACGTAGCGCAGCACGAAGAAGATGGAGAGGAACGCGGCCACTGTGTAGATGCCGTACGCGCCGGCCAGCCCGATCCCGGTCAGCAGCACCGGAAAGCTCACGGTGATCGCGAAGTTCGATGTCCACTGTGCCGCGCCCGCCACGGCCAGCGCCGAGCCCCGGATCTGGTTGGGGAACATCTCCCCCAGCATCACCCACATCACCGGGCCCCAGGACATGTTGAAGAACACCACGTAGACATTGGCGGCCACCAGCGCCAGACGGCCCATGCCATCGGACAACTGCAGTTTGCCGTCGACCAGGCTGCCGCTGGAGAACGCCACCACCATGAGCGCCAGGGACACGGCCATGCCCACCGAGCCGATCCACAGCAATGGCTTGCGGCCGATGCGGTCGATCAGCAGCACGGTGACCAGGCACGCCCCGATGCTCAGGGCACCGGACAGCACGTTGATCAGCAATGCATCGCTTTCCGAGAAGCCGACCGCCTGCCACAGCACCGCGCCGTAATAGAACACCACGTTGATACCGACCAACTGCTGCAACACGGCCAGGCCGATACCCACCCATACGATACGGCGCAGCTTGCCGGTGCCCTGATCCTTCAGATCCGCAAAGGACGGTGTGTGCTGGTCCTGCGACAGGCTGGCTTCGATCTCGCCCAGCTTGGCCTGCGCCTCGGCTGCTCCGTACAGCCGCGTCAACACGGCAGCCGCCTGCTCGCGCCGTCCCTTCACCACCAGGAAGCGCGGACTTTCGGGAATCACCAGCAGCAGCGCGAGGAACAGCAACGACGGGATGGCCTGCATCCAGAACATCCACCGCCACGCCTCCTGCCCCAGCCACAAGGCTTCGGTGGAGGCACCCGCCGCGCGGGCCAGCAGATAGTTGCTGAGGAACGCAGCGAACAGCCCGCTGATGATCGCGATCTGCTGCACCGTTGCCAGCTTGCCGCGATAGCGCGCCGAGGCGACCTCGGCGATGTAGGCCGGGGCCATCACGCTGGCGGCACCGACGGCAAAGCCCCCCACCACGCGCGCCGTGACGAACAGCCACGACGCATGCGCGGCGCCAGCTCCCAGCGCGGACAGCAGGAACAGCACCGCGGAGATGATCAACACCCCGCGCCGGCCCAGCCGGTCCCCCAGCCGCCCGGCCAGGAATGCACCGATGGCGCAGCCCAGCAGCATCGAGGCCACCTCGAAGCCCAGCGCCGCTTCGCTGGAATTGAACGCGGTGCGTAGGCCATCGACGGTGCCGTTGATGACGCCACTGTCGAAGCCGAACAGGAAGCCGCCAATGGTGGCCACGCAGCTGATCAGCACGATGAAAGCCGTGTTCTCTCCGCGCGTGCCGACGGATGCAGGTATCGCTGTGGACATGGGTTTATCCGGTTGCGGTGGACGCCCGCTGCTCAGCGCAGCAGGTACTGGTTGAGCAGATTCTCATACGCTTCCTGCCGTCCGCTACGCTGGCGCGGCTCGCCGGCCTGCTGTGCATGGGCACACAGGTCCTGCAGGGTCAGCTGCCCCTGGGCAAACGCGGCACCGGGGCCCTGGTCGAAGCTGGCATAGCGCTCGCTGCGCCACTGCTCCAGCGGCGATGCCGTGAGCAGTGCATGGGCGACCTCCAGGCCGCGGGCAAACGCGTCCATGCCGCCGATGTGGGCCATGAACAGGTCCTGCGGATCTGTTGATTCGCGACGTACCTTTGCATCGAAGTTCAGGCCGCCATCGGCAAATCCGCCCTGCCGCAGTACCACCAGCATCGCCCCCACCGCGTCATACATGTCGGTGGGGAACTGATCGGTGTCCCAGCCGTTCTGCGGGTTGCCGCGGTTGGCGTCGATGCTGCCCAGCAGTCCCGCGTCAGAGGCCACCTGCAGATCGTGCGCGAAGGTGTGCCCGGACAAGGTGGCATGGTTGGCTTCGATGTTGAGCTTGAAGTCCTTGTCCAGGCCATGCGCGCGCAGGAAGCCGACCACGGTGGCGCTGTCGAAATCGTACTGGTGGTGCATCGGCTCCATCGGCTTGGGTTCGATCAGGAAGGTGCCCGTGAAGCCGATACTGCGCCCGTAATCGCGGGCCGCTGTCAAAAACCGCGCAAGATGCGCCTGTTCGCGCTTCATGTCGGTGTTGAGCAGGCACGAATAGCCCTCGCGGCCGCCCCAGAACACGTAATTGCTGCCACCCAGCGCGACCGTGGCATCCAGCGCCGCACGTACCTGCACCGCGCCGCGCGCCACCACACTGAAGTCCGGGTTGGTCGCCGCACCGTTCATGTAGCGCGGATGCGAGAACAGGTTGGCCGTGCCCCACAGCAGCTTGATGCCGGTCTTGTCCTGCCGCTCGCGTGCCACCTCGACCATGTGCGCCAGATTGTCCCGGTACTCGCCGATGTCATCGGCATCCGGCGCAAGATCGACGTCGTGGAAGCAGTAGTACGGCACGCCCAGCTTGGTGAAAAACTCGAAGGCCGCGTCGGCCTTGGATTCGGCACGCGCCAGCGGCGTGGCCCCCTGGTCCCACGGATACGCCCGCGTACCCGGGCCGAAGGGATCGTGCCCTGCCCCGCAGAAGCTGTGCCAATACGCAACGGCGAAGCGCAGGTGTTCGGCCATGCTGCGGCCACCGATCTGCTTGCCTGCGTCATACACCTTGAAGGCCAGCGGATTGTCGGAATCACGTCCCTCGAAGGGAATCCGGCCGATACCCGGGAAGAACTCGCGTTGGCCAACGTGGAACGAAGCACTCATGGTCGACATCCTTTGGGGGAATCAGGGCAGGCGCTGCCGGTACAGCGGCAACAGTTCCTGCAGATGGTGGGCAAAACGTTGGTACGCACGCGCATACAGCGCACCGCGTGCGGGGTCCGGCCGGGCGGACAGCCGGGGATCGAAGACCACGTGCGCGTCGACGATGTCCTGCAGTGCGTGGCCTTCATGCCCTGCACCGTCGCAGGCCCACAGCGCCTGCAGCGCCGCACCGAAGGCCGCGCCCTCGGTCTGCAGCGGCACCTCCACCGGCAACTGGAAAAGATCGGCGATCAACTGACGCCACTCGGCACTGTTGGCGCCGCCGCCGGTGAGCACGATCCGCTCGCCCTGCAGCCCGGCCTCGCACAGCGCGTCGTAGCCCAGGCGCAGGCTGAAGCTGGCGCCCTCCATCGCAGCGCGGTAGAGATTCGCCGCGGTCAGGTTGTGCAGGTCCATGCCATGCAGGGCGCCCTTGGCCAGCGGCAGGTCCGGGCTGCGCTCACCGTTGAAGAACGGCAGCAGCACCAGGCCACCGGCACCGGGCTGGCTGGCCGCCATCAACTGCTCGCCGTCGCCACGGTGCAGCCCCAGCAACTGCGCGACCTGGTTGGTGGCCACGGTGCAGTTCATGGTGCAGATCAGCGGCAACCAGCCGCCATCGGACGCGCAGAAGGCGGCCCAGCGTCCCTGCGGGTCGATCGCCGGGCTGCCGCGCCAGGCAAACAGCGTGCCGGATGTCCCCAGGCTCATGCTCAGGCGGCCTTCGCGCACCGCGCCGGTACCGATCGCCGCCATCATGTTGTCGCCACCACCGACCGCCACGCGCACATCGGCGGGCAGGCCCAGCGCTTGTGCGGTGGCCGACTGCAAGGCAAACGTGGCATCAGGCGCGACCAGCGGCGGCAACAGCGCGCGCAGGTCCCGCGTGCCATCCGTGGCCGCCAGCAACGGGGCAGACCAGGTGCGCGAGCGCACGTCCAGCCAGCCGGTACCCGAGGCATCGCCGCACTCCATGAACCGCTCGCCGGTGAGCCACAGGTTGAGGTAGTCGTGTGGCAGCAGGATGCCATCCAGCGCGGCATAGACCTCCGGACGATGCTGCCGGGTCCAGGGAAGCTTCGAGGCCGTATAGCCCACGCGCAGCGGATTGCCGGCGGCCGCAATACACGCCGCTTCACCGCCCATCGCCCCCGTGATGCCGTCACATTCGGCGGTGGTGCTGGTGTCGCACCAGAGCTTCACCGGACCGAGCACGCTGTCATCGGCAGCCACGGGCACGAAGCCATGCTGCTGGCCCGATACGGCCAAGCCGCGTACCCGCGACCGGATGTCCGCGGGCAGCGCCAACACGCAGGCCTGCAGGCAACGGATCCACTCACCTGCGTCCTGCTCGCGGGTGCCGTCGTCGGCACTGACCAGTCCCAGTTCACGTGCCTGCTGGGCCACCACCTGCCGAAGGGCAGAGTCGTAAGCCAGCACCTTCAGGCTCTGCGTCCCCGCATCGATACCCAGAAAGATGGGTCCTGCTGTCTCGCCGCCTTGCTCCCGCACCCCCACCTCCGAAAATGTCCACCGCTAGACATCGAGTGTTGCCCGCTGTTTTCGGATTGGCAATGTGCACTGCGGCAAAAGCACGGGCCGCGCCGGGCCGCGCAGTGCCCTGCCCTGCTCTTCTTTTTTCTTTCTTTTTTCGTCGCGGCCACCCACCGCGCCCGCACTCTGCCAGAGGGTCGGGCGGAGGGGGTTGGCAGGACGCTGAGCCGCATGGATGCGGCGATGCAGCCTACAGGGACGTACTTGCGGCGTGTCCTGCCAAGCCCCTCCGCCCGACCACCACGACGCGCCGCTGTGCCGTGGCCGCGAAGGGGTTTATCCGTTCGACCAGCACCCACGCCCAACCTGTTCTAGAATTGCGGGCTTGAAGACGGATCTGCCTCTCCCCCTATGCCTTTTGTCGTCACCGAAAACTGCATCAAGTGCAAACACACCGATTGCGTGGAAGTGTGTCCCGTGGATTGCTTCCACGAAGGCCCCAACTTCCTGGTGATCGATCCGGACGAGTGCATCGACTGCACCCTGTGTGAGCCGGAATGCCCGGTCAACGCGATTTTCCCCGAAGACGACGTGCCCGCCGGCCAGGAAGTGTTCGTCAGCCTGAATGCCGAACTGGCAAAGGACTGGCCGGTCTTGACCGTGCGCAAGGATCCGCCGGCCGATGCAGAAGAGTGGGACGGCAAGCCGGACAAGCTGAAGCTGCTGGAGCGCTGAGACAAGCGCGATGCGAAAAAAAAGGGCGCCGAGGGCGCCCTTTTTCGTAATACCCGGCGGGTGGAGCCGACAGGCGGGGTCTATGGATGGGCCTATGGGTGGGGCCTACCGATGGGGCCTACGTGTGGGGCCTACGTGTGGGGCCGACCGGTGGGGCCTACGGACGGGGCCGACTGGTAGAGCCGACTTCAGTCGGCTGAAGGGAAGTGCAGCCGACTGAAGTCGGCTCTACCACCCCACCCCAGCCCAACCAAACCCAAACCGACCCAACGCACCCAGCCACCTCCAGGCCGCCATCAGCCCATCCACGCCCGGCGTGCCCGGCGTGGACAGGGTCGGTCGACGTGGCTTACGGGGCCAGCTTCGCCTTGAGTGCAGCGATCAGCTTCACCGGTGCGTCGCCGGTGGCCGGCAGGCCACGCGGGTCAACAGCGGAAATGTACGAACCGCCGTTCACGGCCACCACGCGCACCAGGAAGTTGCTGCCTTCGAAGGCGACGTCGTAGGAACCCAACAGCTGGGCACGGGTGACGATCTGCGCGCCCTCGGTACCCTCCAGCGCGGTGCCGACGGCGCCAAACGCGGCATCCTTGGCGGTGCTGACGTTGAAGCCGGACGCGCTGTTGGCCGGGGCGGCAGGCGCCTGACCGGCAACGGCGGGCGCCGCCGGACGGTTGGCCTGCGAGGCCAGCGCGGAACTGGTGCCAGCGGATGCACCTGCGGCGGTCGCACCGGCCGGTGCCGTCAGATCCGGCGGCACTTCCAGCGGACGCATTTCCGGGGCCAGGGCGTAATCGCCCTTCGCGCCCTTCTTGAAGCAACCGGTGGTCGCCACGACGGTGCCGAGGGCAAGGAACGCGATGGACAGCACGCGGAAGGTGGTAGTGGATTGACGCATGGGAATCTCCTGGGACGCCACGTGGGGATCAGTGGCTGGAAAGGGCTTCAAGCGCGGCGATATCACCGGCCAGTTGCTCGGCAGCGGGCTGGTGCGCTGCCGACAGGGGCAGCAGCGGCAGGCGCAGGTCGTGTCCGATGCCGATCCGGCGCAGCAGCGCCTTCACCGGGATCGGGTTGGATTCAACACCGCAGAAATCATGGAACGGCTGCAGTCGCGCGTCCCAGCTGTCGGCGGCGGGGTCATGCGCGGCGGCAAGGTCACACAGGCGGCGATAGGCGCCCGGCAAGGCGTTGGACCCCACCGAGATCAACCCCTCCATGCCGGCCTGGATGGAACGCGACGCGGTCCCGTCATCGCCACTGAGCACCACGAAGCCCGGCGCACGCAGCGCCAGCAGGGCCTGCACGCGGCCGGCCTCGCCCACCGCTTCCTTGATGCCGACGATGTTCGGGTGCTGGGCCAGCTCGGCCACCGTGACCGGCAGCATGTCGCAGCCGGTGCGGCCCGGCACGTTGTACAGGACGACCGGCAGCCCGCCCTGGTCCGCCACCGCGCGGTAATGCGCGATCAGGCCGGCCTGGGTGGGGCGCACGTAGGGGGGGGTGACGACCAGCGCGTGGGTAGCGCCGGCCGCCGCCGCGCGCCGGGTCTGGACGATCGTCCTGGCAGTGCCCGACAGGCCGGTACCGGCCAATACCGGCAGCCGACCGGCGACCTGCGCGACCGCGCTGGCCAGTAGCTGGTCGTACTCGTCGTCGGACAGGGTGGAGGCTTCGCCGGTGGAACCTGCCACGACAACGCCGTGCACGCCTCCTTTCAGCTGAAGGCGCAGCAGACGCTGCCAACCATCGATATCGAGGGAACCGTCGGCCCGGAACGGGGTCGCCAGCGCGGTGATGAGACCGGAAAGGGACAAGGCGTGCTGCTCTTGGCTGTAGGGGAGACGCGGCGGGGCCGGAAAGCTCCGATGCGCCCTGCATGTTACTTGCGGCGCGAAAGCGCGGGCAAGTATGCTGGTCACCGGTGAATCCCCGCCCGTTGCGGGCATTCAGACTCACGCACGCATTACCCCGGAATCGCCTTGACCGACACCACCCCGCGCCCTTCGCCGAGCGAAAACCACCTCCTGATCAACGCCTATACGACGCATCCGGAGTCCCCCCTGCTGCCTGTCACCCGCCGCATCGCAGATAGCGGCTGCAACCTGGTCGACGCCCGCCTGTCCACCGTGGGCCGCGATGTATCGGTCACCGCGCTGGCCACCGGCTCGTGGGATTCGGTCGCCAAGCTGGAAGCCATGCTGACGCGGCTGGAGCGCGAAGAAGGCTTGAAGCTGGTCTGGTACCGCACCGAAGCGAAAGGCGCACAGTCCAACCTGTTGCCCTACATCGTGGAAGTGATCGCCGCCGACAAGCCCGGCATCCTGTTCCAGCTGGCCGATTTCTTCGACCGCCAGGGCATCACCATCGAAAACCTGCAGAGCACCCGTTACCGGGCCATGCAGACCGGCGCGGAAATGTTCAGCGCGCAGGTCACCGTCGGCGTGCCCGCTGCCATGCACATCGCCGCGCTGCGCGATGACTTCCTGGAGTTCTGCGACCATCTGAACCTGGATGCGATCATGGACCCGATGAAGTTCTGACGGTTTTTCGCGCGTTCGTCACGGGCGCGCGATGTTTCATGAAGCTGTAGCAGCGTGCAGGTGTAGTGGCATGCAGTGGATTGGCCAGAACCCGGTTCGGCACAAGGAACATATGGACAACGGCGACACCCTGGACCGCACCACCCTCTCCCTGCCGCTGGCGCTGTCCGGCGGCGATCACGCCACCCTCGCCGATTTTTCCGGCTCGTGGCTGGTGCTTTACTTCTACCCGAAGGACAGCACGCCCGGCTGCACCACCGAAGGGATCGATTTCAACGCGCGGCTGCCGCAGTTCGAACAGCTCGGCGCCCGCGTGCTCGGCGTGTCCCGGGATTCCGTGAAGTCACACGACACGTTCTGCGCAAAGCAGGGGTTTCATTTCCCACTGATCAGCGACACGGATGAGGCGCTGTGCGCTGCGTTCGATGTGATCAAGCTGAAGAACATGTACGGCAAGCAGGTGCGCGGCATCGAACGCAGCACGTTCCTGATCTCGCCGGAAGGCCGCATCGTGCAGTCGTGGCGCAAGCTGAAGGTAGCCGGCCATGCCGATGCCGTTCTCGACGCGCTGAAGGCCGCCCAAGCACAGTGACTCCCATCGCCTACTTCGTCCGTCACCACCCTGCCCTGCAGGCTGTGGTGATTTTTCCCTGCCCGTCCACCAGGAACCGATGATGACCCGAGGCAAGCGCATCTACGTGCTGGATACCAACGTGCTGATGCACGATCCCACCGCGCTGTTCAAATTCGAGGAGCACGATGTCTACCTGCCGATGCAGGTGATCGAAGAACTGGACAATGGCAAGAAGGGCACCTCTGAAGCGAGCCGCAACGCACGCCAGGTAAGCCGGTTCCTCAATGAACTGGTGCAGGCGTCGGGGCTGGACAACCTCGCCGAAGGCATTCCCCTGCAGTTGCCCAACGGCCTGCAGCTGCGTGGCAAGCACAGTGCGGGCAAACTGCGCTTCCAGACCAGTCATTTCGATGCCGGCAAGAGCTTTGGCAAGGTCATTCCGGACAACGCCATCCTGGGCGCGATCCTGGCCTTGAACGAGGAGACGCCGGAAGTTCCGGTGGTGTTCGTGTCCAAGGACATCAACCTGCGGATCAAGGCAGCGATCGCAGGCATCGTGTCCGAAGACTACGAAAACGACCGCGCGCTGGATGATTTCAGCCTGCTTTACACCGGCGCCACCGAGCTGCCGGAGGACTTCTGGAAGCTGCACGGCAGCGACCTGCGCAGCTGGAGCGACAAGGGCCGCACGCATTACGAAGTGGAAGCACATGAGACCGAAGACTGGTACCCGAACCAGTACGTCCATCTGCCCGGTGATGACGAAGTCGAGCTGCGTGTCAGCAAGGTCGCCGGGGACAGGATCACGCTGTCGCTGGTCGATGATTTCCGCCACGGCAGCCATGCCGTGTGGGGCATCAGCGCGCGCAACCGCGAGCAGAACTTCGCCCTCAATGCACTGATGGACCCGGACATCGACTTCGTCACCCTGCTGGGTACTGCCGGCACCGGCAAGACCCTGCTGGCGCTGGCTGCGGGCCTGGCGCAGACGCTGGACCAGCAGCGTTACCGCGAAATCATCATGACCCGTGCGACGGTCAGCGTGGGCGAAGACATCGGCTTCCTGCCCGGTACCGAAGAAGAAAAAATGACGCCGTGGATGGGCGCGCTGACCGACAACCTGGAAGTGCTGACCCAGCCTTCCGAGGGCGGTTCGTGGGGGCGGGCGGCGACCAACGACCTGCTGGCCAGCCGGATCAAGATCCGCTCGATGAACTTCATGCGCGGCCGTACGTTCCTGTCGCGTTACCTGATCCTGGACGAGGCGCAGAACCTCACGCCGAAGCAGATGAAGACCCTGATCACCCGCGCCGGCCCCGGCACCAAGATCGTCTGCCTGGGCAACGTGGAGCAGATCGACACGCCGTACCTGACCGAGACCACCTCGGGCCTGACCTACGCGGTGGACCGTTTCAAGAACTGGCCGCACAGCGCGCACATCACCCTGCGCCGGGGCGAACGTTCGCGCTTGGCCGACTACGCTTCGGAGGTGCTGTGAGCAACATGATGTGGAAAACGCTGCCGCTGGTGGCGGTTGCCGTGCTGGCGGGCTGCAGCACGGTGAAAGGGCCGCCCAGCGTGCCGACGGCGATCAAGACAGGGCAATCGTGGGTGGTGACCCGGCCGGTCATTGCCGCGCAGGTGCTCGACACGTGCTCGCGTCCCAGCCCGGGGCGCGACGAGGGCCGGGTCACCGGTTACTGGGCCCCCAGTCGCCAGCAGGTGGAGCAGCTCGAAGCGCAACTTGCGCAACTGGGGCCCCGTGTCGCGGCGCCGCAGGATTTCGATCGCCAGTACGTCGGCATCGAGGCCGGCGGCAACGAGCTGATCTACGTCAACGCCTTCCACCTGCCGGACAACAGCACGATCAATCCGGCGCGCGAAGCGATCCGCGCCTGCGATGGCGGAGCGATGTTCTGGGGCGCGGTGTTCGATCCGAAGACGGCCACGTTCTCTGAGTTCCATCCCAATGGCGGCGGCAAACCGGGCATCTGACGGCCGGTGCTCGTCACGGCCTACAATGCCTGCATGAGCCCGAACACCCCCGCCTCCGTCCTCACCATCGCCGGATCTGATTCCGGCGGTGGTGCCGGTATCCAGGCCGACCTGAAAGCCTTTGCCGCACACCGCGTGCATGGGCTTTCCGCGATCGCCGCGCTGACTGCGCAGAACACGCGCGGCGTCATCGCGGTGCACGTGCCGCCGATCTCGTTCCTGCAAGCGCAGATCGACGCCTGTTTCGACGACTTCGACGTGCATGCCGTCAAGCTGGGCATGCTGGCGACCGCCGAGGTCATCCACTGCGTGGCCGATGCGCTGGAGAAACATCGCCCGCCGCACATCGTGCTGGATCCGGTGATGGTCGCCACCAGTGGTGCGCGGCTGCTGGAAGACAGTGCGCTGGAGGCCCTGCGCACGCGCCTGCTGCCACTGGCCACGCTGATCACCCCGAACACGCCGGAAGCCGAGCTGCTGATCGGACGCCGCATCCTCAACGCCGACGACGCCGAGCATGCGGCGGCCATCCTGCTGGACCGTGGTGCGGGCGCCGTGCTGCTGAAAGGCGGCCATCTGCATGAAGGCAGCCGGGTCATCGACCGGTACTTCGATGGCGTCAGCAGCGAGGAATTCAGCCACGCACGCCTGGTGGTGGATGCACATGGCACCGGATGCACCCTGGCCTCTGCCATCGCCGCGCAACTCTGCAACGGCCTCAGCCTGCCCAACGCCTGCGAGGCCGCGATCGATTATGTAGCGCGTGGCCTGCAGCTGGGCTACCTGCCGGGTCGCAGCGAGGTGCTGGTGCTGGACCATTTCGGTGCAGCAACCCACGCATGACCGTCGACAGCCGCACCAGCCCGCTGCAGACCGCGGACGGCCACCGCTTCGACCTGCTGCACTGCCTACCCACTCATCCCCGTGCGCGGCTGCTGTGGTTGCCTGCGCTGGGCGTGGCCGCGCGCCATTACCTGCCCTTGGCGCAGGCGCTGGCTGCAGACGGGATCGCGGTGTACCTGCACGAGTGGCGCGGCAATGGAAGCAGCGCATTGCGTCCTTCGCGGTCGCAGGATTGGGGCTACCGGCAGATTCTCGAGTACGACCTGCCGGCCAGCCAGCAGGTGCTCGCCGCGCACGACGCGCAGGACGGCGCGCTGCCCTGGATCATCGGCGGGCACAGCCTGGGTGGGCAGCTGGCCTGCCTGCATGCCGGGCGCGTCCCTTCCGCTTTTCCACGTCTTTGGCTGGTGGCCAGTGGCACGCCCTGGTGGCGCAGCTTTCCCGCTCCACGCCGCTGGTCGTTGCCGCTGGCCTATCGCTTCCTGGCATGGCTGGCCCAGCGCACGGGTGTGCTGCCTGGCCGACGGCTGGGGTTTGGCGGTACCGAAGCGCGCGGCCTGATCGCCGACTGGTCGCGGGTTGGACTAAGCAGCCGGTACGCAGCGGCCGGCCTGGATGAGGACCTGGACGGCCAGCTGCAGCGGGTACAGGGGCACGCGCAGGCGGTCCTGATGGCCGATGACTGGCTGGCGCCGGCCGGATCGATGCAGGCCCTGCTGCAGAAACTGCCACAGGTGCAGGCCACGACCTGCACATTGGATGCGGCAAGGCTGGGCGTACGTGCCGACCACTTCCACTGGATGAAGGCGCCACAGGCCGTCGCAGGGGCGCTGACGCGTTCACTTGAATGAAACCCTTCACAAAAACGTTGACGGATGCGGCGGTAATCCGCATAATTCCGCTCCTGTTGAAGCGCGCCCGTAGCTCAGTTGGATAGAGTACCTGGCTACGAACCAGGCGGTCGGGAGTTCGAATCTCTCCGGGCGCACCATCAACAGGAACACCAGCCCCGCCGCTGGTGTTGAGTGGTAAAAAAATCGCTGTCACATGCGCCCGTAGCTCAGTTGGATAGAGTACCTGGCTACGAACCAGGCGGTCGGGAGTTCGAATCTCTCCGGGCGCACCAGTGACGCGATCATCAACGCCGCCGTTGATGCAGCCGTAAAAGCAGTACACCGTGCGCCCGTAGCTCAGTTGGATAGAGTACCTGGCTACGAACCAGGCGGTCGGGAGTTCGAATCTCTCCGGGCGCACCATTATTCGAAGAAAACAGCAGGCCTCGGCCTGCTGTTTTTTTTTGCGTGTGCGGATTCCGGCCGTCACCGACTCTGGGTCGGCGCTACCCTCATCCCAACAGTATGCTTACCGCATCGCGCTCCACCATGCATCCAGCACACCCGGCGCGCGCAGGCGCTCACGCCACCAGCGTAGTGCGGCGCCCTCTTCTCCGGTACGCCACGCCAGCCAGAACGTTTCGTCCGGCTTGTGCTCCTCGACATCGCGGATCACCAGCTCGCCCCGCGCCACGGCCGCACGCGCGCAGGGCTCAGGCAGGAATCCAAAGCCCACCCCTTCGCGCTGCAGCCGCAACTTGCTGGCCATGTCGGGCACGCTCAGTGTTTCCTGTCCCATCAGAAGGCCAACGGTGCGCGGCAGCAGGCGCCGTGCCGAGTCTGATACGGCGATCGCACAGTGCTCCACCAGCTGTTCGCGCCGCAGCACGCCCGGCACGCCCACCAACGGATGCCCCGGTGCCACGGCGAACACGAACGCCACGCTCCCCATCGGCTCCACCACGTAGCCCCCGCCGCTGGGGCCCTCGCCCGCCGCACCGACCAGCAGGTCCGCGCGACGATCCAACAGGGCCTCCCACGTGCCCGACAGCGCCTCGCCGATCAGCCGCAGGCGGGTCTGCGCCGCGACCTCACGGAACGCCGCGATATCCGTCCCCAGCAACCAAGTGGGAAACATCGAGTCCATCGCCAGCGTGAGTTCGGCCTCCCAGCCAGAGGCCACGCGTCGGACACGCAGCTCCAGTTCGCGCGCCGCGCGCAGCAGGTGCCGGCCCTCGTCGAGCAACGCGCGCCCCGCCTCGGTCATCTCTGCCCGGGGCCCCATGCGGTCAAACAACTGCACCCCCAGATCCTCTTCCAGCTTGGCCACGGTGTAGGAGATGGTCGAGGGGACCTTGTGCAGGGCTTTGCCTGCGGCGGCGAAGGAGCCACGTCGGTCGATGGCGTCCAGGATCTGCAGCGCGTCGAGACTGAGCTTGAGCATTCGAATTTTTCGATGATGGCTTGCAAAACTATCCGTTTTTCAAAGCCGCAGGGCAAGCGGATACTTCTTCGCAACGGGAAACGCAGCCTGCACAGGCAGCCAACCCCGCATCGAAACCATCGAACAAGGAGATTCACCATGATCCAGATCCGCAAGAGCGCAACCCGTGGCAAGGCCGACCATGGCTGGCTGAACTCCATGCACACCTTCTCGTTCGCCAACTACCATGACCCCCGCTACATCCAGTTCGGCCCGCTGCGGGTGATCAACGAAGATAAGGTGATCGGCAGCCAGGGCTTCGGCACCCACAGCCACAGCAACATGGAAATCGTCTCCTACGTGCTGGGCGGAGCGCTGGAGCACAAGGATTCGATGGGCACCGGGTCGGTCCTTCGCTACGGTGACGTGCAGCGCATGAGCGCGGGCAGCGGCGTCAGCCACAGCGAGTTCAACCATTCCGCCGACGAACCGGTGCACTTCCTGCAGATCTGGCTGTTCCCGGACCAGGAGAACATCGAACCGTCCTACCAGGAAACCCACTTCACCCCGGATGACAAGCGCGGCCAGCTCCGCCTGATCGCTTCGCCCGACGGTGCCGATGGCTCCCTGTTGATCCACCAGGACGCGCGCATCTTCGCCAGCATCCTCGATGGCGCACAGCGCCTGCACCACACCCTCGCACCGGGGCGCGGTGCCTATGTGCAGGTGGCCCGCGGGCAGCTGCAGGTCAACGGCATTACCCTGGAGGCAGGCGATGCGCTGCAGATGCGCGACGAAGTGCAGGTGACACTGGAAAACGGCAATGATGCCGAGGTGCTGGTGTTCGACGTGCCGCTGTAAGGTCCGACGTCAGGGTGGCGGGCAATGCCCTGCCACCCGCCTGCACGTCGTCGACACCCTTATCGAACCTGCCGACAGTCACCGAGGACGACGCCACCGGTGTTGATGTCGTGCACGGTACCGACCAGGCGCACCTTGTCGCGGCCTTTGAGGGTTCCCGCGAGCAGGCGCTGGTCAGGCGCCAACTGGCACTGCACCCCGAAGTTTCCGCCGTTGAAATCCGCAGAGCCGCGCAGTCCCAGCAGCCCCTTCGGCTGGGTCACCAGATAATTCAGCTCGACCCGCTGGGTGAGGCGGTTGGGTTCAATGGTATAGACGGTGCCGTCGACAATGTAGCGGCGGCCCATGTACTTGGCCGCGAAGGGCAGCATCAGTTCACTTGCATCGCCGGCATTCTTGCCACTGAGCAACCCCCGGATCGGCGCCGTGCTGATCGAACGTCCCAAGCGACCGGCCTCTTTGCCGAGCTCGCCTGAAAGTGCCTGCGCGTCGACAGACACCGGCTCGTCGAAACGGCTGGCGCGACGTGCGGCCTCGGCGATCGCCTCCCCCTCCTTGCCCGGCTCGATCTTGTCCAGCAACTGCGCGCACAGACCGGTTTTTGCGTCTTCATCGCGCACCAGCTGACCGCGCGCGAGTTTGACCGTCACGAACACTTCGCCGCTGGGCTGGACCTGGACCGCGGTGATGACCGGAATGGTGACGCCTTTGCGCTGGGTCAACAGAATCGTGCCGTCCTCGGGCGTGATGACATCGCCACTAGCGTCAAAGCCGACACTGAGCGCCATGCTGCGCACCTGGCCAAGCGCACTGGCCATGCTGATGCCAGGAATGGTCCGACTGGCCGCGTAGCGCATGCCGTTGCGCGGGTCACCCACCGCCTGGAAACTCTCCGCGCAGGTCGCGCCCATGGCAGAGCCTGCGTACAGGCCTGTCACACCGAAGACCGCCATCGCGGTCGCCCTGTAAATCCACATCGTCCGTGCTCCTTGTGTCGGGTGAGGCAGCGCATGCCGCCCCCCTGCGGCAAAGAAGCGTAGCGCACCGTCCCGCCAGCGGCGTCGACGCGTCCCACACACGGCTTTGTCCGTGCCGGGTCTATCTGCCTTCCATGCCCGCACCGCGTTCATGCGACGGACTCGTCCGCTTAACGACCCGGGCTGCACGATCCGTGTCACAACACGGAGGGTGCCATGAACAAACAATCGCCGACCAATCCGGGCAACGAAGAAGACGATCAGAACCAGGCGGACACGCCGGACAAGCTGCGCAACGACGGCGCACGCTGGAAAGAACGCGACATGCCCGAGCAGGAAGGCCACGCCACCCCGGATGACTACGAAAAGCCTGCGCCAGCCTGAGCCGGCATCGCAAGGTAGAGCCGACTTCAGTCGGCTGCGTTGCTTCCCGCCGAGCACGGCTCGGCGCTACCGTGGCCTTGGTAGCGCCGACCCATGGTCGGCGAGCGCAGCGGGCCGCACCGCACCACGCCGACCATCAGCCAGCATGACGCGTGTCCGTCACGGGGCGGTGTAGGTCGCCGTCAACGTCACCGCGCGATACCCGCCGGTGCCGCCCACCAACCGGATGAAGTACGAGTCCGCCACCGGCAACGCGGCCTGCATGTTCTGCGTCGTGCCGGCGCGCACCGCACTGACATCCGCGCCAGTGCCATCGCCTTCCGGTGCGCGGGTGGTGCGTGGGCCGCGGACGTGCACATCCAAGAGCGCCGCTCCGGCTGGTCAAATCTTAAACAGCCTTCCAGTGGAACAACACCCTGAAGACATGCGTCGCCCCTACATGTCGGCCATGCTGAAACGCATGGGCTTCGGCCGTCCAACGATTAATGGATTTCGGTCAACTTTCAAGGATTCGCGGCGAGAACAACTGATTTCCCTGATGATTTGTCGGAAGCGGCGCTGGCCCATAGGGTCCGCGACAAACCCAAGGCCGCCTACAAGCGGGGAAGGATACTGAGACACGCCAGACAGTAATGCGGACCGACCAGCCTTCTACGGATGCCCGTCCCACGTGCAAGTGCCGAGGCGTAGGGGCGGTCATGCCGCACCGGAAGATGATCGAGAATCTGGGCGGTTGGGGAGTCTATCGGGAATGGGCCGGCCCAGCGAGAGAACATGGCAGCATAATGCGCCGCGTCTCAGAACTGATGTTCAACGAGGTCAACCATAGCGTTTCTAACGTACCTGCAAGGGTTTCGCCAAAGCATCACACGATGATGAAAAGGATAACTACGCTTTTCAAAGGATTGATAACGCGGAAAAAGCTAGCTCTTGCGCTGGTTGTCATCGCCTCGCTGGGCGCGACCACAACAATTGCGACTACCGATCTGGCGAGGGTCCAAGTTGTAGCGATCGCAATGGATGGAAAACCCATCTCTTGCTCAACATCCGGTTGCAACAATGCGGCAAATCAAGAAGCGCTGGCAGAATACATGCGCTGGCAGTTGGAGCACGCTACCGCTCCCGAGGAGCCACTAGCCATTGATCGCCCGAAATTTTGTCAACGACTTCGCGCAAGCAGGCCTGCTAACTGCGGCTCAGGTCCACCGCCTTCCGTTCCAGGATATGACTTGGGCTGGCAGCCTAATGGCTGTGGCACCGGAGGTTTTTCGAACTGGATTGCCAACTCTGTGCTCTCTATCATAAGTACTGAAGCATATTCTGGAAATTTTGATGCTCCCTATCCAGGAGTGTCTTTCCTGGGTTCTTGTAATGAACACGACAGATGCTGGGGAGGCGGAGGCAATCGGGCCGCGTGCGACACGGCCTTCCATGGTTCAATGTTGACTGCCTGCGGTGGGGCGGCTGAGGGCGGCCCGCGGTCCACGTGCATCGGATTTGCAGGTATCTACCATGGCGCAGTAACAACGACTGACGCATCGAATGATGCCTACGCCAATAGCGTGGCTCAACATGCGTGCGCCGCATGGACCTATGACATGAATCTCAATGAGTGCCCACGGTGATGAACAGGAAAATCGTCTTTATGGCGCTCGTAGCAGCCGCACCGCTGAGCGTGAGTGGCTGCCAGAATGACAGCGCGGCAGCGTTGGCCGTGGAGTCCGCTGCGACACCCACCCGTCAAATCGCCAAGCCTCCTGCGGCTCCACGAGCGGTTGAGGAGGAGCTCTTTGAAGGCGTAGCCGATTCACGTGCTAAGAGTTGGGATGCATTCCTCTCAAGCGTTTCTAAAGATGAGCGGACTTACTTGGAGGGGCTATCCCAACGTTACTTTGGAGCTCTACACTTCAGCACCGCTGCAGAGCGTAGTGAGTTGATCAGTTTGGGGACACCGCTTCCTGAAGAGTGGCTTGTTGCCCAGCATGTTAGCGACGCTGACCTACGAGCGATGGCCGACGACAACAATCGAAAGGCCGGTATATTCCTTGTCGACCGTCTGCTGGCGAGGATGGCGAGTGTTATGGAGCAGGCAGGCGCCAGCAGCTATCTTGAGGTAGTCAACGCACTTCCCGAGGCACAGCGCCCAGCAATAGATAGAGACCGCCGCGAAGCAATGGATCGGTCTGCTTCACAGTTCAGCATCAGTCCTACGCCATTTACCGCGTACCAGTTTGGCCTTGGGTTTTCTGCGGGCACGGGAAGCACTGCCGGAATTCCTGCCGCCATGACTGTTGCTGGGGAGTTGGGGGACCCGCGTGCTGTGAAGTTGCTGGCAGCCTACACTGCTACGCACCCCGACGAAGATCCCAAGCTGGTAACCAACGTTATAGGGGCCATGCGGGCGTTGGCGAAGCCAAGCGAAAAATGAAGTGGCTGCCCGGATCCTTCAGCCAACCAGCCAGGTGATCACGGGTGACTGTCCGCCACACGCGCATGGTGGGGGCGTGCCTGCAGCAGGATTGGCTTCCTCGCAGATCAACGCGGAGCTTTTCCTGATCGGTTCTTCCAACGTCAAGAGCGTGTTCGACAAGATCTACGCCGCCAGCGGTTTCATCGAACGCAATTGGCACTTCCTCGGCGATCCGCGATGCGTATAACTGCAGGCCTCGTAACTGTTCTAATCACCGGCCTATGCGCATCGGTAGAGCCGACTTCAGTCGGCTGCCTCACTTTCCGCCGAGCACGGCTCGGCGCTACCGTGGCCTTGGTAGCGCCGACCCATGGTCGGCGAGCGCAGCGGGCCGCACTACATCACGCCTACCGTCAGCCCGCATGACGCGCGTCCGTCACGGGGCGGTGTAGGTCGCCGTCAACGTCACCGCGCGATACCCGCCGGTGCCGCCCACCAACCGGATGAAGTACGAGTCCGCCACCGGCAACGCGGCCTGCATGTTCTGCGTCGTGCCGGCGCGCACCGCACTGACATCCGCGCCGGTGCCATCGCGTTCCGGTGCGCGGGTGGTGCGTACGTACATCTTCAGCTGCCCGCTGCCGCCCAGCGTGCGGATCTGCAGATTTCGCGCGCCAGCCGGCACGTCCACGCGGTACAACTGCCATGCGCCCTGCGCAGCAGTGAGCTGGCTGGCAGACGCACCGCGTGCCAGGGTCACCGCGCTACCTTCGTCACCGCCAGCAGAAACACCGGCCGCCCGCGCGACCGCTTGCCGCGCATCCAACAGGCCCGCGCCGATGCGCAGGATCGGCTTGACCGGAAACACCTTTGACGTCTGGGTGAGGATGTCACGCACTTCGCGCGGTGTCGGCAGCGGACGGTTGGCAGTGTACGCAGCGCTGAACACCAAGGCTGCCACGCCGGCGACGTGCGGGGCGGCCATCGAGGTCCCGGTGTAACCCGCATACGTGGGGGTCTCTGGCCCGTGCGAGCCGGTGTTGAGCGTGGACCAGATGTAGCCGGCACGTGCCGTCGTCCCGGTAGACGGATCATCGTTGGTGTACGTGCCACCGCCGGGTGCCGACAGGGTGATGCTGTTGCCGTAGTTGGAGTAAGACGCGCGCTTGCCGGTGATGCCGGTGGCGGCCACGTTGATGACGCCCGGGCAGCTCGCTGGCGTGAAGGACGCCGCATCCACGTTCGAATTGCCGGCGGCGACCACCACCACCGTGCCGCGCGACATCGCACCGGCAATCGCCTGTGCGGTCACGCTGTCGGCGGTGCAGACGCCGCTGCCGCCCAGGCTCATGTTGATGACCTCGGCCGGATTCTGGTTGTCCGGCACGCCATCCACATGGCCACCCGATGCCCAGGTGATGGCATCGGCGATGTCCGCCGTGCTGCCGCCACAATGGCCCAGCGCGCGGATCGGCAGCACCTTCGCCTTCGGTGCAACCCCGACCATGCCCACGCCGTTGTTGGTCAACTCCGCGATGGTGCCCGCCACGTGCGTGCCGTGCCAACTGCTGTCAGTGGCTTCCTGCTCCTGAACGCAGCCGCCATTGGCCACGAGGAACTTGGGGTCGGTGGTCCAGTCGCCGGTGTCCCAACCGCCCGCGACGCGGCCATCGGTGGCACGCCCGGACACGAACGCATTGCTGATGAAGTCGTAGCCTGCGTTGGCCAGCGACAGGTCCAGGTCCGGATGCTGGGTGATGCCGGTGTCGATCACCGCGACGGTGATGCCTTCGCCATCGCCCAGCTCCCATGCCGGGATCACATCGATGCCGCCACGGTTGGGTGCCGTGATGCTGGTATCCGGCTCCAGCCGCTCCAGCGTGCCGTCCGCCGCACGCATGTGCCACTGCACCTTGAAGTTGGGATCGTTGGGTGCGGTCGCACCAGGAGCAAGCACGGTGCTGGCCGTGCTGCGGATGGCCTTCAGCATCAGGTTCGGCTCGACATGGGCCACGTTGGGATCAGCCTTCAACTGCTGCACCAGACTGTCTACCTGGCCCTGGGTCAGGATGCGGCTGGGGCGTACCAGATCGGCGCCCACACCCAGTCGACGCACGCGGGTCAGCACCGGCGGTGCCTGTTTGTACTGACTGCTCCATTGCGCGCGCACCGTGCTGCTGCCCATGACGGTGCTCAAGCGGCTGGCGGCGGCGCTGGCACTGGTGCGTGCGGTGGTGCCAGTGCGGTAGGTGACAATCAATCCGTCATACAGCGCCGTAGGCTGGGTCGTACTGCCGGTCTGCAGCGTGGAAAACCGCGGTTGGGCGGCATGGACGGCCGGCAGTGCGGACAGCAGCGCAGCCGTCAGCAGGCTGCGGCGCAGCATCGTGGAACGCTTGCTCATCTGTTTCTCTCCGAGGAAGGGGCTGGCGGCAGCAGGGAGCCACCGCCATGCAGGCGATGGGGGTTACAGGTCGATGCCGAAGCCGATGCCGGCCGAGTTGTCACTGCCACTGAAGGCACCGCCGAGGCTGAAGCTGGCGCGCTCGCTGATCTGCTTGGCGTAGCCGACCGACAGCGCGTTCTCCCCGCCCTGCCAACCGGCGCCGACGGCCACACGACCACGCGGACTGCGGCTGCCTGCTGCGTTGATCGCCATGTTCATCATCGCCGAGCTCATCGCGCCCATCCGGTCCATGCGCTGGTCCTGCTTGCCGAGGCGTCGGTCGAGGTCGGTGCCCATCCGTTCGAAGCGATCATCCAGCGTGCTGTCGAGCGCGTTGAAACGACCATCGGTGTACGCGTTGGCCGTGCTCACCGACTGGCGATCAGCGGCCTGCATCTGGGTCACGTTGACCGCGTCGGTGCCAGCAGTGCCTGCCGCCACGTGAGCGACCTGTCGGTCATTGCCGCTGCTGCCGACCGATACCGTATTGGCGCGGTCGGCGACACTGCCCTGCCCCACTGCAACGGCGTTGCTGGCCGTGACGCTGGCACTTTGGCCGAGCGCGGTACCCGAGGCGGCGCTGACCTGGCTGCCCTCGCCCACCGCTACCGCGTTCGTCGCCGTTGCACTGATCGCGCTGTTGGCACCCACGGCCGTGCTGCCATCGGCGAGCACCCGCGCATTGGCGCCCAGCGCCGTGTCGTTCGGACCCACAGCCACGGCACCCGCACCGACGGCGGTGGCATTCTGCCCGCCCGCGCTGGCACCCGAGCCGATGGCCACGGCATTGCTGCCTGCCGCGATGCTTGCACCGTCATCGCCGCCCACGGCTACACCGGGGCTGCCGACGCCGCCCTGCGGACGCGATTCCACGGCAGTGACACGTTGATCCAGGCGGGTCCACGCGCTGTCCAGTGCAGCGAAGGCGGTATCCACCGAATTGAACACATTGCCCTGCACGCTGTACGCCGGCGCCACGAAGGCGCCATCGTCGCTGATGCGGCCACCCAACGCGGCCACCGTGAGCCCCAGGTTGGCCCGCAGCGCTTCATCGCTGCTGCCGAGCACGGTGGAGAGCGCACGGAACTGCGCAACGTTCACCGCGTCGGTGTCTTCGCTGCCGGCCGCGACGCGGGTGAGCTGGCGCTCAGCCCCTTCGCTGCCGATCGACACCGTGTTATCCCGCTCGGCCACGCTGCCTGCGCCCAGCGCGATGCTGCCCAGGCCGGTCGCCGCCGCGTTCTGGCCCAAGGCCAGCGAGCCGTCACTCAATGCGGTCGCACCGGCGCCCAATGCCGTGGCGCCGACCCCGTTGGCGCTGGCGACGTAGCCCACTGCCGTCGCTTCTTCTGCAGCAGCGAAGCTCATCGCACCCAATGCGCTGGCGCTGTTGTCGGTGGCCAATGCCTGCCCACCCAGGGCGGTGGCATACATGCCATCGGCGTGACTGTCATACCCCATCGCCACGCCATAGTCCGACAGCGCCCACGAGCCTGCACCGACGGTCACCGATCCGAGTCCATTGGCCTGTGTGTAGATGCCCGCGCTGCTGGACCCGATCGCGATGCTCTGCTGCCCTTGGGCCAATGCGGTTTCACCCAGCGCCACCGCACCATCGCCTGCGGCCTGGCTGGACCAACCGGCGGCCAGCGAGGCAAAGCCGGTCGCCTCGGCGAAGCTGCCCAGCGCCACCGCGACGTCATTGTTGGCATAGGCGCCGTAACCCACTGCAGTGGATTGAACACCGTTGCCGGCCGCTGAAGCGCCCACGCCCACCGAATACAGGCCTTGTGCCCGCGAGCCGGAACCCAATGCGGTGGCATTGTCGCCTTCGGCAACGGCCGACCAGCCAACCGCCGTGGACGTGTTACCCGTTGCGGTAGCCACCGAGCCCACTGCCACGGACCCGAAGCCGCTGCTCAGCGCGCCGTCCGAGTCACCGAAGGAACTGCCGAAGAAACTCCCGCCGATCGCCACGGCCGACTGGCCGGTGGCTGCCGCGCCGTCACCCATCGCGATGGCGGTGTTGCCGGCGGTCGTGCGGTGGCCGATGGCGATGCCGTAGGCGTCGGTCACCCGCGAACGCGGACCTATGGCCACACCGAAGTTGCCGTCCGCCGCCGCACTGGCACCGATCCCGATCGCATGGGTGCCGACCGCGGTGGCGTCGTCGGTATCGTCTTCTTCGCCGTCCGCCGCGAAGTAACGGTTGGCCGCATCGACCGATGCAGGCGTGACCACGGGATCGGCGTCAGCCTGCACGGCGGCCGTATCGGCGGCCGCCGGCTCGGCGGCGGTCGCCAGCGAGGACAGCGCCAGCAGCAATGCGGCTGTCAACGAACTGAAAGACGGGGCGCTCAGACTGCGGCGCAGGGAACGCTGCCCGACGCGGGCGATCGGCTGGATTCGGCTGGTCATGTGGGTTGTCCGGAGGAAGGGTTGGCCGCACCGGGCCCCCTTGGCCGACGCGTTCCGTACCTCGATTTACCGACAGCGACGACGTCGCTTCAATGCACGCATTCTCTCTGCTTCCTCACGCTAGACTCACCGCATGGGGATGCCTGGACTGCAGCGGGTCACGTGGGCGCCATGGCGCCGGGCGGCGGCATGGCTTCGCCGCGTGCCGGTGGCTGATCCGATTGACCGCCGCAACGCGCCGGCACTGCAGATCCTGTTGATTTTCCTGGGCGTGGAAATACCGCTCAACAAGCTCTATCACCTGCTTACCTACGAAATACAGATGAACGCCGCGCAGTTGGCGGTGGATATCGGCACAGATTCCGCGATGACGGTGGCAGCGTGGAGCGGTGTGCTGATGATCCGCCGCGGACTGGTCAAGCCCGGCACGGCCATGTTCATCGCGGTCACGATGTGCTGCGCGCTCATCGCCAACCTCGCCTTCGGTTACCAGCTGCAGGCCTTCGATCCTTACCCGATGCTGCTGCTTACCCTGGCCGCGCTGGTGATCGGTCGCGGTGCGCTGTGGAGTGTCTACGCCTGCATCCCGCTGATGTTCGTGCTGGGCATGGGCAGCCCGTGGGGGCAGCCCCCGTCGGGCAGCGGCAGCCGGTTCCAGAACCTGCCATCGCTTGCACTGAGCTACCTGATGATCACCCTGGTGCTGGACCGTACCGTCGCCGCGCTGCGCGAAGGATTGGCGCGCGCGCAACATGCCGCACGGCGGATGCGCGAGGAGATGCGCGAACGCGAACGCGTGCAGCAGCGGCTGCTGCACATGCAGAAGATCGAGACGGTCGGCCAGCTCACCAGCGGCATATCGCATGACTTCAACAACATCCTGGGCAGCATCATCGGCCACGCCTCGCTGCGCCACCGCATCCATGAACTGGATTTCGATGCTGCCAGCGAGGCACCGCAGCTGGCCGATGCGCTGGAAGGCGTCGAACAGGCCGCCCAACGTGGCATCAGCGTGACCCGCAAGCTGCTCAGTTTCAGCCGCCAGGACCTGTTGGTGCCGGTGGTGTTCGACGTCGGCCACGCCGTGCAGGAGCTGCGGCCGATGCTGCGCCAGCTGCTCGGCCCCGGCGTGGCACTGGAGGTCACCGTCCCCGCACAGCCGTGCACGGTTCGTCTGGATCGCAGCCAGTTCGAACTGGTCCTGCTCAACTTCGCAGCCAATGCGCGCGATGCGATGCCCGCCGGCGGTTGTTTTTCGATCAGCATCCAGCACGAAGGCACCTGGACACTGCTGGAGTTGGCCGACACCGGCACCGGCATGAGCCCGGACGTCGCCGCGCGTGTATTCGAAGCGTTCTACACCACCAAGCCGACCGGCCAGGGCACCGGCCTGGGGCTGGCGGTAGCGTGGGAAATGGCACGCGACGCCGGGGGCACGATCAGCGTGGACAGCACGCGCGCGGTGGGGGCGTGTTTCAGCCTGCGCCTGCCACAGGCATCAACAGATACCCCTGCCCACGAATCGAGGTAAGGGGCAGCGCACTGCCTGTGCGCTCCAGCACTTTCTGCCGCAACCGGTGCAGCAGCACATCCAGCCGATGCGGGTCGATCTCCATGCCGAGCTCGCCGCCCAAGGTCGCCAGCAAGGCATCGCGCTGCACCAGCCGTCCGCGCGTGCGCCACAGACACAACAGCACACGCCGCTCGGAGCTGGTCAAGGCTAGCGCACGGCCATCCGGTGCGAACAAGCACCAGCCATCATCCTGCAGGACCCAGTCCGCGGCGGCCGGGGCACTGGCCATATCACGCTCCGCGGCAACCGTCGCACCGACGGCGACGCGCTGCAGCCGCCGCGCGACACTGAACAGCGTCGCCGCCAGCATCTCGATTTCCACCGGTTTGGCCAGATACGCATCGGCGCCTTGGCTCAGTCCCTGCACCATGTCCGGGGCGCTGCCACGGCCACTCAGGATGACGATGCCAAGGCCAGGGAAGCGCTGCTGCAGATCACGGGTCACAACCAGACCATCGCCATCAGGTAGCCCGATATCCAGCACGATCAGGTCCAGCCGACGGTGCTGCAGCACCTGTTCGAGTTCGGCCACAGTACGCATGGGCAGTACGTTGAAACCATGGCGACGCAGCCCCGGCAACAGCACCCGGTCGCGCAGCATGTCGTCGTCCTCCAGCAGGGCGACGCAGATCAGCGAGTCAGGCACTTCGGTTTCGGATGAAGCGTTCAAGGCGCTACCAGGACCACCGGGACGACGAAGCCCAGTGTATTGCAGTCCGCTGACGTCAACGGCGTCGATATGCAGACAATCGGTTGCGCGGCGTCATGCTCGGCGGCTCGAACACCGGGTCGACTCTCAACGCTGCCGTGCACGGCGCGTGCGCTGGCTGAAGGCAAAAAAAAACGCCTGCAGATCAAGTCTGCAGGCGTTTTCGTATGTGGCGGAGCGAGAGGGATTCGAACCCTCGATAGAGTTTTTGACCCTATACTCCCTTAGCAGGGGAGCCCCTTCAGCCGCTCGGGCATCGCTCCGGGGTGGTGCAACCGCTGGTGGAGAAGTACTCCGCAGCGGGGACGCGAATAATAACGTTTTTCGCGGCCGCAGGTAAAGCCTTATTCAGCAGAATCTTCACTGCTGGTCGCAGCTTCATCTCCGCGCTGGATGCGCTGGTAGATTTCTTCGCGATGGACGGCCACGTCCTTCGGTGCCGTGATGCCGATACGGACCTGGTTGCCCTTGACGCCGAGCACAGTAACGCTGACCGAGTCGCCGATCATCAGGGTTTCGCCAACGCGGCGGGTCAAGATCAACATTGCAGTAATTCTCCATGAAACCGTGTGGAAGGGTATCCCCCACCGGCCTGGCAGACCGTCAAGGCCCGCCCCACGTTTAAGGGAAAAAGATGGCCAATGGTACCGTCAGCCCTCCCGCAGCCACAAGGCACGAGAGGGCTGCGGTTCATACGAGACGCGGCTTGACCCAATCGGCAACCGCCGCCAATGCAGATGCAAGGGCGGGCCCGTCCTCACCACCACCCTGGGCCAAGTCCGGGCGACCGCCGCCCTTGCCCCCGATCTGACTGGCGACGTGGGCCAACAGTTCCCCCGCCTTGACCCTGCCGGTTGCACTGCCGTTCACGCCAGCGACCAGCGCGGCCTTGCCGTCCTGGGTGCCGGCCAGCAGGATCACGGCATCACCCAGCTGCTGCTTCAGGCGATCCACCGCATCACGCAGGGCTTTTGCGTCAAAGCCTTCAAGCCGGGCGACCAGCAGCTTTACTCCGGCCACGTCCACCGCCTGCGACGAGAGGTCCGCCGTGGCACCGGCGGCCAGCTTGGCCTTCAACGATTCAAGCTCACGTTCCAGCTGTTTCTGCCGTGCGACCTGCACGCGGATCTTTTCCACCACATCGGCCGCACTGCCACCCAGCAGATGGGCGGCTTCGGCCAGACGCGCTTCTTCGGCATCCACATGGTCCAGCGCACCCTGGCCGGTCACGGCCTCGATGCGACGCACGCCGGACGACACGCCGCCCTCGGACGTGATCTTGAACAGACCGATGTCACCGGTGCGGCTGACGTGCGTGCCACCGCACAGCTCCGTCGAGTAGTCACCCATCTTCAGGACGCGCACGTTCTCGCCGTACTTCTCGCCGAACAGGGCCATTGCGCCGAAGTCCAGCGCTTCCTGCATGCCCATGTTGTGCACTTCAACGGCGTTGTTGATGCGTACCTGCTGGTTGACCTTGCGCTCGATGATCGCCAGTTCTTCGGCGCTGATCGGCTGGAAATGCGAAAAGTCGAAGCGCAGGCGATCCGGAGCCACCAGCGAGCCCTTCTGCTGCACGTGAGTACCCAGCACTTCGCGCAGGGCGGCATGCAGGAGGTGCGTGGCGGAGTGGTTGAGGATGGTGGCGCCACGGCGCTCGGCATCGACCTGCCCGGCCAGCACGTCGCCGACCTTCAGGCTGCCTTCGGCCAGCGTGCCGACATGGCCATGGAACTGCCCCGCGAACTTCTGCGTTTCCGCTACGTCCACGCGCACGCCGTTGGCCGACAGCACGCCGGTATCGCCCACCTGGCCACCGGATTCGGCATAGAACGGCGTCTGCTCGGTCAGCACGATGACCGCATCACCAGCCTGCACGGCCTGTACCGGGCGACCGTCCTTCAGCAGGGCCACCACGCGCAGGCCGTCGGACTGCAACGCGTCATAGCCCAGGAACACGGTCGGCTTCAGCGTGGCCACCAGATCAGCCGGCAGCGACACGCCGCCACCGAACTTGCCCGCGGCGCGCGCGGTTTCGCGCTGCTGTTCCATCGCCGCATCGAACCCCGCCGTGTCCACGGTCATGTCGCGCTCGCGGGCGATATCGGCAGTCAGGTCCAGCGGGAAGCCATACGTGTCAAACAGACGGAAGGCATCGACACCCGGAATCACCTTGTTGCTGGCACGGCTGGCGATGTCTTCGAAGATCTTCATGCCGGCATCGAGCGTTTCAGCGAAGCGCTCTTCCTCAGCCTTCAGCGCACGGGTCACGGTGTCGGCCGTGGCCGGCAGCTCCGGATAGGCCACACCCATCTGCTCCACCAGCGTGGGCACCAACTTGCTGAAGAACGGCTGGCGCACGCCGAGCAACCAGCCATGGCGCAGTGCGCGGCGGATGATACGGCGCAGCACGTAGCCGCGGCCTTCGTTGGACGGCAGCACGCCGTCCACGATCAGGAAGGAACAGGCGCGGATGTGATCGGCGATCACGCGCAGCGACTTGTTTTCCAGATCGCCCATGCCGGTCAGCTCGCTGGCCTTGCGGATCAGCGCCTGGAACAGGTCGATTTCATAGTTCGTATGCACATGCTGCAGGATCGCCGCCAAGCGCTCCAGGCCCATGCCCGTATCCACGCACGGCGCGGGCAGCGGGATCAGCGTGCCATCGGGCTGGCGATCGAACTGCATGAACACCAGGTTCCAGATTTCGATGAAGCGGTCACCGTCTTCGTCCGGCGAACCCGGCGGACCGCCGGCGATATGATCGCCATGGTCATAGAAGATTTCCGTGCAGGGACCGCACGGCCCGGTGTCGGCCATCTGCCAGAAATTGTCCGAGGCGTACGGGGCGCCCTTGTTGTCGCCGATGCGCACGATGCGCGCTTCGGGGATGCCCACCATGTCGCGCCACAGTGCATAGGCTTCGTCATCGGTCTGGTAGACGGTGACCAGCAGGCGATCGGCCGGCAGCTTCCAGACCTGGGTCAGCAGCTCCCACGCCCACGCGATCGCATCCTTCTTGAAATAGTCGCCGAAGGACCAGTTGCCCAGCATTTCAAAGAAGGTGTGGTGACGTGCGGTGTAGCCGACCTGGTCCAGGTCGTTGTGCTTGCCACCCGCACGCAGGCAGCGCTGCACATCGGCGGCGCGCACGTAGCTGCGCTTTTCCGCACCGAGGAACACGTCCTTGAACTGGACCATGCCGGAGTTGGTGAACAGCAGGGTCGGGTCATTGCCGGGCACCAAGGGGGCCGACGGCACGATGGTGTGCCCCTTTCCCTTGAAGAACTCAAGGAAATCACTGCGGATCTGGGAGGTGGTGAATTTGGCGGATGCGGTCATGGGGGCTGGCAGTCTGCGGGCCGGAGAGCCACCGCCGCCAGCCACACTGGCCAGGGTCGGATTTCGGACCTCCGAAACCCTGAAGGGTAACAGGCCAGCGCCGCTCAGTCCTCTGCATCGAAGCGGGTAGCGCGGCGGATGGTGTCGCCATCGAACCCGCGGCGGGCCAGCAGGTCGGCGGCCTTGCGCCGCTGGGACAGATCCTGCGGCCCTTCCTCGCCGAATCGACGGCGAACCAGGTCGCGGGCGTTGTCGAGGAAATCCCCTTCGTAGCGATCCATCGCCGCACTCACGGCGTCGCTGTCCAGACCATGGGTACCCAGCTCGGCGAGGATATGGCGCGGGCCATAGCCGCCATTGGCGCGGTTGCGCACCAGTGTTTCCGCAAAGCGCTCATCGTCCTGCCAGCCTTCGCTGGTCAGCCGGTCCACGGCGGCCTGGGCCTGCTCGGGTTCAATGCCGCGGGCCACCAGCTTCCGGCCCAGCTCCTTGCGCGAGTGCTCGCGCCGCACCAGCAGGCCCAGCGCGCGTTGCAGCGGCGTCAGCTCAGGCCGTCGGCGCTTGCGGGCCGGAGCGGCGGGCGGTTCGGTTTCGTCGTGCATGTCCACATCCTTCCGTCAGCGTCGTGGCGTCACGCCACCCGACCAACGGGCATCAAGAGCTGCGGGACAGGGCGACGTCACTGACGGCGCCGCCCTGCCCCGCAGGCACTGCTTACGCTTCTTCGGCGTCGTCTTCGTCGCCCGCTTCCTTGGGCGCCTCGGCCGGCTGGAACTTCTCACGCAGTTCCGCTTCCAGCTTCTGGGCGACCTTCGGGTTGTCGCGCAGGTAGCCGCGGGCGTTGTCCTTGCCTTGGCCGATACGTTCTTCACCGTAGCTGTACCAGGCGCCTGC
The DNA here is from genome assembly GCF_014842145.1 of Stenotrophomonas sp. CFBP 13718. Classification (NCBI taxonomy): domain Bacteria; kingdom Pseudomonadati; phylum Pseudomonadota; class Gammaproteobacteria; order Lysobacterales; family Lysobacteraceae; genus Stenotrophomonas; species Stenotrophomonas sp. CFBP 13718. Next base: position 571,446 of record NZ_JACYVC010000001.1, read on the forward strand.
CTTCTCGACCAGCTTGGCTTCCACGCCCATGTCGATCAGCTCGCCTTCGCGACTGATGCCTTCGCCGTACAGGATCTCGGTGATGACCTGCTTGAACGGGGGCGCCAGCTTGTTCTTGACCACCTTGATCTTGGTCTGGTTGCCGATGATCTCGTCGCCCTTCTTGATCGCGCCGATACGGCGGATATCCAGGCGCACCGAGGCATAGAACTTCAATGCGTTGCCGCCGGTGGTCACTTCCGGGCTCTGGCCCGGCATCATGACGCCGATCTTGTGGCGCAGCTGGTTGATGAACACCACCAGCGTGTTGGAGCGCTTGATGTTGCCGGTCAGCTTGCGCAGCGCCTGGCTCATCAGGCGGGCCTGCAGACCCGGCAGCTGGTCGCCCATTTCGCCTTCGATTTCCGCCTTCGGCGTCAATGCGGCGACCGAGTCGATCACCACGATGTCCACCGAGTTGGAGCGCACCAGCATGTCGGCGATTTCCAGCGCCTGCTCACCGGTATCCGGCTGCGACAGCAGCAGGTCGTCTACGTTGACGCCCAGCTTGCCGGCATAGATCGGATCCAGCGCATGCTCGGCGTCGATGAACGCTGCCGTGCCGCCCTTCTTCTGGCATTCGGCAATCGCCTGCAGCGTCAGCGTGGTCTTGCCGGACGATTCCGGGCCATAGATTTCCACTACCCGGCCCTTCGGCAGGCCGCCGATGCCCAAGGCAATGTCCAGCATCAGCGAACCGGTCGGGATGATCTCGACAGGCTCGACAACGCGGTCGCCCATGCGCATCACCGAACCCTTGCCAAACTGCTTTTCGATCTGGCTCAGAGCGGCGGCCAGGGCGCGCTTCTTGTTCTCGTCCATTGTCTTGGTCCTTGAAGTAGTGGTCATCTTTTTAATCGTGGTCAACTCGGGTTCGGGGGAGACTGTAGCGGCCGCTCATCGCACAGAGTGAGACGCGGGCCGGGCAAGTCGAACATTATCGCCGCAGACGTCAGCGGCAGCCGTCCCCGGGATGTTCAGCGGTTGGGTCGCAGCAGGCCGCAGTACAGGCCTTCGATGGAAAAATCCTGGTCAGGTTGGACTTCGATCGGCGCATAGTCCGGGTTTCGCGGCAGCAGGCGGATCCGGTCCTTGCCGATCTTCAGCAGCTTGACGGTGATTTCCTCGTCGATCCGCGCCACCACGATCTGCCCGGTGCGCGCATCACGGGTGCGATGCACGCCGATCAGGTCACCGTCGAAGATGCCTTCGTCGATCATCGAGTCGCCCTGCACCTTCAGCAGGTAATCCGGCGCAGGCGAGAAGAACACCCGGTCGAGCACGACGAAATCGTCCGATCCGATGTCCGCCCCGATCGGCAGGCCGGCGGCGACACGCCCCAGCACGGGCAGGCGCAGCACGCTGTCATCCAGCGCCGGATCGGCCACCTGCTTCAACGGCGGGGCCTGCATCAGCCGGATACCACGCGCCTGCCCCGGCACGCGGCGGATCGCCCCGGCCGCTTCCAAGGCCTCAAGGTGATACTGCGCTGCGCGCACCCCCTTGAAGCCGAAGGCCCGCGCGATCTCGGTCTGCGACGGCGGCACGCCATCGCTTTCGATGCGTTCGGTGATCATCTGCAGGATGGCCTGCTGGGTTTCGGAGAGCGTCGTCGTATCCATGGTTAGTAGTAATACTACTAACTCAATCGTGTCGCAAGTGCCTCCGATGTGGCGGCGAACGGCTGGGCGCGTTGTGGTGGGTCGCAGAGAGCGGTTTACGGTGATTGGGCCGGGCGGGACTGGGCGGGGGACGGCAAAGGCCGCATCCATGCGGGCCTCGTTTCGCGCCATCCTTGGCGCTCAACGCCCCCGCCCAGCCCCATCGCCCGGCCCTGTGACGGTTCGCGTGCGCCCACCACGGACAAAAAAAAGGAAAAGCAGAAGCGGAAGCGGAAGCGCCGAGCCGTGCTCGGCGGGATGTTCCCGCCAACGGCCCGCTGCGCTCGCCGACCATGGGTCGGCGCCACCTTTTTCTTTTTTACGTGGTGGGACGCACACGCGGACTGTCAGGACCGGGCGGGAGGGGGTGGTGGGGACGTTGAGTGCCATGGATGGCACGAAACGAGGCCCGCATGGATGCAGCTCTTGCCGTCCCCCACCACCCCCTCCCGCCCGGCCAAATCCAGAGAGCTCTAAGCGACCCACCAGGAGGGGCTCAGCCGTTCGCCCGATGTTTCCGCCAACGGCCCGCTGCGCTCGCCGACCATGGGTCGGCGCTACCTTTTTCTTTTTACGTGGTGGGACGCACACGCGGACTGTCAGGGCCGGGCGGTGGGGCTGGGCGGGGGCGTTGAGCGCCATGGATGGCGCGAAACGAGCGCTACATGGACGTACTTGTGCGCGTCCCCCGACCAGCCCCACCGCCCGGCCCATCCACATTAGGCAGATCCAACCGACCCACCACGAGGGGCTCAGCCGTTCGCCCGCCTCACCGACGGCGGCCGCTGCGCCAGATCGAAAACAGAATCCACACCCCGCACAACCCTGCGCCGATGAAGCCGCCCACGCCCAGCACCAGCAGCCAGCGGCTGGAAAGCCCACCCACGCTGTGCATGACGATCGACGAGCCGATGATCAGCGCCGCGGTGATGATGCCCACCACCAGCCGGTTCGCTGCCTGGTTCACCTGATCGCCGAAACCCTTCAGCGCATTGGTTTCGACCTTGATCTGCAGGCGACCGCGGCGTGCCGCCTGCACCAGCCGACGTAGATCGCGTGGCAGCTCGCCAGCCAGGTCGATCATTCCCAGCAGGCTGCGTCGTCCCCGTCGCAGCAGTGCGCGCGGCGCATAGCGCTGCATCACCACACGCTCCAGGAACGGGCGCGCGGCACTGGCCATGTCGAATTCGGGATCCAGCTGCCGACCCATCCCTTCCAGGGTCAAGAAGGCCTTGATCATCAGCGCCAGATCCGCCGGCAGCATCAGGTTGTAACTGCGCAGCAGCAAGGTGATGTCACTGAGCATCAAGCCGATGCGCAGGTCCTTCAGCGGGACACCGCGATAGCGGTCGACGAACTGGCTGATGTCCTGCTGCAGGCGTCCTTCGTCCACCGCTACGCCGCCCGCCCAGTCCAGCAGGATATCGGCGACGGCCTCCGGCTCTTGTTCGACCAGTCCGTGCAGCAACTGTGCGACCTGGAATCGACGCGACTCGGAGAGCGTGCCCACCATGCCGAAATCGATCACCCCGATGCGCCCGTCGCGCAGGTAGATGATGTTGCCCGGGTGCGGATCGGCGTGGAAACAGCCGTCCTGCAGCACCATCTTCAGCACGATATCAGCGCCGCGGTTGGCCAGCTGGCGCCGGTCCAGCCCAGCGGCATCCACGCCAGCCAGGTCACGCCCGGAGATGCCGTCGACGAAATCCTGGACGTTCAAGCTCTCGCAGGTCCACTGCCAGTGCACCTGCGGGATCAGGATGTCCTGGCGTCCTTCAAAGTCGCGTGCGATGCGCTCGGCGTTGCGGCACTCGGCCGCGAAATCCAGCTCGCGACGCAGCGACGTGGTGAACTGCTGCACCACCTCGGCAGGATGATAGCGACGCAGGTCCGGCAGCCGCGCTTCGATGATCTCGGCCAGCCGGGCCAACAGGCGCAGATCCGCCTCGACGACGTCACGGATGCCGGGGCGACGCACTTTCAGCACGACCTCGCGGCCGTCGTGCAGCCGCGCACGATGCGCCTGCGCCAGCGAGGCGGCGGCCAGCGGCGTTTCGTCCAGCCATGCAAATACCTGCGCCGGCTCGCCACCGACGTCTCGCTTCAACTGCTCGTGGATCTGCGCATAGGGCAGCGCCGGCACCGCATTCTGCAGTTCGGAAAATTCAGCGATCCATTCGGGCGGGAACAGGTCCACCCGGGTAGCCAGCACCTGTCCCAACTTGACGAACGTAGGACCGAGCTCTTCCATCGCACGGCGCACACGCATCGGCGCGGTCATCGGCAGCCGCTGGCTGCTGTCATCGCCCCAGTGCAGCAGGCGACCTGCGCGCTCGAGCACATCGGCCAGGCCGATCCGCCGCACCAGGTCACCGAACCCATAACGGATCAGGACCGCCGCGATTTCCTGCAGACGTCCAAGGTCACGGACCGTGCCCAGTGTTTCCCACATCGAAGACCGCTCCGTGCCGAGTGAGCGGCCAGCATCTCACAGCTGGGCGAGCATCCCGTGCAACGCCGCCGAAACGGTCTGCCGACGGATCGCGTCGCGGTCGCCGTGGAAATGGAACAGCTGTGCCTGCGCGTAGCCGCCGCGCCGCTTCCAGCCGATCCAGACGCTGCCGACCGGCTTGTCATCGCTGCCACCGCCAGGACCGGCAATACCCGTCACGGCGATCGCCACCCCAGCGCCGGAATTGATCAGGGCACCGGATACCATCTCCAGCACGGTCTCGCGACTGACCGCACCGAACACTTCCAGCGTCTGCGCACGGACACCCAGCAGGCGCTGCTTGGCTTCGTAGCTGTACACCACCATCCCGCAGTCGAAGAACGCCGACGAGCCGGCGATATCGGTCATGCACTTGGCGACCCAGCCACCGCTGCAACTTTCGGCGGTCACCAGCTGCAGCTGGGCGAGCCGCAGCGTCTGGCCCAGTTCGCTGGCCAGGGTGGCCAGCATGTCATCAGTGGGAACGGTCATGGCGATCCTGCGGCAAGGGGGCAGCCCACGCTACCACTCCGGCAGTTTCTCGGGCAGCAGCGCGCGGATCGGAGCACCGTCTTCACCGGCGGCGAGTTTCTCCGCTTCGGCGATCGGGATGTTGACCTGCAGCAACCAGCCATCTTCATCGCTTACTTCCTCGCCCACCACTTCCAGCTGGTGCAGCTTGGCCCGCAAGCGTCCCGCAGAGGGCGGCAGACGCAGCTCAGCCGTCACATGCTGCAGGCCCAGGCGCTGGCCCAGTACGCTCTGCAACAGCTCCAGGCCGCGCCCATCGCGCGCGGAAATCCACACGCGTTCGCGGCGCGACTCGTCCGGCACGCCATCCTGGCCGTCGTGGCGGACGTCGGCCCCGTCGATGCGGTCGATCTTGTTGAAGACCAGCAGTTGCGGCAGATCACCTGCCCCTACGGCGGTCAGCACCTCGTCGACCTGCGCGATACGTTCTTCGCGATGCGGATCGGCGGCATCGACGATATGCAGCAGGAAGTCGGCGTCGCGCGCCTCGGACAATGTGGAACGGAACGCCGCCACCAGGTCATGCGGCAGGTCGCGCACGAAGCCGACGGTATCGGCCAGCACCACGTTGCCGCCGGGCAGCACGATGCGGCGCACGGTGGGATCCAGCGTGGCGAACAGTTGGTCGGCCGCGTAAGCATCCGCACCGGTCAGCGCATTGAACAACGTGGATTTGCCGGCGTTGGTGTAGCCCACCAGGGCCACGCGCGGCAGCTCACTGCGCAGGCGCGCACGGCGCATCTGCGTGCGCTGCACTTCCACTTTTTCCAGACGCTTCTGCAGCTGTTCGACGCGCTTCTGCAAAAGGCGGCGATCGGTTTCCAGCTGCGTCTCACCCGGGCCGCGCAGGCCGATGGAGCCACCGCGCTGGCGCTCCAGGTGGGTCCAGCCACGGATAAGGCGCGTGGACATATGCCGCAACTGGGCAAGCTCGACCTGCAGCTTGCCGTCATGGCTGCGAGCGCGCTGGGCGAAGATATCCAGGATCAGACCGGTACGGTCGATCACCCGGCGCTCCAGGAATTTCTCCAGGTTGCGTTCCTGGCCCGGACTCAACGCATGGTTGACCAGGATCAGGTCCGCGCCGCTGGCATCGGCGGCCGCCTTCACTTCTTCCAGCTTGCCGCTGCCGATCAGCGTCGACGGACTGGGCCGGTCGATGCGTGCCGTGATGGTGGCGGCGATGCTGGCACCCGCCGAGCGTGCCAGGTCACCGAACTCTTCCAGCACGTCTTCTTCCAGCTTGCCCATATGGGGCTGGATCAACAGGGCGTTTTCGCCCTTTTTCGAGCGATCAAACACGAACCACTCCAAGGTTATTCAATTGAGTCATCACCTGCCTGCTGGCCGTCCTCGTTGGACTGCACCAGACCGCCGCCCGGGCCCATCTTCACATTACGCGCTGGCACCACCGTGGAAATGGCGTGCTTGTAGACCATCTGGCTGACGGTATTGCGCAGCAGCACCACGAACTGGTCGAACGATTCGATCGTGCCCTGCAACTTGATGCCATTCACCAGATACACCGAGACCGGCACGCGCTCGCGCCGAAGTGCATTCAGAAACGGGTCCTGCAGCGATTGCCCCTTGGACATGGCTAACTCCTGATTATTGTTTTTATGGGTGTCGGCAGCTACCACGGCCCCCCAGCCAACCACCGACTTGCCGATGGTACACGGCAGGCGCATGGGACGCTTTCAGGACGGGACGAAGGCGGAGACCGCTGCAGCCATCCGCTGATGTTCTAGATGGGGATCGAACCAGCGCGCATCAAGTTCCCCGCGCAACCAAGTCAGTTGCCGTTTGGCCAGCTGGCGTGTGGCGAATATGGCCTTGTCACGGAAAGCGGCCGCATCCACGTGGCCATCGAGGAACTCCCAGGCCTGGCGGTAGCCCACCGCACGCACGGCGGGCAGATCCAACGGGCTGGGCACGGCGGCCATGGCGGGCAGCGCGCGCAGCGCATGCACCTCATCCAGGAAGCCTTGCGCCAGCATGGCGTCGAAGCGCTGTTCGATGCGCCGGTGCAGCACTGCGCGATCCTGTGGCGCCAGCACCAGCTTCAGCGTCCGCAGCGGCAACCTGCCCTCGCCCGGCTGGCGCTGCCAGTGGCTGATCGGCTGGCCGGTCAGCCGATGCACTTCCAGCGCCCGCTGGATACGCTGCGGGTCCGTTGCGTGGATGCGTGCGGCGGCCTGCGGATCGACCTTCGCCAGGTCAGCATGCAGGGCCGCCCAGCCGCGCTCGGCCGCCTCCGCGCTGAGCTGCGCCCGGGTGGCCTCATCGGCGGGCGGCATGGGCGACAGCCCTTCCAGCAGCGCGCGGAAGTACAACCCGGTGCCACCGGCGAGGATCGGCAGCTTGCCGCGCGCGACGATGTCATCCACGGCGCGGCGGGCGGCGGTGGCGAACTCGGCGGCCGAAAACGCCAGCCACGGGTCACACAGGTCCAGCAGGTGATGCGGCGCCTGCGCGCGTTCGGCGGGATCGGGCTTGGCCGACCCGATATCCAGCCCGCGATACACCAGCGCCGAATCGACGCTGACGATTTCTCCATCCAGCTGCTGGGCCAACGCGATCGCGGTGGCGGTCTTGCCGCTGGCGGTCGGGCCCATCACCGCGATGGCAAGTGGCCGCCGATCGATTGCCATCAGTCTTCGTCCGGCCAACGGATGCTGGGCGCGGCGTCCTTGCGCACGGCAGGCACGGCCTGCACCGCCTGCCACAGCTTCAGGGCATCCACCGTGGCCGCCACATCGTGCACGCGCACGATGCGCGCGCCACGCTGCACAGCGATCACGTGCGCCGCCACCGAGGCGGCGAGCCGGTCCGCGGGTACGTCGCGGCCGGTGATCTCGCCCAGCATGCGCTTGCGCGACAAACCAGCCAGCATCGGCACGCCCAGTTCGATGAAGCGTTCCGAGCGGGCCAACAGCGTGAGGTTGTGCTCCAGCGTCTTGCCAAAGCCGAAACCGAGATCGACGATCAGGTTCATCTTGGCAATGCCCGCCATTTCGGCGGCAAACAGCCGCTGCACGAGGAAACGATGCACCTCCGCGACCACGTCGTCGTACTGTGGGTCGGCCTGCATGCTGCCGGGCTCGCCCTGCATGTGCATCAGCACTACCGGCACGCCGGTATCCGCCACGGCCTCCAGCGCGCCAGGCTGACGCAGCGCATGGATGTCGTTGATCATGCCGGCGCCCGCAGCGACGGCGGCACGCATCACCTCCGGCTTGAAGGTGTCGATGCTGATCGGCACAGCGGTGCGCGCCGCCAGTTGCTCGATGACCGGCAGTACCCGGCGCAGTTCTTCCTCCAGCGACACCGGCGCACTGCCGGGGCGGGTGGATTCCCCGCCGATATCGAGGAGGTCCGCTCCTTCTTCCACCAGTTTCAGGCCATGAGCTACCGCGGCGTCGGCACTGTCGTGAGCGCCGCCGTCGGAGAAAGAATCCGGGGTGACGTTGACGATACCCATCACCTGCGCACGGTCCAGCCGCAGAACACGACCGGCGCAATCAAGCTGGGGGGAGATATCGAACATGGCGGACCCTCGGGCGTAGTGACGGCCGCTGGCCGTGAACAGGAAATTCCACCGATCCGCCGGGCATGCCGCGGCGCGACCAGCAGGGGGAGTCAGCGCTTGCGGCGCTTGCGATCCACGTACAGCGTCTTGCCGATGCTCAGCACGATACCCAGCGCGATACCGACCCCGCAGCCCAGCAGCAGGTTGTCCATGCCCAGCCCGACGGCCACGCCGACGACGGTGGCGATGACCATTTCGGTGGTGTGGGAAATCGGCTCGGGAGGGGGCGTCGACATGAGGCATCCGGGGGTGGAAGGAACGTCGCCCTATTGTCCCGCACCGGCCCGCCCCGTGCACGGAACACATGAACGGAAAAGGCCGGGTTTCCCCGGCCTTTTCCTGCACGATCACGCTTGGCGGATCAGATCTGCTCAGCCGGCCCACTGATCGGCGGCACCGGACGGGCATCACCGCCCTTGTCATTGTTGCCGCCATCCTTGTTGTCGCTGTTGTTCGGCGACTTGGCCCAGCCCATCGGCGGCGGCGGATCGCGGCCTTCCATGATGGCGTCGATCTGCGGCGCGTCGATGGTCTCGTACTGCAGCAGCAGCTGGGTCATCGCGTGCAGCTTGTCGACATTGGCGGTCAACAGCTCGGTGGTACGGGCATACGCCTTGTCCAGGATGCTGCGCACCTCTTCATCGATGCGGCGCGCGGTGTCGTTGGACACGCTCTTGTGCTGGGTGACCGAACGGCCCAGGAACACCTCGTCGTCTTCCTCGCCATAGGCGATCGGACCAAGGGTCTCGGACAGGCCCCACTTGGTGACCATGTTGCGGGCCATCTTGGTGGCACGCTCGATGTCATTGGAGGCACCGGTGGTGACCTTGTCGGCACCGAAGATCAGCTCCTCGGCCACGCGACCACCGTACAGCGAACACAGCTGCGAATTGATCGCCACGCGGTTGATCGAGTACTTGTCGCCTTCCGGCAGGTACATGGTCACACCGAGCGCACGACCGCGCGGAATGATGGTGACCTTGTAGACCGGATCATGCTCGGGCACCAGACGGCCGACGATGGCGTGACCCGCCTCGTGGTACGCGGTGAGCGTCTTCTCTTCTTCGCTCATGGCCATCGAGCGGCGCTCGGCACCCATCAGGATCTTGTCGCGGGCACGGTCGAAGTGGTCCATGCGGACTTCCTTCTCACTGTTGCGCGCGGCAAACAGGGCGGCCTCGTTGCACAGGTTGGCCAGGTCGGCACCGGAGAAGCCAGGCGTACCGCGGGCAATCACCATCGGCACGACATCGTCGGCCAGCGGCAGCTTGCGCATGTGCACCTTGAGGATGTGCTCGCGACCCTTCACGTCGGGCAGGCCAACCACGACCTGACGGTCGAAGCGACCCGGACGCAGCAGCGCCGGATCCAGCACGTCCGGACGGTTGGTCGCGGCAATGACGATCACGCCTTCGCCGCCTTCGAACCCGTCCATCTCGACCAGCAACTGGTTGAGGGTCTGCTCGCGCTCGTCATGACCGCCGCCCAGGCCGGCGCCACGATGGCGACCGACGGCGTCGATTTCGTCGATGAAGATGATGCACGGCGCGTGCTTCTTGGCCTGCTCGAACATGTCGCGCACGCGGCTGGCGCCGACGCCGACGAACATTTCCACGAAGTCCGAGCCGGAGATCGAGAAGAACGGCACCTTGGCTTCGCCGGCGATGGCTTTTGCCAGCAGCGTCTTGCCGGTACCGGGCGGGCCGACCATCAGCACGCCGCGCGGGATCTTGCCGCCCAGCTTGGTGAACTTCGACGGATCGCGCAGGAAGTCGACCAGTTCGCCGACTTCTTCCTTGGCCTCGTCGCAGCCTGCCACGTCGGCGAAGGTGACCTTGACCTGGTCTTCGCCCTGCAGCTTGGCCCGCGACTTGCCGAAGGACATGGCGCCCTTGGCGCCGCCGCCACCGCCCTGCATCTGGCGCATGATGAACAGCCAGAAGCCGATGATCAGGATGACCGGCAGGAAGTTCATCAGGATGGCGCCCAGCGAGATACCGCTGGACGGCTCCTGCTGGACGATTTCCACGTTCTTGGTGCGCAGCACGTTGATCAGGTCGCGATCGAACGGCGCGGTGATGGTGGAGGTCTGGCCGCCACGGGTGGTGTAGGTGATTTCGTTGGTGCCGCCGCGCATGTCGCCGGCGAAGGTCACCTTCTGTACCGTGCCGCTGTCCACCTGGTCCAGGAACTGCGAATACGTGGCACCCGGAGCGCCCGCACCACTGGTCTTGGGCGAGAAGCTCTGGAATACCACCATCAGCACGACGGCGACGACCACCCATAGCAGGAGGTTCTTGGTCAAGTCGTTCATCCTCATTGGCTCCGGTATTCCTCTTGTGCTGGGTGGCGCGTGGGTACTGCTTGCGTGTCGAGCTTACTTGATCGTGGCGCGCTTGCCTTGTCCGAGGGCATAGACCTCGGGGGAGCGCTTGCGTGAGGCGTCCGGCTTGCGGATGGAGACCTTGTCGTACCGCCGGCGCATTTCACGCACGTAGTCGTCAAAGCCTACCCCTTGGAACAGCTTGATCAGGAATGCCCCACCGGTCTTGAGGTGGTTGTCGGCGAAATCCATGGCCAGCTCTGCCAGGTGCATCATCCGCGGCTGATCCACCGCATCCATTCCACTCTTATTGGGGGCCATATCGGAGAGCACAAGGTCCACCGGCTGCTCACCGACCATTGCCTCGAACTGCGATAGGACGGTTTCTTCCCTGAAGTCGCCGTGAAGGAAGTCCACGCCGGCCAGCGGCGGCATCTCCAGAATGTCCAGTGCGAACACCCGACCGGTATCGCCCATCTGCCGGCGGACCTGCTGCGACCAGCCACCGGGCGCCGCGCCGAGGTCCACGACCAGCATGTGCGGCTTCAGCAACCGGTCACGTTCGAGCAGCTCTTCCAGCTTGTAGGCGGCGCGCGAGCGCATGCCCTCGGCCTGCGCCTTCTTCACATAGGGGTCGGAGAAGTGTTCTTTCAGCCAACGCTGGCTGCTCTTGCTGCGGGAAACCATAGTAAATACAGCCGGGTGGGGTCGCCATGATACCCTGAACCCCCCAAGTCACAGCGCTTTCCTGCATGTCCACTGCCCTGACCGCATCCCAGACCCGTTTTCTTCGCGGCCAAGCCCACGACCTCAAAGCCCTGCTCCAGATTGGTGGCAAAGGCGTGACCCCGGCCTTCCTGGCCGAGCTGGAAGAGGTGCTGGAGCGCCACGAACTGATCAAGGTGAAGGTGGGTGCGGAAGATCGCGAAGCCCGCGACGCCATGATCGCCGAGCTGGTGACCACGACCGGCAGCACCCTGGTGCAGCGCATCGGCCACGTTGCCGTGCTGTACCGCCCGAGCAAGGAAAACCGCCAGATCGTGCTTCCGCGCGGTTGATCGGAGCCCCGTCCCCGTATGCAACTCAGTCACGAAGCGCCTGATTACGCCTACACCCTGCGGGGTGCGGATGGTCATTCGGCGCGCATCAACGACCGCGAGCTGGCCAGCAGCTTCATCGTCACCCCCCAGGTGCTGGTGGAGGACTGGCCGGTCGCTTCGGTGGCCGCGCTGACGGTCGCCCATCTGGAGCAGATTCTGGCACTGGAGCCGGTGCTGATCGTGCTGGGCACCGGTGCCCGTCAGGTATTTCCGTCACCGCAGTTGATGGCCACGTGCCTGTCGCGCGGTATCGGCCTGGAAGTGATGAACAACCCGGCCGCCGCGCGCACATTCAACATCCTCGCCGGCGAAGGCCGCAAGGTCGCCGCCGCGTTCATTCTCGAGCGATGAGGGTTGGCCGCTGAGAGCGGCTTTCGGCTACGGGTTCTGTGTTTGGCGAGGGGGAACGCCCCTGTGCGGGACACGCGCAAGTACGTCCATGTAGCTCTTCGCGGCTCCTGCCGCTCAAGGTCCCGCCCAGCGCCCTTCCCCCTCGCCCCGACAGTCCGCCGGTGACCGGGGAAAAAGAAGAAAAAAAAAAGCAAAAGCAAAGCCGATCCAACGATCGGCTGCTTTGCTTCGCTTTGCTTTTCTTTATCCCCCCGCCGAGGGGATGTGTCGAAGGCGGGTGCCGGCGGGGCAGATGGGACCGTTGGAGCCCATGGATGGGCGGAAACGAGCCTACATGGATGTACTTGCGGCGGGTCCCATCTGTCCCGCCGGCACCTGCCCGCCGCCAAATCCCACAACCAACACGGCAACCGCTCTCAGCGGCAACACCTCAGCGCGCTGGCAGGTACTGCTGGGGATCGACCGGCTTGCCGTTGTAGCGGATCTCGAAATGCAGCATGTCCCGGTTAGCACCGGTGCGGCCCATCTCGGCGATCTGCTGACCGGCCTTCACGCTCTGTCCTTCGTTGACCAGGCGCTTGCGGTTGTGACCATAGGCCGACAACCACTGCTCGTTGTGCTTGACGATGATCAACTCGCCATAGCCCACCAGGCCGGCACCGGAATACACCACCACGCCATCGGCGGCAGCTTTTACCGCCTGTCCGCTGGTGCCGGCGATGTCCACGCCCTGCTTGGTCGTTTCACCCGCCACGTAGCGGCCCACGACCGCGCCGTCGGCCGGCCAGCGCCAGCTGACATTGCTGCGCACCGGGGCCACCGTGGACACCGGCGTGGTCGTGGTCGTCGTGCCACCCGAAGGCCGCGGCGCCGTGACCACCGTGGTCGGCACCCGACCGCCGCCCGCACCCTGCGGATACAGCCGGATGATCTGCCCCGGATAGATCGTCGAGGGATTGGACAGGCTGTTCCAGGCAATCAGGTCGGAGGGCGTGATGCTGTGGATGCGCGCAAGGGCATAGACCGTATCGCCCTTCTGTACGCGCACGGTCTTGCCCGGCTGCGCCACCGAGGTCTTCGGCGTGGACGAGGCCCCGCCGCTCCCGCCACCGGACGGACGCACCACGGTGGCCGTGCCGCACGCGGTCAGCGCGGACAGCGCCATGGCCAGCGCGCCCAGACGCAACCCCCTGTTCAAACAATCAGCACTCATGCGAACTTCGACCTCCATACAAGCCAGGCCACCATCGCCACTACCAATGCAGTAGCGATCCAGCCCAGCGGTTCAATCCAGCGACGCAACGCCGCTTCAGCGCGCGCTCCACCGATGCGGATGACGGCGGCCAGCACGAAGACGCGCTTGCCGCGACCAATCAGCATGCTCAGCAGATACTGCGGCATCGGAACACCGACGATACCCGACGCCCATGTGAAGACCTTCATCGGGATCGGCATGAAGCCGCCCAGCACCAGGAACGTGAACACCGCCCACGGCGAATCAGCCATCTTCTCCTGCACGATCGCGATACCGCGCTCGATGCCCGGCAGCATGCCCATCGTATCCAGCAACGGCTTGACCGCCTCGTAGGCGAAGTGACCCAGCGCATAGCCCACCACCGCGCCGACCATCGAGCCGGACAGGCTAAGCGTGGCGAACCACCAGCCGCGCTTGGGCTGGGCAACGCACATCGGGGCAAGCATCACTTCCGGCATCACCGGGAAAATGATCGCCTCGATGAAGCTCAGCACCGTCAGGTAGGTCGGTGCCCGCTCATGGTTGGCCCACTTCAACGCCCGCTCGTACAGCGGCCCAAAGATCTTCATGAATGCCCTGCTCCGTGAAATTCAGTCAAGCATGCCAGACAGCAACGGCACGAAGGTGACCGGCGCCAACACGGACTGCGTGATGCTGCCATCCTCCAGCCTGTCCAACTGCACCAGCGACTGCGCGCCCGGCCCGCCGACCGGCGCGACCAAGCGTCCACCGACCGCCAGTTGCTCCACCAGCGCGTCGACCAACGCAGGCGCTGCAGCAGTCACCACGATCGCATCGTACGGGCCATGCTCCGGCCAGCCCACGCGGCCGTCATCGTGCTTGGTACGGATGTTCATCGCCAGCGAACGGAAGCGCTTGCGCGCCTGGCGCAGCAGGTCGCCGATCCGCTCCACGGTAAACACCTCCAGGCCTACGGCACCGAGCACGGCCGCCTGATAGCCCGAACCGGTGCCGACTTCCAGCACATTCTTCGGTGCGACCTGCAGCACCGCCTCGGTCATCCGCGCCACGACCCACGGCTGCGAAATGGTCTGCCCATGGCCGATCGGCAGCGCCGTATCTTCGTAGGCACGCGAGGCCAGCGCTTCGTCGATGAAAAGGTGACGCGGCACGACGCGGATGGCGTTGAGCGTAGCCTCGTCCACGATGCCCGCCTCACGCAGGCGCTCGACGAGTCGGTCACGCACCCGCTGGGAGGTCATGCCGATGCCGACGGCTTCCGGCTGCAGGCGCAGGCGCTGGCTCATGCCGGTCGGCCCAGCGCGGCAGTCAGCCCACCTACCCAGCTGGCAACGTTCTCCAGCGCCTGGTAACGGGTCAGGTCGACCTGGATCGGGGTGATGGAGATGAAGCCGGTACGTACCGCATGGAAGTCGGTGCCGGGACCGGAATCCTGTTCACGACCGGCCGGGCCGATCCAGTACACCGTATTGCCGCGCGGGTCTTTCTGCGCGATGCAGCCTTCGGCGCGATGGCGGTTGCCCAGACGCGTGACCTCGAAGCCTTTCACTTCGTCCCAGGGCAGGTCGGGCACGTTGACGTTGAGAATGGTGTCGGCCGGCAACGGATCGGCCTTCAACTGCGCGACGATCTCCACTGCCGCTCGCGCCGCCGTCTCGAAATGCTTCGGCTCATGGTTGCGGCTCACCAGTGACACCGCGACCGCGGGCAGGCCCAGGTGGCGGCCCTCCATCGCGGCGGACACGGTGCCGGAATAGATCACGTCGTCGCCCAGGTTGGCCACGTTGTTGATGCCGGAAACCACCATGTCCGGCTCGTTGTCCAGCAGGCCGGTCAGTGCCAGGTGCACGCAATCGGTGGGCGTACCGGCAACCGAGACGGTGGAGGGGTCCAGGCGCTTTACGCGGATCGGCAGGTCCAGCGTCAGCGAATTGCTGGCACCGGAGCGATCACGGTCGGGCGCCACCACGGTGACCTCATGGCCCGCTTCGCGCAGGACAGACGCCAGCATGCCGATACCGGGGGCGTCGACGCCGTCATCGTTGCTGACCAGGACCCGCATCTGCGTTTTAACCACTTGATCGTTCAAGACTTCTGCTTCCATCACTGCTGACATGGACATGTCGCGGCGCTCCCCCCGGCGCATGCCGCAACCTCGCAAGTGCGTTCTGTATTGTGCCGCAAGCCGCCCCCATGGCCTACCCTGCCATGGGTCATTGGACAGCGCTCATGGCCGGGGCCGCATGCGGTAATCTGTGAGCATGTCGCATCCGCATGACGAAGATCCTGCCGAACTGTTCCGCTCGGCCATCGGCGAGATCACGCCGCTGCGCAAGGTCAGCGAGCCGGCTCCGGCCGCGCCGAAGCCGCGCCCGCGTGCGCGCATGGCCGAACGCGACGATCAGGAAGCACTGGGGGAGTTCGCCCGCCTGCTGCGGGCAGGGCCGCCACTGGATGCCGGCGACGCGCTGAGCTACCGCCGTGACAACCTGCCCCCGCGCATGTTCCAACGACTGAAGAAGGGCCAGTACTCGGTACAGGACGAGCTGGACCTGCACGGCGCCACGGCCGCCCAGGCCGAAACCCTGCTGCGCCAGTTCCTGCTGGAAGCGCACGCCCACGACCACGGCTGCGTCCGGATCATCCACGGCAAGGGCCTGCAGGCCGACGGCGGCGCCCCGGTGCTGAAGAACCTGGTCGACCGTCACCTGCGGCTGCGCAACGACATCCTCGCCTTCCACTCGGCCCCCTCCGGCCAAGGCGGCACCGGCGCCGTGCTGGTACTGCTGGCGCGGTAGAGCAAAAAAAAGGGGACGGAGGGGATTAAGTAAAAAGGGGACGGAGGGGGTTAAGTCGCATTTGGCCCACGCGTGGGCCAAATGCGACTTAACCCCCTCCGTCCCCTTTTTGAGCGACTTAATCCCCTCCGTCCCCTTTTTTTCAGCTGACGGGGCCGAGTTCCTGCAGGACGGCCGTCGCGTAGCAGCCCGGCGGCAGCGCGAAGCTGAGCTCCAGCACGCCTTCTTCCAGCCACTGGTGCTGCAGCAATGCCGGACGCAGGCGCAGGGCGCGGCGCTCGTGCTTCAGTCCTTCCGCTTCCAGCCCTGCGCGCAGCGCCAGCGACTCCTCGTCGCTGATCGCGGCCAGTTCGAGTTCGCGTGCGGCATCGGTGCTGCGCAGTTCGCCAGCACCCCACAACGGGCCGCTCGGATGGATGTCGAAACGCGCCAGGCGCTCGGCCAGCACGTCGGTCCAGGCTTCCGGACCGAAGACGCTGCGGCTGCCGTCCAGCATCCACACCTCGCCGTCCAGCGGCTGATCCCAGCTGCCCTGCTCCACGCGCGCGGCCAGCACGCGGTTGAACAGCGCCGAGCGGGCAGCCGACAGCAGCAGCGAGCGCTGGTCCTTGCGCATGCGGCGGCCACCGAACATCGCCAGCGCCGCCGGTACGTTGCCACCGTCACGGCCGAACCGCTGCTCACCGAACCAGTTGGGAATGCCGCGCACGGCAATCTGCTGCAGCCGCTCATCGATGGCCTGCGGATCGCCGTCCACCTCGCGCAGTACCAGCTTGAAGCGGTTGCCCGCCAGTGCGCCACGCTGCAACTTGCGGTTGTGCCAGGTCGACGACACGACCTCCACTTCGTCGCTGGCCAGCAACGCCAGGTCGGGGGCCACGCGCTTGGGCAGATGCACGCTGAAACGCTGCGTGGTCACCGCATGGCGGTCCTTCATCCCGGCGAAGCTCACTGCCATCTCCGGCAGTCCCGCCCATTTCGCCAGCAGCGTGGCCACGTGCACGGTATTGGCACCGCGCTTGCGGATCTCCAGCAGCAGGTGTTCGCCCTCGCCGGTCGGCTCGAAGGCAGGCAGTTCGTCTACCTGGAAATCTTCCGGCGTGGTGCGGATGCGGGCGTTGGAAAACAGCGGCGCACCGAAGGCCAGCGGCAACGGAATCATGCCGCCACCAGCAGCACGATGGCCTGGGCGGCAATGCCTTCGCTGCGACCGGTGAACCCCAGCTTCTCCGAGGTGGTTGCCTTGATGCTCACTGCATCCAGCGGCAGTTGCAGCAGTTCGGCGATGCGCTCGCGCATGGCCATCGCGTGCGGCCCGACCTTCGGGCGCTCGCAGATCACGGTGATGTCGGTGTTGCCGACCTGCCAGCCACGCGAGCGCAGCAGCGCATCGCAGTGGATGACGAAATCACTGCTGTCGGCATCCTTCCAGCGCTCGTCGCTGGGTGGGAAATGCTGGCCGATGTCGCCCAGCGCCAAGGCACCCAACATGGCATCACAGAGCGCGTGCAGGATGACGTCGCCGTCGCTGTGTGCGAGCACGCCGGCACTGTGCGGCACGCGCACGCCCCCCAGCATGATGTGGTCGCCCTCGCCGAAGGCATGGACGTCGTAACCCTGGCCGATGCGGACAGGCGGGAAAGGAAGGGTGGTCATGGGTGGTGCCTTTGCAATGCCACGCGCAGCTGGATCAGCCGGCGCGACGGGAGAGTACGAATTCGAAGCGGTCCAGGTCGGACGGCGTAGTGACCTTGAAATTGTCCTCGCTACCTTCCACCAGCAGCGGGCGCTGGCCCTGGCGCTCCATGGCCATGGCATCGTCGGTAACCTCGACCCCGGCAGCGGCGGCCTCTGCCAGCGCGCGGCTGAGCTGGTGACGGCGGAACAGCTGCGGCGTCAACGCGCGCCATAACCGTGCACGCGGCTCGGTGCCATCGATGCCACCGTCATCGCCTGCACGCTTCAGCGTGTCGCGGACCGGTGCGGCCAGGATCGCGCCCACCGGATCGGCCCGCCCTACTTCCAACAACCGGCTGAGGTCGACCAGTGCCAGGTTCGGTCGCGCCGCATCGTGCACCAGCACGAACTCATCGGCACGCACGCTGTCCGGCAGGGCCTGCAGACCGGCCAGCACGGAGTCTGCGCGGGTAGCGCCGCCAACGCAGGTCAACACCGGCTTGCCCGCCCATTCGGTCCAGCCTGGCCAGTCGACATCATCCTGGCTGATGACCACCATCGCGCCGGCCACGGCCGGGTGCACCAGCAAGGCGTCCAGCGTGTGCGCGATCACCCTCTGCCCGCCAGCCTCGAGGTACTGCTTCGGCAGGGCAGCGCCGAAGCGCGCACCCCGACCGGCGGCAGGCACCACCACCCAGATCGCCGCGCTCATGGCACGTCCGCCGGGTGCTCGACTACGGGTACTGCGGCGGGCGCCCGCACCGGGGCCACCGGCGCATCTTCCACCACGCGGTAGAACTTCTCGCCGGGCTTGATCATGCCCAGCTCGCTGCGCGCGCGCTCTTCGATGGCGGCCTGGCCATCCTTGAGGTCCTGCACTTCCGCAGCCAGCGCATCATTGCGCTGCTGCAGACCGTCGTTATCGCGGTTCTGGTGCTCGACCTGGGCCTCCAGGGTCATCACTTCCCCTGAATTGCCCGGGCCGAACCAGAAGCGGTACTGCAACCATGCCAGCAGCAGGGCCAACGCCAACAGCACCCACCGCCAGTTGCGCATGGGATCAGCGCTTCAGCGAAACGAAAGCGTCGCGACCGGCGTAGCGCGCACCGGCACCCAGCGCTTCTTCGATGCGCAGCAGCTGGTTGTACTTGGCCACGCGGTCGCTGCGGCACAGAGAACCCGTCTTGATCTGGGTCGCCGTGGTCGCGACGGCGATGTCGGCGATGGTGGTGTCTTCGGTCTCACCGGAACGGTGCGACACGATGGCGGCATAGCCGGCACGGTCGGCCATGGCGATCGCTTCGAGCGTTTCGCTCAGCGTGCCGATCTGGTTGACCTTGATCAGGATGGCGTTGGCAGTGCCCGAATCGATGCCTTCCTTGAAGATGCGCGGATTGGTCACGAACAGATCGTCACCCACCAGCTGCACGGTCTTGCCGATGCGGTCGGTGAGCAGCTTCCAGCCTGCCCAATCGTTCTCGGCCAGACCGTCTTCGATGGTGATGATCGGGTACTGCGCGGCCCAGTCGGCCAGGAAGTCGACGAACTGATCCGAGGTCAGGCGCTTGTTCTCGCCCACCAGGTTGTACTTGCCGTTCTCGTAGAACTCGCTGGACGCCACGTCCAGGCCGAGCAGGATGTCTTCACCGGCGGTGTAGCCGGCCTTGCCGATCGCTTCGAGGATGGTGTCGAGCGCTTCGACGTTGCTACGGAAGTCCGGCGCGAAGCCGCCTTCGTCGCCGACTGCCGTGCTCAGGCCATGGCCCTTCAGCACCGACTTCAGCGAATGGAAGATTTCCGTACCGGCACGCAGGCTTTCGGAGAAAGACGTGAAGCCGACCGGCAGCACCATGAACTCCTGGAAGTCCACGTTGTTGTCCGCGTGCGCACCGCCGTTGATGATGTTCATCATCGGCACCGGCAACGACGGGGTGACGCCGGTCTTGCCGGCCAGGTACTGCCACAGCGCCTGCTTGCTGGAAGCAGCGGCGGCATGCGCGGCGGCCATGGAAACACCCAGCAGCGCGTTGGCGCCCAGGCGGCCCTTGTTCTCGGTCCCGTCCAGATCGATCAGGCGGCGGTCGAGGCCTTCCTGGTCGGCGGCATCGAAACCGGTCAGCGCGCCAGCGATCGCGCCGTTGATGTTCTCCACGGCCTTGCGCACGCCCTTGCCCAGGTAACGGGTCTTGTCGCCGTCACGCAGCTCCACCGCTTCCTTGGTGCCGGTCGAGGCGCCGGAGGGCACGGCGGCGCGACCGAACGAACCGTCCTCCAGGATGACGTCGGCTTCCAGCGTGGGGTTGCCACGGCTGTCGAGGATTTCACGGGCGTGGATGCTGCGGATCGTACTCATGGGCTGGCCGGTTACCTGTTTGTAGAGGGATGCGACAAAAACGAATGCCGCGTGATTATCCCCGCACACCGGTCAGATGCCAAATCGGCGCGCAGGGCAGCGGTGACACCGCCCCGCGCAGCGTTCAGGACAGCAGCGCAGGCAACGCCAGGCAGGCCATCAGCAGCGCCAGCAACGCAAGCGCTGCGACACCGCCTGCTGGCCGTTGCGGCAAGCGCAGCGAAAGCACGCTGGCGATCAGGCAACCGATCACCACCAACCCGCCAAACGCCACGGTGATGAACAGGGGAACGCGGGTGGCGCGCATGGCATGGTCGCCGTCGCCGGGCATGCCGACGCTGGCCGCCACCAGGAACGCCAGCGCGAACAGGCAGATCCAGGCCGCAATGGACAGCGTCAACGCCGTCCAGCCCCAGGGCCACTGGCGCCAGTGCCGCCGCTGGCGGCGCGCATCCAGCGCCGCCCACGGGTCCTGACTCATGCGAAGCGCGAGAACCCGTGCTTCTTGGTCACGGCATCGAGCTCCATCAGGGTTTCAAGCAGTTCTTCCATGCGGTCCAGCGGCCAGGCGTTCGGGCCGTCAGACAATGCCTTGGACGGGTCCGGGTGGGTCTCGGCGAACAGACCCGACACGCCCACGGCGACCGCGGCACGCGACAGCACCGGCACGAACTCGCGCTGGCCACCCGAGCTGTTGCCCTGCCCGCCCGGCAGCTGCACCGAATGGGTGGCATCGAACACCACCGGGCAGCCGGTATCGCGCATCACCGACAGCGAGCGCATGTCGCTGACCAGATTGTTGTAACCAAAGCTGGCGCCGCGCTCACAGACCATGATCTGCTCGTTGCCGGTCGCCTTGGCCTTCTCCACCACCGGCTTCATGTCCCACGGGGACAGGAACTGACCCTTCTTGATGTTCACCGGCTTGCCAGCGGCGCAGACCTTGGTGATGAAGTCGGTCTGCCGGACCAGGAAGGCTGGGGTCTGCAGCACATCGACCACCGAGGCCACTTCGTCCATCGGGGTGTATTCGTGCACGTCGGTCAGCACCGGCACGCCGATCTGCTTCTTCACCTCGGCCAGCACCTTCAGGCCTTCTTCCAGGCCCGGGCCACGGAAGGACGTGCCGGAGGTACGGTTGGCCTTGTCGAAGCTCGACTTGAAGATGAAGTTGACGCCCATCCGCCCGGTGATTTCCTTCAGACGCCCGGCAACGTCGAGCTGCAGCTGCATCGACTCGATCACGCAGGGGCCGGCGATCAGGAACAGGGGCTGGTCCAGCCCGACCTCGAATCCA
This sequence comes from Stenotrophomonas sp. CFBP 13718, assembly GCF_014842145.1. NCBI lineage: Bacteria > Pseudomonadati > Pseudomonadota > Gammaproteobacteria > Lysobacterales > Lysobacteraceae > Stenotrophomonas > Stenotrophomonas sp. CFBP 13718. The sequence goes on from NZ_JACYVC010000001.1 coordinate 592,893, forward strand.
CACAGTTTCATGGCATTTCCTTGGTAATTGCGCGGTGCCGACAGGGCCGGCAGGCAGCAGGGTTTTCAGTGCCGAAGATGGGGGCGCCTCGCCCCCGCTGCAAGTCAGGCGTTTGCTTCGGCCAGCGGCTGGCCACCGGCCTTGCGCTCGCGCGCGGCCCGGATGAAACCGATGAACAACGGGTGCCCCGCACGCGGCGTCGACAGGAATTCCGGATGCGCCTGGCAGGCCAGGAACCACGGATGCGCACTGCGCGGTAGCTCGACCACTTCCACCAGCGTGTCGTCCATCGACTTGCCGGCGATCACCAGGCCGGCGTCTTCCAGCTGGGTACGGTAGCGGTTGTTGAACTCGTAGCGGTGGCGATGACGCTCGGACACCACGTCCTGCCCGTACAGCTCGCGGGCCAGGGTGCCCGGCTTCAGGCGCTGTTCCTGCAGGCCCAGGCGCATCGTGCCACCCAGGTCGCTCTTGTCGTCGCGCTTTTCAACGTCGCCGGTGGCGGTACGCCATTCGGTGATCAGGCCGATCACCGGGTTCGGCGACTGGCGGTCATTCTCGGTGCTGTTGGCGCCTTCCAGGCCGACCACGTGGCGTGCGTAATCCACCACCGCAGCCTGCATGCCGTAGCAGATGCCGAAGTACGGCACCTTGTGCTCACGGGCGTATTGCGAGGTCAGCACCTTGCCTTCGAAGCCGCGGTCGCCGAAGCCACCCGGCACCAGGATGCCATCGACATCGGCCAGCGCGGACATGTCGCTGCCTTCCAGCTCCTGTGCTTCCAGCCACTTCAGGGTGACCTTGGTGCGCTGGCGCAGGCCACCGTGCTTGAGCGCTTCGCCAACGGATTTGTACGCGTCCTGATGGTCGACGTACTTGCCGACCACGGCGATGGTGACTGCATCGAGCGGGTTCAGCGTCGCATCCACTGCGTCTTCCCACATCGACAGATCCACCGGACCGACTTTGTCGGCCAGCTTGAACTGGTTGACCACGATGTCGTCCAGGCCCTGCGCATGCAGGCCCATCGGGATGCTGTACAGCACGTCCACGTCCGGCACGCTGATCACCGCACGCTCGGAGACGTTGGTGAACTGGGCGATCTTGCGACGCTCCGAATCCGGCACTGCCTGCTCGGAACGGCACAGCAGCACATCCGGCTGGATGCCGATCGAGCGCAGTTCCTTCACCGAATGCTGGGTCGGCTTGGTCTTCAGCTCACCCGCAGCACTGATGTAAGGCACCAGGGTGAGGTGCATGAACAAGGCTTTTTCCGGGCCGCGCTCGGTGCGCACCTGGCGGATCGCTTCCAGGAACGGCAACGACTCGATGTCGCCGACCGTGCCACCGATCTCCACCAGTGCCACGTCGAAGCCTTCGGTCGCTTCATCGATGCAGCGACGGATCTCATCGGTGATGTGCGGGATGACCTGCACGGTGGCGCCGAGGTAGTCGCCGCGACGCTCCTTGCGGATCACGTTCTCGTAGATGCGGCCGGTGGTGACCGAGTTCTTGCGGCTCAGGCGCGTGCGCACGAAGCGCTCGTAATGGCCCAGATCCAGGTCGGTCTCGGCGCCGTCATCGGTGACGTACACCTCGCCGTGCTGGAACGGGCTCATGGTGCCCGGGTCGACGTTGATGTACGGGTCGAGCTTCATCATCGTGACCTTCAGGCCACGCGCCTCGAGGATGGCGGCCAGTGACGCGGCGGCAATGCCTTTGCCGAGCGAGGACACCACGCCGCCGGTTACGAAAATCAAGGGAGTCATGGCTGCAAGCATCCTGTATTGAATTGGAAAACGGCCGCACTCCCCTGTCCCGAGGGGCAGGGGGTGGGCTGGAAGGGGGTTTTCCGGTTCGCTGGAGCAGCGAGGGAGCGGGCGGTGCGTTGACCATCGTGCGAGGTCAGCTTGGCCGTGCCGGTCATGGAGACCGTCACCTGCGCCCAGCCTTGCTGGCCGCCAAGCATGGCCTTGCCAGTCCAATCGCTGATGGTGGACACGCACTACTCCCGGAAAGCGATAGTTTACAGATTGAAGCGCCCAAGCCCAAGGGGGCGCCGCCAACCGGCCAAAAAGAAAGCCCCGGCAATGCCGGGGCCTGGTTACCGAAACAGCGGACGTCAGCGCTTCTTGCGCGCCTCTTCCTCTTCTTCCTCGCGCGGCGGCGTCTGCTGGCCCTTGGCCTTCAGTTCCGCGTTGGCCTGCGCACGGCGCTTGGCCTTGGCGTCCGCCTCCGCCTGCGCGGCGTTGGCCTGATCACCCTGCGGCGGTGCGTTCTGCGCCATTGCCAGTGGCACGGCGACCACGGCAGCAGCGATGACAGCGATGGTAAGCAGCTTCTTCATGGAGTCCTCCTCGCGGTATCGACCCGGAAACGGGGGGTGCTGGCGTCCTTTTCCCAGCTGTGACCATTTTAGCGCCCCGCCGGCCCTGCCAGATGAACCGCAGGCGTGCAAAATACCCGCCCAGACCGCACACTTGCGCGTCGCTCCAACGCTTTGAAATATAGATGAACGCCCGCTATAACGCCGCCGATATCGAAGTCCTGTCCGGCCTTGACCCCGTCAAGCGCCGCCCCGGCATGTACACCGACACCACCCGCCCGAACCACCTGGCGCAGGAAGTGATCGACAACTCGGTGGACGAAGCGCTGGCCGGCCACGCCCGTTCCATCGAGATCACCTTGTACAAGGACGGCAGCGTGGAGGTCAGCGATGACGGCCGCGGCATGCCCGTGGACATCCACCCGGAAGAAAAGATTCCGGGTGTGGAGCTGATCCTGACCCGCCTGCATGCCGGCGGCAAATTCAACAACAACAATTACACCTTCTCCGGCGGCCTGCATGGCGTGGGCGTGAGCGTGGTCAATGCCCTGTCCACCCTGGTGGAGCTGCACATCAAGCGCGAAGGCGCCGAGCACCGCATCACCTTCCGCAACGGCGACCTGGCCTCGCCGCTGGAGGTAGTGGGCAGCGTGGGCAAGAAGAACACCGGCACGCGCCTGCGCTTCTGGCCGGACCCGAAGTACTTCGACACCCCCAAGTTCGCCGTACGTGCCCTCAAGCACCTGCTCCGCGCCAAGGCGGTGCTGTGCCCGGGCCTGACCGTGAAGCTGACCGACGAGGCAACCGGTGAGGTCGATACCTGGCATTACGAAGACGGCCTCCGCGATTATCTGAAGGTCGAGCTCGGCGAGCGCGAGATGCTGCCGACCAACCTGTTCGTCGGCCACGTCAAGAAAGAGAACGAGATCGCCGACTGGGCCGTTGCCTGGATGCCGGAGGGCGAGCTGGTCCAGGAAAGCTACGTCAACCTGATCCCGACCGCCCAGCACGGCACCCATGTCAACGGCCTGCGCACCGGCCTGACCGAAGCCCTGCGCGAGTTCTGCGACTTCCGCAACCTGCTGCCGCGTGGCGTCAAGCTGGCACCGGAAGACGTGTGGGACCGCGTGGCTTTCGTGCTTTCGGTGAAGATGACCGACCCGCAGTTCAGTGGCCAGACCAAGGAACGCCTGTCCTCGCGCCAGGCCGCCGGTTTCGTCGAGGGCGCCGCCCACGATGCCTTCAGCCTGCTGCTCAACCAGAACGTGGAGATGGGCGAGCGGATCGCGCAGCTGGCCATCGAGCGTGCCAGCGCCCGCCTGAAGACGGAAAAGCTGGTGGTCCGCAAGAAGGTCACCCAGGGCCCTGCCCTGCCCGGCAAACTGGCGGACTGCATCAGCCAGGACCTGTCGCGCACCGAGCTGTTCCTGGTGGAGGGTGACTCCGCGGGCGGCAGCGCCAAGCAGGCGCGTGACAAGGATTTCCAGGCGATCATGCCGCTGCGCGGCAAGATCCTGAACACCTGGGAAGTGTCGTCCAACAGCGTGCTGGCGTCGGAGGAAGTGCACAACCTGGCCATCGCGATCGGCTGCGACCCGGGCAAGGACGACATCAGCGGCCTGCGCTACGGCAAGGTGGTGATCCTGGCCGACGCCGATTCCGACGGCCTGCACATTGCGACCCTGCTTACGGCGCTGTTCCTGAAGCACTTCCCGGCGCTGGTCGATGCCGGCCACGTGTTCGTGGCGATGCCACCGCTGTTCCGCATCGACGTGGGCAAGCAGGTGTTCTACGCGCTGGACGAAGAAGAGAAGCGCACCATGCTGGACAAGATCGAGCGCGAGAAGATCAAGGGCGCGATCAGCGTCACCCGCTTCAAGGGCCTGGGCGAGATGAACCCGCCGCAGCTGCGCGAATCGACCATCCATCCCGATACACGCCGCCTGGTGCAGCTGACCATCGACGACGGCGAGATGACCCATTCGCTGATGGACATGCTCCTGGCGAAGAAGCGGGCATCGGACCGGAAGGGGTGGTTGGAGACCAAGGGCGACCTGGCGTCGCTGGAAGCCTGAACAAAAACGCCGGCCTCAAGGGCCGGCGTTTTTTTGTGCCGTGGCGGATCTGGTAGCGCCGAGCCATGCTCGGCGGGCTTCCGTACGCTGAGGGAAAGCCGCCGAGCATGGCTCGGCGCTACCGATGAAAAGCGACCGCCGTCAGGCCCAGCCGATCATCTCGAACAGCTTGAGGATCAGGTAGGCGCAACCGCCCGCAGCGGGAATGGTCAGGATCCACGCCCATACGATGCGCTCGATCACGCCGAGGCGCAGCGAACGCGGGTTTTTGGCAAAGCCCACGCCCATGATCGCGGTGGAGATGCTGTGCGTGGTCGACACCGGCATGCCGAAGTGCGCGGCCACCGTCAGCACCGTTGCCGAGCTGGTTTCCGCCGCAAAGCCATGGATCGGGTGCAGCTTGACCATCTTGTGGCCCAGCGTCTTGATGATCTTCCAGCCGCCCGACGCCGTACCAGCCGCCATCACCACCGCACACGTCAACACGATCCACATCGCGATGCCGTCGCCGGCACTCGCGTCAGGGTGCATGAACGCCAGGAAGGACGGCAGGTCGTTCAAGGCGCCCGTGGCTTCGGCACCGATCAAGGTCATCGCGATGATGCCCATGGTCTTCTGCGCATCGTTATGGCCGTGGGCGAAGCCCATGTAGGCCGCCGAGACGATCTGCGCCTTGCCGAAGAACATGTTGACGAAGCGCGGACGCGCCAGGCGACCGATCGCACCGCCGACCTTGGCCAGGGCCGCAATCAGCGCCCACAGCAGCAGCATCACCAGGATGCCGAGCAGGAAGCCCGCCACCGGCGAGGTGATCATCGGCACGAAGACCTTCCACAGCAGGCCCTTGTTCTGCGCCCAGCTGCCGAGGCGCTCCGACCAGATCAGCGCATCCCAGTTGTTCTGCGCGGCCGCAAGGCCTGCACCACACAGACCGCCGATCAGCGCGTGGGACGACGAGGAAGGCAGCCCCTTCCACCAGGTGATCAGATTCCAGATGATGCCGCCCAGCAGCGCGCACAGGATCACCTGCGGCGTCACGTCGACCACGTTGGTGTTGAGCAGGCCCGAGGCGATGGTCAGCGCGACGGCGGTGCCGGTGAGCGCGCCGATGAGGTTCATGAAGGCGGCCATCATCACTGCCCAGCCCGGGGACAGCACTTTGGTCGCCACCACGGTGGCAATCGAGTTCGCCGTATCGTGGAAGCCGTTGATGAACTCGAAGACGAGAGCGGTGAAGATCACCACCAGGACAAGGGTCAGCATCCGTGCGGCCCGTCAGCTGTTCTTCAACACGATCTGGTACGCCACGACGCCGGCTTCCCGGCAGCGGTCGATGGCCTTTTCCAGAATCTCGAAGAACTCCTTCAACAGGAACATCTGCACGTGGTCCAGGCGACCGGAATAGATATCGCGGTACAGCTCCAGCATCAGCCGGTCGGCCTCGTTCTCCAGCGCGCGCAGCTTCTCGTTCAGCGCGGTCATGCGATCGAGGTTCATGTGGCGCAGGTCGGCCACCATCTCCACCACCACGCCGGCCGCCTGTTCCAGCATCGCCGCGCGCGGCGCGAAATCGATGTGTTCCAGATGGGCCACCGCCAGCGAGTAGCGATCAGCGAACTTCTCGATCTGCTTGGGGATCTTGTAGAGCGCCGAACCCAGCGCTTCGATATCCTCCCGCTCGATCGGGGTCATGAAGCTGTCAACCAGGGCCTGGCTGATCTTGTCCGACGCGGCGCGCTCACGCAGGCGGGCAAGCTTGAAGGCGTCCAGCGCAGGCTGGCGGTCGGACTCGCGCATCATGGCGTGCAAGGCCCGGGCGCTGTCGTTGGCCGCGACGGCAGCCTCATCAAGCAGGGTGTAGAACTGTTTGCCGGAGCCGAAAATGGTCTGCAGAGAGAACATCGAGAAACCTGTTCGCCGTCGCGGGAAGGACGGCACCAGACGGAATTATGACGGCTAGATGACCGTTCCGGGTACTCCCCGACACTTCTGTCTGGTTTTCCCCTCTACCTGAACAGGCACTTGCAGCATTCCACCCCCTGTTTGCTAAGATGCCAGCGCGCCCACGGGCGCACACCTATGGAAGACGACCCTTACCCCCCGCCGCCGCGCCGGACTTACCTCCCCAGCGCCTGCCGCCATCGCAAGCACCCGCCCTCCCTGCCACCAACCGGGGATGCCGCCCGTGTTTGAACTGATCATTGTCCTCGCCCTCGTTCTGTTGAACGGTTTCTTCGCCATGTCCGAGATGTCGGTCATGACCTCACGCAAGAGCCGCCTGAAGCAGATGGCGCACTCCTCCAAGCGTGCGGCGCGCGCCCTGGAGCTGTCCGAGCGGCCGGAAAACTTCCTGTCCACGGTGCAGATCGGCATCACGCTGATCGGCGTGCTGACCGGCCTGTTCGGCGGTGAAGCCATCGGCGAGGCCATCGGGGCGTGGATCCATGAAGTCGCCCCCGGGTTCGCCTATGCGTCCGGCGTGGGCAAGACCCTGGCCGTGGCCCTGATCACCTTCCTGACCCTGATCTTCGGTGAGCTGGTGCCCAAGCGCCTGGCCATCACCCGATCGGAGGATATCGCCGGGCTGGTCGCCCTGCCGATGAGCTGGCTGGCCAAGGTGGCCGCCCCCGGCGTCTGGCTGCTGTCGCATACCACGCGCTTGGTGCTGCGGGTGATCGGCCTGGGCAAGGACGAAGCCGCCAGCGTCAGTGAAGAAGAGATCCGCATGCTGGTGGCCGAAAGCCACGAAGCCGGCGTCATCGATGCGCACGAGCGCGACATGATGAACCGCGTCATGCGACTGGGCGACCGCACCGCGGACAGCCTGATGACCCCGCGCAACCGCATCGCGTGGCTGGACACCCAGGGCGCGCTGGAAAAGAACCTGGAAATCATGAGCGAGAACGAATTCTCGCGCTATCCGGTGTACCGCGAGAACGACTCGGACGTGGTCGGCATCCTCGAGGTGAAGACCCTCGCCACGCGGATGGCACGCGGTGACCATGCGCTGTTCCAGAACCTGCGCGAGGTGCTGTACGTATCGGAAAGCACCCATGCCATGAAGCTGCTGGAAATCTTCCGCGAAGAACAGCAGTCCGTGGCCCTGGTGGTGGACGAGTACGGCGAAATCCAGGGTCTGGTGACCATCAGCGACCTGATGGGCGCCGTGGTGGGCCGCCTGCAGGCCACCGAAAACGCCGATGAAGATGCGTTGGTGGTAACGCGCGAAGACGGCTCGCTGCTGGTGGATGGGTCGCTGCCCATCGAAGACCTGCGCGAACTGCTGGGGACCAGCAACCTGCCTGACGCCGAGGATGGCGATTACTACACGCTGGCCGGCATGTGCATCCACTACTTCGGCCGCATCCCGCATGTCGGCGAGTATTTCGACTGGGCCGGCTGGCGGATCGAGGTCATCGATCTGGACGGCGCGCGTGTCGACAAGCTGCTGCTGCGCATGCTGTCTGACGAGCAGGCCGATGAACTCACCGCCTGATCCGTCGTCGTCACCGTCGCCGGACGAGGCGCCGCTCTACCGCAACGAGGGCATCCGCACGCTGTTGGCGATGTTCCAGTTCGGCGATCCCGCCCAGCACATGAAGCTGGGGGAGATCCTGCAGAATCTGCAGCAGAGTGCGTACGGGGTCTTCCTGTTCATTGCGATCCTGCCCGCCTTCATCCCGATCCCGGGCGTGGGCGGCGCGGTCAGTGGCCCGCTGATCCTGCTGATGGGCACGCAGATGATGTTCGGCCTGCGCAAGCCGTGGGTACCGGGGTTCATCGCCCGTCGCGGTCCACGGCGCGGCACCATGCACAAGTTCCTGGACCGGATCGACGGCGCCCTGCGCCGGCTGGATCGCCTGCTGAAGCCGCGCATGCCGCAGCTGCTGGTGCCGGTGCTGGCACATGCCTTTACTGGCCTGCTGCTGGTATTGCTGGCCGTACTGCTGTCGTTGCCGATACCGTTCACGAACTATCTGTTCGGCTTCCAGCTGCTGCTGTTCGCGCTGGCGCTGCTGGAACGCGATGGTGCGTTGATGCTGGTGAACTGGATAGCGGCGATCGCCGCCATCGTCTTTTTCGGCTTCAGCTCCGGACAACTGGTTGGCTACATCGCCGAGTTGTTCCAGCGCTGGTTCTAGCTCTACCAAAAAAACAGCCGGCTGAAGCCGGCTCTACCCTTGTTTCATTTTCCCGGTAGAGCCGACTTCAGTCGGCTGCCGTGCGCTCCCGGCCTCAGCGCAGATCAACAAACCCGTTGTCGCCCAGACGCGCGGGCTCATCCTGCACTGCGGACAGGACGAAGCTCAGCGCCTTGCCCAGCAACGTGCCCGGACCGTCCCAATATTCGGCCGACTCGGCATGCACATGGATCAGGCGCAGGTTCGGATCGTCCTTGCCCTCCGGGAAGAACAGCTTCATCGCCGGCGACCACAGTTCGTCGATCTTCGCGCGGTCAGCAACGATCTCCGCGGTGCCCGATACCGACACATAGCTGTTCTTGGACGTTGACGCATAAGCGACGTTGACGCGGGGGTTCAGTGCGATCTCGGCAACCTTCGGGCTGTCGGCCGACGTGGCGAACCACAGGTCACCGTCGAACTCCACTTCCTGCGTGCCCAGCGGGCGACTGTAGAGGCGGCCGTCCACGCCGGTGGTGGTGAACATCGCCACCTCGACGTCCTTGATCAGGGCGGCGAGCTGGGTGATGTGCTGCTGGCGATCTGCGTTCATGGGGAACTCCGTGGGTAGGGCCCCATCTCACGCGAGCGCGGTGCAACGCTGCGTGAGGCGGATGTTCAGTGCGCGTGGTGGCCTGCGCGCTGCATTCAGGCTGCGTGGCGCGCGTGCCAGGCCTGCATGGCCAATTCGAACGAACGCAGGCGCGCGCGGTGGTCGTAGATGTTCGCCGTGAGCAGGAGTTCGTCGGGCTGGTGGCGCTCGACGAAGGCCGCAATGCCCTCGCCTACCTGCTGCGCGTCACCCAGCACCGTGCAGGCCAGCGCACGCTCCACGCCGACCTTCTCGTGCGGTTGCCAGAAGGTTTCGATGTCATCCACCGGCGGTGGGATCTTGCCCGGGCTGCCGCGCCGCAGATTGACGAAACTCTGCTGCTGGCTGGTGAACAGGCGGCGTGACTCGGCTTCGCTTTCACTGGCCACCACGTTCAACGCCAGCATGGCATGCGGCTGCTGGAGCGAGCCGGAGGGACGGAATTCGCGCCGATACACGGCCAACGCTTCGTCCATCGCATCGGGCGCGAAGTGCGACGCGAAGGCGTAAGGCAGACCCAGCGCAGCGGCCAGGCGTGCGCCGAACAGGCTGGAACCGAGGATCCAGACCGGCACCCGCAGACCCGCGCCCGGCACCGCCTGCACCGCTTGGCCCGGCTTCGCCGGCTCGAAGTAGTGCAGCAGCTCGCGCACGTCCTGCGGGAAATTATCGGCCCCATCGAAGTACCGGCGGAGCGCGCGAGCGGTCGGCTGATCGGTGCCCGGGGCCCGGCCCAGGCCCAGGTCGATGCGGTCCGGGTACAGGGAGGCCAGCGTGCCGAACTGCTCGGCGGCCTGCAGCGGCGCATGGTTGGGCAGCATGATGCCGCCCGCGCCGACGCGGATGCGCTGGGTGCCACCGGCGACGTGACCGATCAGCACCGCGGTGGCCGCACTCGCGATGCCGGGCATGTTGTGGTGCTCGGCCAGCCAGAAGCGGCGGTAGCCCAGCGCATCGGCCTGCTGGGCCAGTTCAAGCATGTTGGCGAAGGCAGCGGTTGTGTCACTGCCCTCGCAGACGGGGGCCAGATCGAGGATCGACAAGGGAATCATCAGCGCGGCTTTTCTTCAGGAGACCCCCCCTTGTGTGGGGCCGCGCGGGAGGGATTGCCAGCGGACGCCGCGGGACGCTGATTCCCGCCAAGGCAACAGGCGGCTGTAGTGCCGGCTTCAGCCGGCAGCCCGCTCCATCGGTAGTGCCGGCTTCAGCCGGCAGCTTGCCCCATCGGTAGTGCCGGCTTCAGCCGGCAGCTTGCCCCACCGTTAGTGCCGGCTTCAGCCGGCAGCTTGCCCCATCGGTAGTGCCGGCTTCAGCCGGCAGCGTTACTGCTCAGCCGACTGAAGTCGGCTCTACCTGTTGGCGGTCTCGCTCAGCCGACTGAAGTCGGCTCTACCTGTGGGTGTTAATGCTCAGCCGACTGAAGTCGGCTCTACCAGTCGGCGCTACCAGTCGGCGCTACCTGCGCGGTATCAGAACGCGCTCGGCTTCGGCTCGGGCAGTGGCTGGTCCACCAGGGGCTGCAGCTGGGAATCCAGTGCTACGCGCTCGTCGAAGACGAAACAGCGGCCTTCGTAGCCCTCGCCCCCCACTTCCTCGAAATAACCCAGAATGCCGCCGTCCAGCTGCAGCACATTGTCCATGCCATCGTTCTGCATCCACAGGGCCGCTTTCTCGCAGCGGATGCCGCCGGTACAGAAGCTCACCACGGTGCTGTCCTTCAACGCCTGCCGATGCGGGGCCAGCGCGGCGGGGAGGTCGGTGAACTTGTCGATGGGCAACACCAGCGCATCCTTGAACGTGCCGTACTCGATCTCCTGCACGTTGCGCGTATCGAGCATCACCACCGGCTTGCCGTGATCGTCGTGGCCCTGCCGCAGCCAGCGCTGCACCGTCGCCGGGTCCACGGCCGGTGCGCGCGGATACTCCAGCGGCTGGCCGTCATCGCGCCGAAAACTGATGATCTCGTCCTTGACCTTGACCTTCAACCGAGCGAACGGCTGGTGCTCGCTGAAGCTGGTCTTGACCCGCATATCGGAAAACCGAGGGTCGGCGTGAAGCGCATCGTAGAAGGCATCGATGGCTGCCGGGCTGCCTGCAAGGAACAGGTTCAGGCCTTCAGCGGCGACCAGGATGCTGCCGCGCAGGCCTGCAGCCTCGGCGTAGGCAACCAAGCGGTCGGCAAGCACCTGCGGCGCGTCGATGGTGACGAAATGATAGGCGGCGGTATTGGCGATCATCCGCCCATTTTACCCGCTGCGCGCCGATTCAGCCTCGCAGCAGCATGAACGGTAGAAGCACGAGCGCGGCCGCGCCGACCATGCCCAGCAGCACCAGCGCCACAAAGCCGGGACGACGCTGCAACAGGCCGCGAAAGGTCTCGGCGCTGCCGTCCTGCAGGGCCTGCTCACGCTCGGCACGCATCCGCACGCTGCGCTCGCGCTGGTACTCGCCCATAACGTCGCGGGCTCGCGCAAGATCGTCGTCGTCGCGGATCCACAGCCCCCCGTTCGAGATGCCCCAAGGGCTCGGCTCGGTGCGATACCACGCAATGCGGTGCTGATCCAGCAGCGTGCAGACGTCATGGTATTCATCGTTGCCGACGTGGCGCAGGTTCAAGAGCAGCTTTGACATGCCGCCATCATAGCCCGGCGAACACCCTCCTCAGCGAGAGGAGAGGGGCAAAGGCCCGCCCCGTCTCTGCCGTGGATGCGATGCGTTACCCTTGCATCCCCTCGAATTCGGATGCCGCCCATGCGCCGCCTGCTCGCTCCCCTCCTGTTGTCCCTGGCCCTCGCTGCATGCGCACCGGCCGGTCCGCCGCCGGGCGGCTCCATTGCCGCCTTTGAGACCATCGACACGCAGGCAGGTACCGGCGCTGTCGCCACACCCGGCAGCAAGGTGACCGTCCACTACACCGGCTGGATCTACGATGAGCGCGCTGAAGACAAGCATGGCAAGACCTTCGACAGCTCGGTGACCCGTGGCGAACCGTTCTCCTTCGAGCTGGGGGGCGGACAGGTCATCCGGGGGTGGGACGAAGGCGTGGCGGGCATGAAGGTGGGCGGCAAGCGCACCCTGATGATCACCCCGGACATGGGCTACGGGCAGCGCAGTGTCGGACCGATTCCCGCCGGCTCCTCGCTGGTCTTCGACGTCGAGCTGCTTGATGTCCAGCCCCGCTGATCCGGTAGCGGTGCCGCGCGTTGCGGTGATCGGTGGCGGCCCGGCAGGGCTGTTTGCCGCCGAGCAGCTGTGCGCGGCGGGACTGGCGGTGGATCTGTATGAGGCCAAGGGCTCGCCTGGCCGCAAGTTCCTGATCGCCGGCAAGGGTGGCTTGAACCTGACCCACTCCGACGCGCGCCCGCTGTTCGACAGCCGCTACCGATCGCAATCCACGGCGGTGGCCAGCTGGCTGGATGCGTTCGATGCCGATGCGCTGCGGCGGTGGGCAGCTGGCCTGGGTGTGGAAACCTACGTGGGCAGTTCCGGTCGCGTTTTCCCGGTGGATCGCAAAGCCGCGCCGCTGTTGCGCGGCTGGGTGCGCCGGCTGAAGGAACAGGGCGTGCGTTTCCATGTGCAGCACCGCTGGCAGGGATGGGACGCCGACGGTGCGCTGCGCTTTGCCACGGCCGAGGGCGACACCCGCGTTGTCGCCAACGCCACCGTCCTGGCGCTCGGCGGTGGCAGCTGGCCGCAGCTCGGTTCCGATGGCAGCTGGGTACCGCTGCTGCAGGAACGTGGCGTCGCGGTTGCGCCCCTGCAGCCGGCCAACTGCGGTTTTGATGTGGCATGGACGCCCTGGTTCGTGCAGCGCCACGCCGGCACTCCACTGAAATCCGTGGTGGCGCACTGGACCGACCTGCAGGGTACGGATCACCAGCAGCAGGGCGAATGCGTGGTGAGCGAGTACGGCATCGAAGGCAGCCTGGTCTATGCCGTATCGGCAGACCTGCGCGATGCACTCGCCCGCGATGGCATGGCGACGCTGTGGCTGGATCTCGTTCCGGGCCGGTCGCAGGAACGCTTGGCAGCCGATCTGGCACGCCCCCGCAAAGGACGCAGTTTCGGCGAGCATCTGCGTCGCCAGACCGGCGTGGATGCAGTGAAGGCATCGCTGCTGTTCGAGATACTGGGCAAGGAAGCGGGCCAGGACGTTGACCGCGTTGCGGCCGCGTTGAAGCGCCTTCCGGTGGTCCTGCAGCGGCCGCGACCGATGGCAGAGGCAATCAGCACGGCAGGCGGCGTGATGCTGCCGGCGATGGATGCCGAGTTGATGCTGCAGGCGGTGCCGGGCGTCTTCTGCGCCGGCGAAATGCTCGACTGGGAAGCGCCGACCGGCGGCTACCTGCTGACCGCGTGTTATGCGAGCGCGCAACGTGCGGCCGACGGCGTGGTCGCGTGGTTAGCTGCCCGCTGACGTGGCGGGCCGCCGCATGCGGATCGCGGCCAAGGTGATTCCGCTGGGGTGCAGGTAATCCTGCGATCCTTCTGCAATGAATCCGCCACGCTGGTAGAACGCCACCGCATTCAACGATGCCGACAGGACGATGTCGGCATCCGGTGCGGCAAGGGCGAACAATTGCTGCAGGAGCGCCCGTCCAACCCCCTGACCGGCCGCATCCGGATCCACGAACAGCGCATCGACCTCGTTGTCCTGCAGAACCAGCATGCCGTAGCCGACCACGCGGCCCTGCGCATCCTCGGCCACCACGCAGCCGCCCTGCCCCAGCAGCGCGGCATAGTGACTAGGCGGCGGCGATGCGGACCAGCGCGCGATCACGTCAGCGGGGTAATGGCTGCTGCACAGCTCGCGCACGCAGCGCGTCCGCAATGCCCAGAGCACCGCCTCATCTCCCGAGCTGCCCGCGCGAAAGCGCAGCGCGCTGGCAGTGCTCATCGCGATTTGCTGGCGCGCAGTGCCTGGATGCGCGACGGCGGCTGGAAGGAATCGCTGCGCGCATCGCCCCAGTAATCATGGAACACCGCATGGTCGGGCACCTGCCGCAGCAGCTCGCCCGGCGCCAGATAGCGATACAGCGACGCCAGCGATCGTATCTCCACCGGCGACACCCGACGCAGGATGTGTTCCGGCCCCAGCTCGGCAGGATCGTTCAGTCCGGCCGCGCACAGCAGTTCTTTCAACGCATGCAATGTCTGCCGGTGGTAGTTGTGTACGCGTTCGGCCTTGTCGGTCGGGTCCAGGCTCTTCCAGCGTTTCGGATCCTGGGTGGCGATGCCGGTGGGACATTTGTCACTGTGGCAGCTGAGCGACTGGATGCAGCCCAGCGCGAACATGAAACCCCGCCCCGCGTTGCACCAGTCCGCGCCCAGCGCGATGATCCGCGCGATGTCGAACGCACTGGTGATCTTGCCGGCCGCCCCGATGCGGATGCGGTCACGCAGGTCCAGCCCGACCAGCGTGTTGTGCACCAGCAGCAGCGCTTCATGCATCGGCACCCCGACATGATCGATGAACTCCGACGGTGCCGCACCGGTGCCACCCTCCGCACCGTCCACGACGATGAAATCAGGCAGCAGGCCGGTTTCACTCATCGCCTTGGCAATGCCGAACCATTCCCACGGATGGCCGATCGCCAGCTTGAAGCCGACCGGCTTGCCACCGGACAGCTCACGCAGGCGTGCCACGAACTGCAGCAGTTCGATCGGGGTGGAGAAGGCGGAATGCCGCGACGGCGACACGCAGTCCACGCCCATCGGCACCCCGCGCGTCACCGAGATTTCTTCGCTGACTTTCGCCGCAGGCAGCACGCCACCGTGGCCCGGCTTGGCGCCCTGCGACAGCTTGATCTCGATCATCTTGACCTGATCGTGCGTGGCATTGGCAACGAAACGTTCTTCGCTGAAGCCGCCCTGCTCGTCACGGCAGCCGAAATAGCCCGACCCGATTTCCCATACCAGGTCACCGCCCATTTCGCGGTGGTACGGCGATATCGAGCCTTCACCGGTATCGTGATGGAACCCGCCGCGGCGCGCGCCTTCGTTGAGTGCGCGGATGGCATTGGCCGACAACGAGCCGAAGCTCATCGCGGAGATATTGAAGATGCTGGCCGAATACGGCTTGGCGCAGTTCGGCCCGATCAACACGCGGAAATCCTGATGCCCGATGCTGGTTGGAGCGAGCGAGTGATTGATCCACTCGTAGTCCACCGCATACGTGCTGCGCAGCGTGCCGAACGGCACCACGTCCATCTCGTTCTTTGCGCGCTGGTAGATCAGCGCGCGCTGCTGGCGCGAGAACGGCACATCTTCCAGATCGCTCTGCACGAAGTATTGCCGGATCTCCGGACCGATCGACTCCAGGCCGTAGCGGAAGTGGGCCAGTACCGGATAGTTGCGCCGCAGCGTGCTGCGCGTCTGCAGCAGATCCCACGTACCCACCACGAAGACGGTCGCCGTGAACGCCACGCCCCAGTACCAGGCGGGCCAAAAGGTGGCCAACCACAGGCAGACCGGAAACAGGATGATGGCGAGCACGTAGGCCAGATAGCGGTGCATGGCGTTCCTCTTTGCGTAGCTGTGGCCAGTCTACCCCGCCGCTGATCAACGCCCCGCCAATGGCCTCAGAGCCGGTCGTCCACCACGTCACGCGGCCAGGCCGATTTGACGTCATAGACGACACCCTGCGGTGCCAGCAACGCCTTGATCGCGGCCGCATCCATCTGCCGGAAGCGCTGGTGCGCCACCGCCAGCACGACCGCGTCATACACCCCTGCTTCGGCCTCGGCCACCCATTCGACGCCCGCATCCTGAAGCGCGGCCGGCCCGACCCAGGGGTCCTGTACCTGTACGCGTGCGCCACTGGCCTGCAGCTGCTGGGCCAGTTCCAGTGCACGGCTGTTGCGCAGGTCCGGGCAGTCTTCCTTGAAGGTGACGCCCAGCACCAGCACGCGCGCTGCCTCGGGTGCTCGCCCACGTCCGGCCAGCAACGACAGCACGCGCTGGGTGACATGTGCACCGACGCGATTGTTGACCTGTCGCGCGGTGTGGATCAGATCGGGGTGGTAGCCCACGCTTTCCGATTTGTGCAGCAGGTAATACGGGTCCACGCCAATGCAGTGCCCGCCCACCAGGCCCGGCCGAAACGGCAGGAAGTTCCACTTGCTGCCCGCCGCTTCCAGCACGTCCTGCGTATCGATGCCCAGCTTGTCGAAGATCAGCGCCAGCTCGTTGACCAAGGCAATGTTGACGTCGCGCTGGATGTTCTCCACCACCTTGGCCGCTTCGGCCACGCGCATGGACGGTGCCGGGAAGGTGCCGGCCGTGATGATCTGCCGGTACAGCGCATCCACCACGGCGGCGACGTCCGGCGTGGAGCCGGAGGTGATCTTGCGGATGTCGGCCAGGCGACGCTGGCGGTCACCCGGGCTGACCCGCTCCGGCGAATAGCCGCAGAAGAAATCTTCGTTGAAGCGCAGGCCCGAACCGGCCTCGAGCAGCGGGATGCACACTTCTTCGGTGGTGCCGGGATATACCGTGGATTCGTAGATGACCAGATCGCCGGGCTGGAGCACGCTGCTCACCCGTTCGCTGGCCGAGCGCAACGGCCCCAGGTCGGGCTGCTCATGCACGTCGATCGGCGTCGGCACGGTGATGATGTAGACATTGCACGCCGCAAGCTCACCGGCATCGGCCGTGCAGCGCAGGTGCGTGGCCTGTGCCAGTTCGCCGTCTTCCAGCTCGAGGGTGTGGTCATGGCCCTGCTGCAGTTCGGCCACGCGAGCGGCATCGATGTCGAAGCCCAGGGTGGGGAACAACCGGCCGAAAGCGACGGCCAACGGCAAGCCCACATAGCCCAGTCCGATGATCGCCGGACGCGGCGACTGCGCCGCCGACAGCGGCGTACTCATGCCATCCACCGGCAGCACGTGATGCGATCGGAACGTTCCATGGCGCACCCGGCTCCTGCATAAAGAGCGACAAGGTTAACCGCCCTGCTGGTCGCTGACCACGTCCTGCCTCACGACCCCAGGCTGACCGCCGCAGGCTCCAGCTCGCCGCCGCCGCCCATCCAGGTGTACAGCAGCCGCTCGAAGCCGTGCCCAGCCAGCGCCGGCTCCAGCGAAAGACCTTCCCATGGCGCGTCCACGATGGCCGCCAATGCCTGGGCATCGATCTGCCGGCTGGCCATGGTCCAGCGCGGAAACCAGCGCGCCTGCACGCGTGCGCTGGCCAATTGTCGAAGGCCGTGGTGTCGACGCGCGTTGACCACCCGGGCATAGACCGAATCCAGTCCATCAGCGGGGCCCTCCAGATACTGCAGAAAGCGCGCACCATCGAACATCAGCACGCCGGTGACCCCGGCCATGCGATTGAACGCGGTGGCATCGGCCATCAGCCCGTCCAGCTCGGCGAGGGACAGTTCCGCCCGGGCCTGACTGACATAGACAATCGCGCGCAGTGGCATGTTTCCCTCCCCAGGTACGCCTGATTCAAATATGGCATGAACCTATTAGTGTTGGTAGGTAATACAGAAACGAATTGCCGGCGGCACGTCACCATTCCAAATTGGCGCCGCGTGGTGCACCCTATGCGCGCGGCCCGGATGGCGAAACTGGTAGACGCATCAGACTTAAAATCTGCCGACCGCAAGGTCATCCCGGTTCGATTCCGGGTCCGGGCACCAGCCATCACCCTTGCGTCTGCACCGCTCAGATCGCGAGCGAATACTGCGCCACAGGTGCTGATTGCGACAGATATCGATCAAAACACATGGCCAGCAGGCGCAGCAGCGGCCTGCCCTGCTCGGTCACGCGCACGCGCCCTTCGATCACCTCGGCCAGCCCATCGGCCTGCAGGGCCGCCAAGCGTGGCAATGCATCGGCGAAGTACGTGTCGAAGTGCTCGCCGCGCGCGGCGCACACCGCGGCAACGTCCGCTTCGCCGTGGCACATCAGCTGCTGGATGATCTCCGCACGCAGCACATCGTCGGGGTCCAGCTGCAGTCCGCGCCATACCGGCATGAGGCCGGCATCCACCGCGGCTTCCCACGAGGGCAGGTCGCGCGGATTCTGGCTGTAACTGGCACCGACGTTGCTGATCGCGCTCACCCCCAGCCCCAGCAGATCGGTATCGGCATGGGTGGTGTAGCCCATGAAGTTGCGATGCAGCTGCCCTGCCCGCTGCGCGAGTGACAGGTCCTCTTCGGGCAGCGCGAAATGGTCCATGCCGATGTATTGATACCCCGCCGCCATCAGCTGCTGCACCGCCAACCCCAGCAGGGCGAGTTTCTGTTCCGGCGCGGGCAGCTGGGCTTCGTCGATCTGCCGCTGCGCCCGGAACACGTGCGGCAGGTGCGCGTAGCCGTAAACCGCCAACCGGTCCGGACGCAAGGCCAGCACCTGCTGCAGCGTACGCCCGAATCCCTGCGGGGTCTGGCCCGGCAATCCGTAGATCAGATCCACGTTGACCGAGCGCATGCCGTAATCGCGGCAGGCCTGCAGGATGTCGAGCGTCTGTCCGACCCCCTGCACGCGGTTTATCGCCACCTGCACGGCCGGATCGAAATCCTGGATCCCCAGGCTGGCCCGGTTGAATCCCAGCTCGGCCAACAGCGCCACGTCGTTATGGTCGATGAAACGCGGATCCAGCTCGATCGAAAAATCACGCGACGGCGAGGAACTGAACGTGAAACGACGCCGCAGGCCACCGACCAGCTCGACCAGCGCGTCGCGGGTCAGAAAGTTCGGCGTGCCACCGCCCAGATGCAGTTGAATCACCTCGCGTCGCGGATCGACATGCGACGCCAGCAGGTCTGCCTCGGCCAACACGCGGGCCACATAGGCCTGGCCGCGACTGCGGTCGCGGGTGATTACCCGGTTGCAGCCACAGTAGAAACACGGACTGCTGCAGAAGGGCACGTGCACATACAGCGACAGCGCCTTGCCCTCTCCGTTGCTGGCAGCCAGCGCATCGGCCAGCTGCCGTTCGCCGAAGCCATCGTGGAAGTGCGGCGCGGTCGGGTAGGAGGTATAGCGCGGGCCGGCCTTGTCATGCCGCTGCAGCACCTCGGCATCGAAGCACCAGGCCAGGCCACCGTGCACGGGAGAGTACGTATCCATGACGCAAGCATCCCGCCAATGGACACGCCGCGCTTTGACCCAGATCAAATCAGCCGACGATCGGCAGGCCAAGCGACGGTAAGCGCAGCATCCGATAGCGCTTCCAGAAGGTATCAGCGATACGCGCGGCGATATCGTCGGCAAGCCGCTGCATGTCTGGATTGCCGCACTCCGCCGAGGTCAGCCGGAACAGCGCCAGCCAACGATCAAACAGATCGCGGTCCATGTCGTCGATCGCCATGTGCTTGGACATCGGCGAGCCCTGGAAACGGCGGGTGCCGCGCAGCAGGGCCGACCAGAAATCAACCAGCTGGCGCAGGTGCGTAGGCCAGTCGACGACATGCGCGGTGAATACCGGGCCGAGTCGGGGCTCGTCGCGCACGCGGGCATAGAAGTCATGTACCAGACGGGTGACCTCTTCCTCCGTACACAGATCGGGCGAAGCGTCAGGCAGGGGCAGCGGGGCAGTGTCCATGGGATCCAGCAGGTGTCGAACCGCGATTATCCCACCGCGCGCGCGTGAGCGCAGCGGGCGGACCCTGCAGCGCTTGATCCAGATCAATGCCTGCGCCGGGCGGGCTTCCTAGATTGATCGCTCGCCGGCGCGCGATGCACCCGCAGCCCGTCGCCCCACTGCCTCCTGCCGGACTGACCCGCATGCCGCTGTCGCCTGTCCCTCATCGCCTGCCCTGCCGACAACGCGTCGAGCGGTGGGGGATGGTGCTGTGGCCCAGCTTCATCGCGGCGGGGCTGGCCAGCGGGGTGTTCTTCGCCTTCGTTGATCCACTGCGCTTGTGTGCCATCACCTTTCCTGACCACGTGATCAGCCGTGAACTGGGCTACACGCTGGGGTTCTTCATGTTCTGGACGGTCACCGCCGCCTCCAGCGCCGTCACCGCGTACCTGCTGCGGCCGATGGATGCGGATGACGATGAGGTGCCGTTGGGGTGAACTGGCTGCTGCGCACGCCCTATCTGCGAACCGGACTGACGCTTGCGCTGCTGGCAGGCTTCTACGGGTTGCCGTGGCTGCAGTGGAACGGCCGACAAGCCCTGTTGCTGGATCTCGTACAGCGCCGGTTTGACCTGTTCGGGCTCACCCTGTGGCCGCACGATGTGGGCCTGCTGTTGGCTCTGCTGGCGTTTGCCGCCGTGTTGCTGGCGCTGTTCACCCACCTGGCGGGGCGACTGTGGTGCGGCCATGCCTGTCCGCAGACGTTGTGGAGCCAGTTGTTTGGCTGGGTGGAACGTGGCACCCGGTGGGCACTTCAAGGCGCATCCGTTGAGCCGCTGTTGCGGCATGCGCTCTGGGCCTGCCTGGCCTTGGCCACCGGCCTGACCGTCGTCGGCCTTTTCACGCCGTTCCACCCGTTGCTGATGCGGGCGGTGCAGTGCCGGCTGGGTGCCTGGGAAACGTTCTGGATCGTGTTCTATGCTGCCGCGACATGGGGCAATGCAGGATTCCTGCGCCGTCATGTGTGCAGGGCGCTGTGTCCGTTTGCACGCGTCCAGCCCCTGCTGGCCGATGCGCATACGCCGCGCATGCTCTACCTGGCGCCGCGCGGCGAGCCCCGAGGCATGCGCGCTGCCGGGCTGGGCAGCGTGGCGGCGCGCGGCCGGGGGCTGCTCGACCCCACTACCGCGCAGGACTACGTGTTTCGCGCCGCACATCCTGAACTTGCCGGGTCCATGCCGCTCTTCGCCGCTGACCGGCTGGGGGACTGCGTCGACTGCCGCCTCTGCGTCAGCGCCTGCCCGGTAGGGCTGGACGTACGTGAGGGGCCACAGGCGGATTGTCTGGCGTGTGGCGCATGCCTGGTGGCCTGCAACAACGTGCAGCACGCCACCATGGGCACCTCCGGGCTGATCCGTTACACGAGACCCGACCACGGCCTGTCCGCGCCACGCAGGATGCTGCGACCGGCCACGCTGGTGCTGCTGGTCCCGCTCTGCGTGCTGGGGGCGTGGCTGGTGGCGCGCCTGTTCGCGGGCTGACTCAGCGCGCTGGCGACTCGGCAGGTGGCACAAGTTGCGCCTGCCGCACGATGCCAAGCTGCTCGATCAACAACGCCATTTCATTGGTGACCTGCGTGCGCTGGCCACCTTGTGGCACCAATCGCGCGAGCACCTGCTGGTAGGTATTCCAGAACTCTGGACCGCATCCGTGCTTCTGGTAACTGTCTTCCAGCTCGTGGCGGACCTGGTCTGCCAGATCCTGCGTGCCGTAGTCCATGTACGACCCTCCAAGGAATAAACGCCCGGTTTCGACTCTCTCGTCCAGAAAGCCTGCTTATGCCGCCTATTGAATTAGTCATAAATTTGACTACACGTCAATGACAAGAAGAACACATCGTCGGCATAAACCTGAACTATTTACCTGCTCCCGCCAGGTTACGTCGCCTACTACCGACACCGCCCTCACCCCATACCGCTAAGGTTGGTGAAAACAGACAGGTGAGACGAGCATGCAACTGACGACCGAGCAGCGCAGGATCCTTGAGGACATCCACGCAACGCGTGAGGTGTCTGCCGAAGACGCGACGTGGGCGGTCAAGGCCGGCTTGGCCGTACAGGCCGAAGATGGTGACATCGACCTGAGCCAGGAAGGCCGGCAGCAGGTCGAGCCGATCGTCGGCTGAGACCTACCCCGCCTGTGGGTGCAGCCGCTGCGCAGGCTGACAGGTTGCGCCATGCCCCATGCGACGCCGCGGGCTGCGTACCACGCGGCGGCGGGGCGCAGCGGACGGAACAGAGGGAGATCAAGCGAGCCTGCGGCACTGTGTAGGCTGCACGTCGCGCGCAAGCTGCCGTCTGCTGACAGGACACAGCGGCTACACCGCGTTCGTGCAGCCTTATCGCGCGCAGGGCCGATGCGCGCCTCGGCTCCCGGAGCGTCAGATGCTCACCGCAGCACACCTTTCGCAAATTCTCATGTGCCCGTTGACGCTGGCGCAGCGTTGGGCAGACCCGTTGAACGTGGCCATGGACACCTTCGGCATCACTACACCGCGGCGCCAGGCCCACTTCCTGGCCCAACTGGGGCATGAAAGCCACAGCCTGCAGACGTTGCAGGAACTGCTGTCGTACAGCCCCAAGCGCATCCGCGACGAATACGGCTGTCGCGTTGCCGAAGCGGAACATTCGTCCTACGCGCGCAAGCCGGAGCGGCTGGCCAATCGCGTGCACGCTGATCAAGGTGGCAACGGCGACGAAGCCAGCGGCGATGGATATCGATATCGCGGTCGCGGACCGTTACCGCTACGCGGGCGTGGCGACTATCGGCGCATCGGCGTGCTGATCGGCATGCCACTGGAAGAACAACCCGAGTTGATGGAATCCCCGGAAGTGGCTGCGCTGGCGGCAGCCGCATGGTGGCACGACGCCGGACTCAATGTGCTGGCCGACAAGGACGATCTGCTGTCGATAAGCCGACACGTCAACCTGGGAAGTGCCGCCTGCAAAGCGACACCGCAGGCGCTGAGCGAACGCGGCGCCCGCACGCGCCGTGCGCTGCTGGCGCTGGGCACGATGCCGCGCGCAGATGGCTGGTAGAGACGCGCAATGGCATGCGACTGATGCCCGCACGCGTCGTGACGTGTTGGCGCTGGCCACACTGATACCCGGTAGAGCCGACTTCAGTCGGCTGCCGTTGCGGCTGCCGTTGCGATTGCGGTTGCGGTTGCCGTCGCCGTCGCCGTCGCGGCTGCTGCGATGCGGGACGGCAGCGGACTGAAGTCCGCTCTACCAGACTGGTTTACCTCTACCCGGAGGCAGCCTTCTGTTGCCTCAGTGGCGCCCCAACGACGTCAAGGATCACGCATGGCGAACTCAAAAACCGCTATCTCCGCTGCCGCATGCCTACTGCTCTGCCAAGGCGCTACAGCCATGCGGGATCCCTGTGACCCTCGCGAAAAGTATTGAATGACCCGAGCGCGGCGAAGAGTGAACGCACTAGCGCGCCCCCTGATTCAGGCGTGCACAGGGCCAAGGACTGCAGGGCTCATCGCACTTCCAACTGCTTTCCAGCCGACGCCTTGATCAGCTCCCGGCCAGCAACCAACAAGCCATCTACCAGGTGCTCTCCAAGCAGCGACGCGCTATCTCCATCGCAACGCGCTATGTGCTCGGCGTGGAGGATTTCCAAGGCCGCATCCAAAGCCTGCATCACGCGGATTGGCACGGCGACTTTACCGACGCGCTCCAGTTCGGCGGACGGGTCTACCTCCGGTGCGGGCAGCGACGGCACCAGCGTCAGGTGGGTCAGTCGAGTACTCGCAGGATGCTCAGCCGCGTACTGCTGCAGACGGCGTTCCAGCGTCTCGATGAACTTCTGCGGCACGTCGTGAATCTGCTCGCCCAGCAGGGAGGCAAGACGCGCGGAGCTCAGGGGATGTTCGGTAGTCAACGGCAGGACCTCGCAGAGAGGCCACCTGCGCGGGAGCGCAAGGTGGCGGGCGATGCGGGTTGCCATACCGGGTGAGTAAACCATTAACCGGCGGATCAGGGATCCCCCGCATCGCCTGCCATGAAACCGATAGGCGATGCAGTGCATTCTCCGCCGTGCCCCGGAGGGCAGAACAGAGTCAACGGTTAACTCACTAACAGGATGGCAATCCCGGCTGATGCCCCGTGGCACCAGCTGGATCATCGTGCGCAGCGGCAAGTGCCTGCGTCCATGAGGAAAATTGCGAAGTTCCGCCCATGTGCGCCATGTATCCCGCGTAGCCATCAAAGACATGAGATGGCGCGAAGCGCGGGGCCAGAGATGACGCCGGATTGGCCACCATCCATACGGCAATGGGCAGCATGCGACATGCCGCCAAGACCGCCGACCGAAGCACACGCCGAATTACAGACATAAAAAAAGCCCTGATCAAGATCAGGGCTTTAGTCTGGAGGCCTGGGTCGGAATTGAACCGGCGTACGCGGCTTTGCAGGCCGCTGCATAACCACTCTGCCACCAGGCCGGTGTACAGCAACCAAGGATGCGAGACCCTGGTAAGACGAAGTTCCGTGTTGGAACCTGTCGGGATTTGGAGCGGGAAACGAGACTCGAACTCGCGACCTCAACCTTGGCAAGGTTGCGCTCTACCAACTGAGCTATTCCCGCGTGAGGCCGACATGCTACCGGATGACCCGGGACCACACCAGCGTTTTTCACGCTTCAACACATCGTTTTTCCCGTTGCAGGCCGCTGCGTGGCGCCGCTGCCCCGCGCAGCCAGCGCGGGAGAAAAACAAAGCCCCTTCCGGGGCCCGGTAAAACTGGAGCGGGAAACGAGACTCGAACTCGCGACCTCAACCTTGGCAAGGTTGCGCTCTACCAACTGAGCTATTCCCGCGTTTTCTTCGACCTGCGCCGAAGAAGCGATATTGTGTCTAAAAACCTTCATCTCGTCAAGCCTGTTCATCTGCAATCGAACAGTCCGGATGCTGGTTTTCCAGCGCGGGATGCAGGCAAAAAAAAGAAGCCACGTGGGCTTCTTTTCGAAAACCTGGAGCGGGAAACGAGACTCGAACTCGCGACCTCAACCTTGGCAAGGTTGCGCTCTACCAACTGAGCTATTCCCGCTTGGGAGGCGGCATTCTACAGCAGCCAGCGCAGGAGTCAAGAAACGCGAAAACAAAAAAAGAGGCCTTTCGGCCTCTTTTCAGATTCTGGAGCGGGAAACGAGACTCGAACTCGCGACCTCAACCTTGGCAAGGTTGCGCTCTACCAACTGAGCTATTCCCGCTTGGGAGGCGGCATTTTACCTGTCTTCACATCGGTGTCAACAGGCCTTTCAGCCGCCTTTCTTCAATCGCGCCCGTTCGCGTGCCGCGCGTTCATCGGCGCGCAGGCTCGGCCAGGCGGCATGCAGATACTGCAGGCCCGAATACAGCGTCAGCATGGCGGCGATCGCCAGGGTCCAGTCGCCGATATGGAACACCGGCGGGCCCATCCAGATCGACTCGACCGGAGTGTTGGGCGCTACGGAATACAGCAGGCACAGCAAGGCCACCATCTGCGCGGTGGTCTTGACCTTGCCGATCATCGCCACGCGCACCTTCGCGCGCTGGCCCAGTTCCGCCATCCACTCGCGCAGCGCGGACACGGCGATTTCGCGGCCGACGATGACCGCCGCCCAGAAGGCCATCCACGGGGTCGGGTGCCCCTGCACGATCAGGAACAGCGCCACGGCCACCATCAGCTTGTCGGCCACCGGGTCCAGGAACGCGCCGAACGCCGATTCCAGCTTGTAGCGCCGCGCGATCCAGCCATCCAGCCAGTCGGTGATCGCTGCCAAGCCGAACAGGGCCGCCGAGGCGAAGTTCGTCCATGTATAGGGAAGATAGAACACCAGCACCAGCACCGGGATCATCAGGATCCGCAGCAGTGTCAGCCAGGTGGGGAGGGTCAACGTCATCAGATCTCTCTACTCGCCCGCCGCATTCGGCTCGGGCAGTCCATGAAGGTTAGCGTAGATACGGGCAGCGAGGGCATCGTTGATGCCCTCGACCTTGGCTATTTCCGACTCGCCTGCCGCCTTCAGGCCGACCAGTCCGCCGAAATGCTTGAGCAGGCTGGCCCGCCGCCGGGGGCCGATGCCGGCGATATCTTCCAGTTTGCTGGTCATCCGCGCTTTCTGGCGGCGGCCGCGGTGGCCGGTGATGGCGAAGCGATGCGCCTCATCGCGCACCTGCTGGATGAACTGCAGGGCCGGCGAGGCCGCGCCCGGGCGCAGCTCGCGGCCGTCGGGCAGCACCAGCGCTTCGTGTCCGGCACGGCGTTCCGCGCCCTTGGCCACGCCCACCAGCAGCACGCCTTCCACGCCCAGGTCGGCCAGCGCTTCCTGCGCCTGGGTCAGCTGGCCGGCACCACCGTCGATCAACAGCACATCCGGCAGCACGCCCTGCTCTTCCACCGCCCGGCGGAAGCGTCGGTCGATGGCCTGGCGCATGGCCGCATAGTCATCCCCCGGCTCGATGCCGGTGATGTTGAAACGGCGATACTGCGCTTTCACCGGACCGGCGGCGTCGAACACCACGCACGATGCCACCGTGGCCTCGCCCATGGTGTGGCTGATATCGAAACATTCCACCCGCTTCACCGGCTCGGCCAGGCCCAGCATCTCGCGCACGGCCTCGCTGCGCGCGTGCTGCGAATCCCGGCTGTTGAGCTCGGTGGCCAAGGTGAGCTGCGCATTGCGGCTGGCCAGTTCCAGATACCCCGCGCGTTCGCCGCGGACGTTCCACTTCAACTGCACCTTGTGCTCGGCGGAGGCGGACAACGCCACCTCCAGCAGCGACGCATCGGGAATTTCGCGGTCCAGCAGGATCTCGCGCGGCGGCTGGAATTCCACGTAGTACTGCGATACGAAGGCGCCCAGCACTTCGTCCGGACTGTCTTCGCCATTGGTGCGCGGGAAGAACGGCCGCGTGCCCATGTTGCGGCCATCACGGAACGCCAGCAGCATCACGCAGGCCTGCGCTCCGCGCGTGGCCACGGCCAGCACGTCCAGGTCGGCCGCGCGGCCATCGACATACTGCCGGGTCTGCATGCTGCGCAGCGATTTGACCAGGTCACGCAACCGCGCAGCCTGTTCGAACTCCAGCGACTCGCTGGCGGCCTGCATCTGTTCGCCCAGCTCGCGGGTCAGGTCATCACTCTTGCCTTCCAGGAACATGGACGCCCGGCGCACCGATTCGGCGTAGTCTTCGGCCGGCACCAGCTCTACGCACGGCGCACTGCAGCGACCGATCTGGTACTGCAGGCAGGGCCGCGAGCGGTTGCGGAAGACGCTGTCTTCGCAACTGCGCAGCTTGAACAGCTTGTGCATCAGGTTCAGCGTTTCGCGCACGGCGGTGACGCCGGGATACGGGCCAAAGTAGCGGCCCGGCACCGCGCGCGGGCCGCGGTGCAGCGCAATGCGTGGCCACTGCTCGCGGGTCAGCAGGACGTGCGGATAGGTCTTGTCATCGCGCAGCGACACGTTGTAACGCGGCGACAGCGATTTGATCAGCTGGTTTTCCAGCAGCAGCGCTTCGCCTTCCGAGCGCGTGACCGTTACGTCCATCCTGACGATCTGCGACAGCATCGACATGATGCGTGCGTTCTTCGGGCTGCCGTTGAAGTAGCTGCCGACGCGGTTGCGCAGCGCACGCGCCTTGCCCACGTACAGCAGCGCATCGTCGGCACCGTACATGCGGTAGACGCCGGGCGCGGTACTCAAGGCAGCGGCGAACGCCTTGCCATCAAAAGCGGGTACTTCGTTCATTCGGTGATCGGCACTTCGCTCAGCACGCCACTGGCGGGGTCCAGCCGCAGTACGGCATGTGCATCGGTCTCGGCGATCCATACCGCGCCCGCGCCGGCCGCCAGCCCCGCCGGCCCATGCAGCCGCCGTGGCAGCGCCTGGGTCAGCAGCTCGCCACCGCCCAGCCGCAGCGTGCGCAGCCGGCCATTGCCGGTATCGGCGATCCACAGCAGCGGCGCATCCGGGCTCAGTGCGATGGCCTGCGGGAACTGCAGGCTGGCCTGCTCGCGCGGGCCGTCTTCGGCACCGTGGCTCCACATGCCCTGCCCCACCAGCGTCTGCACCAGGTCACCGCGCAACTGCAGCGACCGGATCGACGACCCCAGCGCATCGGCCACGTACAGCGCCTGCTGCACTACCGCCAGCGCGGTAGGCTGGGCAAACGCCGCCACGTTGCCGGCGCCGTCGCGCTGATCGAGGATCCCGCTCCCGGCGCGCCGCTGCAGGCGTCGCTGGCCGAGGTGATAGCTCCATATCCGGTTGTCACCGGCCATGGCGATGTGCAGTTCGTTGTCGGCCAGGGCAAGGCCGATGGGGTGATTGAGCTGCGAGGACCGTGGATCGCTCAGCTCGCCCTCCACCGGCTCGCCGCAGCGCCCGTTGCCACACAACGTGTCGACCTGGCCGGTGATGATGTTGATCCGCCGCAGGGCATGGTTGCCGGTATCGGCGACGTACAGGCATTCACGTTCCACCACCAAGGCCTGCGGGCGGTTGAACGCCGCCTCCTGCGCGCCGCCATCCATCAGGTCGGCGGTGCCCTGGCCGAACTGGCGCAGTACACGGCCGCCATGGCTGCATTCGAGGATGCGGTGATGTCCCGTGTCGGCGATGTACAGCCGCTCGGTGGTTACCGCCAGGCCGGTAGGAAAGCACAGCGGCACGCGGGGCTCTGGATTCAACTCGCGCAGCGGCGCGATATCGGCAGCCTGCGCGCCGGCACACAGCTCGTTCAGGCTGCGATCCAGCTCGCCGGGCTGCCCCAGGCCGACCAGTCGGCCACTCTCACGGCCATACACATCCATCATCACCATCGTCGGCCACGCGGTCACGCCGAACCGGCGCCAGCCATCCCAATCGCTGTCGAGCAGTGCGATCGAGCTCAGCCCCTGCCGCCGCAGCAGCTTCAGCGATGCTGCCTGGTCGCGTTCGAAATCGAAGCGCGGCACCTGCAGTACCAGCACCTGCAGGCGGCCCGGGTTGCGCGACTGCCAGTTGGCCACTTCGGCCAGACGCTGCGCACACCAGACCGACGCCGCGTTGACGAACAGCAGCGCCAGCGGTCGGCCACGCAGTTCGCTCAAGGTGGCCGGCGCAGCATTCAGCCACGTGGCGAATTCGGGGAGATCCTGGACGGGTTGGGCATTCATGCGCTGATTATGCCGGAGACCGTGTCATGCAATCGTTGTGCCCCCAGACCCTGCCGGCCAAGCCTCACGCCTGCCCGGTGGCCAGCAGCGCTTCGGCCCGCGCCAGGTCTTCCGGCGTATCGATGCCCGGCGGGAACGGGGCCGGTGACAACGCCACGCTGATCGGAAAACCGGCCTCCAGCACGCGCAACTGTTCCAGATTCTCGACCTGCTCCAGCGTTCCCGGCGGCATCGCCGCGAACTGCTGCAGGAAGCGGGCGCGGTAGCCGTAGATGCCGATATGACGCAGCCAGCGGTGACCGTCCGGCAGCACCTCGCGGCTGCGCGCAAAGCCATCGCGGTGCCAGGCGATCGGCGCGCGGCTGAAGTACATCGCCTCGTTGCGCACGTTGCGTACCAGCTTGACCACGTTGGGGTCGAACAGGGTTTCGGCGTCCTCCACAAGGGTCGCCAGGGTGGACATCGGTGCCTGGCCATCGCCCAGCGCCTCGGCCACGGCGCGGATGCCGGCTGCCGGCGCGAAGGGCTCATCGCCCTGCAGGTTGACCACCACCGTGTCATCGACCCAGCCGGCGATCCGCGCGCACTCGGCCAGCCGGTCGGTGCCCGATGCATGCGCAGCGTCGGTCATGGCCACGTTGACGTCGGCCAGCCCGCCCAGCGCATCGGCGATGCGCGTGTCGTCAGTGGCGACCCAGACTTCGCGCGCACCGGCCAGCAGCGCGCGTCGCGC
Source organism: Stenotrophomonas sp. CFBP 13718 (assembly GCF_014842145.1). Taxonomy (NCBI): domain Bacteria; kingdom Pseudomonadati; phylum Pseudomonadota; class Gammaproteobacteria; order Lysobacterales; family Lysobacteraceae; genus Stenotrophomonas; species Stenotrophomonas sp. CFBP 13718. The sequence continues at coordinate 622,544 of NZ_JACYVC010000001.1, forward strand.
CACGTGCAGCACCAGGGGCTCGCCACCCAGCAGCCGCAGCGGCTTGCCGGGCAGGCGCGATGCCGCATAGCGGGCAGGAATGGCGACGACGAAGTCAGTCATGGGAACAGTCCTTTCAGGCAGTTCGCGCGGTACATCAGCCCGCACGCAGTTTCTCGAGGCGATCGGTCAATGCCACCCAGAAGGCAGCAGGCAGGTCGGCCTGCAGCGGCACCGCGAAATGCCAGTCGTTGGCGAACGCGCGGCACTTCACCGCGTCTTTTTCGGTCATCAGGATCGGCAGCTCACTGCCGAAGCGCAGATCAGCGACCTGGTAGGCGTGATGATCGGCGAAGGCATGCGGCACCACACCGATGCGCGCGGCACGCAGCATGTCGAAGAAGCGCTGCGGATTGGCGATGCCGGCCACCGCATGTACGCGCTGTCCGGCGAAATGAGAAAGTGCACGCAGGCGCCCCCCCACCAACGGCTGGGCGCTGTCGATGCGCAGGGTCATCGCCCATTGGCCGAAACCGCAGGCACTTTCCGCTGCTTCACCGCTGCTTGAGCCGAGATTGACGACGCGGAAATCGCATTCCGACGCGCGGGCCACCGGCTCGCGCAAGGGGCCGGCGGGCAGCAGGCGGCCGTTGCCATAGCGACGCTGGGCGTCGATGACTTCGATCTCGATGTCGCGCGCCAGGCGGTAATGCTGCAGACCGTCATCGCAGACGATGACATCGCAGCCGGCATCCACCAGGGCTTTGCCGGCAGCCACCCGATCACGGTCCACGCGTACCGGCGCGCCGGTTTTCCAGGCGATCAGCACCGGTTCGTCACCGCCCAGATCGGTGGGCGTATCGGCGTCCACCCAGCGCGCGGTCTCGGCCGCGTCGCGGCCATAGCCACGACTCGCCACGCCCGGCTTCCATCCCGCATCGCGCAGGCGCTGTACCAGCGCGATGGTCAGGGGCGTCTTGCCGGTGCCACCGGCGGTAATGTTGCCCACCACGATCACCGGCACCGGCAGGCTGTGCTGCTTCAGCCAGCCGCGCCGGAACAGCCGTCGACGCAGCCCGGTCACCGCCGCATAGACGGGGCTGAGCAGGCGCATGCCGAACGGAATCGTCGAGCCGTCGTACCAGTAAACCGGTGTCTGCGTACCTTTGCCGGACATCAGGCCTGCCTTTCGCGGAACTGCATCTTGTACAGGTGCTCGTACAGGCCACCCATCGCCAACAGTTCGACGTGGGTACCCCGTTCGACGATGCGTCCCTGGTCCATCACCAGCACCTGGTCTGCGTGCTCGATGGTGGACAGGCGGTGCGCGATCACCAGCGTGGTGCGGTCCGGCATCAGGCGCTGCAGGGCGTCCTGCACCAGCCGCTCGGATTCGTTGTCCAGTGCCGCAGTGGCCTCGTCCAGGATCAGGATCGGCGCATCACGCAGAATCGCGCGGGCGATCGCCAGGCGCTGGCGCTGGCCACCCGACAGCAGTGCACCGTTTTCGCCGACCGGCGTCTGCAGCTGCTGCGGCAGGCGGGCGATGAACTCCCAGGCGTTGGCTGCCTCGGCGGCACTGCGGATCTGTTCTTCGCTGGCATCCATGCCGTAGGCGATGTTGGCCCCGATGGTGTCATCGAACAGCATCACCTTCTGCCCCACCATCGCCACCTGCCGACGCAGGTCGGCCAGCGGGTAGTCGTCCAGCGATACGCCATCCAGCGTGATGCGTCCGCCACTGGGCTCATAGAAGCGCGGCACCAGGCGGATCAGGCTGGTCTTGCCACTGCCCGAGCGGCCGACCACGGCGGTCACCGTACCAGGCGCCGCGACGAAGCTGATGTCATCCAGCGCCGTGCCGGCATCTTCGCGATAACGCAGCATCACGTGCTCGAACGCCAGCTCGCCGCGCGCCCGGCCGATGCGCTGATTGCCCTTGTCACGCTCCACCGGCATATCGAGGATGGAGAACAGACGTTCGGCAGCGGCTACGCCGCGCGAAATCGACGTCTGCACGCTGGTCAAGCGCCGCAGCGACGGAATGATGGCCATCATCGAGGTCATCAGGCCCATGAACTGGCCGGCATTGAGCTTGCCCACCAGCGCCTCGCGCGTGGCGACCCAGACGATCACTGCCAGCGCCAGCGCCGCCAGGAACTGCACGGTGCTGGAGGCGAACGCGCGCGTGGTCTCCACCTTCATGTTCAAGCCGAGCATGCGGTTGGCCAGCCGCGCATAGCGGCTGATCTCCAGCTGCTGCGTGCCATGCACCTTCACTTCCTGCTGTGCGGCCAGGGACTGTTCGGCCGTGGCCGCCATGGTGCCCATGCCGTCCTGGATGCCGCGACTGATGCGCCGGTAGCGCTTGCCCACGAAGGACACGATGACCCCGATAAGCGGCACCACCACCAGCATCGCCACGGTCACCTTGACACTCATCTGCAGCATCACCACCAGCATCGCGATGATGGTCAGGGTGTCGGCCACCAGCGTCTTCAGCGCATCCGCACTGGCCTGGGTGACCTGCTCGGTGTCGAAGTTCAGGCGACTGACCATCACCGGCGTGGCTTCGGTATCGAAGTGCGACGACGGCAGGTGCAGGTACTTGTCCAGCACCTGCTCGCGCAGGTCGCGCACCACGCTGCGTCCGGTGCGTGCCAGCGTGTAATCGCTGACCAGCGTGGCCAGGCTGCGCATCGTGAACAGGCCCAGGATGGTCAGCGGCAGGATCACCGCCATGCGCGGTTCCGGATTGACGAAGCCCCGATTGACCAGCGGCTCCATCAGCTTGGTGAAGTGATAGCCGGCCAGGGCTTCAACCACCATGGCCACCACGGCAGCCACCATGAACACCCAATAGGCGCGTGTGTAGCCCAGCAGGCGTTTGTAGATCGGCCAGACGGGCGCGTGTTTGGAACTCATTGACGCACCTCGGGAGCGGTCGCGATGGAAATCCTGCGGAAGCCAAGCTGGCCCAGCGCATCCTGCGCGGTGACCACGGCCTGGTAGGGAGTACGTGCATCGGCGCGCAGCAGCACCGACTGCGTGCGGTCTTCACCGGCAACGCTGGCGATGGTCTGCTTGACCGACTCCACGTCGGTGCGCAGCACTTCCTGGTCGTTGACGAAGTAACGGCCGTCGGCGTTGATGAGAATGCTCAGCGCGCGCGGCGGCTCGCTGTTGGCCTGCTGGCTGGCATGCGGCAGCTGCACCTGCAGCGTGGACCGCGCATCGAAGGTGGTAGTGACCACGAAGAAGATGATCAGCACCAGGATCACGTCGATCAGCGGCACCAGGTCGATGTGCGGCTCATCGGCGGCACGGTCGTTGCGGATGCGCATCCGTCAGACCTTGGCCGGGGACGGCGCGGCGGACGCGGTCGCCTGGCCGGCCGCGCGGGCAGCCGTCGCCAGTACGCTGGGACGCCCATCGAGCGCATCCAGCAGGGCGCTGGCTTCCTGCTCCATTTCGATCACGTAACCGTTGATGCGGCCCTTGAAGTAACGGTGGAACATCAGCGCCGGGATGGCCACGATCATGCCGGTCGCCGTGCACACCAGCGCCTTGCCGATGCCACCGGCCAGCTGGTTCACATCACCCACGCCGTGGTCGAGGATGCCCATGAACATCTGGATCATGCCGACCACCGTGCCCAGCAGACCCAGCAGCGGGCCGGCCGAGGCGATGGTGCCCAGCGTGTTGAGGAAGCGCTCCATGCGATGGACGAGGAAGCGCCCGGTGTCTTCGATGCGCTCGCGGATCTGGTCGCGCGGTCGGTTGCGCGCATCCAGCGCGGCAGCCAGCAGAGCGCCCAGCGGCGAATTCGCCCGCAGGGTCTGCAGGTGCGCCGGATCCAGCTTGCCGCGCGCGGCCCAGTTGCGCACATCCTGGCCCAGTCCCGGCGGCAGGACCTCGTTACGGCGCAGGGACCAGAAACGCTCCAGGACGATCGCCAAAGCCAACACACCCAACAGCAGCAGCGGCACCATCGGCCAGCCACCGGCCTTGACCAGTTCCCACACGTTTCAACCCTCCGGCCCAGCGGCCGCCTGTTTGTCCACCGATAGGATAGCAGCCGCCCGCGTCCGCCCCGCAGCATCCCACCAGCGGCCAGCATGCGCACGTTGTTCGCGCACCTGCAGGCCCTGCCCGCCCAGCCAGACGCGCACGGCGCCCGATTCGGCGGTGTTCAGCACTTCGGCCCCGACCGCACGCCAACGCGCCACCACCTCTGCCCGCGGATGGCGGAAGCGGTTGCGATGACCGGCCGACACCAGCGCAAGCCGCGGCGACACCGCCGCCACCCAGGCGGCGCTGGACGACCCGGCACTGCCATGGTGCGGCACCAGCACCACCTGCGCGGCCAACGCCGCGCGGTCGCCGCGCAGCAGGGCCGCTTCACTGGACGCGCCGATGTCACCGGCAAGCAGTACGGCCCCGTGCGCGGTGGCGATACGCAGCACGCAACTGCTCTCGTTCCCGCGCTCGGCATGGCCAGGTGCGGGATGAAGCACCTGCAGGTCCACGCCGTCCCAGTTCCAGCGCTGGCCACGGTGGCAGGGCGTGGCCACGGCGATGCCGGCCCCCAGCGGCGCCGACACGGGGACTTCGGGGAACGCCGCACGAACGCCAGGCAATCCGCCCGCGTGGTCAGCGTCACCGTGGCTGAGCATCACCCGCTGCGGCGGCCCGGTGCCCAAGGCGCGCAGGGTTGGCACCACCACGCGTTCACCGGCATCGCTGCCTGCACCCGGTGGCCCGAGGTCGTACAGCAGCACGTGGGTGGCCGTGCGCACCAGCACCGCCGTGCCTTGGCCGACGTCCATCACCAGCAGCTCCACCTCGCCCGCAGCCGGCGCTCCCCGCGATGGCCACAGCAGCGGCAGGCACAACAAGGGCGCTGCCAGCACGCCCCCCCTCCCCCGTGGCAGCAGCCACCAGAACACGCCCAGCAGCGCCATCGGCAAGGTCCAGCGCGGTGCTTCCGGCAGCCACCACACTGCCCCACTCCATTCAGACAGGGGCTGCAGCCAGCGCCAGCTCAGCGCGAAACTCCAGTCGGCCAGCTGCCACAACCACTGCCCCAGCCCAGCGTGGAGGGCCTCAAGGGCCGTGCCGAGCAGGGCCAGCGGCACCACCACCAGGCTCCACCACGGCACCACCGGCAGATTGACCAGCGGCCCGATCCGCGAGGCCTGGCCGAACAGACTGATCCCCAGCGGCAGCAGCGCCAGAGTGGCAACGCCCTGTGCAGCGAAAAACGGCTTGAGGATGCCGCGCAAGCCTCCCTCCGGCCGTCCACCACCGGGCAGGCACCACAGCAGCCACAGCACGCCACCGAAGCTGAGCCAGAAGCCAGCCACCAGCACAGACAGCGGCGCGACCAGCAGGGTGGCGAATGCGGCCAGCGCCAGCGACTGGCCCCAGGCCATGCGCCGTCGGCCGCAGCGCGCCAACGCCACCACCACGATCATCAAGGCCGTGCGTACCGTGGGCAGCGCCAGCCCCGCCACCAGCGCATAGCACGCTGCCCCGACTGCCGCAGCCAGCGCCACCGCGATAGGCCGCGGCAACAGCATCGGCAGCAGGCGGGTACATCGCCACAGCAGGCTGGCCATCAGCGCGACGCCGCCCGCCACCAGGCCCACGTGGAAGCCGGAGATGGCGATCAGATGGGTCAGGCCCAGCGCCCGCAGCTGCTCCCAGTCGGTGTCGGACAAGCCGCGCGTATCGCCAAGCGCCAGGGCAGCGATGAAGCGCGACGTCGGCCGCTGCAATGCCGCGCTGATGCGCGCGGACATCCGCTCGCGCCAGGCACCCAGCCCTGTGGACGGCGCGATCTCGCGCGCATTGCCGCCATCGCGCACGGACCCGGTTGCGGTGATACCCAGCAGCAAGGCATGTCGTTCGCCATCGAACCCGCCGGGGTTGATCCGGCTGCGAGGTGCACGCAGGCGCAACGGCAGCTGCCAGCGCGATCCTGCCTGCACGCTGCGGCGTTTTTCCTCCGCTGCCGGTTGCGTGGAGGGACGTGCCGAAGGCCGCGCGAACGGCGCGCTCCAGTAGACCTGCACCCGCCGCCCGCGCAATGCGACCGGCAGCTCAGGGTCGTCTGCGATGCGAAGCAGAAAGCGGCTGTACGTGGGGTGGTGCTCAGGCAGGTCGATGACGGTGCCGGTCAGCAGCTGGTCACGGGGAGGATCCTGTGGCGGCAGCTGCGCGGCCAGGGCCCAGTGGCCATGCACGGCCGCCCAGCCGCAGCCGATCAGCAGCATGCCCAACCATCGACCGCGCCAGCGCAGCAGCCAGAGCAGCAGGCCCACCGCGCATCCCGTCCAGGCGGCGGCGACGGGAGGCAGCGCCGGCAGCTGGCAGCATGCCGTGGCGCCGGCCACCAGCGCCGCCGCGCTGGACGTGCCCAACAGGCCCGGCGGCACGACGAGATGATCGCGGATCTGTCCCCCCATGCCGCCAGCATCGCGCGGCCGGTCGCCGGCTCGTATCGGCGCAGTGCCCGACCGCGTGTCGGGGGATCAGTCGGGTCGGCGCACTGTGCGGTGGAAGGCGATGCGGAAACTGGCACCGCCTCCCGGCGCCTCGCCCACCGAAACGGTCCCCTCATGGTGCTGGACGATTTCCTTCACCAGATGCAGGCCCAGCCCACTGCCACCGCCAGCGGCACGCAGCCGATGGAACGGCTCGAAAATAGCCTGACGATCGTTCTCCGGCACACCGGCACCCTGGTCCGATACTTCCAGCGTCCCACGGCTGTCCAGGCTCACGCTGATGGTGCCGCGCCCCCCGCCGTGCACGATGGCGTTGTGCACCAGATTGGCGAGCACACGCCCCAGTGCGATGCCATCACCGACGATCCACACCGGCTGTTCCGGTGCATCCACCTCGAAGCTGTAGCCCGCACCGATCACCAACGGCGCAAGTTCCGCCGCGGCCGTGCGCGCCAGCATCGCCAGATCGAGTGGCTGCAGTTTTTCCACGCTGCGGTCCAGGCGCTGCAGATCGAGCAGATGCTCAGCCACATTGCCCAGCCGCGCCACGTCGTTGAGCAGTTGCGCCTTCAATGCGCCTTGCGGCAGCTGCGACAGGCGCGCCTGCACCACGGCAATCGGCACCCGCAGCTCATGGGCCGCATCCGCCAGGAACTTGTCACGCGCGGCATAGCCTTGCTGGACTTTGCCGATGGCATCGTTGAACGCACTGACCAGCGGCGCGATCTCGCTGCTGACCATCTGCGTATCCAGCCGTGCGCCTGCCTTGCCGATATCCAGCTGCTTGGCCTGCTGGGCGAGACGGCGCACACCGCGCATCGCACGGTGGATCACCAGCGGCATGACCAGCAGAGTCACCACGATCAGCGGCAGGAAAAACCACGGTCCGATCAGCCGCAGCACCAGCAGCGCGCCCTCCCACATGCCGCCCTTGGGCTGCCCGCCGACCATGACCGTCAGCCGTCGGCCGTTCTCCTTGCTGATCATGATGCGGGCCGCATCAAGGTAGGGCGGCGTCAACGATCCCAGCTCGCTGTAGCCCACCCGCTCCAGGCGGGAGAGCAGTTCGCGATGGATCTCCGGCACCGCGCCCTCGGACAGGCGGTTGCCGCGTTCGTCCACCGCCACGAACCACAGGTTGCCGCCAGCGCGTGCATTGAGCGCGTCCCAGCGCGCGCGGTCCAAGGTGATCGCCGTGCCATCCCCGTGCAGCGCTTCCACTACATCGTCGGAGATGAACATGTCCATCTGCACCGAATCCTGGTCACCCCAGGTCAGGATCAACGCCATCACCGCAATGAGCACGGTGAACACCTGCGCCAGGCACACGCGCCACGCCAGGCCGAGGGAAATAGAGCGGATATCGGTGTTCATCCTCATACCTCGGCCAACAGGTAACCCACGCCGCGGATCACATGGATTTCCACGCGCGCCCCGGCCTGCTGAAGCGCCTTGCGCAGCTTGGAAATGTGCGCGTCCAGCGCGTTGGACTGGATATCATCGTCAAAGCCGTACACCGCCTCTTCCAGCGCGCTGCGCGTGACCGTGCGCCCCTGGCGCAGGGCCAGGGCCTGCAGCACCAGCACCTGCCTGCGCGGCAAGGGAAGCGCATGGCCTTCCACGTCGGCCTGCAGGGATTCGAAATCGAAGGTCAGGTTGGCCAGCCTCAGCACCGGCGCCACCATCTCGCTCGGTCGCCGCGCAACAGCGCGTATGCGCGCCATCAGCTCCTCGATGGCAACCGGTTTGACCAGGTAGTCGTCCGCGCCCACGTCCAGGCCTTCCACCTTGTCGCTGAGACTGCCTTTCGCGGTGAGCATGATGACCGGGATGTTGGGACGCAGGGCGCGCGCCACCGCGACGAAATCCGCACCGTCACCGTCGGGCAACTGGCGGTCCAGCAGCACCAGTTGGTGCACCGGCTCGCGCAGCGCGGCCGTCGCGGCGGCCAATGTATCCACGGCATCGGCGACCACACCCTGCCGTTCCAGCCCTGACTGAAGGGCGCGGGACAGATCAGGGTCGTCTTCAACCAACAGGATGCGCATGGGGAACCGGTAGGCCAGGGAGGAACAGCGTGGATGATAAGCCCCCCGGCCGCCGCGCAATGTTCCGACAATGTTGATGTCGCATCGTGCACGGACCGCTTCTGTATCGAGCCGAACGACGCCATGGATGCCTCCCCCTCCCCGGCCAGCCCTGCGCCCGCCCTGCTCTCCCCTCCTCACGATCCGCGGGTCGTGCTGATGGCTCCGGACTTGGACAGCGCCGAACGCGCGTACCTGGGCCTGCTGCCGGATCGCGACCACGTGGATGCGCTTGCCCGCCATGCCATCAGCCATGCGCGCAACACACCCGGTAGCGGCTATGCGTTGTCGCTGACGCTGGTCGGCATGCGCCTGCAGGAATTCAAGATGGGCGAAGCGTGCGCGACAACCTGCCGGCAGGATTCACTGCACAGCTTGCGCCAGGCGTTTGCTGCGGAGTGAGGGGGAGAGCCCAAGCACCAGGGGCGTTATCGCCCTTCGGTAGGCGGCCGCATACCGGGAAAAGATATCTGCGTCGCTGCGCGCCGATGCTCGATGACTCTGACCACCTCGTAGTCAGTCTTAGCACCCGATGGGGTCTGCCACTGAGTCACCTTGACCTCGCAGATCAACACGTCGCCCTTGGTGAATGAGGTCTCGTTGGCGTTGACGCCTGCAAGAAACTTCGCATCGGAGATCTTCGCATTGATGGTCGAGTTCCCATCCGACAGCCGCCACTTGTTTTCCTCCTTGAACGCGAGGGAGACGATCGAAAAGGCCATCTTCCTGCTGTCCTCGATGATCAGCTCGTCCTGCCCCGCTGGGGCGGAAAAATAGGGGCGCTCGTCTTCTCTGATCACGACACCAAATGCAGCTTCATCGCCCGCAGCGAAGGTATCGATCCCCTCTCTGTCCAAGGGTCCAAGCACCCGATCGAAGGCCTGACGTACGGCAAGATCGCGCAACAGAACCAGAACCTGGTATTCCACTTCCTGCTCGTCGTCGTCGGCGACGATGGTGACGTTCCCATCGGCCATCAACTGTACGTTGGTGATACGCCTGCCGCGCAACCATTTGAGAACCTGCGCCACGCCGTTGTAGCCGAGCTTCGCGGTCAACCCGAGTGCCGTTAGAACCGCCGTCGCATTCGCAATGGCCGTCATCCCATCGCCTGAGAAAATATCCTTCGCCGCTTTCAGGAAGTTGATCGCCGTCGTGAAGTCGACATTGAAACTGCCCGTCTTGAACGACCCCTTTACGTTGATCTGCGCCTTCGCACGCTCACCGTGCAGCGCGCGCACACTCGAATCCAAGAGGTCCGCCATCGCCATGAGCGCGGGTGCGAGCTCTCTGGCATCCATCTCGTGAGTGGCCAGTGCAGGGCCATCGTAGGTAATGCGAAACTGCGTCATGTCACCCATGTTACGCCCGTCTTTTCTCATGCGCATGGTCGTGCATGCACGTCGATCCTATCGCCGCCAAGCGGGTAGACAAAGCGTTAACGCAAGCGGGCGCTGTGGATGATCGGTATCCGTCATCTCGTTCACGCTTATCGCAAAACGGTTCGAAAAAAAGAGGATCGAATCCGACTTTGACGGTCAGTCCACTGGTAGAAGTTTGGTGAGGGCCAACTTGAGCTTCGTGACCTGCTTGGGGTCACTGTGGGGATCACGTTGCGTGACCCGTGAATCTGCTCTTTCCACTTCAAGCCTTGCTGCATCTGGCTTGGAAGTGGTGGGCGGTACAGGGTTCGAACCTGTGACCCCTACCATGTCAAGGTAGTGCTCTACCGCTGAGCTAACCGCCCGTTTGTTGCGTCCTGACCCGTTGCGATTGCGTCGGGGCAGGCCGCGTATATTACGGAGGAGACCGGGGTTGTGCAACACTTTTGTGAAGAATCTTCGAAAGAGAGGATTGCGTGCGCTTTCGGGGATTCCGCCGAGCGTGGCTCGGCGCTACGCGTGCCCGCTTCAGGCCAGGCTGGCTTCTTTCAGGCGCTTGATGAGATCGCGCACGCGGCCGGCCTCCTCGAACTCCAGGTCCTTGGCGTGCTGGTACATCCGCTGTTCCAGTGCCTTCATCCGCGTTGCCACCTGGGATGGCGACAGCGTGGCGTAATCGGCCCCCTCTTCTGCCAGTTCCACCGCACCGATCTTGCCGGCCTTGCCTTTCCCCTTCCGCGATCCCTTGTCGTAGGGGTCAGAGCGCGCGCCCTCCAGCACGTCCACGATCGGGCGGGCGACTGACTTGGGCACGATGCCGTGCTCTTCGTTGTACTCGACCTGCTTGGCCCGGCGCCGGTCGGTCTCATCGATTGCCGCCTGCATCGACCGCGTCATCCGGTCCGCATACAGGATCGCCTTGCCGCGCACGTTGCGTGCTGCGCGGCCGATGGTCTGGATCAGCGACCCGGTTGAACGCAGGAAACCTTCCTTGTCCGCATCCAGGATCGCCACCAACGACACCTCCGGCATGTCCAGGCCTTCGCGCAGCAGGTTGATGCCCACCAGCACGTCGAACTTGCCCAGCCGCAGGTCGCGGATGATCTCCACCCGCTCCACGGTCTCGATGTCCGAATGCAGGTAACGCACGCGGATGCCGTGCTCGCTCAGGTACTCGGTGAGGTTCTCGGCCATGCGTTTGGTCAGGGTGGTAACCAGCACGCGGTCGCCCATCTTGATCCGCTCGTTGGCCTCGCTCATCAGGTCGTCCACCTGCGTGCCGACCGGGCGGATTTCCACGATCGGATCGATCAGGCCGGTCGGGCGCACCACCAGCTCCGCCATGTCCTCGCCTGCTTCGCGGTATTCATACGGACCGGGCGTGGCCGACACGTAGATCGCACGCGGGCAACGCTGTTCCCATTCCTCGAAACGCAGCGGCCGATTGTCCAGCGCCGAAGGCAGGCGGAAGCCGAATTCGACCAGCGTCTCCTTGCGCGAACGGTCGCCCTTGTACATCGCGCCGATCTGCGGAATCGTCACGTGCGATTCGTCGATCACCAGCAGCGCGTCCGGCGGCAGGTAATCAAACAGGGTCGGCGGCGGCGAGCCGGCAGGCTTGCCGGTCAGGTGACGCGAGTAGTTTTCGATGCCGTTGCAGAACCCGACCTCGGCCATCATCTCGATGTCGAACTGGGTGCGCTGCGCCAGTCGCTGCGCTTCCACCAGCTTGTTCTCTGCGTACAACTGGTCCAGCCGTTCCTTCAGCTCTACCTTGATCGTCTCCACAGCGCCCAGCACCCGTTCGCGCGTGGTGGCGTAGTGGGTCTTCGGGTACACGGTAAAGCGCATCATGTTGCGCAGTGTTTCGCCGGTCAGCGGGTCGAACAGCGTGATCTTTTCCACTTCACCATCGAACAGCTCGATGCGCAGGGCCTCGCTGTCCGACTCGGCCGGGAACACGTCGATCACCTCGCCGCGCACGCGGAACGTACCGCGATGCAGCTCGTACTCGTTGCGCGTGTACTGCAACTGGGTCAGGTGGTTGATCAGGTCGCGCTGGTCGATCCGCTCGCCCTTGGACAGGATCAAGCGCAGCGACAGGTAGTCTTCGGGCGCACCGAGGCCGTAGATGGCCGACACGGTCGCCACCACCAGCGCATCCGGGCGCGACAGCAGGGTCTTGGTCGCGGCCAGGCGCATCTGCTCGATGTGCTCGTTGATCGAACTGTCCTTCTCGATGAAGGTGTCCGACGAGGGCACGTAGGCCTCGGGCTGGTAGTAGTCGTAGTAGCTGACGAAGTACTCCACCGCGTTGTGCGGGAAGAACGCCTTGAATTCACCGTACAACTGCGCGGCCAGCGTCTTGTTCGGCGCCATGATCAGCGTCGGCTTCTGGATGCGGTCGATGACGTTGGCGATGGTGTACGTCTTGCCCGAGCCGGTCACGCCCAGCAGGGTCTGCTTGGCCACGCCGGCTTCGAAGTTGCTGGTCAGCTTCTCGATCGCGTTCGGCTGGTCGCCAGCCGGCGAATACGGCGATACGAGTTGGAAACGGTCGCTCATGGGGCTGCCGGGTCAGGGGGGGACCAGTATAGCGGGGGGGTTGGTGACGGCCGGTTGAGGGGATGCCGGAGGCCTTCGGCCCGGGTCAGCCGACGGCCTGTGCCGCGCAGGGGGGCGATGCTGGGCCCAGCCCCACCCCAACCGGAGACCTCCGATGCCCCGGCCCCGACGCACCGCAGGATCAGCCTCCGGACTCACGCTGCTGGAAATGCTGATCGTTGTCGCCCTGTTGGCGATCAGTTGTTTCCTTGCAGTACCCGGGTTCATCACGCTGCTGGAAAACCAACGTGCCGACGCCCTGCGCATGCAGTTGATGTCCGTGCTGGCCAGCGCACGCAACACCGCGATCACGCGCCGACGTTATGTCGAAGTGTGCCCCAGCAGCGACGGGGTGACCTGCGGAGCGCAATGGGCGCACGGCTGGCTGCTGTATGTCGTCGAATCATCTAAAACGCCACGGCGCCAGCCCAGCGTGCCGATCCTGCTGGTGGAGCAGCGTCCGCGCAGTGCCCTGCAGGTCCATCACGACAACTCGCGTCCTGCGTTCAGATTCAGGCCGGACGGAAGAAGCGCCGGACTCAACCAGACACTGAGTATCTGCGTTGGGGACCGCACTACCAGCAAGATCGTCGTCAGCATCCCCGGGCGCTTGCGCGGCCATCGGGTGCGTACACGCTGGCCCCTGCCGTGCGGCATGAAGGAGCCAAAAGAATAGCAAAAAGCCGCGATTTCTCGCGGCTTTTCGTGAAACTGGCGCCCGAAGTTGGACTCGAACCAACGACCCCCTGATTAACAGTCAAGTGCTCTAACCGGCTGAGCTATTCGGGCGGGGAGCGCATTCTAGCCAACATCGCGGGAGCAGTGCAACCCCCTGAACAAGGCCTACCAGCAACCTTCCACCGTGGCGTTGTTCGGCGTTTTCCGCCCCGCCTGGTCCAACGTAAGCGTGCCGCACTTGTCCTTGTCCTGGCCGGTGCCCGGTACAGCCTGCAGCTTGAAGGCCGATGCACTGGGGTTGCCGCTGTAAGACAGTGTGTAACGCGAGGTCCCATCCCGGGGAGACTGGGTAATCGGCAGCGTCAGTCCCGCGTACGTGTTCTGCACGGTGTGATGGCGCTCCAACTGCTGCGCCAGCTCCACCAGGTCGGCTTTTGCCTGGGCGCGGCGCGATTTACGCACATGGTCGTTGTAGGACGGAAAAGCAACTGCCGCCAGGATCGCGATCACCGCCACCACGATCATCAGTTCAATCAGGGTGAAGCCCACGGCGTGCCTGCCAAGGGAACGTCTGTTTCCATTTCGCATCGTCACTGTCCTCATCGGATCTGCCGCCATGACTGTCTGCCACAGGGACGCGGCATGTAAAGACCGTCCGCGCCCGGCGCACGCAGCACGAAGGTGCACTTCTCACGATTGATGCGTTCATCCACGCTGCAGCCCGGATCTCCAGGCTTGCAACCCGTGAGCGCTGCCGGTGGCGGTGGTACGAAGATACTGGTGTCACGTACCGGCGGCCCCTTGCTCAGATCGCCCCCCTTGGTCAGTGCGATGCCGCCACAGTCACCGGTACACACCGGAGCTCCGCTGCGATCCGGGCTCAGTCCCGACATGGACCCTGCGCCGGTCAGCAGGTTCAGACCGTAAAGCCAATTGACACCGCCGCCGCTACCGCAGATCGACGTACCGGGCACATAAGCCGTAAAGAAGACGATGCCGTTCTGGATATTGGGATTACCCACAAAGCGCTCGCCCTCCACGGACGTGCCCACCATCAGATCGACATACCAGCCCCGTTTCGTCGTGTAGCTCACTGCGTTACGGCTGACAGTACGGACGGCGTAACCGCTGCTATTGGCTGCCGAGCCAATGGTCTGTGCCACCAGTTGGCTGCGTCCCGTCACCGACGTCTTCAGATCATCCCATATGCCATACAGCGACTGCACCGGCGATGCAGAACTGACCTGATTGTCATCCGCAGCAAAGTACTGGCCGGTACCGAAGAACAGGCTGACACCCCCACCGGGGCCACTGCTCACTTCGATACCGCCGGTGATGGGCTGCTTCGCATTGTCGCGCACCGCCGAGAACAGTGGCTTGCCACTCAACGCAATGCTCCAGTTCTCAGGGTTGGCATCGGAGAGATCGTACTTCCACAGATTTCCCTGCATGTCTCCGCCGTAGACGGTGTCGGTGATGCCATCGCTGTTCTTCAACGCCACTGGGGCGATGTTGATCAATCCATTGCGCCCGGTGTAAGCCGCCTCTGACGAGGTCAAGCGCTTCAGCACCTTGCCGGTCGCAATATCGACGGCGAAGAGCACTGCCCTGCCGCTGGTGGAATTGACCCCGTTTCCGAACAATGCAACGAAGCGCGGAGGGCCGCCGGATGTTGCTGCGGTGACGGGCACCACGACCGGCTTGCCGAGCACGAAGCCCATGTCCGATTCCGTCTTGCCGGAGACTTCCCACAGCACACTGGACGCATCGAACCCAGTCGGGTTGGTGACGTTGAGGCCGAATACCGACCCATTGCCGATGGTCGCCGCATTGGGCGCCTTGCTCGAACCACCGCCACCGGTGCTGCCCACCAGCACCGTGCGCCATGCATTACCGTAGTAAACGTCAGCCGATGTCAGCGAACCATCTACGTAATAGCGGTGCCCGTAGGCCGGGTTCGCCAATTCGGCAATGTGTTGCAGCGAAGCGGATGGGATGAACGCAAGTTCTTCGTTACCCGCAGCACTGCCCGTAGACGCATTGAACCCGTGCAGCATGCCGTCGTTCGCACCGACATACACCATCGTCGGAGCGCCACCCGTGCCGCGTTTGGTGGTCAGGTACGTCGCGTAGGCTGCCCCCATGGTTCGCTTCCATGAGGTCGTGCTCTGTGACCAGGAAGCGTAGCCATAATCGTCCCGGTTGGACACGATCTCGGTCGAGGAATTGACGATGTCGCCAAGCGGCGATGTCCGTGTCCGCAGGCCACTGATTGGCGTGCCCCGCAGATACGAGACCAGGTTGTCCACGCTGCGCGAGCCGAACCAACTCGGGATCGAACTGCTGAAGCCCATCGCCGAGAGTTTTGCTGGGCGATCAGCACCGGGGACATTGGTCGAAGTGAACTCTGCCGCAGCGACCGCCTTGACCTCGCCCGCCGTGCTCGTGCTGGTCGGCGCCGTGGCCATGTAGATGCGCCGGGTGGAGCCGGAAATTCGGCTGGACGCGCGCCACAGCTCCGCACCATCGGTTCCGTCGGACGTGACCGCGGTGCCTACGACGTCGCCGGTCCAATCATTTGAGCCTTCCGGCACCTTGAAGTTGGAGCTGACCGTGAAGGATCCCGTGGTGATACGGGCACCGCTGCCGCTTCCGCCAACAGGCGCATCGCCCGCAGCAGCACTATCGAAGATCGCTTCGAGCGCCTCCTTCAACTTGGTCGGATTACGGGCCAGGAAGTAGTTGTCCGGCACGCCCGCCTTCTTGCTGTCCCATTTCTTGCCACCCGCCGGCACACCGTACTTGGCCGCATACCACAGTGGGCTTTCAAGCTGTTCGGCTGCGCCTGTAGACAACTTGTACTTGATGACTACCGGCTTGTCCCATGTGCTGGGAAAATTATTGTTGGACGTCAGCACCGAGTCATTCTGGTTGCCCGGGCGCAGCGCGAGTCGCTGCACCGTGTTGGGCGAATTGGAGCCGGTGATGGTGTAGCCCGACAGCATCGCGTTGCCGGCATACGCGGACAGGTTCTCGATGCGGATCATGACTTCGTCCGCCGCAACCGTGCCGCGCACTGTACTGCCGACGTTGTTGTTGTCTCCGTTGCAGACCGCCGTATTGGTGTTGGCCGCGCTGTAGCTCTTTGCTGCACGCGAGTCTGCACGCCAGCAGATGTTGTTGTGGCCGGTTGCCTCACCGCAGCTGGCGCCAACGCAGTAGCTCAGCATCGCCACGACGTCGTTGTCGTGGTCATTGCCCCAGAGAGAATCCTCCCACACCAGCGAGAAGCTGCCCGCAGTGCCGTCAGCCTTGTAGGGTCGCCCGTACACGTTCGCCTGCGACGTCGTGGACACCTTGGTGCCGATTCCGACCGCGCCGAGGAAGCAGCTGCGCCAGCCATTGGAGGCTGCCGTCGCATTGCCGCCGTTGTTGGCTTGGCACAGAGGCGAAATGCCGATCTTGCCGCCGCCAACATTGATCTCGAACTTGGGCAGGTTCTCGGCCATGGCCACCGTATAGGTGGTCGCGGTCACCTTGTAGCCCGCTGGCTTGTTCTGCACCCCGGGGCGCAGATCCGTCTCGGCCGCCGCCTTCGCCAGCCCGGCCAGCATGTAGCTGCCCTCCATCGAGGGGATGTCCGGGCAGATGCCGCGCATGTCGCTGAGCTTGCCGACCGTTCGGCCCTGGCAGATATCCTCGTGGGTGTTCAGCGATGCGTAGCGCGGCGTCGCCGTATTGCGGCCGGCCATGAAGGACTTGCCGACAACGCCCTCTGCCGTGCCGACCGCATCGGTGGCCGCCGTTGCCGCAGCGAGGTTGGCGACGGAGCCGATATTGTCACTGTCGAACGACGGCAGGCCCGAAGACATCACCAGGATGTTGCAGGTCGCGCAATACGAGTTGCCGCCGCTTGCCGGCTGACGGTAGGGATCGGCCCATTTCACGCCGGTCGGCAGCCCAGCCAGATCACCGAGATCGCCGTACAACGGCGTACCTGCGGTAACGTAACGTAACGCCTCGGCGTACATCTCAGCCAACGGGTTACCCCAGGCACTGCACTTCTGGCCCCCGGTGCCTGGATCGGTCAAGTTGCCGTTGCCGTTCTGGTCCTGTCGATTCAGGATGCCGTAGGTGTTGCAGTCGTTCCAGTTGCTGCTGCCATTCCACTGGTTGATCTTGAAGGTGGAGATCGTGTTGATCACCCCCTCTGCCGCCGCCGTCGCACCGGCCTTGAGGTAGCAGAACTGACCGGTCGACAGATCGATTTCATCGCCAGCTGCGCAGAACGTGCTCGCGTTTCCGGCGATCTTGCCGATGTTGCGACGCAGGGTTCCGCCATCACGTGGATTGACGTAGGTACCGGTGACCAGGCCGAAGCGCAGTCGACCACTCTCACCATACGTCTGCAGCACGCCGCTCGGCTTGTACCGATCAGTATTGCCATCGTTGTACTTGCGGCAGTTGCTCTCACGGATCGCATTCGCGCTCGAATCGCATACTTCCACGCGAACAGCATAGGTCGTCGCGCTGCGCGGAACGTCGGATGACCCTTCGCCCGAGCGGCCCACGCCGCACTGGTAGCCCGCCGTGGACGCCCACTCCGACCAGTTGCCCGCCGCCACCAGCATCAGCGGGGGATTGGTCGCGGTGCCGGCACCCAGCGTCGCATTGCAGAAGGACTGCGTGCCCGTCAGCGGCGCGAAGTTGCCGATGTCCGATCCGCTGTAGACCTTCACCCAGGAGTGAAGGTCATTGGGAATCTGTGCCCGCTCGATGACCGTCTTGGTCAGCGTATCGGTTGACCGCTGGCCGCCGTACAGAACGCCGCGCATGACGTCCAGGCGGCTCATCGCGATCCAGTTCAGGAAGTTGCCGGACCAGCGTCCCGAACAGGTATGGCCATTGGTGCCACCCGCGTTGCCCGTCGCTTTGAAGACGCCATCGTTGCCAGTGGCGCTGGGCGCATAGCAGAGCTTCGGATCGAAATAGCCGCCGTACTCGAAGGTATCCAGATACGTGGTATCCAGCGTACCGTCTTCATTGAGATCGCTGTAGTCGCTGTAGGCCGCGTTGAACAGCTGCTCGTCGCGCGACATCACCATCATCATCAGCGGCGGCTGCGTCTGCTTGCTGTACAGCGGTTCCTGGGCGACGTCGTAGTCACCGACAGCCGCGCGCAGCGGCACCACCAGCGCGGCAATACCCGCAAGCAAGGCCAGCCCCAGCCCGATGCGGGCAATGCGGGAGGGAGAAAAACCGGGGAAGCGACGGTCACTGTTCATGGGATGAAGATCGTGTCGATGACGGCGCTGGCCGCGGCATTGGTCGGGTCGTCACTGGCCAGGGCCGTGACCTGATAGATGTTGCCGGTCTCTTCGCTCTGTCGCGTACCCACGCGGCGACTGGAGGCCGCAAAGCATTTGTCGATCCGACGGGTATAACTGGACGTGGTGGCGGTGACGCCGTTTGACCAGGTCAGCGGGTCGTAGCTCGGGCTGCACTCTTCCTGGGTAGCGACGAAGACTTCGCCACCGGCGATCTTCGTTTCGATGTTCTGTTCCATCCCGCGTGCGTCGGCCTCCGCGTTCTGGAACGCCTGGTTGGTGCGCAGGTAGTTGGCCGACATGCGCTCCTGCATGCCCGTTACCTGCATGCCGGCAATACCGATCAGCGCCAACAGGATCAACATGATGAGCGCGACATACAGCACGGCACCGCGCTGTTGACGGGGCGGCGGACCAAAGCGATACGGGGAAGCGGGCATGGAAACCTCAGTTGCCGTACAGGCGGTTACGCAAGGCGATGGTTGTCTGGTAGACCGAACGCATCCGTCCATCATTCGGCGCGGTGTATGTCACACCCAGCGAGGTCAGAGCAGCGGCGTCGCCCGTGGTCCGTTTCGCAGCCGCCGGGTCCGGACTGGACACCAGCAGACCCAGCTGCACGGCGCCGACGCGTCGCCACGCCTGAGCCTTGTCGGTCAGTGACGCTTCGACGTCCAGCGCGGTCCCTTGACGATCAATGAAGCCCGTCGGCGCTGTTGCGTCGAGCTGACGATCCTGTCCGTATAGCAACTGCATGTTCTCAACACCTTCGACCAAGGCTTCAGGCGCCTGGGCCGCCAGTCCACCGCCCGGCTTTGCGGTGAAGCGCACCCGGTAGAGCTGTGCCTGCTTCGACGTGGCATCGTAGCCGACGTAGAAAACAACGCTCTCCGCGCGATACAGGCTGGCCTGACCGGTGGTGTACAGACTGCTGAAAACGGAGGTGTTGTTCGGCGCGGTGTCGAACGTCACGCTGCCACCGTTATCGACGGCACTGGCCTGGAAGACGGTGGCAGATAGACAGTCAGCCACCCCGAAAAGACCGGGCTCGGAGACGCCGCTCTGCAGCACCGCGAGTCGTGACGCCTCGAAATTGAAGATGGGTTTGGCCGGCGTACCCGCGATCAGACTGACCGGCACGCCTTCAGGCATCAGGTAGCGCAAGGCGACGATGTCGCTGCCATTGACCCGGTTGGTCAATGCCGCCGCGTACTGCGTAGGCAACGCGGGGCTGTATGCCGTGCCTCCGGTCGCGGGCGTTGCGGGCAGGGTCAGGGTTTTGCCAGGACCGGTGTCGGTGGCTTCATAGCCCTGGATGGACCTGCTGAAGTCCAGCGCCGGGTGCGTGGTGGCCAGGGTGGAGTTCAGTGATGCGGGTGTCTGCAGGCCGTGTGCCTGGTCGTTGACGCAGCCGAAGTGACCGGCCATGCGCAGCTCGCGCTGAAGGGAATCCATCGCAAACCGGCTGTTCTCCTGCACGCGGGCCAGGCCTTCGGACAACTGGTAGGCCGAGCGCGATGCGGCGAATACCTGGATCACGGCAAGCATCACGACCAGGCCAATGACCATGGCGATCATCAGCTCGACCAACGACACGCCTGCCATGCGGGAAGGCAACGAACGGGTACATGAAGGGCTCACAGACGCGTCCTCGCCGTAAATGTCGTATCGGCGGCACTTTCATTCCAGCGCTCGTCACCCCAGGTCACGTTCACCGTTACGACCCCGTTGTTGCTGGCCACCGTCGCTGTCGCGTTTTCACCCAGCGCCTTACCGAGACGACACTTCCAGTCACTCATGAAGCTGTCCTTGCTGATGTCCTTGCCCGTGGGAGGATTGCAGTTGGTCGTGGTGGCGGTGTAACTGCCGACGAACGTGTCGGCAGCCACCCGGTTGATCCGGATCTGATCGAGCAGTTCGTAACTGAGATTGGTTGCCTGGGTCCGGTAGTTCGCGCTTTGGACGTAACGCACATTCATCGTCTGCAGAAGCGCGAAGCCGAGCAGACCGAAGCCCAGGATCAGGATGGCGATCATGACCTCGATCAGGCTGAAGCCGCCCGCCTGGCGTCGTCCGCCACTGCAATTCCGAGGGCTCATGCGCATGCCTCCTTGTGAAGCCGAACTTGGCCTGTAGCCGAGATGGTGAGGCGCCGCTGGACCGGCTGGCCAGCGCACTCCTGCGGCCTCAGCGTGATGTCTTTCGCTGCATTGGCACGGCTGCGGCCGCGGCCATCGAAGGAGAACGAAAGGTCCTGATCACTCACGCCCGTCAGCGTGGGGCGGCCCTCCGAGAAACGAAGGATCGGCTCGCCGGCATCGAAGCTGCCATTGCGGTTGGTATCGCCCCAGACCATCCAGCCACCGGCCCAGCTCGTGCCATTGCACGACGCGCCTGCAGTGGACGCGCAGATTCCGGCACCGCGGGTGTTCTTCACCGCCTCGGAGCGGGCCAGCGCCATCGAAGCAATCAGCTCGTTGGCCGTAGTCGCCATGCGGTTGGAACGGAGGGTCGATTGAAAGCTCGGGAAAGCAATCGCGGCCATGATCGCCATCACTGAGATCGTGACCATCAATTCCAGCAGCGTGAAGCCCTTGATGCGGCGTAAAGACATGGAACGCTCCCCAGCGTGATGGCTGCACGATGGGCCCCGTGCCTGCCGCGCGCAAGCGGCGGCAGGACGAACGGTCATTCCGGGCGATGGGCGTCAAAAGATCGGCACCACGGGCCCCTGGTCGCGCCGAGCCACGCTCGGCGAGCGCAGCGGCAACCTCCGCAGGGCCGGAACCCATCCGCATCACGGACGGGATCCGCCCCCTACCCTGCCCTCAGGTCACGACCTGGTAGCAGGGCTTGTACTCACCGGAGATCTTCATCCGGCGCTGGTCGACGAACGCTCGCAGCAGCGCGTCCAGCGCCTGCATCATGTCGGCGTCGCCATGGATCTGGAACGGGCCGAACTCTTCGATGCGGCGCATGCCGTCTTCCTTCACGTTGCCGGCAACGATGCCGGAGAACGCGCGCCGCAGGTCGGCCGCCAGCGCATGCGGGGCCCGGCCGTGGTGCAGGTCCAGGCCGGCCATCGCCTCGTGCGTGGGCACGAAGGGCTGCTGGTAGTCCCACGGGATCTCGATGGACCAGTTGAAGAAGAACGAATCCTTCTGTGCCAGGCGGTGCTCACGCACCTGCTTGATGCCGGCCGACATGCGCCGTGCCACCGCCGATGGGTCGCCGATGATGATTTCGTAGCGCTCCGCCGCCGCATCGCCCAGGGTCAGGCGGATGAAGCGATCGATCTGCTCGAAATACGGCGCGGCCATCGCCGGGCCGGTCAGGATCAGCGGGAACGGCAGATCCTTGTTTTCCTCACGCAGCAGGATGCCCAGCAGGTACAGGATCTCTTCGGCCGTGCCGACGCCGCCGGCAAACACAATGATGCCGTGGCCGATGCGGACGAAGGCTTCCAGCCGCTTTTCGATATCCGGCATAATCACCAGATGGTTGACGATCGGATTCGGCGACTCGGCGGCGATGATGCCCGGCTCGGTCAGGCCGATGTAACGCGTCACGCTGCGGCGCTGCTTGGCGTGGGCGATGGTGGCGCCCTTCATCGGGCCCTTCATCGCGCCCGGGCCGCAGCCGGTGCAGATGTCCAGGCCACGCAGGCCCAGCTCATAGCCGACCTGCTTGGTGTACAGGTACTCGTCGCGGCCGATCGAATGGCCACCCCAGCAGACCACCAGGTTCGGGTCGCCCGGATTGAGGATGCGCGCATTGCGCAGCAGCCCGAATACGGCATTGGTGATGCCATCGGATGATTCCAGCTCGGCCGCGTAGGCCGGGCCCATCTCGATGGCCATGTACGCCAGGTCCCGCACCACGGCGAACAGCAGCTCGGCGACGCCGCGGATGATCTCGCCATCGACGAAGGCCATCGCCGGCGCATTGGCCAGGTCGATGCGCACGCCGCGGTCCTGCTGCGCCACCTGGATATCGAAATCCGGGTACAGATCACGCGCCGCGCGCGGATCGTCCGAGGCGCTGCCACTGGTCAGCACGGCCAGCGCGCAACGGCGCAACAGCTCATGCATGCCACCGATGGAGGCATCGCGCAGGCGCGCCACTTCGGCGCGCGACAGCACATCCAGCCCACCGCGCGGGTAGATCCGCGCGTCCTGCACCGGCAGCGTACGTGCCGGCGTTTCACTCTTCGTGGTCATGTCCAACGTTTCGCTTCCTCAAGGTTTCCGACTTTAGCGCTGCCCCCTTAAAAAGCAAAACGGCCGGGAAACCCGACCGTTGGATAGGCGTCGCCAGCGTCCCCGGAGGTCGCGGCAGCGGCTTTCACCGCATACGTGGGTTGATGCTACGCCTGCGCGGAGGGCTCCACAAGCCCTGCCGCCGACAAAAGAAAACGGCCGGATTGCCCCGGCCGTTCTCCGTTACAGCAGGTACACGCTACCGCTTAGAACTGGTAACGGAAGCCCAGCTGCAGCGACCACTGCGACACACCGGCGTCGAAGCCGTCGGCGTCCTGGTTGGCCACGCTCGGCTTGTCAGCGCCGGTGTAGTTGTAGACGTACTTGTCGTTATAGATGCCCTGCAGGGTGGCAACACGACTGTTGGCGAAGAAGCCGTAGTCGTAGATGTTGCCCCAATCCTTGTTCAGCAGATTGCCCACGTTCTGCACGTCAAGCCAGATTTCCGACTTGTGGCCCTTCATGAAGCCCGGCAGTTGCTGGCTGATACGGATGTCGAAGGTATTGATCCAGCCACTGCGGAACTTGTTCGCCGGGGCCGAGCCACCTGCGTACTTGGCCAGGTCCGGGTTCGCTGCCAGCCAGTCGAAGAAGCTCTTCTCCATGGCCGCATCCGGCGTGAACGTGCCGTTGGCATTGAGCGCGCCGAACAGCACGTCGCCACGATTCGGCACGTAGAACAGGTCGTTACCGTTGCGGCCGTCGCCATTGGCGTCGTTCGCATAGATATAGCTGAACGGACGACCGCTGCGACCTTCATACACCAGGCCGACCTTGGTTTCGTAGTCGCCGAAGAACTTGTGCTTCCAGTTCAGGCTGCCCGAGAAGCGGTCACGGATCTGGTAACGCGAGGTGTTCAGTAGCTCTTCGTTCGCGTTGGTGGCGTACTGGTAACCCCAGCCCGAGCTCGCGGTGGAGCTGGTCAGGCTGCCGACTTCTTCTGCGTCGGTGTAGGTGTAGGCCAGGCTGTAGGACCAATCGCTGTCCGGCGCCCACGGCTTGCTCAGCGACACGGTGAACTGCGAGGTACGGCCCTGGTCGGTGTTGTCGATCAGGTACACGTTGTCGAAGCCAGCGGCGGTGCCGAAGCGGGCGCTGCCGGTGTTCCACGGCAGGCCGACACGGGCCGGGTTGTAGTACAGCGTGCGGCCATCCGGGCCGACCAGGTTGCCACTGCCCAGGTTCAGATGCTGGTAGTACAGGCCATCCTTGACCTTGGTGACCAGCAGCTCGGCCGAGGCGACCAGACCGTTCCACGGCAGCTCGTGATCCAACGCCAGATTGGCCTTGTAGATCGACGGCAGCTTGAAGTCCTGGCCGACGAAGTTGACGTTCTGGCGCGCCGAGCCCGGGGTGGTCGGGACAGGCTGGTTGTTCTTGTCCGCACTGAACGGCAGGGCCGGATTGAAGCCGCCGGTCAGGTTGTACGAGGTGTAGTTGAAGCCGGTGGTGGAATAGCTGTTGCTGATCCACACCTGCGGCGAATCACCCTGGAACAGGCCCACGCCGCCACGCAGCTGCGTCGGACGCTCGCTGTCGAAGGTGTAGTTGAAGCCCAGGCGCGGCTGGATCAGGAACTTGCTTTCGAAGACCTTGCTGTTGTCCAGACCGAAGGTGTTCAGGGCGGCCTGGTTGAACTGCGGCGACGGGCTGGTGTCCGGACGATCGGCGCGCACGCCCATGGTCAGGGTCAGGTTGTTGTTGACGTACCAGGTGTCCTGCACGAACAGCGCGAGGTTGCTGTACTCGTAGTCAGCCGCGATCGAACCCGGCGCGGTCTCCTTGGCCAGGTTGTAGGTCTGCCAACGGCCGGCGGCGAAGTTGTCCAGGCCGTAGAACGTGTAGGTGCCCCACGAGTTGGCGCCGTAGTAGTTGTAGATGTCGTTGGTGTCATACGACGCACCGAACTTCAGGTCGTGGTCGCCCATCGTCAGGGTACCGGCAGCGTAGTAGTTCCACGCCTTGGTCTCCAGGATGTTGTCCTGCGAGTTCACTTCCGTACCCAGGTACAGCGAGTCGCCTTCCGGCGTGGTCAGGTTGCGCGGGAAGTAGATGCGGATGCTCGGCGCGTTGGTCGACACTTCACGCACAGCCGAGTACTCGCGGTACGAGGCCTTCAGTTCGGTCGAGAAGTTATCGCTCCAGTCGCTGAACAGCTGGGCGACGTAGCTTTCGTTGGTCTTGACGTGCTGGTACCAGTACGAGCTCAACGACGCGGTGGACGTCGAGTTCATGCCGTTGATACGCAGCTTGTCCTGCTCCAGCTTGCTGTAGCGGAAGTTGGCGCGGTGGTTGTCGTTGATGTTCCAATCGAGCTTGATTGCGTACTCTTCCAGCTCGGTATCGGCATTGCTTTCGATGCCACCGGCGTCGAAGCCATAGACGTCCTGCGCGATCTGCTGCGCACGCGTCACGTCGGCCATCGAGTAGTTTGCGCCCGCTTTGCCCAGCGCGGTGCCGGACAGATCGGCGCCCGGGGCAGCCTGCTTGAACTTCTCGTAGTTGGCGAAGAAGAACAGCTTGTCCTTGACGATCGGACCACCGACGGTCACGCCGTAGGTCTCTTCCTTGGTGAAGCCCTTGAAGGGCTGACCTTCCGGGTTGTCGCCGAACCAGTCGCCGTCACGATAAGTGCCGTAGACCGAACCGTGCACTTCGTTGGTACCCGACTTGGTCACCGCATTGACGGTGGCGCCGGCGGCAGCGGCGATGCTGACGTCGTAGTTGGACAGGTTGATGTCCAGGGCTTCGATGGCTTCCATCGCGACCGGCTGGCGACGGGTCGGCATGTTGTTGCCTTCCAGGCCGAAGGTGTCGCTTGCCGACACGCCGTCGATGTTGATCGAGTTGAAGCGCGGATTCTGGCCGCCGGCCGAGATCGAACCCGAGGCGCGGTCAATGAAGGTCACGCGCGGGTCAAGGCGCATCAGGTCCTGGATGTTGCCGCCGATCGACGGCGCCATCTCGATCTGTTCCTGACTGATATTGGTGCTCGAGCCCATCTTGGTGGTGCTGAAGACTTCCGAGCCACCGCCCACGGCCATGACCTGGACGGCGTCCAGGTTAGTGGCGGCGAGGTCGCCGGCCAGCGTGGCGTTGATGGTGCCGGTCTGGTTCACGCCCAGATAGACGCCATCCTCAGTCTTGGTGCCTTCACCGGGCTTGGTGATCGAGATCGTGTACGGACCACCCACGCGCAGACCGCGCGCGTTGTAGCGACCAGCCGCATCGGTCGTCGCACGCGAAACGGTGCCGGACTCGGTGTGGGTGATGGTGACTTCTGCGCCTGCAACGGGCGCGCCGGCCGAGGAGACAACCTGACCGCCGACACCGGCAGAGGTGCTCTGGGCAAAGGCGGGGGCGGCGGCGAGCACGGCCATGAGGCCAAGGGTGAGCTTGGACATCCGGAGCGGGTGGTTCATCTAGGGTAGCCTCGATGCGAGTTGGCGATGGCGGAAAAAAAGCGCATCCAGACAGCCTTGCGGGAGGCTGTAAGGACATTTATCTGGGGTTCCCAACCGTGAACGGCAGCTGCCGCAACGGTTAACAATAGATTAACACGGTACGATCTGAATGTGACGGTAGTGCGACAAAAGGCATGTCGACGCAACCCAAACGTGACGTTTTCTTCACTCCCCGTGAAGATACGTACGAATTCCCGCCTTTCTTACCCGTTTACGTCCATGACAAGACCGCGCTGCGTCAAGGCCGAAGGCGACAGCAGGTGCACGGCAGCAGCGGCGGCGACGTCCGGGGCCTGTGCGGCGTCATCCTGGTCCAGCGACCAGGCGCGAGCCCGCAACGCGGTGCGCATCGGCCCGGGCTGCAGGCCGGACACTCTTACCGGGCCACTCTTGAGTTCATCGTGCAGGGTGGCGATCAGCCCTCTAAGGCCATGCTGGGCGGCGCCATATCCGCCCCAATAGGCTGCCCCCACCCGCGCGGGATCATCCACGCAGAACACCACGGCGGCATCCTCGCGCTGACGCAGAAGAGGCAGGCAGGCCTGCACCAGCCACGCCGGTGCGGTCAGGGTGACGTGCAACGAGCGCGCGAAGCTGGCCGGATCGGCCAGTTCAAATGGGGTAAGGCCGGGAAAATCTGCTGCGCATACCAGAATGCCATCCAGGCGACCCAGCTCACTGTGCAGGCGGGCCGCCAGTTCGGCGTAGTCATCCGGACTGGCGCCTTCCAGATCCAGCGGATACAACAGGGGCTCCGGCCCGGCCTGCTGCACCTGCGCATACACTCTATCCAGGCGACGCGGCTTGCGCCCGCACAACACCACCGTCGCACCGGCGCGCGCGCAGGCCACGGCGGCCGTGCTGCCCAGACCGCCGCCAGCCCCGACGACCAGAATCACCCGGCCCTCGAGCGACCCGCCGTCAGCAGCAGGCGAAGGCGCGGCACTCATGCAACCGAGGCTTCTTCGACGATGCGCTTGAGCTCACCGGCCTCGAACAGCTCCATGACGATGTCGCAGCCGCCGATCAGCTCCCCGTGCATGAACAGCTGCGGAAAAGTCGGCAGGTTGGAGAAGCGCGGCAGGTTGGCACGGATCTCGGGCTCTTCGAGCACATTGACGGTACGCAGTGACACGGCACCGGCGGCCATCAGGGCCTGCACGGCGCGGCTGGAGAACCCGCACGTCGGGTATTGCGGGGTACCCTTCATGAACAGCACGAGGGGGTACCGATCAACTTCGGCCTGGATCTGTTGCATCACTGCCACAACCACACTGCCTCCTGGATGGGCGAATCCGACCGCGACGGTCGGCTAGACTTCCCACAGTAGCCACCATTGTAAGCCGATGGAACCGGCCACCGGCATCCCCTTTCCCATCGCAGATCGCATGCCCATAGAACTCACCCCCCTGCCCTACTCCCCCGGCGCCCTGCAGCCGCACCTGTCCGAACGGGCGGTTGCCCTGCAGCACGGGCAGCACCAGCGCGCCTGCGTGGACGCCGTCAACCAGCGGATCATCGGCACCGAATGGGAAGACGCCCCGCTGGAGCGGATCGTCCGTGAAAGCCAGGGTTCGCTGTTCGAGTCGGCCGCCCAGGCCTGGAACCTGCAGTTCCAGTGGCAGTGCCTGCGCCCACGCGGCAGTGGCGACCCGCAAGGGCGGCTGGCCGACCGGGTGAAGCGTCGTTTTGGCGATGTGGCCGGTCTGCGCCATGCGTTCAATGATGCCGCGCTGGGCCTGTTCGGCGCTGGCTGGGCATGGCTGGTGCTGCATCCGGATGGCAGCCTGGCGATCCAGGTGACCCGCAACGCGGGCACGCCATTGACCAGCCACAGCACCCCACTGCTGGGGTGCAACCTGTGGGAACACGCCTATTACCTGGATTACCAGAATGATCGCGCGCGCTACCTGGAGGCCTGGTGGAAAGCGGCGAACTGGGAGTTCGCCAGCGAGCAGATGCCCGACTGAGGTCGGCGACCGATAGCGCCGAGCCACGCTCGGCGAGCGCAGCGGCCAGCGCTGACTACCCGACCTGACGGCCAGCGGCCGTCAGTACCTCGATCAGCGGCGCAGTGTGCGCACGGCAGGTTCCACCTGCGCCTGCCGGCCCAGCGCTTCACCTACCTGCTGCAAGGCGCTTGCGAGCGCACCCGCGTCGTCGTCACGCAGCGTAGCGTGGCCCACCTTGCGCCCGTCGCGTGCCTGCTTGCCATAGTCATGCCAATGACCACTGGCCTGCGCCAGCACCGGCAGCGGGTCGGGCATGGCACCGATCCAGTTCAACATGCACGCGTGGCCCAGCATCCGCGTGTCGCCCAGCGGCAGGCCCAACACGGCGCGCAAGTGGTTCTCGAACTGCGAGGTCTCGCTGCCTTCAATCGTCCAATGGCCGGAGTTGTGCACGCGCGGCGCCATCTCGTTGGCCAGCAGCTCGCCATCGCGGCAGAACAGCTCCAGCGCGAACACACCGACATACTGCAGATGGTCAGCCAGCGTGCGCGCATAACCGATCGCCGCATCGTGCTCGGCTGCGCTCAGCTGCGCGGGCGCGACGCTGGCGGAGAGCACGCCGTCCACATGCCAGTTACCCGTCACGGGATAAGCGCGGAAGCTGCCATCGACAGCGCGCACGGCGACCACGCTCACTTCGCGCTGGAAGGCGACGAAGCCCTCCAGGATCAATCCCGTGCGATCCACCTGTGCGCCCAGCGCGTCCCACGCGGCATCGATATCGGCCTCGCTGCGCAGACGGAACTGTCCCTTGCCGTCATAGCCCAGGCGACGCGTCTTCAAAATGCACGGCAGGCCGAATTCCGCTGCTCTGGCAGCAAGCTCATCACGACTGCGGATATCGGCGAACGGCGGCAGCGGGATGCCCAACTGCTGGAACAGGGTCTTCTCACTGAGGCGGTCCTGCGCGACAGCCAAGGCCGACGGCGGCGGATACACCGGCACGCGTTCGGCCAGCCACTGCGCACTGTCGGCGGGTACGTTCTCGAAATCGAAGGTGATCACATCGACCTTCGCTGCGAACGCCGCCAGCGCATCGCGGTCGTCGAACGCCGCCACGGTCAACGGTGCCAGCGGTCCGCCGCACGCATCAGCGGCAGGATCGAACAGCTGGAAGCGCAGGCCCATCGGCGCGCCGGCCAGGACCATCATGCGGGCCAGCTGGCCGCCGCCCAGGATGCCAACGGTCTTCGTACTCATTGACGCGGATCATCGTGGGCCATGACATCTTCGGTCTGGCGTGCGCGGAAGGCATCCAGCGCCTCGCCGATGGCGGGCTGATCGCTGGCCAGCATCGCTGCGGCGAACAGCGCCGCATTGGACGCACCGGCGTTGCCGATGGCGAAGGTCGCGACCGGGATACCGGCCGGCATCTGCACGATCGACAGCAGTGAATCCATGCCGTTGAGGGCCTTGGACTGCACCGGCACGCCCAGCACCGGCACCGCAGTCTTGGCCGCGATCATGCCCGGCAGGTGCGCCGCGCCACCGGCACCGGCGATGATCGCGCGCAGACCGCGCGGACCGGCCTGTTCGGCATAGTCGAACAACACGTCCGGGGTGCGGTGTGCGGATACGACTTTCACTTCGAACGGAACGCCCAGTGCTTCAAGCTTCTGGGCCGCGTGCTGCATGGTTTCCCAATCGGAGCGGGAGCCCATGACGATGCCGACGAGCGGCGAGGGGTGGTTGGGGGTCATTGGCCGTCACCTGCCTTAAAGACGTATTCTAGCCATCTTCCACGCAAGACGAAGAACCATGGATCGCAAGCTGCTTGACCTGCTGGTCTCACCGGACACCCGCCAGCCCCTTTCCCTGCTGGATGCCAAGGGGCTCGACGCCCTCAACCGCGCCATCGGCAGCGGTTCTGTCACCAAGGCCGACGGCAATCCGCTGGCGCAGCCGTTGCGCCAGGCCCTGGTCACCCGCGACCGCAAGCAGGTGTTCCGCCTGGACGACGGCATCCCGGTGCTGCTGGCCGAAGAAGCCATCGCCACCGACCAGATCGCCGACTTCCCCGCCGCATGAGCACCGCCGGCGCTGGCGTCTTTGATGCGCCGGATCCGGCGCTGGTCGCCGCCGACGTGGCCCGCGCGCTTGCCGAAGATCTCGGCAGCGGGGATGTCACGGCCGCGCTGTTGCCCGACCAGGCCGACACGGCGTACCTGCTCTGCAAGCAGGATGCGGTGATCGCCGGCCGGCCCTGGTTCGATGCCACCCACCGCGCGCTGGACCCCGACGTACGCATTGACTGGAAGGTCGATGAAGGACAGCAGGTCCACGCCGGCACGGTGCTGGCCCTGCTGCAGGGTCGCAGCCGCAGCCTGGTCAGTGCCGAACGTACCTCGCTGAACTTCCTGCAGACCCTGTCAGGCACGGCGACCATCACGGCGCGGCATGTGGCTGCGGTGGCCGGCACCGCCACGCGCATCCTCGACACCCGCAAGACCCTCCCCGGCCTGCGCCTGGCGCAGAAATACGCGGTGCGTTGCGGAGGCGGAGCCAATCACCGCATCGGCCTGTACGACACGGTGATGCTGAAGGAGAACCACATCCGCGCCGCCGGCTCGCTGCCCGCTGCGGTCGCCGCCGCGCGCGCGATGTGGCCGCAGCTGCCGCTGATCGTGGAAGTGGAAGACCTGGACCAGCTGCAGCAGGCCCTGCAGGCAGGCTGCGAGCGGATCCTGCTCGATGACTTCCCGGCCGCACTGCGTCGCGATGCGGTCCGCCTGACGGCCGGCCGGATTCCGCTGGAGGTGTCAGGCAGCGTCGGACTGGACGGCCTGCGGGCCATCGCCGAGGACGGCGTGGACTGCATTTCCATCGGTGGTCTGACCAAGCACGTGCAGGCCGTCGACCTGTCGTTGAAGCTGGGCCCCCCGCCGGCTTGACGGGTGTGGCAGGCCGGAATCAAATCCGGTCTGCTGCGCGCGAGCAATCTGAGCGCCCGCTCTACCCTTCGTTCACGAGCACGCTGCGACGCTTGCGCCACCCCCCTTGTTGCGGAGCACCGCATGCGCCGGTTGCTGCTTGCCTGTCTGCTGCCCTTGTCAGCGGTTTCATTCGATGTGGCGGCGGCGGAAGCCTGCGATGTGCCGCCTCCGTTCGGCCAGAGTCCGTTGGCGCTGGCCATCCGCCAGACCGCCTGCAACGAACATCGCTTATGGTTCCGCCCCTTCATCGACCGCGAGGGCCGCGCCGCCAGCCTGGCGGTGACCGAGGCGGAGAACGAGCACCTGGCCGACAACGGCCTGATTGCATGGCAGCGCGTGGCGGGTTACTGGCGCGACAGCGGCACGTTGAATGCGATGGGCGCCCAGCCCGGTGCCAGCAGCTGCATTGCGCCCCTCGGGTCGCGCTACACCGACAGCGATTGCCGCGCCTTCCTGCTCGACAACCCGTGGTCGGCTGCCTTCATCTCGTGGGTCATGGTGCGCGCGGGCGTGCCCGGCTTCAACGCGTCGCCTCGCCACATCGATTACATTCGCGCCGCTTACAACGGGTCTGCCCCGTACCGCCTGGCCGATCCGGCAGCCGAGAAACCGGCAGTCGGCGACATGCTCTGCTTCCTGCGTGATCGCAGCCAGACCCTGAGCTACAGCGGGCTGGTGCAGGCACTGGGCAATGGTTCGGTCGGCCACTGGAAATCGCATTGCGAGGTCGTGGTGTCGGCCAACATGGGCGGCGACCGGACGCTGTACCTGATCGGCGGCAACGTGATGAACACGGTAGCCATGCGCATGTTGATGCTGGACCGCACCGGCCGCGTCGAGCTGCCTGGCAAGCGGGAAGCGGACCCGGACGGCATCGCACCGACCTGCACGCCCGGCCGCGAGGAGGAGTGCAGCTTCAACCGCCAGGACTGGGCAGCGCTGTTGAAGCTGACCGCAGCGGCACCACTGCAGATGCAGCCCTAGACCCTGGATCCGCGCTCCATCGCAGCCCCCACCCGACGACGCCACCTTGAACTGCGGCGCGCGGACCGCCATCTTGTAGGCACCTTTCCTGCAGTGCGCGAGCGACATGCCTACCTTGATCCTGTTGATGATTGTCGGCGCCGCAGGTTATGCGTTCTGGAACTCATCGCGCGCGGCCGCCGAGCGCGCCGGTGTGCTGGGTCGAAACGCGTGCAAGGCTGCCGACGTGCAATGGCTGGATCAGAGCGTGCATGCGATCGGCCTGAAGGTGGCGCGCGGTGACGATGGCAAGCTCTGCTTCGAGCGCACCTTCAAGTTCGAGTATTCCTACGATGGGATCGATCGCCACGTCGGGCGGATGGTGCTGCGCGGGGACGATCTGGTGTCCTTCAGCGGCCCCGGTGCGGCGCGGATCAGTGCGATCCGGCCGGATGTGGACGACGCCGAGGATGTCTGATGGGATGACGACCCAGGGTCGTCATCTGGCAGTGCGTGGCGTTACTTGACCACGCGCAACTGCGGACGACCACTCGGGCGCGGCGGCGGCGCATCGGGCGGCGTATCGTCATCCGACGAACCATCGGCCTCATCCGACACCTCGTGGAGCGGCACATCGTCCTCGGCCGCATCCGCGCCGATCACGTCGTCAGGCAGCGCCATGCCCTGCCCCGTTTCCCGGGCATATACGGCAAGCACCGCACTGATGGGCACCAGCACCGCGTAGCTCACGCCGGAAAAGCGCGCAGAGAAGCTCACCGCCTCGTTGTCGATCAACAGCTTCACGACGGCGCGTTCGGCGATGTTGAGCACGACGCGACCGTCCTTGATGCTCGACGGCGGCACCTGTACGCCTGCCACCCCCGCATCCACCAGGATGTGCGGCGTCAGCGCGTTGTCGTTGATCCACTCCACCAAGGCCCGCAGCAGGTACGGACGGTGGCTGGTCATCCGGAAGAATTCGTCAGTCATGTGTGAAGTGTACGCGCCCGCCCCCCTGCTTGGCACCGGGGGCCGACAGAGCGTTCGGCTGCCAGTCGAAAACGCAGAACGCCGGAAACCGGTAGCGTCGACCCGTCGTCGGCGAGCGCAGCGGCCGCGCGCGGTCCGGCAATCCGCCGAGCGTGGCTCGGCGCTACAGGAACCGCAGCACGTCGGTAGGGCCGACCCACGGTCGGCGAGCGCAGCGGCCGCGCGCGGTCCAGCAATCCGCCGAGCGCGGCTCGGCGCTACAGGAACCGCAGCGCATCGGTAGCGCCGACCCATGGTCGGCGAGCGCAGCGGCAGCGCGCGGTCCAGCAATCCGCCGAGCGTGGCTCGGCGCTACAGGAACCGCAGCACATCGGTAGCGCCGACGCGTGGTCGGCGAGCGCAGCGGCAGCGCGCGGTCCGGCAATCCGCCGAGCGTGGCTCGGCGCTACAGGAACCGCAGCACATCGGTAGCGCCGACCCACGGTCGGCGAGCGCAGCGGCCGCGCGCGGTCCAGCAATCCGCCGAGCGCGGCTCGGCGCTACAGGAACCGCAGCACATCAGTAGCGCCGACCCGTGGTCGGCGAGCGCAGCGGCAGCGCGCGGTCCGGCAATCCGCCGAGCGTGGCTTGGCGCTACAGAGGGGATGCGCGGTATCGATCAGCTCGGCAGATCGCGCAGCTTCTTTTCCTGATCGGTCAGGCTGCGGATGAAACCGGGATGGCGGAAAATGCGATTGCCGTAGTCCTCGATCGCCTTGCCATCCTTCGGCAACGGAATATCCAGTGCCTGCAGGCGCCAGATGATCGGCGCGATCGCGCAGTCGGCCAGGCTCATTTCCTGGTTGAGGAAGAACTTGCTCGCCTTGAACAACGGCACCGACGAGGTCAGCAGTTCTTTCAGGCGTTTACGCCCGGCCTCGGCCTGCGCTTTGTTGCCCAGTTGAATGGCCTGTACCTGCGGCACCCAGTCGTGCTCGATGCGCAGCATCGCCAGACGGATGCGGGCACGTGACAGCGGGTCCACCGGCATCAGCGGCGGATGCGGATAGCGCTCGTCCAGATACTCGCTGACCACCGAGGCGGCGTACAGCACCAGCTCGCGCTCCACCAGCGTGGGCACTGAGTGGTACGGATTGAGGTCGATCAGATCTTCGGGCGGATTCTGCGGATCCACTGCCACGAAGTCATAGGTGACGCCCTTGGCCGCAAGGACCAGACGCACCCGATGACAGAGCACATCGTCGTTCGAGGAAAACAGCGTCAGGGTATTACGCATGCGTACGCTCGCCGCCATCAAAGGCTCTCCAACGACAGGAGTCCGCCTGCCGAATCGGCGCTGTCGGACCATTTCCGACAGTCAGCTCGTTCCCGAGTGTGCAACCGGCGATCACAAAAGCCAATAGGCCATGGGTATCGGGTCACACATTGACGCGTGCACCGCGTCCCGGGGTCGAACCGTCAATGTACATCCTTCCAGTAATCTTTCTTCAGCAGATACAACAGGAAGGTCAGCAGCGCCAGGAACAGGATCACCCACACGCCCAGCTGCTGCCGCTTCAATGCCGCCGGCTCGCCGGCATAGGCCAGGAAGTTGGTGATGTCGCGCACTGTCTGGTCGTACTGTCCGGCATCGACGTTGCCGGGCGTACGCACTTCCAGGGCCAGCACCGGCGGATCCAGTCCAGGTGCCTCCGGCTTGCCGTGCACGGCGTGCTGCAGGCCCTGCATCTGCCACAACGGGTTGGGCATGGAGGCGTTCGGGAAGACGGTGTTGTTCCAGCCCAGCGGACGGTTGCTGTCCAGGTAGAACGACTTGAGGTACGTGTAGACCCAGTCCGGTCCGCGCACGCGCGAAATCAGGCTGAGGTCCGGTGGCATTTTGCCGAACCACTTCTCCGCGTCGGCCTTGGGCATCGAGACCGGCACCTGGTCGCCAATCGCAGACCCGGTGAAATTGAGGTTGTTCATCACCTCTTCTTCGGTCAGCCCCAGGTCGGCCGCCATGCGCGAGTAGCGCAGGTATTTCAGCGCGTGGCAGCTGGAACAGTAGTTCATGTACAACTGTGCGCCGCGCTGCAGCGAGGCACGATCGCCCAGATCATTGCCAGCCTGCAGCATCTTGGCGCTGCCTTCGGCAGCCAGCGCCGCGCCGCCTGCGAGCAGCATCGTGGCCATCAGGGCCATGCGGACCATCCAGCGCTTACTCATGCGTGGTCACCCTTTCCGGTACCGGCTTGGTCTTGTCCAGTCGCGTCCATATCGGCATGGTGAGGAAGAAAGCGAAGTACAGGAAGGTCAGCACGCGACCCACCCAGGTTTCCCACACCGCCGTGCCCGGGCCGGAACCGATCACCCCCAGCCAGATGAAGCACACCACCAGCACGCCCAGCATCACCTTGGATATCCAGCCGCGGTAGCGCACCGACTTGACCTTGCACTTGTCCAGCCACGGCACCAGGAACAGGATCGCGATCGCCGAGAACATCACGATCACCCCGCCCAGCTTGTTTGGAATGACCCGCAACATCGCGTAGTAAGGCGTGTAGTACCAGACCGGCTTGATGTGTTCCGGGGTGACCAGGCGGTTGGCCTCGGTGAAGTTGTCGTGTTCCAGGAACTGCCCGCCGAAGGCCGGCGCGAAGAAGATGATGAAGGCGGCGATGATCAGCAGGAAGCCGGCGCCAACGGCGTCTTTCATCGTGTAATAGGGATGGAACGGAATGCCATCGGTCGGCGCGGTGGGCGACCAGCGGTTGCCCTTCGGACCCTTCTTGATTTCCACGCCGTCGGGATTGTTCGAGCCCACCTCATGCAGCGCACCCAGGTGCAGCACCACCAGCAGCAGCAGCACCAGCGGCAGGGCGATCACGTGCAGGGCGAAGAAGCGGTTGAGCGTGGCATCGCCGGGCAGGTAATCGCCCATGATCCATTCCGTCAGCCCGTTGCCGATCACCGGGATGGCACCGAACAGCGAAATGATCACCTTCGCGCCCCAGAACGACATCTGGCCCCACGGCAGCACGTAGCCCATGAAGGCTTCGGCCATCAGCACCAGGTAGATCAGCATGCCCAGTATCCACACCAGCTCGCGCGGCTTCTGGTAACTGCCGTACAGCAGCCCGCGGAACATGTGCAGATAGACCACGATGAAGAAAAGCGATGCACCGGTGGAGTGCATGTAGCGGATCAGCCAGCCCCACTCGACGTCGCGCATGATGTACTCGACCGAGGCGAAGGCTTCGGCCGCGCTGGTCTTGTAATGCATCGTCAGGAAGATGCCGGTGACGATCTGGTTGACCAGGATCAGCAGCGCCAGCGAACCGAAGTAATACCAGATGTTGAAGTTTTTCGGCGCGTAATACTCACTGACGTGCTTGCGGTACACCGGCATGAGGCCCGGCGCGCGCGCGTTGACCCAGTCGGCCAGGCCGCTGGCGGTACGGGCAAGGATGTTGGCCATCAGGCGGTACCCTCCGGATCGACGCCGATGATGATCGTATTGTCGTCCTGGTAGTGATGCGGCGGCACCAGCAGGTTGATCGGAGCGGGGACGTCATTGAAGACCCGGCCGGACATGTCGAAGCGCGACTTGTGGCACGGGCAGAAATAGCCCCCCTTCCACTGCGCGTCATAGGGTTCCGGGCGGATTTCGGCCACCATTTCCGGCGAGCAGCCCAGATGGGTGCACAGGCCGACAAGCACCGAGACGGCCGGCTTGATCGACCGCAGCTCCGGATTGCCCTTGAGCACGTACTCTGGCTGCTGGTCTTTCACACCTGACCCGGGATCCTTCAGGCGGTCATCCAGACTGGGCAGGGCGTCCAGGATGGCCTTGGAGCGCTTGACGATCCAGATGGGCTGACCGCGCCATTCCAGTATCAGCCGCTGGCCTTCCTGCAAGGCACTGATGTCAGCGGTCACCGGTGCACCGGCCAACTTGGCACGTGCACTGGGGTTCCAGGACTTGATGAAAGGAACTGCGACGAAACCGACGCCTACCGCCCCCACCACTGCAGTAGTGGCTGAGAGGAATCGGCGACGTCCATGATCGACTGGATCGTATACCCCATCGTTGGCCATCCGGCACTCCGATATTGATTAGGTAGCTTTAAGGCTGCCGGCAACCTGGTGGGGGCCAGGCTGCTTTGAATCTGAAGCGAGTGTATCTAAACGCGCGTTGCGGTCAATCATCACTGATGGGAGGCCAGCGCACCGCGATAGCGCTCGGCCAACTGGCCTACCCGCTGTACGTAGTACCGCGTCTCACTATACGGCGGCACACCACCGTGGCGGGCAACGGCGCCCTCCCCTGCGTTGTAGCCAGCCGCGGCAAGCGTGAGGTCGCCATTGAAGCGTTTCAACAGCCATGAAAGATACTGCACGCCACCGCGGATGTTCTGCGCAGCGTCGTACGAATCGGTTACGCCAAAGCGCGCCGCGGTCGGCGGCATCAACTGCATCAGTCCCTGCGCCCCGGCGCGGCTGAGCGCTGTCGGGTTGTAGGCCGATTCCGCATGGATGATCGCCCGCACGATCGCCTCCTCCACACCGTATTGGCGCGCGGCGGCGGCGATCTCGCTCTGGAAGGCGGTGGTATTGAGCCGGACCGAGCCGAAATTGACTGCAGGATTGCTGCCGCACGCGAAGCAGCGCTCGATGAAGCTGTAGCGGATGGTGCGCACCTGGGACAGGCTGGCCACCTGCCCCGCGGGCCGGGCGCTGGTGTAATGGCGCACACCGTCCTTCATGTACGAATAGACCTGCCCGCTGACGACGCGGCCCGCCTTGCTGGCCGGGGCCGGCACCGGTTTGGGGGCAGGTGCGGCGATTACCGAGGCCACGGCGGCAGATGCAGGCACCACGGCGGCGGCAACGGCCGCGCCTGCAGCAACCGCAGAGGATGAAGGCGCTTCGCGGGCCGGGATGGCCGTGACAGGGGCCGCCGGCGGGACGGGCGCGGTGGCTGCGGGACGGGCCGGTCGGCTGTCGCGGCTGTAGCTGATGCCACTGCACTGCGCACCGCTGACCCGTTTGCTGACGTAACTGGGAACGCCATCGGCGCCGACACACTTGTACAGCGTGCCGGCACTAGCCGGCACGGCCGCCAGTGCAGCGATGCTGATCGCCACGATCCTTAAGGTCCCCTTCATGGGCGCGAGTGTCCCAGCTTGCGCGACGGTTGCCAAGGGCCGGGCCAGAGGACGCCCGTCAGGGACATGCGCTCCGGGGTCAGGCCCCATTCCCCGCGCGGGGCGGATCGGATCCCACCGCGCGCCCTCCGTCCGCGCCGTGGCAGGGGACGCCACCCCCGGCAAGCACACTCGCGAGACCGGCCACCTGCGCCTGCAGTTCTGCATGCAAGGACGGCAGCGTGGTACGTATCGCCACGGGTGGCAATCCCAGGCTGAGGATCTGCCCGGCGAGCATCGCGGCACTGTCTGCGCCCATCAGCAACCGGCAGTGGTCGCCCGCGCCAAGGAGATCGACGCGCGTCTGGCAGCCGATTGACCCATCGCCGGGCGCCCCGCGCGGCCCCGGCCACACCCGCGCGACCCACGCATTCCGCCGAGCACGGCTCGGCGCTACCAGCGCCGACCCACGGTCGGCGAGCGCAGCGGCCCGCGCGTTCCACCCACACCGGTAGCGCCAACCCATGGTCGGCGAGCGCAGCGGCCCGTGCGACCCACCCGCACCGGTAGCGCCGACCCATGGTCGGCGAGCGCAGTGGCCCGCGCGACCCACCCGCACCGGTAGCGCCGACCCACGGTCGGCGAGCGCAGCGGCCCGCGCCCTACCCCGTTCCGGCAACGCAAGGGAGTAAACTGGACCGCTTACCCGCCACCCGCCTGGATTAATCACCATGACCGGGACGCCAGACGTCTTTCCATCCGTCGCTGTTGACGACACCCCTCTGTTCGCCCTGCCTACCGGTCCGCGCAAGCCCGACCAGGTGCGTGGCAAGCTGTACATCAAGACCCACGGTTGCCAGATGAACGAGTACGACTCGGCCAAGATGGCGGACGTGCTGGCAGCCAGCGATGGCCTGGAGCTGACCGATAACCCGGAAGAAGCCGACGTTATCCTGGTCAACACCTGCTCCATCCGCGAGAAAGCGCAGGAGAAGGTGTTCAGCCAACTCGGTCGCTGGAAGGCGCTGAAGAACAACGGGCGCGACGTCATCATCGGCGTCGGCGGCTGCGTGGCTTCGCAGGAAGGCGAGGCCATCGTCAAGCGCGCGCCGTATGTGGACCTGGTGTTCGGCCCGCAGACCCTGCACCGCCTGCCGGAACTGATCCGTGCGCGACGTGAGCAGAACCGGCCGCAGGTCGATATCAGCTTTCCGGAGATCGAAAAGTTCGACCGCCTGCCCGAGCCACGTGCAGACGGGGCCTCCGCTTTCGTGTCGATCATGGAAGGCTGCTCGAAGTACTGCTCGTTCTGCGTCGTGCCCTATACGCGTGGTACCGAAGTCAGCCGTCCGTTCGAAGACGTCGTGGTGGAGGTGGCGCAACTGGCTGCTCAGGGCGTGCGGGAGATCAACCTGCTCGGCCAGAACGTCAATGCGTACCGTGGACCGTATGGCGAGGGCGAGCATGCCGACCTGGGCCTGCTGATCCGCACGATCGCCGAAATCGACGGGGTCGGCCGCATCCGCTTCACCACCTCGCACCCGTTGGAGTTCAGCGACTCGTTGGTGGATGCCTTCCGCGACGTGCCGAAGCTGGCCAACTTCCTTCATTTGCCGGTGCAGGCGGGCAGCGACCGCATCCTGTCGGCGATGAAGCGGGGCTACACGGCGCTGGAATTCAAGTCGAAGATCCGCAAGCTGCGCGCGGTACGTCCGGACATCTCCATCAGCTCGGATTTCATCGTCGGCTTCCCCGGTGAAACCGACGCCGACTTTGAGAAGACGATGAAGCTGATCGAGGACATCGGGTTCGACCAGAGTTTCTCCTTCATCTATTCGCGTCGCCCCGGCACCCCGGCCGCCGACCTCGAAGACACCATCACCGATGCCGAAAAGCACGCACGGCTGTCGCGCCTGCAGGCACGAATCAACCAGCACGCCGGCGAGATTTCCGCTGCCATGGTCGGCACAGTACAGCGCGTCCTGGTGGAAGGCCCGTCGCGTCGTGACCCGAACGAGTTGAGCGGCAAGACCGAGAACATGCGGACGGTGAACTTCGCCGCACCTGCGCGTCTGGTCGGCCAGTTCGTGGACGTACTGATCACCGAGGCCTACAGCAATTCTCTGCGTGGCCGGGTCAGCGGCGCCTGACTGGTAGGTTTTTCACCACCTCATAATGCGGCTTGTGGCACAAGCGCTGAGAAGGCTTATCCACAACTTTACCGCGTGACCACCCACACCTTGTGTGGAAAGAACCCGCACCCAATTCTGGATCCATGAAGAATATCGAGCACCGAGATTTCACCCTGTCGCCGGAAGACAACACCCGACTCGCCAACCTGAGCGGGCCCTTCGACGGTCATCTGCGCCAGATCGAGCTGAAGCTGGGTGTGGAGATCGCCAACCGCGGCCACGTCTTCCGCATCAGTGGCCCGACCGAGGCCGCCGTCGAAGCGCAGAAGCTGATCGAAGCCCTGTACGAGGAAGCCGCCGAGGTCACTTTCGACAGCCAGGCGATCCACCTTCGGTTGAACGAAGCCAACATCGAGCACATCGCTGAGCGCTCCTACGAGGCACAGGACGTGGCGATCAAGGTCAAGCGAGGCACCGTGCGGGGCCGCGGCGCCAACCAGGCGCGCTACCTGCACCAGATCGCCAGCCATGACATCAATTTCGGTATCGGTCCCGCCGGCACCGGCAAGACCTTCCTGGCCGTTGCCAGCGCCGTGGAAGCCTTGAACGAGTCACGCGTGCAGCGGCTGATCCTGGTGCGCCCCGCGGTGGAGGCCGGCGAAAAACTCGGCTTCCTGCCTGGCGACCTGACCCAGAAGGTCGACCCCTATCTGCGCCCGTTGTACGACGCCCTGTACGAAATGCTGGGCGTGGAAAAGGTGGTCAAGCTGCTGGAAAAGAACGTCATCGAGATCGCGCCGCTGGCGTACATGCGCGGACGCACGCTGAATGATGCGTTCGTGATCCTCGACGAGGCACAGAACACCACCATCGAGCAGATGAAGATGTTCCTGACCCGCCTGGGCTACGGCTCGACCGCCGTGGTGACGGGCGACCTCACCCAGACCGATCTGCCCAAGCACGTGAAATCGGGTCTGCGCGATGCCGTGGACGTGCTGCGCGACGTGGAAGGCGTGAGCTTCACCTTCCTGGAGGCGCGCGATGTGGTCCGCCATCCGCTGGTGGCGCGCATCGTCAACGCCTACGACCGTCGTGAACAGCAGCAGGCCCTGCCGGAGAAGACCCCATGACCCGCGGCCCCGTCCGCCTGGATGTCGCGGTCAGCTATGCCCTGCCCCGTGCCGGCCTGCCGGCTGCGGTGAGCTTCCGCAAATGGGTGGCGGCCGCGCTGAAAGGCCGCATCCGCGAGGCGGATCTGGCTATTCGCATGGTCGACGCCAAGGAAGGCCAGTCGCTCAATCGCCATTACCGCGGCAAGGACTACGCGACAAACGTGCTGAGCTTTCCCGCCGATGTGCCGGAGGGCCTGCCCAAGGGCGTGAAGTTCCCGCTGCTGGGCGATCTGGTGATCTGCGCACCGGTCGTGGCACGCGAAGCCGACGAACAAGGCAAGCCGCTCACCGCCCACTACGCGCACTTGACCGTGCATGGCGTGCTGCACCTGCTGGGCTGGGACCACGAAGACGACAAGGAAGCCGACGCAATGGAGCAGCTGGAGCGTGACATCCTGGCCGAGCTGGGCATCGCCGATCCGTACGCGGGCGAGCGTTGAGACCGATGCGGGATCCTCGCGCGCCCTCTGTTGCGGCCGATGCGCTTCATGCTTCAATACGGCCACTCATATCTGCCACGGATGGCCGTCATGCTTGAACAACGCCCGACCCTCATGGCTCCGGTCCTGCTGCTGGTCGGACTGGTCTGCGTACTTGCCGGGCCGTGGCTGCCGATGGCGGCCAATGGCCGTATGGTGATTACCGCACTGGGCATCGTCGGCGCCGCACTTGCCGCCGGCCCCGCCTGGCGCTGGACCCTCGCCGCCCGCCGTTGATCTGCATCCGGTGTTGATCTTTGTCCGCCGTTGATCTGCATCCGCTGTCGATCTGCGTCCTGCGTTGATCTGCGTCCGGTAGTGCCGGCTTCAGCCGGCAACCACGCGCCCTCGACGGCCCGACACCCTTGGCTTGGCACGCTATTATCGTCGCCTTCGCCAGCTCCTGCCCGTCGCCCCGATGAAACTGCCCGCCTGCATCGCCGCCCTGTTGCTGTGTTCCGCCCTGCCGAGCGTCGCCGCCGAGCCGCTGGATCTGCCGGCCCTGGTGGAATGCCGCCAAGGCGTGGCCGCGCACGCTGCGCTGGCAGTCGCCCTGGCCGACCCGCTGCAGGCCGTCGCGAAGGGACTGCAGCCGCTACCGCAGCAGAATCAATTCATGACCGAATACCGCCTGGCAACGCCGATGACCGTGTTCGGCCAGCGCACCGACCGCATCGCCCTGGCCGGGGCCAGCATCATGGCGATCCTGGACCTTAAGGATCCGCGGCCGCTGGCGACGGAGCTGAAACTGGAAACCGCCTACGACGCCGACGGGAAGTTCATGGCGGGCCGTGAACTGGTCAGCCGCGATGTCACCGATCCGGTGACGGGGGAAGCGCAGATCGAATCGATCATCCTCAGTGTTTCCACGGTCCAGAGCCATCCGGACCAGACTCTGGCCGGCTGCACCTACAGCCTGGACCTGCCTGCTGACGATGAGGCGCCCGCTGCGGTGGCCCCGCCTGCCAACAAGGGCTGACCGGCCTTTCCGCCGCCCCCCACGCAAGCGCCGGGGACGCGCGACAGGGCCTGACATCCTGCTAGACTGCAGCCAACGCCCGGCCTGCCGGGTGCCTTTTTTCCCGAGATGTCTGAAGACGACAGTAGCAGCTCCACGCTGGAGCACAGTGAGAAAAGACGCAGCTGGCTTGAACGCCTGGGTGCTGCGTTTTCCGGTGAACCACATACCCGCGATCAGCTGATCGCCCTGTTGCGTACCGCGCAGGAAGACGGGCTGATCGCCGCCGATACCCTACGCATGATGGAAGGCGCCATTTCGGTCGCCGAACTGACGGTGGGCGACGTGATGATCTCGCGTTCGCAGATGGTATCGCTGCCGGTGGAGGCGCCGTTCCTTGACCTGATGAAGCAGGTGGTCGAATCCGGCCATTCGCGCTTCCCGGTGCACGGCGACAACAAGGACGACATCCTGGGCGTGCTGTTGGCCAAGGATCTGCTGCGTGGCGTGGTATCCGACCATGGCCCCGCCAATATCCGTGAACTGCTGCGTCCGGCGGTGCTGATCCCCGAGGCGAAGAAGCTCAACGTGCTGTTGAAGGAGTTCCGCCTGTCGCGCAACCACATGGCGATCGTGGTGGACGAGTACGGCGGTGTCGCCGGCCTGGTCACCATCGAAGACGTGCTGGAGCAGATCGTCGGCGAAATCGACGACGAGCACGACGAAGCCGAGGACCCGGCGGCCGGTATCGCCATCCAGGCCGACGGCCGCTATGTCGTGGATGCGCTGACGGCCATCGGCGATTTCAACGAACGCTTCGGCGCCGACTTCCCCGATGATGACTACGACACCATCGGCGGACTGGTCACTGAAGCGATCGGACACTTGCCGGAAATCGGTGATGAGCTGGCCCTGGACCGCTTCATGTTCCGCGTGGCACGTGCCGACGCGCGCCGCGTGCAGGCCTTCCACGTGACCGTGCTGCCGACGGACGAACAGGAATCCGCTTGAAGCGTACCGCTGGACTCCTGCTGAGCGGCTGGCTGGCCGTGCTGATGCTGGCGGCGTTGCTGGTCGCGCCGGGGTCGGTGCTGGCGCAGTCATCGCCTGCCACCGCCAATGCCGCCGCCTCTGGCGACGCGCAGGCCGATGTCCCGCGCATCGGCGTGGTCACCATGCAGCCGGGCACGATCTTCTTCGAGCGCTTCGGCCACGATGCCATCGTGGTGGTGGATCCGCTCAGCGGCGCTGCCACCTCGTACAACTTCGGCTACTTCGATCCGGGCGAGCCGGACTTCATCAGCCGCTTCATCCGCGGCGAGATGATGTATTACCTGGTCGCCCTGCCCTTGCAGCAGGATCTCGGGTATTACGACGAATCCGGTCGCGGAGCGAGCGTCCAGTGGCTGGATCTGCAACCCGAACAGGCCCGTGCGCTGGCCACCGACCTCGCCGAGCGCGCGAAGCCGGAGAACGCGCGCTACCGCTACGATTACTACACTGCGAACTGCGCCACGATGGTCCGCGATACGCTGGACAAGGCGTTGGGCGGCGGGCTGCATGCGCAGCTGTCGG
The DNA here is from genome assembly GCF_014842145.1 of Stenotrophomonas sp. CFBP 13718. Lineage (NCBI taxonomy): Bacteria > Pseudomonadati > Pseudomonadota > Gammaproteobacteria > Lysobacterales > Lysobacteraceae > Stenotrophomonas > Stenotrophomonas sp. CFBP 13718. The sequence goes on from NZ_JACYVC010000001.1 coordinate 667,176, forward strand.
GCCGTTCGCGGGGTAACACCTACCGCAGCGAGTCGGTGCGCCTGGCTTCGCCGGCACCGTGGATGTGGCTGGGCTTCGACCTGGGGCTGGGGCCGTTCGCCGATCAGCCGCTGTCGCGCTGGCAGGAAGCTTTCGTGCCGATGCGCCTGGCCGATGCGCTGCGCCAGGTGCGCAACAGCGAGGGCCGGCCCCTGGTGCAGTCCGAACAGCAGCTGCTCGCACACCGCATCGACGCCGAACCGACCGAGCAGGCCCGTGCCTGGTGGCCGTGGCTGGTGGTGGGGCTGGGGCTGGCTGCGGGTGTGTTCGCACTGCGTCGCCGCCCCCGTCTGCTGGCCGCGCTGGCGCTGCCGTTCTGGATAGTCAGCACGATCGCCGGCAGCCTGCTGGTCTTCCTGTGGGGCTTCAGCGACCACCATGCCGCGTGGGCCAACCGCAACCTGCTGCAGCTGTCACCGCTGTGCCTACTGCTGCTGCCCGGCGCCATCGCGCTGCTGCGCCGGCGCCGGCCGGGTCGCCTGTTCCGCATCGTGCTGTGGGCCGTGGCCGGGTTGTCCCTAGCCGGACTGGTACTGCACTGGCTGAGCCTGCAGGCCCAGTACAACGTGCAGTGGATCGTGCTGCTGCTGCCGCTGCATGCCGCGCTGGCGTGGGTGCTCGGCCGCGCATCGCGATGGCCGCTTCACGTCCGCTGACGCAGGATAAGCGGTATGCACGTGCCCGATACCACCGCCCCCGCAGCGCATAATCCTGCCTGCGTCATCAACTGCGTTCACTACGATGATGATGGCAAGCGCCATGACATCGCCCTGGATGCCATCAGCGACGTCATCGCCAGTGGCAACGGGTTCGTCTGGGTCGGCCTGTATGACCCGGCGGACAGCGTCCTGCTGAAACTGCAGGAAGAGTTCGGCCTGCACGACCTGGCGATCGAAGACGCGCGCAATGCCCACCAGCGTCCGAAGGTGGAGACCTACGGCAACTCGCTGTTCGCGGTGGTGACCACGGCGCAGATGGTCGATGAGCGGATCCAGTACGGTGAAACCCACGCCTTCGTCGGCCCCCGCTTCCTGGTGACGGTGCGCCACGGCGCCTCCCTGTCCTACGCGCCGGTGCGGGCGCGCGTGGAGCGCGAGCCGCACCTGTTGAAGATGGGGCCGTCCTACTGCCTGTATGCCGTGCTGGATTTCGTGGTCGACAACTACCTGCCGATCACCAACCGCTTCCGCGACACGCTGGAACTGCTGGAGAAAGACATCTTCGCCGACGACTACAAGCGCAGCACCGTCGTGCGCCTGTATGAGTTGAAGCGCGAGCTCAACAAGATGCGCATGGCGGTGGCCCCGTTGCAGGACGTCCTGTCGGCACTGAAGCGGCATCCGGCCGAAAGTGGCTTGGTGCCCGACGAGGTGAAGTTGTACATCCGCGACGTGCATGACCATGCCGTCCGCATCAGTGATGTCATCGATACCCTGCGCGAAATGCTGGGCACCGCCCTCAGTGTGAATCTGTCACTTGTGACGCTCGCACAAGGTGAAACGGTGAAACGGCTGGGTGCCTGGGCCGCACTGCTGGCAGCCCCAACGCTGATCACCAGTTGGTACGGCATGAACTTCACGCACATGCCCGAGCTGGACAAACCATGGGCCTATCCAGCGATCATCATCGGGGTCGCCGCGGTCTGCGTCGGGATGTACCGCCTGTTCAAGCGTGCACGCTGGCTGTGAAGCGGTAGCGCCGAGCCATGCTCGGCGGATCTCCCGCAGCGCCGAGCCCGGCTCGGCGCCATCGCGCCGGCTCAGGCCACGTAGATCGTCTTGATGTTCATGAACTCATGGATGCCGTGTTCGGCCAGTTCGCGGCCGAAACCCGATTCCTTGCTGCCGCCGAACGGCAGCCGCACATCGCTTTTGACGATGGAATTGACGAAGGCCGCACCGCACTCCATCTGCTGTGCAAACGCTTCGCCGCGCGCCGCATCGGTGGTCCACACGCTGCCGCCCAGCCCGAAGCGCGTGTCATTGGCGACACGCAGCGCTTCGGCTTCGTCCTTGACCCGGATCACCGCCGCCACCGGTCCGAACAGCTCCTCGTCATAGGCCGGCATGCCCGGCGCCACCGCATCCAGCACCGTCGCGGCGTAGCCCGCGTGGCTGCCCGCTACCGGTTCGCCACCGATCAACACGCGTGCGCCCTTGGCCACGCTGGCCTGTACCTGCTTGTGCAGCTCATCACGCAGGTCCGCGCGTGCCATCGGCGCAAGTGTCGTTTTCTCGTCGGACGGATCGCCGTAACGACGCTCGGCCGCCGCCGCCACGAAACGGTCGGTGAAGGCGTCAGCCACCGCATCGACCACGATGAAGCGCTTGGCCGCGATGCAGGTCTGGCCGCTGTTGTCGAAGCGCGACTTCACCGCCGCATCCACGGTCATCTCAATATCGGCGTCTTCCAGCACCACGAAGGCATCGCTGCCGCCCAGTTCCATCACGCACTTCTTCAGCTGATCGCCGGCGTTGGCGGCGATGGATCGTCCCGCACGCTCACTGCCGGTCAGCGTCACGGCTCTCACCCGGCGGTCGCGCAGTACGTCCGCCGCTTGGTCGTTGTCGATGTGCAGCACGTCGAACACGCCTGACGGCAAGCCCCCGGCACGTACCACGGCATTGATCAGGTCGGCGCACTGCGGCACGTTGCTGGCGTGCTTCAACAGCGCCACATTGCCGGCCATGAACGCCGGGGCCAGGAAACGAAACACCTGCCAGATCGGGAAGTTCCACGGCATCACCGCGAACACGCAGCCGATCGGCTCGTAGCGCACGTAACTGCGCTGTGCTTCGGTCTTGATCTGCTGCGGCTGCAGATAGTCGCCCGCGTGATCGGCATAGAACTCGCAGGCCAGCGCGCACTTTTCCACCTCGGCCAGCGCTTCGCTTTTCAGCTTGCCCATCTCGGACGTCATCGCCTGCTGGATCTCGTCGCGACGTGTACGCAGCTGCGTGGCGATCGCCCGCAGCACGTCGGCGCGCTGCGCCAGCGATTGTGCGGCCCAGTCCGGAAACGCAGCAGCGGCCGCGGCCAGGCGCTGCTCGATACCCGCCTTGTCCAACAGCTCATGGCGGTAATCCACCTGCCCGGTGGTGGGGTTGACGATTTCAACAGTCATCGCAGGTCTCCTCGAATCAGGCGACCATTCTGCGCCGGCCCCCGTGAGCCAGACGTTGCCGGATCGGGCCACCCCACGCGACACAGTGTCGCGGCCTTCACCTGCCGTTACCGGGTGCGGCGATCCGATGCCCCGCTGGCCGTCAGCCGTTGTCCTGCCGTGCCATCAACAGGTCACGCTGGCGGCGTTTCTCGGCCCGCGCGGTGAAATACCAGCCGATGAACGCGGCCACCGCCACCGCCGACACCATCAACGTGGCCAGTGCATTGATCTTCGGGCTGATGCCCATCCGCACCGAAGCGAATACCTTCATCGGCAGCGTGGTGGAACTGGGCCCGGCGACGAAGCTGGCGATCACCACATCATCCAGTGACAGGGTGAAAGCCAGCAGCCAACCGGCCAGCAGCGCCGGCGCGATGATCGGCAAGGTGATCTTCAGGAACACGGTGAGCCGGCTGGCACCGAGGTCCATCGCGGCTTCCTCCAACGAGATGTCCAGCTCCTGCAGGCGCGAGGACAGCACCACGGTGACGAAGGACAGGGTAAAGGTGACGTGTGCGATCCAGATCGTCATCGCGCCGCGTGCCGGGAAGCCCGGGATGCCGCCCATCGACACCAGCAGCGTCATCAACGAAAAGCCCAGGATGACATCGGGCATCACCAGCGGCGCGGTGATCAGCGCACTGAACGCGGACTTGCCACGGAAGCGTCGGAAACGGGTCATCACCATCGCCGCCATGGTACCCAGCACGGTGGCGGCGCAGGCGGTCCAGAACGCCACTTTCAGGCTCATCCACAGCGCGTCCATCAACGCGCGGTCGTTGAACAGTTCGCCATACCAGCGCGTGGAGAAACCCGCCCACACCGTGGCCAGCCGTGAGCTGTTGAAGGAGAACACCATCAACAACAGGATCGGCAGGTACAGGAAGGCGAACCCCAGCGCCAACGCGCCCCAGCCCATCCAGCGATAACCGCGCATCGTGCTCATGCCTGCTTTCCTTCCAGCACGCGCTGCTGGGACCGGTTGAACAGGAAAATCGGCACCAGCAGCAGCAACAGCATCACCACCGCCACCGAGGAAGCCACCGGCCAGTTACGGTTGTTGAAGAACTCACCCCACAGCACCCGCCCGATCATCAGCGTGTCCGGCCCACCCAGCATTTCCGGGATCACGAACTCGCCCACTGCCGGGATCATCACCAGCATGCAGCCGGCGATGATGCCTGCCTTGGACAGCGGCAGGGTGATGCGCATGAACGCCTGCCACGGCTTGGCGCCCAGGTCGTAGGCCGCTTCCAGCAGACGCTGGTCGTGCTTGACCAGGTTGGCATACAGCGGCAGCACCATGAACGGCAGATAGCAGTAAACGATGCCGATGTAAGCCGCCACCGGTGTGTAAAGAATGCGCAGCGGCTGGTCGATCAGACCGATCTTCAACAGCACCTGGTTGAGCAGGCCATTGCGGTCGAGGATGCCGATCCAGGCGTACACGCGGATCAGGAACGACGTCCACGAGGGCAGCACCACCAGCATCATCATCACGTTGCGGGTGGAGGGCTTCATGCGTGCGATGGCGTACGCCATCGGATAGCCGATGATCAACGTCAGCAACGTGGAAATCGCCGCAATCTTGAAACTGCTGGCATAGGCCAGCACGTACTGCTGGTCGCGTACCAGTTGCAGGTAGTTTTCCAGGTTGAGCTTGAGCGAGAACGCGCCGTCCACGTACTGCAGCAACCACGTGTAGGGCGGCGAGCCGACCTGGGTGTGGGCGAAGGAGATCATCAGGATCAGCGCGAACGGCACGGCGAAGAACAGCAGCAGCCACAGGTAGGGCACGCCGATCACCGCACTGCGTAGTCCGGGCAGCCAGCGCTTCGGGGCTGCCGCGCTCATGAGCTCAGCACCACGCCGTCGTTGTCGCGCCAGTGCACCCACACGGCGTCGCCCCAGGTCAGGCCATCACTGGCCCAGCGCTGCGAATTGGCGAAGTTCGCCATGACCGTGGCGCCGCTCGGCAGGCGCACGTGATAGACCGAGTGGCTGCCGAAGTAAGCGATATCTTCGATCACGCCCTGCGCCTTGTTGACGTGCCCCTCCGGCTCGTCCTTGCCGATCATGATTTTCTCTGGACGCACCGCGTAGGCCACGGACTGGCCTTCGTAACCGGTGATGCCGTGTCCAATGTAGATCGGCGCCGGGAACGCCGAGGTGCGCACGGTGGCATGTTCCGGCAGGTCCTCGTCGATCACCCCTTCGAATGAATTCACCGAGCCGATGAAGCTGGCCACGAACCGATTGGCCGGCTGTTCGTAGACCTCATCCGGCTTGCCCACCTGCTGGATCCAGCCGGCATCCATGACCGCAATGCGGGTGGCCATGGTCATGGCTTCTTCCTGATCATGGGTGACCATCACGCAGGTCACTCCGGAGGTTTCGATGATGTTCACCAGCTCCAGCTGCATCTGCGAGCGCAGCTTCTTGTCCAGCGCGCCCATCGGCTCGTCCAGCAGCAGCAGTTTCGGGCCCTTGGCCAACGACCGCGCCAACGCAACGCGCTGCTGCTGGCCACCGGACAACTGATGGGGACGGCGCTTGGCCAACTGGGACATCTGCACCAGCTCCAGCATCTCGCCCACCCGCCGGCGGATCGCATCGCTGGCCATGCCGTCCTGCTTCAGGCCGAAGGCGATGTTCTGCTCCACGCTCATGTGCGGAAACAGCGCATAGGACTGGAACATCATGTTGACCGGCCGCTTGTACGGCGGCAGCGCGTCCAGGCGCTGTCCATCGACGACGATGCTGCCCTTGGTCGGGGTTTCAAAGCCGCCCAGGCAGCGCAGCAGGGTCGATTTGCCACTGCCTGACCCGCCGAGCAGCGCGAAGATCTCGCCCTTGCGCACATCCAGGTTGACGTCGTCCACGGCCACGAAGCCATCGAACTCCTTGCGCAGGTCACGGACGGACAGGTAGCCGGGCTCACCGTGGGCATCGACGGCGGCGGCTTCCGGCTGGGCAACAACGGACATGGGGGGCTCCGACGGCGGTCAAGGGGATGGCGGCGCCATTCTAACGGCGGTGGTGCGGACGTGACATGACGGCAGCTGGCGCCTTGCGCTGATCGCGTCTGCACTGCGGTCGCGCGTGCTGGGGGCGTTCACCGCGCCACGGTACGGCGGGCGATGCAGGCCGTCAGCCACAGCTCATCGCGACACCGCCGCTTCCGGCGCTTCCTGCCAGCCCAATCCGAGGCTCTTCTGCAGCGCCACGTAGCGGACCAGCAGTTGCAGCTGCGCCTGGGCCAGCCCGTCCTGCGCATCGAGCTGCTGCCGTTGCACGTCCAGCAGATCGATCTGCGACGCGGCACCGGCCTGCCTGCGTTGCTGCATCAACCGGTCGGCACGCGTGGCCGACGCTTCGGCACGGGTGGTCGCCTGCACCTGCTGGCGCGCGGCGCCGAATCGCGCCAGCGCGGTGTTGGCATCCTGCAGCGCGGCCAGCACGGTGCCTTCATAGGCCGCCATGCGTGCCTCGTTGCCTGCCCGCGCCTGCGCGACACGCGCCTTGTTGCGGCCGAAATCGAAGACAGACCAGCGCAGGAACGGGGCGACGATCGTGGCTGCCGAATCCGAGCCCAGATCGGACAGCGAACCCGCGCCGGCGCCGACCGTGCCCAGCAAGGTCACCTGCGGAAAATACGCTGTCAGCGCCTGGCCGATCTGCGCCGACGAAGCGGCCAGCTCGCGCTCCGCCTTGCGGATGTCCGGCCGCCGACGGATCAGGGCCGCCGCATCGTCCACGGCAATCCGCGCAGGCAATGCAGGCAGTTCCGCGCCCTGCCCCAACCGCCCGTCCAGCGCGCCGGGCTCGCGTCCCACCATGAGGGCCAGCACATCGCGGGCCTCATCGGCCTGCGCCCGCAACGGCGGGATGCGTGCCTGCGGCTGCTCGCGCTGCGCCTGCGCGCGCTCGACCTGCAGGTCGGAATCGGCGCCGCGCTCGCGCCGTTGCCGTGACAGCCGCAACGCCTCATCGGCTGCCCGCAGGTTGTCCTCGGCCAGCGCGATGCGTTGCTGGCTGCTGCGGTAGCTCAGGTAGACCTGGGTAAGTTCGGCGGCAAGCTGCACCTGCGCATCGGCCAACGCCGCCGCATCGGCGCCGGCCTCGGCGGCCGCCTGCTCGGCAGCGCGCCGGCGCCGGCCGAACAGGTCCAGCTCCCAGCTTGCATCGAAGCCGACCACGTACAGTTCGGTGTCCAGGTCGACATCGGCGAACTGCTGGCGCAACTGCGCGGCCTCCTGCGGCCGGCCGTTGGCCTCGGCGACCTGGGCCACGTTCTCGCCCAGGCCCCGCACGCTGTCGTTCAGCGAATCCGGCGCCTGCACGTTCGCATAGCCAGCGGCAGCACCCACGCTTGGCAGCTGCTCGGCACGTCGCTGACGCTGCAGCGCGCGCGACGCCACCACCTTCGCCTGCGCCGCACGCAGATTGGGGCTGTTGCGCAACGCCTCGTCCACCAGTTCGTCCAGCAACGGATCGCGCAGCTCACGCCACCACTGGCTGGGCGGGGCCGCCGCCACCACGCCGGCCTGGTCGGCCCGCGGCAGCGCCGCCTGCGCGGTCGCCGGGCGGGCCACGTCCGGGCGCGTGTAGTCCGGCCCCAGCATGCAGCCGGCGAGCAGCAACGGCAGCAGCGCGAAAGACAGTGGGCGCAGCCGCGCAGCAGGTTGGAAGGAGTTCAATGGGGTCATCAGTGCATCGCCAGGGGAACGCCCTTCGGCAAGGGCTTGAGCAGGAAGACCAGTGGCAGCGTCGCCACCACGATCAGGCCGAAAATCCAGAACAGGTCGTTGTAGGCCATCACCATCGCCTGCATCTGCACGGTCTGCGCCAGCACGGCCATGCCCTGCATCGGGTCACCCAGCTGCTGGCCGTAAGCGCCCAGTGCATCCTGGGCTACCTGCGAATTGGCCGTGATACTGCTGCCGATGGCATCCACGTGCAGGGTGGTCCGGCGGTCCTGGAAGGTCGAGATGATGGCCAAGCCGATCGACCCGCCCAGGTTGCGGGCGGCGTTGAACAGGCCGGAGGCATCGCTGGTGAATTCGCGGGGAACCGACGTGATGGCCGCCTGGTTGAGCGCCATCATGGCCAGCGCCAGGCCGCAGCCCTGCAGCAGCTGCCCCAGCACGAAGTGCGGGCCGATGCTGTCCGGCGTCAGCCCCAGGTTGACGAAGCACGCCGCGGCGAAGCACAGCATGCCGCCGAACACCATGATCCGCACATCCACCGTCTCCAGCATCTTCGGCATCAGCGGCATCAGCAGGATGGTCGGCAGGCCCGCCAACAGCAGCACGTAGCCGGCCTGCTCGGTGTTGTAGCCGGCGATGATCGCCAGGAACTGCGGGATCATGTACATCACCCCGAACAGGATCATGCCCACCGCCATCACCATCACGAACACCGCGCCGAAGCTGCGGGTGAACAGGATTTTCAGGTGGATCACCGGCTCTTTGCTGGTGAACTGGGACAGCGCCAGCAAGGCGAACCCGGTCAGCGAAACCAGGCTCAGGATGATGATCAGCGTGGATTCGAACCAACGCTCGCGCTGCCCGTCCTCCAGTACCACCGTCAATGCGGACAACCCCGCCGTCATACCGATGATGCCCAGCCAGTCGGCACGCAGCAGGCCCCACCAGTTGGATTTTTCATGCGGCAGGCCGAGCAGCAGCAGCGCGACCAGGCCGGCGCAGATCGGCACGTTGATGAAGAAGGCATAGTGCCAGCTCACGTTTTCCGTCAGCCAGCCGCCCAGCAGCGGACCAATGACCGGCCCGAGGATCACCGTCATGCCGAACAGCGCGGTGCCCAGTGGCTGCTGTTTGGGAGGCAGGCGCGTACCGACGATGGTCAGCGCAGTGGGGATCAGCGCACCACCGGCGAAGCCCTGGCCGATGCGGCCCACGATCATCATGGGCAGGGTATCGGCGAAGCCACACATCACGGAAAACGCGGTGAACAAGGTGGCGCAGATCAGCAGGAAGGTGCGCAGCCCCAGCGTCCGCACGAACCAGCCGGTCAGCGGGATCATCACGATCTCCGACACCAGGAAGGCGGTGGAGATCCACGTGCCTTCGGTGCCGCTGGCGCCGACTTCGCCCTGGATGGTCGGCAGCGCCGCGTTGACGATGGAAATGTCCAGCGTCGCCATGAACGAGCCGATGGTGCCGGCGGCCACCGCCAGCCACGCGCCCGCGTCGGCCTTCTGCGGCGCCGCGTCGGCCGGCCCTGCACTGGCCGCGCTGCTGCTCATCGGTCCTTGCCGGCCTCGGCTTCGTCCTGGGTGCGCTCACGCGCGTCCTTGTTGCCCCGCGTATCCACGGTGACATCCACCGACATGCCCGGCACCAGCACCTTGCGCGCCTCGGTGCCTGCATCCACTTTGATCCGCACCGGCACGCGCTGCACCACCTTGGTGAAGTTGCCGGTCGCGTTCTGCGGTGGCAGCAGCGCGAACTGCGATCCGGTGCCCGGCGAGATGCTTTCCACCGTGCCGTGCAGATCCACGCCGGGCAGCGCGTCGACCTTGATGGTCGCAGGCTGGCCGGGGCGCATCAGGCCCACTTGGGTTTCCTTGAAATTGGCCGCGATGTAGAGCGATGCCACCGGCACCACGGTCATCGTGCGGGTGCCGGCGGCGACGAACTGGCCGACCTGCACCGTCTTGTTGCCGATGCGGCCGTCGATGCGCGCGCGCAGCTCCGTGTCTTCAAACGCGACCGCGGCCTGCGCGGCATCGGCCTGCGCCTGCTTCAACCCGGCCTGGGCCTGCTCCAGCTGCGCCTGACTGGCCTGGATCTGGCTCTGCGCCCCGGTGATCTGCGCCTGCGCCGCGTCGTACTGCGCCTGCGCCCGCTGCAGGTCATGGCGCAGGCTTTCCACATGTTCGTGGGTATCGGCACCGCTGGCAGCCAACGGCGCGAACCGGGCCACTTCGGCCTTGGCGAAACGCATCGTGGCAGCGGCGGCGACGGACTGGGTGCGTGCCTGTATCAAGCTGGCCTGCTGGCCCTGCACACCCGCGGTCGCTGCGGCAATATCGGCCTGGCGCACGGCAATGACCGCCTCGGCCTGGTCCAGGGTGGCGCGATAGGTCCGCGGGTCGATGCGTAGCAGGGGCTCACCGGCCTTTACCTGTTGGTTGTCCTGCACCAGCACTTCGGTCACATACCCGTTGATGCGCGGCGCCACGGCGACCGCGTCCGCCTGCAGATAGGCGTTGTTGGTGTCCTGCAGGTAACGCCCCACCAGCAGGTGGTAGAACAGCCAGATCACCAGCGCGGCAAGCACGAGGATGCCGCCGATGATCAGCGTCCAGCGCACTTTGGGATTCTTCAGCGGCGAGGGTTTCTTGTCTTCCGCCTCATGCTCGGGCGGGTCCTGCTGCGCGGGCGCATCGTTGTGCCGGCTGGGCTGTTCGCTCATCGTATGGTCGCGGGGGTGGTCAGGTCCATACGCGACGGTAGGGGAAGCGATGCACAGAAAACGTGAAGTGCCTCGCCGAGCGCATGCCGTTGAAACGGGTCCCTTCCACTCAGGGGAAGGGATCCGTGTGCAGGGCTGCCGGGCCGGGCCGGGCCGCGAGCAGATCGCGCGGCCCCGCACCCCGCCGAGGGTCGCTCGGCGCTACCGATGACTCAACGGCCGGTTTTGATTTCCGTCCACAAGCGGGTGTAAAGCTTGTCGGTTTCCGGCGTATTGATCGAGTAGGTGAACATCTTTTCCGCCACGTCCGCCGGCGGATAGATGGTCGGATCGGTGCGGATCGCTTCATCGACCAGCGCGGTGGCATCAGTCACCGGATTGGCGTAGTGGATGAAGTTGGTGTTGGCCGCCGCGACCTTCGGTTCCAGCAGGTAATTGATGAAGGCGTAGGCCGCCTCGGGGTGCTTGGCATCCTTTGGGATCGCCAGCATGTCGAACCACTGCGGCGCGCCTTCGCGCGGAATCGAGTACGCCACGTGGACGCCGTTGGCCGCTTCCTCGGCACGATCACGCGCCTGGATGATGTCACCCGACCAGCCCACCACCAGGCAGGTGCCGCCGTTGGCCAGCGACCCCACGTACTGCGAAGAGTGGAAATTCTGCACGTACGGGCGGATCGATTTCAGCAGTTCGGCCGCTTTCTGGATGTCGGCCGGGTTGTTGCTGTGCGGGTCCAGCCCCAGGTAATGCATCGCCACCGGGATCATGTCGGCGGGCGTGTCCAGGAGGGTCACGCCGCAGTCCTTCATCTTGGCGATGTTCTCCGGCTTGAAGATCAGGTCCCAACTGTTGGCGATGTCGGCGCTGCCGCCGAAGCGCTCCTTCACCATGTCCACGTTGTAGCCGATGCCGGTGGTGCCGATCATGTACGGCACGCCGTACTTGTTGTCCGGATCCTGGGTGGCGATGCGCTCCATCACCTTCGGGTCCAGCTTGGCCAGGTTCGGGATCTTCGCTTTGTCCAGCGGCAGGAACACGCCGGCCTGGATCTGCCGGCCGAAGAAGTTCAGCGTCGGCACCACCACGTCGTAGCCACTGTTGCCGGCCAGCAGCTTGGTCTCGACCATCTCGTCACTGTCGAACACATCGTAGGTGACCTTGATCCCGCTCTGCTTCTCGAAATCCGGGATGGTGTTTTCGGCGATGTAATCGCTGTAGTTGTAGACGTTCAGGACCTTGCTGTCCTGCGTGCTTCCCGCGCCATCACCGCCGCCACAGGCAGCAAGCAGGGCAACGGACAGACCGAGCGTGAGGGTACGCAGCTTCATGGGAGGGGGCTCCAGAAAAGGATGGGGGCCGATTCCGGCCAACAGACGGACCCAGCCTAACGCCCGGACGCCGGATCATCCAGTGACGCACGGGTGACGGATGGGCGACGGCGCTTTGGGCGGCCCGGTGACACGTCGGGTGACCCCACCGAAAAAACCCGGCACGGTAGCGCCGAGCCATGCTCGGCGAGCGCGCAGCGCGGCCTGTGTCAGGCATCGCGGTACCGGACGGATTCCGCCGAGCGTGGCTCGGCGCTACAACGGGGATGCTGCCCGCTCTGTAGCGCCGAGCCATGCTCGGCGAGCGCGCAGCGCGGCCTGTGCCAGGCATCGCGGTGCCGGACGGATTCCGCCGAGCGCGGCTCGGCGCTACAACGGGGATGCTGCCAGCACGGTAGCGCCGAGCCATGCTCGGCGAGCGCGCAGCGCGGCCTGTGCCAGGCATCGCGGTGCCGGACGGATTCCGCCGAGCGTGGCTCGGCGCTACAACGGGATGCTGCCGGCACGGTAGGGCCGAGCCATGNCCGCGATCAATGTCTAGACATTCAGCAGCAGGAACTCACGTTCCCACGAGCTGATCACCCGGAAGAACGTCTCGTATTCCTTCCGCTTCACCGAGATGTAGGCCTTGCAGAATCGCTCGCCCAACAGCGCCTGCAGTTCACCGCAGCGCTCCAGCCCGTCCAGCGCCTCACCCAGCGAGCGCGGCAGGTTGTAGCCCAGCTCCTTGGCACTGCCACTGACCGGGGCATCCGGCGCCAGCTGGCCGCGCAGCCCCAGCAGCCCACAGGCCAGCGTCGCCGCCATCGCCAGGTAGGGATTGGCATCGGAGCCGGCGAACCGACTCTCCACCCGCATGTTGTCCGGTGTATCCATCGGCACCCGCAGGCCGCAGGTGCGGTTGTCGAACCCCCAGTGCACGTTGCTCGGCGAGACCTCGCCAAACACCAGGCGCCGGTAGGAATTCACGTTCGGCGCGAAGAACGCCATCGCCTGCGGGGCAAACTTCTGCAGTCCGCCCAGGTAATGACCGAACACCGGACTGAACTCGCCCTCGGCATTGCCTTCGCCGGCGAACACGTTGCTGCCATCACTGCGACGGAGCAGGCTCTGGTGGATGTGCATCGCACTGCCCGGCTCGTTCTCCATCGGCTTGGCCAGGAACGTGGCATACACCCCATGGCGCATCGCCGCCTCGCGCATGGTGCGCTTGAACAGGAAAACCTGGTCGGCCAGGTTCATCGCATCGGCGTGGGTGAAATTGACTTCCAGCTGCGCTGCACCGGACTCGTGGATCAGCGTATCCACGTCCAGCTTCATCGCATCCGCATAGTCATACATCAGGTCCAGGATCGGATCGAACTCGTTTACCGCATCGATGGAGTACGACTGCCGTGCTGTTTCCGGCCGTCCTGAACGACCCGCCGGCGGCAGCAGCGGAAAATCCGGATCGGTATTCTTCTGCACCAGGAAGAACTCCAGCTCCGGTGCGACGACCGGTCGCAGGCCGAGTTCTTCGTACGCATCCAGCACCCGGCGCAACACATTGCGCGGGGCCAGCTCATGCGGCTTGCCGTCCTTGGTGTAGCAGTCGTGGATGATCTGCGCGGTCGGGTCGGTCGCCCACGGGACCACCCGCACGGTCTCGGGATCGGGCCGCAGCACCATGTCCGAATCCGACGGCGAGGTCAGCTCGTAATAGTCATCGGGGTAGTCGCCGGTCACCGTGGTGGCGAAGATACCCTCCGGCAACCGCGTGCCGTAATCGTGCGAGAACTTGTCCGCCGGGATGATCTTGCCGCGCGCAATGCCGGTGATGTCCGGCACCAGGCACTCCACCTCGGTGATGCGCCGCTCTTTCAACCAGCGCAGCAGGCTGCTTTCCTGTCCGTCGTCCACGGTCGGCGGTTTTCGCGAGCGGGTGTCCGTACTCATGGGGAATCCTGTTGAAGTCGTTGACGCTGCCGACAAGCATCGCCGAATGCGCGGAACACAGCGTGATAGAAGGGATTTTGGGTCACCCGCCATTCGGGATGCCACTGCACGCCGAGCACGAAACCATGACGGGGACTGCGTGCCGCTTCGACCAGTCCATCATCGGCGTGCGCCTCGGCCACCAAGCCGTCGGCCAGCACGGCGACGCCCTGCCCGTGCACGGAATTGACCACTGCCGAGCGGCTGCCGTGCCATTGCGACAGCCAGCCACCGGCAACCAGTGAAATGCTGTGCGCGGGGCCATACTGCGACTCGGCGGACGCCGCGGAATCCTCGCGGTGGTCATGCAGACCCTCCACCCGGTGCAGCCTGGGATGCAGGCTGCCACCCAGCGCCACGTTGAGTTCCTGGAAACCACGACAGATCGCCAACACCGGCAGGTCGATGCGCAACGCATGCTCCAGCAGCGAAAACGCACCGGCGTCGCGCGCCGCATCATGCAGGTTGCCGGGCCAGGTCTGCCCGCCGGGGTAATGATGGGGTTCGATGTTGCTGACGGCACCGGTCAGCAGCAGGCCGTGCAGCCGCCCGAGCCAGTCGCCGGCAGGCAGCGCGGGCTGCAGGGAGGGCAGCATCACCGGCGTCACCGCAGCGCCATCGACCAGAGCGCGCACATACTTCTCGCCGGCCATCAGGAAGCGGTGATGTCCCTGCAACGTGCTATCGGTCGGCAATCCCACAAGGGGAGGAAGGCGCATCTGCAAGTCCTCGGCGCTGCCGACACGGTAGCGCCGCATGATGACGCCAGCAAGCGCGGCATAGTCACACCCTTGCCGCGCCATCTGCGCCAGACTATGCGGATGGACCCTACGCATCCCCTGCGCGAAGACCCTTCCCTGCCGCCCAGCTGGTATGCCGCCAGTGTCGCGCCGCGCACGCCATTGCCCGCACTGGACGGCGATACCCATGCCGATGTCGCCATCCTGGGCGCAGGCTACACCGGGCTGTCCGCCGCGCTCGAGCTGGCATCGCGCGGACTCAAGGTGGTGGTGCTGGAAAGCTGCCGGGTAGGCTGGGGGGCCTCGGGCCGCAACGGTGGCCAGGTGCTGTCCGGCTATGGCTGCGAAGTCGATGTGCTGGAATCGCTGGTCGGCCCGGACGATGCGCGTACCTTGTTCGATCACTCACGCCAAGGCGTGCAACTGGTGCGTGATCGCATCGCCCACCACGGCATCGACTGTCACTGGGTTGCAGGCCACGCCAACGTGCCGATCACCGCACGCCAGGCGCGCACGCTGCATCACGACATGGAGCGGCTGACCGGGCACTACGATTACCCGATGCAATGGTGGGACCAGGCCACCCTGCGCGAGCAGCTGGACAGCCCCCGCTACCGGGGTGCCATGTTCGATCCGCTCAGTGGTCACCTGCACCCATTGGCGTTCGCGCATGGCCTGGCCGACGCCGCCCTGGCCGCAGGCGCCACCGTCCACGAGCAGACGCCGGTGCTCGAACTGCAACGGCATCCGCGACCGGCGCTGCGCACGGCCACCGGCACCGTACACGCCGACCACGTGCTGCTGGCGGGCAACGCATGGCTGGAGGGCATCGCGCCCGAGCTGGAGCGCTACATCATGCCGGTGGGGACCTACATCGGCGCGACGCCGGTGCTCGGCGGCGAGCGTGCGCGCGCGTTGATCCGCAACGACATGGCCGTATCCGATACGGGGCTGGTGCTGGACTACTTCAGGCTCAGCCACGACCACCGCGTGGTGTTCGGCGGCGGTGCCAGCTATTCCTCGCGGCCACCACCGGGGCTGGCACAGGTGATGCAGCGCCGCCTGTGGCAGGTGTTCCCGCAGCTGCATGGCGTCCCGATGGAGTACCTGTGGGGCGGCTATGTGGACATCACCACCCGCCGCGCTCCGCATTGGGGACGACTCACCCCGGACATCTACTTTGCCCAAGGGTTTTCCGGCCATGGCGTAGCAGCGGCCAACCTGGCCGGTCAGGTCATCGCCGAGGCCATCGCAGGCCAGGCGGGACGACTGGATGTGTTCGAACGCATCCCCCAACGCCCCTTCCCGGGCGGCCGCCTGCTGCGGACGCCGCTGCTCGTAGCGACCATGGCATTTGTGAAGCTGCGCAATTTAATTTGGTGATGGAGTTCAAGTTTTTGAGCCGCAGGCCGCTAGTACCTACGACCCAGCCCGTTCCGAGCGCACGCCTCATGCCCGCCTTGCTGCAGGGCGCTTTCGAAAGCGACCCCGGTGTTGACCCCCTGCCCCAGCGCGTCCTGCTGGTGGAAAACTCCCGCACGTTCACCACCCTGGTGCGTGAGGCCATCGAGCAGCGGCTCGATGTGACCGTGACCGTGGCCTCCACGCTGGCCGAAGCCGGCCGGCTGCTGGAAGAACAACAGGGCTGGTTCCTGGTATTGACCGGCCTGGTGCTCGCCGATGGCGACCGCGACGGCGTGGTGGACTTCTTCGTGTCCCGCGGCATGCCGACCGTCGTGGTCAGCGGCGTGTACGACGAGGACGTGCGCCGACGCGTACTGGAACAGAAAGTCATCGATTACGTGCTCAAGAACACACCGGGTAGCGTGGATTATCTGGTGTGGCTGGTGCAGCGGCTGGACCGCAACCGGCGCATCGCCGCACTGGTGGTGGACGATTCACCGTCCGCGCGCGGTTATGCCGCCGCGCTGCTGCGCATGTACGGCCATGAAGTGTACGAAGCCGCGGACGGCGAGCAGGGACTGGCCGCCATCGAGGCCCATCCGGCGATCCGGCTGGCTGTAGTGGACCAGGAAATGCCCGGCATGCAGGGCGTGGAGTTTACCCGCCGCCTGCGCATGCAGCGTTCGCGCGACAAGGTGGCGGTGATCGGCCTGTCCGGCAACACCGACGTCACCCTGATCCCGCGCTTCCTGAAGAACGGGGCCAACGATTTCCTGCGCAAGCCGTTCTCGCGCGAAGAGTTCTTCTGCCGTGTTTCGCAGAACGTGGACCAGCTTGAGCTGATCGGTACGCTGCAGGACCTGGCCACGCGCGACTTCCTGACCGGCCTGCCCAACCGCCGTTATTTCCTGGAACACAGCCAGCGCCAGCTGCCGCAGTTGCAGCAGGACGACGAGTGGGTGGCAGTGGCGATGGTCGACATCGACCATTTCAAGCACATCAACGACAGCTTCGGCCACGATGGCGGCGACGAAGCACTGCGCGCCTGCGCCGACGCCGTCGCGGCGCATGCACGCAGCGGCGACCTGGTGGCGCGTTTCGGTGGCGAAGAGTTCTGCCTGATGGTGCCGGGGCTGGACCCGGAGGGCGCGGTCTCCTACTTCGAAGCCTTGCGCCATGCGATCGCGATGCTGCGCGTGCCGATCGGCGACACCACGCTGCGCATGACCGTCAGCATCGGCTTGTGCTGCCTGCGGCCACGCCGTGACAGCCTGCATGCGTTGATCACCGAAGCCGACCGCCAGCTTTACCTGGCCAAGGCCGGTGGCCGCAACCGCGTATGCGGCGCCAACGCGGCAGCCACTGCCGCCTGAGGCAGACGCTCGGTAGCGCCGCGCACTGCCCGGCGCTACCGGTCACGTCGCCACGCCGTCATCCGCTTTGATCCAGATCAGTGCCCGGGTCTGTACAGCCGTCGACACTCGCGCCATCGGTCACATGGAGCGCGCACATGGCACTACTGGTCTGGCAGGACGACCTCAACATCGGCATCGACGTCATCGATCATCAGCACATGCGGATCGTGGAGATGCTCAACCAGCTGCATGTCGCCCAACAGGGCGTGCAGCGCGCTGCCGTGGCGGACGTGATGGGGGAACTGGTGGATTACACCATGTCCCATTTCGCCTTCGAAGAGGAGCTGATGGAAGAAGCCGGCTACCCGTTCTGTGCCGCACACAAACGCGTGCACGAGATATTCGGCAAGCGCGTGTCGGATTACCGCCTGCGTTTCCAGGCGGGGGAAGATGTCACCGATGAACTGCGCAGCATGCTGTCGCGGTGGCTGTTCAACCATATCCGCGGCGATGACAAGGCGTATGCCGAGCAGGTGAAACAGCACCTCAACCAGTTCACCCGCCAGCACCAGGGCGGCACGTGGCTGGGCCGCACGTTGAAACGCTTCTTCAGCTGATCAGCGCACGCGCCGCTGCAGCGCCAACAGGGCACAGATGGTGATCAGCGCGGCAATGCACAGGTAGTAGCCGACGGCCACCAGGCCAAAGCGTTCGGCCAGCCAGGTGGCCAGGTAGGGCGCGGGGGCCGCACCCAGGATGCCGGCCAGGTTGAACGACAACGAGGCCCCGGTGTAACGCACCTCCACCGGATAGATCTCGGCCAGGAAGGTGCCGCACGGACCGTAGGTGAGCCCCATCAGGAACAGGCCCAGCGACAGGAAGCCCAGCACCATCCACGGACTGCCGGCCTGGAACAGCGGCGCCAGCAACACCCCGAAGCCCACGATCAGGCCGCTGGCGATGATCATCGTGCGGCGCGTGCCCCATCGGTCGCCGTAGCGCGCGGAAATGGGAATACCGGCGGCGAAGAACAGGATGCCGACCATCTGCAGCAGCAGGAACTGCTCGCGGCTGTAGCCCAGCACGGACGTACCATGACCCAACGCGAACACCGTCATCAGGTAGAACAGCACGAAGGTGGCGAACACGCCCAGCGTGCCCAGTACCATCGGCACGGCGTGCTCGCGCAGCACGGTCATCATCGGCAGCTTGACCCGCGCATGGGTATCGAGCGCTTCCTGGAACGCCGGCGTCTCGTGGATGTTCAGGCGCACCCACAGTCCCAGCCCGACCAGCAGCGCACTGGCGATGAACGGAATGCGCCAGCCCCACTGCAGGAAGTCGTCGGTCGACAACAGCCGCCCCAGCAACAGGAAAATGCCCGCAGACAACAGAAAGCCCAGCGGTGCACCCAACTGAGGAAACATGCCATACCACGCGCGTTTGCCCGGTGGCGCGTTCTCGGTTGCCAGCAGCACCGCCCCGCCCCACTCCCCGCCCAGCCCCAGGCCTTGGCCGAACCGGCACAGCGCCAGCAGCGCCGGTGCCCACAAGCCGATCTGCGCGTGCGTGGGCAACAGACCGATCAGTACCGTGGACAGCCCCATCGTCAGGAGCGCAGCGACCAGCGTGGCCTTGCGACCGATCCGGTCACCGAAGTGGCCGAACACCGCCGAGCCCACCGGACGCGCGATGAACGCGACCGCGAAGGTGGCCAGCGACTGCAGCAGCGCGGCCTGGTCACTGCTCTCCGGGAAGAACAGGTGCGGAAACACCAGCACCGCCGCCGTGGCGTAGATGTAGAAGTCGAAGAACTCGATGGTGGTGCCGATCAGGCTGGCCAGCAGCACGCGCCGCGGCGAATTGGCCGGCACGGGTGTGGGCGGAGCAGGTGCAACGGTGGACGACATGGAAGGGGAATCGCTGGGCAGGAAGCGTTCCGGATTCTGCCACGGGCTCCCGGCCGGGGGGCACATTGGTTTCAGCCGACACGGCCCGTGCGCGCGCGCACCTCGGTAGCGCCGAGCCACGCTCGGCGAGCGCAGCGGGCCCCTACAACGAACGCACCGCGTCACCCCGCGCGGATTGGCGCACACGCCGCGCCGTGATCGCCCCATACGAACCGCAACTTTGCCCATGGACGCAGACAGCGTCTTCTCCGCGGCACGCACACCCTTGGTAGCGCCGAGCCACGCTCGGCGAGCGCAGCGGCCCCCCAGCCGAACGTACCGCGTCACCCCGCGCGGATTGGCGCACCCGCCGCACACCCGCACAATCCGATCGCGACATGCTGCCAACCCCGTGATCGCCCAACACGAACCGCAACTTTGCCCATGGACGCAGGCAGCGTCACATCCGCACGATGATGACGCTGACGACGTAGAAGCGTCAGCCGGGATTGGCATCCCGTTCGTGACTTTCCTTGCACTCCGTTGCTGCCCTCATGGGCCCGGCGGAGAATGCACTGTCTTGCCGGTCATACGGCGGGCGGTGCGTGGGGATCCAGATCCGCCGGTTTTGGAAAGTCACGCCGGTATGCCAACCCGCATCGTCCGCCACCCTCGCCTCGGCGCAGGTGGCCTTCCTGCCGAGCGAGGTTGACCGATGTCCGACCAACTCCTGAGCGGTGCACGCCTGCATTCCCTGCTGGGCGACCGCATGCACGACCTGCCCCGTCCCTTCATCGACACGCTGGAGCGCATCCTGATGGCCAATGGCGTGCCACACCCGGCAGCGGGGCAGCGCCCTGCTCTGCAGCTCGTGTCTGCCTGCATTGACCGCCGCGACGACGACGCAACGCAACGCGCAGCGTCCGCTGTGACGTTGCCGGAACGCGCAGTGCCCGGCCTGCAGGAGGGCACCCGCCAGGCCTTCGACGCGATCCTGGAAATCCTGCACGCGGTACACGACAGCCAGCACGATGGCTCCAACGAGGTGCTGCTGTGCGAGCGTCTGGTCGAGGGCCTGATCGTCGCGGGACGGCAGCTGGTCAGGGAGGCCTCGCCCAGCGCGCGATGATCCCGTGTAGCGGCGTCCTTCAGCGGGGGCAAGGCGTTCGTGCCGCGCGGGAACGCGGCCCTCATGCGCCGCGCACAGTGCAGACAGCGCCTCGACCCGCCCAGCGGTACCGTTCGCCTACCTGCCCCGCTGGAGCGTTCGATGCCTTCTTCCGCCGCCTCCCTCACCACGCTGGCCACCACACAACCGGAGACGCTGGACGCGTTCTGGATGCCGTTCACCGCCAACGCGCAGTACAAAGGCGCGCCGCGCATGCTGGTACGCGCCGAAGGCATGTACTACGAAGACGTGGACGGTCGGCAGATACTGGATGGCACGGCCGGGCTGTGGTGCTGCAACGCCGGCCATGGGCGGAAGAAGATCGTCCAGGCGATTGCCGAACAGGCCGGTACGCTGGACTTCGCACCCACCTTCCAGATGGGATCGCCTTTGCCGTTCGTGCTCGCACAACGGCTTGCCGCGCTGGCGCCGGCAGGATTGAACCATGTGTTCTTTACCAATTCCGGCTCGGAAGCGGTGGACAGCGCGATGAAGATCATCCTCGCCCACCACCGCGCGCGCGGCGAGGGCCAACGCACGCGCTTCATCGGGCGGGAAAAGGCCTACCACGGCGTCGGCTTTGGCGGCATGGCGATCGGCGGCTTGGCCAACAACCGCCGTCAGTTCGGCCTGCAGCTTGGCGGCACCGCCCACCTGCCACACACCCTCGATCTGCAGCGCAACGCGTTCACGCAGGGCCTGCCTCGGCATGGCGCCGAGCTGGCCGACGCACTGGAGCGACTGATCGCGCTGCACGACGCGTCCACCATCGCCGCGGTGTTTGTTGAACCCATCGCCGGGTCGGCCGGTGTCATCCTGCCCGCGCCCGGCTACCTGCAGCGGCTGCGCGAAATCTGCGATCACCACGGCATCGTGCTGGTGTTCGATGAAGTCATCACCGGCTTTGGCCGCGTCGGGATGCCCTTCGCGGCACAGCGTTTCGGCGTCACCCCTGACCTGATCACCTTCGCCAAGGCGGCCAGCAACGGCGCGGTGCCACTGGGCGGCGTGCTGGTCGCCGATGCCATCCATGCCAGCCTGCAGCAGGGCCCGGCCCAGTCGATCGACCTGTTCCACGGCTATACGTATTCCGGCCATCCATTGGCCTGCGCGGCCGCCTTGGCCACGTTGGAGGTGTATGCCGAAGAGCGCCTGTTCGAGCGTGCCATCGAACTGGGTGACCACTGACAGCAGGCCCTGCATCGCCTGCACGACCTTCCCAACGTGATCGACATCCGCAACTTCGGCCTGGTGGGCGCGGTGGAGCTTGCGCCGCGCCGAGATGCCCCTGGCAGCCGCGGCCACGAGGTGTTCCGGCGATGTTTCCATGATGGCGACCTGCTGGTGCGCCAGACCGGCGACATCATCGCGTTGTCGCCGCCCCTGATCGTGGAACCGGCGCAGATCGACCGGATCGCCGACGTGCTGGGGGCCATGATCCGCGCCACCGCCTGAGCCGGGACGCGCCAGCGCGAGCCGGTACAATGGGCGGTTCCGCTCCACGACCGCCCGTTGCCCATGAACATCGTCGTCAAAGAAGAACTGAAGGCCTACATCGACCCGCTCACCGCGGACGAGTACGAAGCGCTGGAGCGCAGCATCCTGGCCGAAGGCTGCCGCGACGCGCTGGTGCTGTGGGGTGATGTACTGGTGGACGGACACAACCGGTACGGCATCTGCCAAAAACACGACCTGCCGTTCAACACCGTGCAGAACACCCGCTTCCAGAGCATGGATGATGTCCACCTGTGGATGATCGAACAGCACTTGGGCCGACGCAGCGTGTCCGACTTCCAGCGTGGCGAACTGGCGCTGCGCAAGCGCGAGATCCTGGCTGCGCGCAAGCGCATCGAGCAGGAGCAGCTGCAGCGCGAGAGCGACGGCACCAGCGAGGGCCAGGATGAGGACCAGGACAGCCCCCCGTGGGACCCGGCACCGACGTTCAGCCGTGCCGAACTGGCCCGCGAAGCCAAGCTGAGCAGCAACCAGATCAGCATGATCGAACGCATCCGTGCGCAGGCTGCGCCGGAAGTGGTCGAAGCGGTAAAGAACGGCCAGCTGTCGATCAGCGCGGCAGCCGCCGTGTCGTCGCTGCCGGAAGACGAACAACGTGCAGCCGCCACCGGTGGCAAGGACGAGCTGAAGCAGGCCGCCAAGCGCGCGCGCGAAGCCAACCGCAAGCCACGCGCCGCCAAGCCGGACGCGGTGGTCGAAGCTGAAGCGGTCAGCGAGGATGAGCAGGCGCTGCGCGATGCCGAAGTGCTCACCGCCCTGGAGCAGCTGGGTGAAGGCCCGCCCGCGCTGCGTGCCCGCATTGTCAGCCTGACGCGTGAGAACGACGCCCTGCGCCAGCAGCTGGCGGCCCTGCGCGCCCAGCTGGCGTAAAGCCGACCGGTAGAGCCGACTGGTGGACCTGACTGGTGGACCTGACTGGTGGACCTGACTGGTGGACCCGACTGGTGGACCTGACTGGTGGACCCGACTGGTGGACCCGACGGGTAGAGCCGACGGGTAGAGCCGACGGGTAGAGCCGACTTCAGTCGGCTGATGCTCGTTACCTCGTACAAACAGCAGCCGACTGAAGTCGGCTCTACCCGTCGGCTCTACCCGTCGGCTGACGTCGGTCGCCCCCACCCGCCGGCCGTCACCGTCAGCCGCATCGGTCGACCCCACCCGTCCACCATTACCGGCGACCGACTTCGGTCGCCCCCACCCCTCGGCCATCACCGGCAGCCGCGTCGGTTGGCCCCACCGTCATCCGCCGCCCCGCCGCAGGCCGTCAACTGCGCCCAACATCCACCCCGTTAGACTGCGCGCATGAAGCCCTCCCTGCCCTCTGCTCCCCACGATCCTCGCCGCGCCCAACTGCGCCGGTTGAAGGCCATCGCCTTCGGCATGTTGCTGGTCATGCTGGCCGGATTCGCCGTCAGCCACTGGCAGGGAGAGCGCGGCGCCTGGGCATGGGTCTCTGCGTTCTGCGAGGCGGCCGCTGTCGGCGCGATGGCAGACTGGTTCGCCGTCGTGGCACTGTTCCGCCGCCCCATGGGCCTGCCGATTCCGCACACCGCCATCATCCCGCGCAGCAAGGAACGCATCGGCGACAGTCTGGCGGTATTCGTGCGCGATCAGTTCCTCGCCCCGGACATGCTGCTGGCACGATTGAAGGTATTTGATCCGGCGGCACGCCTCGGCAGCTGGCTGTCCGCGCCGGAACAGGTACGCATGCTGGCCGATATGGCGCGCACGTGGGCGCTGCAGGCGCTGGACTTCTTCGATGAAACGGCCGTACGGCGGCAACTGCACGCGTTCGTGGTGCAGCAGTTGCGGCAGTGGAATGCGGCCTCCACCGCGGGTGAGCTGCTGGCCCTGCTGACCGCCGATGGCCGCCATCAGCGCGTACTGGACGAAGGCCTGCAACGCGTCGCACGATGGCTGGAGCAGCCGGAAGTGAAGGAGCGCGCATCGCAGCTGATCGTGCGCTACATCCAGCGTGAGTGGCCCACCCTGTCCAGCACCGTGAACTGGATCAAGCCGATCGACGAGATCGGCGACAGCCTGGCCGAGCGACTGGCAGGCGCAGTGCTCGAAGAAATGCAGCAGGTGCTCGCCGAACCGATGCATCCGCTGCGCCAGGATTACGAGGCTTGGCTGGGCAATTACGTACAGCGGCTGCGCGAAGACCCCGCACTGGCCGAGCGCATCGAGCAGTTGAAGCAGGAAATGATCGACCACCCGGCCCTGCAGGACTACGTGCAGGGGCTGTGGTCGCGCATCCACGCCAGCCTGCGCGCCGATCTGCAGAGTGAGACCTCCGCGTTGGCAGGCTATCTGGAACGCAGCATGGCCGCACTGGGCCGCAGCCTGTCATCGGACCCGGCGCTGCGTGATGCGCTCAACCAGCATCTGCTGGAAGGTGCCCAGCGCTTGACCTCGCGCCTGCGCGATGGCGTCACCACGCATATCGCCCAAACGGTAAAAGGCTGGGACGAGCGCCACCTGGTGGAGCAGCTGGAACTGAGCGTTGGCCGCGACCTGCAGTTCATCCGCTTCAACGGCACGCTGGTCGGTGGGCTGATCGGTCTGTTGCTGCATGCCGCCACCACGTTCCTGCCCGGGTAAGCCGCGTTGCGTGCGGCGCGCGCGCAGGGCCGCGCCACCGATTGATCCTGAAGCAGAGACTGATGCCTGCGATCGATCTTTTCGACACCATCCGCTTTGTGATTAGCGACAAACTCCGCACCGTCGCACCTGCCTAGCATTGGCCGTGCCCGCCCGCCAACAGCGGCAGCAGCGAGCCAGTCCTTGATCACCCTGAGAGGCCCGCTTCGTGCAGGGCCAGGAGACGTTGCGGCCTGAACATCCCTGCCGCTCTGCCTCAGCCGGATCCCTAACCATGACCGTCTACAAGCGTCCTCTGTTCAGACCCTTGCTGCTCGCTGTTCTCTGTGCTGCGTCCACGCTGTCGATTGCGCACGCCGGCACGCCCTCCCTGCACAGCCAGCACCTTGTCTACCAGTACGACGAAATGTTTGATTTCGATATCGGCGAGTGGCTGGAAACGCATGCGCCACCGCTGGCTGCGCAGGCAGAGACGCTTTCCCACTGGTCGGGCTACAGCGGGATCAGCCCGCGTGTGCTGCTTGCGCTGATGGAGCTGCAGACGGGCGTGTTGAGCTCCCCCCAGCCGAGTGCGGCGAGGCTGGAGCGGCCGTTTGGCACGCTTGTCGCCACGACGGGTTTCAGTGCGCAGTTGCGCGATGTTGCCGAGACGCTGCGCGATGCGATGTACGACGCCGCTGACAGAAGCACCGGTGGTCCTGTTGCGCTTTCTACCGGCAATCCGCTGCGTACGTTGTATGCGCTGGCAGGAACCGAAAGCGTGCGTGCGGCGCAGTTGGCGGATATCGGATTCGTTGACGTCTACCGCCGTCTGTTCGCAACCGAGCCAACGCAGGTATCGCGTACGGCGCAGCCCCGCGCCGACGCTCCACCGACGAACCTGCTGCAGTTCCCCTACCCGCTCAACGCCCGCTGGTACGTCGGAGGAGCGCACACCAATTCCGGTAGCGGCAGCTTTCCGATGTCTTCGCTGGACATGGGCGTGGGCGGGTGGTGGGGCAGCGACCAGAGCCGCAACTGGGTATCCGCCTCCGCTGCCGGAAAATTCAAACGCCACTCTTCCTGCATGGCTGAAATCGTGCACGACGGGGGCTGGTCCACTACCTACTACCACCTGATGAACATCCGCCCCGCCACCGGCGACACCGTTACGGCCAACGACCCCATCGCGAACCCCGCGAACAGCCTGGTGCAGGCATTGTGCAACGGGGGTGCATCGACCGGCCCACACCTGCATTGGTCACTGAAGTCCAACGGAAGCCACCACCATCTGAACGGCATCACCCTGTCCAGCTACTTCATAACCGCCACGGGTTCCAGTTATGACGTCAATTGCCAACGCTTCAATCTCAGCCGAAACGGCAGTCGCTCCTGTTTCGGCTACTACACCAACATAGGTGTCGACGCTCCCTGAATAGGGTATTCTCCCGCGCATCGCGCGCCAAGGCGGTGCGCCGGGGGAACCATGACCAGGATGTTGGTGACGCTGGCGCTGTGCGCGCTGGCAACGCAGGCGCATGCGCAACGCGTGTACAAATGCAGCGACGGCAAGCAGACCATCTACCAGTCCGTGCCGTGCCCGAAAGAGCTGGACACCGGCATCAGCCGCCCTATCGTGCGCGACCCCAACCTGACCTCCGCCGACCGCGTGCGAGTGGCCCGCGAGACGTCGCAGGCGCGCCGTTGGGTCCGCGAAAGCGTCGGCTATGACCAGCCGGACATACGCGGCACGGTCATCGACAACGTCGTCGATGCGGAAGCGTGCGAGGACGCGCGCGTCCGCAAGGAAATGACCGAGGTGTTCACGGGACGCACGGCGCCCGAACGCGTCAACAAGGAAATCCACCGCGCGTGCGCGGTTCGCTGACCGACGGATGCGCCATCCGTTCGTCCATGGGACCGTACTGAAAACGCTTGCTTAACTAAATGCGAATACTTATCATTTAAGCATTGTCGTACGCCCAGCCAGTCAGTTGCGGATGCTCTGCTTCCGTCTCCGCCGCCCCGTGTACCCACACCACTGTCTGCCGCTCGGGCCCTGCGCCCGCGCGGCGACGATGGGAGCGGGCGCTGACTGCAGCGCTGAGCGCACGCGTCCACGCGGCCGCTTCCATCGCCGGCTTTTCTACCTGCATGGATACGCATCCCTCATGTCGTCCCCGTTCGTTGCACCCGCTCCATCGCGCCTCGCCGTCGCCATCACCAGCCTGCTGTTGGCCGCCACCGCCCACGCCGAGGCGCCTGCTGCCGATGCCGCGCGCACCCTCGATGCCGTACAGGTGACCGCCGACGGTGAAATCGACAACGGCTATACGGTGAAGCACGCGCGGACCGCGACCAAGCTGGACCTGTCGCTGCGCGAAACCCCGCAGTCGGTGACCGTGATCACCCGCCAGCGCCTGGACGACATGGGCCTGTTCGCCCTGTCCGATGTGATGGCCCAGGTTACCGGCGTGCATGTGTCGGTCACCGACAGCGAACGCATCAACTATGTGTCGCGTGGCTACAACATCACCAATTTCCAGGTCGATGGCATGCTCAACACCTTCGGCGGTTCGATCAAGACCAACACCGACAGCGTGATCTACGAGCGTATCGAGGTGATCCGCGGTGCCACCGGCCTGACCACCGGTGCCGGCGATCCGTCGGGCACCATCAGCTTCGTGCGCAAGCGCCCGACCGACACCTTCCAGGCCGGGGCCAACCTGACCCTGGGTCGCTGGGGCAACCAACGCCTGGAAGCCGATCTCGGCGGCCCGGTGGCGCTGGACGGTCGCGTCCGCGCGCGCGTGGTCGCGGCCAAGCAGCAGAGCGATTCCTTCCGCGATGTCTACACGCTGGACAAAGACGTGTTCTACGGCATCGTGCAGGCCGACGTTACCGACAGCACACTGCTCGAACTGGGCTACGAGTATCAGTCACCGCATACCCGCGGCGTGACGTGGGGCGTGGTGCCGTACTGGGGCGCCGATGGCACGCCGGCGAACCTGCCGCGCTCGACCAACCTGTCCGCCTCGTGGAGCAGCTGGCCGATCATCGAGAAGACGCGTTTCGTCCGCCTGGAACAGCAGCTCGGCAATGGCTGGTCGGCCAAGGCCAACGTCACCCATGCCGACCGCGATACCGACGGCAGCGTCTGGTACGGCGCATCCGGTTACCCGCGCCCCGATGGCACCGGCGTGGTGGCCTACATCTCGCACTTCAACGAAAAGAGCACGATGTCGGTGTTCGACCTCAACGTCAGTGGCCCGTTCAAGCTGTTCGGACGGGACCATGAACTGGTGTTCGGCGTGGGCCAGTCGGTGCGCAAGGGCGAATCGGACGCCATCGATTTCGACTACAGCGATGCCTACGCCAGGGTGCCGGACTGGCGACACTGGACCGGCGAGGTGCCGCGTCTGCCGGTGACCCGCCTGGACTATCTCGCTTCGGAGAACGAGCTGAAGCAGCGCGCTGCCTATGTGGCCGCACGCCTGCAGCTGGCCGACCCGCTGCTGGCGGTGGTCGGTGCGCGCTACGGCAGCTGGGAAACCACGAGCTGGCGCTATACGCACGACACCGCGGGCGCGCTCACCGCCACCACGCGCACCGGCTACAAGCCCGACGACTCCCTGACCCCGTATCTCGGCCTGGTCTACGACTTCAATCGCAACTTCAGCGGTTATGTCAGCTACACCGACATCTTCCAGCCGCAGAACTACCGCGACCGCGACGGTGATTACCTGGAGCCGGTGGTCGGCAACATGTGGGAGGGCGGCCTGAAGGCGGAGTTCTTCGATGGCCTGCTCAATGCATCGGCCGCGGTCTTCGAGGGCGAGCAGGACAACGTGGCGGAGATCGATGATTCGGTGCCGCCGTCGTCGCTGCCCGATGGCAGCCAGGCCTATCGATCCACCGGCAAGGGCAACAAGGTGAAGGGGTGGGAACTGGAGACCCAGGGCAGCATCGGCGAGCACTGGAACCTGTCCGCCGGTTTCGCCCACACCACCATCCGCAACCGTGCCGGCGTGCTGCAGAAAACCACGACGCCGCAGGATACGTTCCGCCTCAACACCAGCTGGCGTCCGGGCGGCATCGAAGGCCGGTTCTGGCTGGGCGGTGGGGTCACCTGGCAGAGCGGCATCTGGAACAACAGCAGCAAGCCGCGCGCGGATTACCTGACCACGGGTCGGACCGAAACCGCGCGCATCGAACAGGACGCGTTCTACCTGGTGAACCTGTCGGCGGGCTATCGCTTCAACGAGAACTTCAGTGCCCAGCTCAATATCAACAACCTGCTGGACAAGGCGTACTACAACAATGTCGGCTTCTACCAGGGCGTTTATTGGGGCGAGCCGCGCAACGTCACCGTGACGCTGCGCTGGAAGCTCTGAACCCCCTCACGTTTCCCTGGGGCAGCACTGCCTCCAACCGCAACGCAGGATCACCGTGGACCGCTCGCCAACTTCCGCCAGCACGACCGCCAGCCCCCGCCTGGCCGCGTTCTTCGCCCGCCCCGGCTGGGGCGTGTTTTCGCGCAGCATGGCGGCCATTTTCGGTGGCTACGCGCTGGCCGCAGTGACCAGCGTGTTCTGTGCGCTCGTCGTGCCCGGCCCGCGCGGCCAGGCCGTGTTGACCGGCATGCTGGTCGCCATCGTGGTCTGCGCCTGCGCGGCCTTGTGGGCGTTCGCCACCCGCACCGCGCTGCGGGCGTGGGTCGGGATTCTGCTGCCCACCCTGCTCATGGCGGCGGTGGCACGGGCACTGGGAGCATGGGCATGAAGAACGGATTCCGTCAGTCGATGGCATGGCTGCATACCTGGACCGGACTGCTGGTCGGTTGGCTGCTGCTGTTGATTTTCATGGCCGGCACGGCGAGCTATTACCGCGAGGAAATCAGCCGCTGGATGCGCCCTGAGCTGCCGGCCACCACGGTCAGTACCGATGTCGCCGCCGAACGGGCAGTGGGTTACCTGCAGACCCATGCCGGCCAGGCCGAAACGTGGTTCGTCACCCTGCCCGATCCGCGCAACCCGGCCATGCGGATGTTCTGGCGCAACCCCGAATCGATGGTCAAGCCGCCGGTGGAAGGCGAGCGACGGCGGCGTGGCGGCGGTCGTTTCGGCGATGCGACCATCGATCCGAACACCGGCGAAAAACTGGAAGCACGCGAGACCCGCGGCGGCGAGTTCTTCTACCGCCTGCATTTCGACCTTCATTACATCCCGGTGTTGTGGGCGCGCTACCTGGTCGGTTTCTGCGCGATGTTCATGCTGGTGGCGATCATCACCGGTGTCATCACGCACAAGAAGATATTCAAGGACTTCTTCACCTTCCGCAAAGACAAGGGCCTGCGCTCCTGGCTGGATTTCCACAACGTCAGCGCGGTGATG
Source organism: Stenotrophomonas sp. CFBP 13718 (assembly GCF_014842145.1). Lineage (NCBI taxonomy): Bacteria > Pseudomonadati > Pseudomonadota > Gammaproteobacteria > Lysobacterales > Lysobacteraceae > Stenotrophomonas > Stenotrophomonas sp. CFBP 13718. The sequence goes on from NZ_JACYVC010000001.1 coordinate 697,173, forward strand.
GCGCTGCCGTACCACGCGATGATCACCTATACCGGCATCGTCACCCTGATGGTGATGTACCTGCCGTGGGGCGTGAAAGTGGCCTACCCGACCGACGAAGACGCGTTCTTCAGCGAGGCCTTCGGTGGCATGCCCGAGATCAGTGCGCCGGCCGAAGGACGCGCTGCGGCCCTGCCGATCCAGCAACTGCTCGACAGCGCGCGGACGCATTGGAAGGGCGTGGACGTGTCCGGGTTCAGCGTCACCCGCCCTGGCGCGGCCAATGCGGTGATCGACATCCGCCAACGCGATGGCCGTCGCCTGTCCACCGATACGCCCGCGCTGCGCTATGACATGGTCAGCGGCGAACTGCTGATGGAGACGCCGGCGTCCGGCGCGGCCACCGCCACCCGTGGCGTGATGTATGGCCTGCACCTGGCACGCTTCGCCGACTGGGGCCTGCGTGCGCTGTTCTTCCTGTCCGGGCTGACCGGCTGCCTGATGGTGGCCAGCGGCGTGGTGCTGTGGGCGGTCAAGGAGCGCCCCAAGCACGCGAAGACCGGCAGGATCGGCTTCGGCCTGCGCCTCGTCGATGCATTGAACATCGGGGCGGTAGCCGGCCTGCCGATCGCGTTCGCGTCGTACTTCTGGGCCAACCGGCTGCTGCCGCTGCAGACCGCCGAGCGCGCCGATGCGGAAGTGAGCGTGTTCTTCTATGCGTGGGGCACCGCGTTGTTGGCCGCCTTCATCTGGCCCAAGCGCGTGATGTGGACGTGGCAGTTGTACCTGGGTGCGGCGCTGTTCGCGCTGTTGCCGCTGCTCAACGCACTGACCACCCACGCCCACCTGGGCGTCACGATTCCGGCCGGTGACTGGGTGCTGGCCGGCTTTGACCTGGTAATGCTGGCGTTCGGCGCCATGCTGGCGATGTGTGGCTGGCGCATGCAGCGCTGGACGCCGCCACTGACGGCCGCGGAGAAGAAGAAGCGCGCTGCCGCAGCCGCCGTTGCAGCGGAGGCGCAGGCATGATGCTGCTCGCCCTGTGCCTGTCCTTCAGTGCGTTCACCGCGCTGTCGCTGGCGATGGAAAAGCACCAGATGGACCTGCATGGACGGCAGGCCGCACCGGTGTCACGGCGACGCATGTGGTCCGTGCTGGGCTGGCTGCTGCTGGCGGCAGCCTTCGCCCTGTGCGTGGTCGATCATGGCTGGGCGCTGGGCCCGGTGCTGTGGCTGGGCGCGATGACCCTGGGCGGCCTGCTGCTGGCGTTTGGCCTGTACCCGTGGAAGCCACGCTGGATCGTGCCGCTGGCCGTGGCGTTGCCGGTGATGGGCCTGGTCGCGGCGATGGTCTGACCACGGCGATGGTCTGACCACGGCGCCGCTGCGCTCGCCGAGCATGGCTCGGCGCTACCACTGTGCAAACCCATGACGGCCACCGGCCGTCATGCGTCATGTGCGACGGCAGTGACGGCCGCCGGCCGTCACTGAGCTGCTCACAGTGCGCGCAGTTCCCACGCGCGGTGGATGCGCGCGTTGCGCTCGAAATCCGGTCCGATGGTGCGCGGGCTGATCTCCCGGCAACTGGCGAACTCGGCAATCGCATTTTCTTCCAGCTTGAAGCGGCGGAAGTTGTTGGAGAAATACAGAACACCACCGGGCGCGAGGCGCGCAACGGCCGCACGCAGCATCCGCACCTGCTCGCGCTGGACATCGAAGTCTTCCGCACGAGCCGAGTTGGAGAAGGTCGGCGGATCGCAGAAGATCACGTCGTACAACCCTTCATCGGCCTCCAGCCACGCCATGGCGTCGGCCTGCACCAGCAGATGCTGGTTGCCGCCCTGCCCGTTCAACGCCAGGTTGTCGTAGCACCACTGCAGGTACGTGGCGGACAGGTCCACGCTGGTCGTGCTGGCCGCCCCCGCCACCGCCGCCTGCACACTGGCGACGCCGGTGTAGCAGAACAGATTGAGGAAGTGCTTGCCGCGGATCTGTTCGGCCATCGTCCGGCGCAGCGGGCGGTGGTCCAGGAACAGACCGGTGTCCAGGTAATCGAACAGGTTCACCCGCAGCAGCGCATCGTTTTCGCGCACGACCAGGAACTCATCCCGACGCTCGAAGCGGCCGTACTTGCTGCCGCCCTTGCCGCGCTCGCGCGACTTCAGCGCCACCTGTTCCGGCGGCACCTGGAATACCTCGCGCGCGGCCGACAGCAGCTCGTTGCGGCGACGGCGCACGTCATGCTCGGGAATGGTCGCCGGCGCGGCGTACTCCTGCACATGCAGGAACGTGCGGCCCTTGCCACCGTCCTCTTCGTACACGTCGATGGCGGCCGCATATTCCGGCAGGTCGGCATCGTAGGCGCGATAGCAGGTGATCTGCTCACGGCCACGCCACGTCTTGAATTTCTTCAGGTTCTTGCGGATGCGGTTGGCCACCATCTGCGCGCCTTCGCTCAGCTCGCGCGGAATGGCCGGGTCACGCTTCGGCACGGCGACCGGATCGCAGACGATCAACGCACATTCCAGTGCGCCATTGAACATCTGGTATTTCTTGCCAGCACGCAGGCCGGTAGCGAACGCCAGATCGTCATTGCCGCACAGCAGGCTGGCCCGCCATTGCGGCACCGCCTTCTGCAAGGCGTCGCCGAGGCGGCGGTACAGCGCCGGATCGGCCGCCAAGCGCTCGTCATAGGGCGGGTTGCAGACCACCGTACCGATGTCCAGCGGGGGGGCCGGCAGGTCGACGATGTCGGCGCGGGTGAAGGTGATGGCATGCGAAACACCGGCCACTTCCGCGTTTTCGCGTGCGGCGGCGATGGCGAGCGGATCGATGTCGCTGCCGAACACCACCGGCTTCAGCGCGGCCAGGCCTGCGGTTTCGCGCTCACGGGCTTCGGCCAGCAGGGTCTTCCAGTTGTCCTTGTCAAAACCCAGCCAACGGCTCGGCGGCAGGCTGCCATGGCGCATCAGACCGGGCGCCACGTCGGCGGCCATCAGCGCACCTTCGATCAGCAGGGTGCCGCTGCCGCACATGGGATCCAGCAGGCCGCCACCGGCCGCATGCAGGCGCGGCCACTGACCGCGCAGCAGCACGGCCGCCGCCAGGTTCTCACGCAGCGGTGCCTCATGCGCCGCGCCGCGCCAACCCCGGCGATGCAGCGGGCCGCCACCGAGATCGATGGAGATCGTCGCACGTCCCTTGCGCAAGGACAGGTTGATGCGGATGTCCGGCAGGTCGGTGTTGACCGAGGGACGTTCCAGTCCCTCACTGCGCATGCGATCAACGACCGCATCCTTGATCCGCTGCGCGGCGAAGCGGGCGTGGGTGATCTTGTCGCCGGATACATGCGCGTCCACGGCCAGGGTCATTTCCGGCTTCATGTGGTCCTGCCACGGCATCAGGTGCACGCCGTCGTACAGGGCCTGCTCATCCGGGCACTCGAACTCGGCCAGGGGCCACAGCACGCGGCTGGCCAGGCGCGACCACAATATGACCCGCTGCGCCTGGGCCAGATCGCCCTCGGCATTGGCACCGGCGATGGTGGCAGTGGCCTTGGCAAGGCCCAGGGCCGACAGTTCGTCGGCAAGCAGGTATTCCAGGCCCTTGGCGCAGGAGACGAAGAAATTCACAGGATCGGTTTCGCAGGTGGGGCAGCCGCTTGCGCGGCGCAGGAACGGGCAGGCCCTGGCAACAGGCCCGCGCCCATGCCGGCGGCACGGGGACCCCATTGTAATCGCTGGCGCCCCTACCGGTCCGGCCCGCGCTGTGGCAACGCAGGCGGCCGGGTCACGTTGCCTCGCGCATCGGCCGGGCCCCGCCCTCTGCGCCCATTACCTCAGATCCGGCGCAGCAAGGCCTCGAACGCGACGGCCGACTCGGCGACGTGGTCATTCAGGCGGTGGCCGTCGTTGACCAGCAGCAGCGATGCAGAGCGGGCACCCGCCCAGGCGATGACCTCCGCTGCGGGGATCAGTTCATCATGCCACGCGTGCACCACGCTGGTCGGCACATCGGCCGCATCCAACGCCGGCATAGGGCCCATGGACGTAGGCGGCACCATCATGAACAGCCCTTTCACCGGCACATGCAGCGATGCAAGCGCCGACACATAGGCCCCGAGGCTGGACCCGGCCAGGACCACCGGCCCGCGCGCGGCGGCCGACGCAGCCAGCGCGATCAGGCGCTGCAACCGGGCCGGCACATCACCTACGCGGCTGATGTCGGACTTCGCGTCCAGATCGGTGTAATCGGGCCGCTCGTGGCTCCAGCCCAGGCGGGTGGCGACCTCCGCCAGTGCGGTCACCTTGGTGGCCTCCGGGCCGCTTTCAAAGCCATGCGAAAGAATGCAGTGGCCGGTACTGTCTGGGAGATCATGATTCATGACGCAATGCTAGCATCGGCGCATGCCGAGTCTTCTGCTCCCCGACCTGCGGGTCGCGCCCCTGCCCTATCACGACCTGCTGCCCCTCCGCGCGACAGATGCGCTGGACATGGTGGTGATCCATTGCACTGAACTGCCGGACCTGGCGACGGCGCGGGAATACGGCGAGAAGGCGCTCTATCCCAGCGGCACGGGCAACAGCGGCCATTTCTACATCGACCGCGATGGCAGCGTGCACCAGTACGTAGCCCCGGATCGCAGCGCGCACCATGTGCGCGGGCTCAATGCGCAGTCGATCGGCATTGAGCTGGTCAACAGCGGACGCTACCCCGCGTGGTTCGACAGCCGTCGTCAGCAGATGCACGAGGCGTACCCCGAGGCACAGATCGCGTCGCTGCTGCGGCTGCTGCATGCACTGTGCGCACGCTACCCCTCGCTGCGGCGGATCGCCGGCCACGACGAGCTGGACCTGGAGCAGGTGCCGGCCACGGACAATGCCCAGGTGACCGTGCCGCGCAAGCGGGATCCCGGCCCGTTGTTCCCGTGGGACACCGTGCTGGCGACCCTATCGCTCGTCCGCGACACGACACCTCGGCCCCGGTAGCGCCGAGCCATGCTCGGCGGAGTGCGCGATCAGGCCGCCGCTGCGCTCGCCGACCATGGGTCGGCGCTACAGGAACGTGGCCGTTGCTATCGGCTCAGGCGCCCGTCGCCACGGGGCGGCCTTCGTCGCTGATCCAGCCACTCCACGAATCCGCGTAGATACGCGCACCGCCCAACCCGGCCGATTCCATCGCCAGCAACAGATGGCAGGCGGTAACGCCCGACCCACACATCAGCACCACCTGGGACGGTTCGTGCTGGCCGATCACCTGCTGCAGCTCCGCGCGCAACTCCTCCGCCGGCCGCAGATGGCCGTCGACCACATTCAACGCGAAGGGGCGATTGACCGCGCCTGGCACGTGACCGGCAATCGGGTCCAAGGGTTCGACTTCGCCCCGGAAACGTTCGTTCGCACGCGCATCCACCAACCACCCGGGACTGTGTTTCAGACGCGCTGCGACTTCGTCTGCGCTCGCGATCTGGGTGACATCCAGGCGTCCGGGATACGGGGGCAGGGGCGCAGGTGCGACCGCATCGGTCACCAGCGGCAATCCGGCGCGCTGCCATGCCGCCGCCCCGCCATCCAGCACGGCTACCTGCCGATGTCCCATCAGGCGCAGCAGCCACCACAGGCGGGCGGCGGCCATGCTGCCTTCGGCCCCGTCATAGACCACCACCTGCGTGTCAGGGCCAATGCCCCAGCGCCCCAGCGTGGCCGCGAACACGTCACTGTCCGGCAGCGGATGACGGCCGTGGCCGGTCGTGCTCTTGTCTGACAGGTCGCGATCCAGGTCGGCGCGGACGGCACCCGGCAGATGGCCGGCAGCAAACTGTGCCGCGCCCGATTGGGGATCTGCGAGGGAGAACCGCGCATCGACGATACGCAGCGCTGTGCCCGGCGTCGCGCGCGCATCCACCAGGCGCACACCTTCCTGCGTCAATCCAGCCTGCAGGGACGCTACGTCCACCACGGTGGTCCACGGGGTATCGATCACGCTCATTGCAGTTGCTCCAGACGTCGACGCAGGTTGTACAGGATGGCCGCCGTGGCCCCCCAGATGCGGTGGCCCGGCCAGCCGTACTCCAGCACATGGCGGACGCGGCCACGATGGACTATTTCCACGTGCCGCAGGTTGTCGGCCGTCATCAGGTAATCGAGCGGCACTTCGAAGACATCAGCCACTTCGTCCGGTGACGGCACCGGCGTGAAGTGCGGATCGACAACCGCCACCACCGGCGTCACCCGATAACCGGTAATGGTGACGAACGGATCCAGATAGCCCAGCGCCTGTACCTGCTCGGCGGGGAGTGCGATTTCCTCATTGCTTTCGCGCAGGGCGGCGGCCACCGCGTCGGCATCGTCCGGTTCGGTGCGCCCGCCAGGAAACCCTACCTGCCCGCCATGCTGGCGAAGGGTTTCCGTGCGTCGGGTGAGGATGACCTGGGCCCCGGTGGCACGCGGCACGATGCCCGCCAGCACCGCCGCTTCCACCAACGGACCGTCTGGCAGCAGATCGTCGAGCTCACTGCGATTCCAGCCATCGCCCATCGGCGGCGCGTGCAGCGGATGCAGCGCCCGCATCAACCGTCCATCGTCGGCCAGTGTTCCAGACAGTGACGCCCGAAGCTGCTCACGCAGGGGCAGGCGGTGATGCAGCACGTGGTGGCGTTCGCGCTCGCTCATCGACGACCATCGCGCAATTTCGTCGATATCGCGCAGGCAGCCGATGCAGGATCGATGATGATCAAGCTCGCATTTTCCAACGCAGGGACTGGGCACCGCACGCGTGTTTTCTTCCGTGGTCTGCACCGATGTAATTTACCGCGAAACGGGGGAGGGGGTGGATGGAGGGCAGCCGACTGAAGTCGGCTCTACCAGTCGGCTCTACCGGGCTGCCGCGCGGCATAAAAAAACGCGCCGGTGGAAGCCACCGGCGCGTCGGGTAAACGGTGTTGCGGATTACTTGACGCTGACCAGCTTGATCTCGAACTGCACGGCCACGTTCGGCGGGAACGGGGTACGCGGGTCGGCACCGTAGGCCTGTTCCGGCGGCAGGGTGACTTCCCACTTCGAGCCGGCCGGCATCTGCAGCAGCGTTTCGCGCATGGCCTTCATTTCCACTTCGCTCAGCTTCATGGCAGGAATCTGCTGGGCCGGGCGGGCTTCGGTCGGACGCTGGCCGTACGGGAACGGACCGGCCACTTCCAGCTGCACGCTGCTGGCCTGGGTCGGCTTGGCGCCGGTGCCGGCTTCGATCACGCGGTACTGCACGCCGCTGGCAAGCGTCTGCACGCCCGACTTGGCCTTGTTGGTGGCCAGGAACTGCGTGCTCTTGGTCTTGTTCTCAGCCGCAGCCTTGTCGTACTCGGCCTTGGCGGCCTGTGCACGACCCTGCTCGCGCTTCTGGAACGCTTCAACGGCCGGCTTCAGCTGGTCGGCGGTGATCGCCGGCTGCTTCTTGGCGTAGGCGTCCTGCAGACCCTTCACCACCGAGTTGATGTCCAGCTGCTCACCGCGACCGGTCAGCTCCGCAAGGTTGTTGCCGTAGTCATAACCGAAGTAATAGCTCAGCTTGCCCTTTTCGGACGCGACGTCCTGGGCGAAGGCATTGCCCGTCAGGGCCAGGGCCGCAACGGCGACCGCGATAGAACGCAACTTCATCAAACAATTCTCCAGGGGTGGTAACTCAGGGGGCGTTTTCGCCGCCCTGAGGCGACGGGTTAGGATAGCGGTCGCACGGGTGATCCGCTACTGACGACGTAGGCTTTGACCTGTCTGCGTTTCAAGAGTTCAACATCACTGTTTTTTAACGTTCAGGAGCACCTGCGTGTCACATTCCCCGATCATCGTCGCTGACCGCGGTGCCGTGCGCATGCTGACCGTGAACCGGCCGGACAAGCTGAATGCCCTCGACGGCGCGACTCTGCGGGCGCTGTCGGAGGCCTTCACCGCCGCCTGCGAGGCTGACAGCGTAAGGGTCGTGGTGCTGACCGGCGCGGGGCAGAAGGCGTTCGTGGCCGGTGCCGACATCAGCGAAATGAACGGACTCAGCGCTGTGCAGGGACGCGATTTCTCGCTGCTGGGACAGCGCCTGATGCGTCAGATCGAGCGCATGCCCAAGCCCGTGATGGCCCGGATCAACGGCTTCGCGCTGGGGGGTGGGTTGGAGTTGGCGATGGCCTGCCATCTGCGCATCGCGGCTGATAGTGCCAGATTGGGCCTGCCCGAGATCACTCTCGGCCTGATTCCCGGGTTCGGTGGCAGCCAGCGCCTGCTGCGCCTGTGCGGGCGCGCGGCCACGCTGGAACTGTGCCTGCTGGGCAGCCCGGTTGACGCCAACCGAGCGCTGCACCTCGGTCTGGTCAACGAGGTGGTTGCCGCCGAGGCGCTGGATGCGCGAGTGGATGAGCGCGCCGACCAGTTGGCGCGCGCCGCGCCATTGGCCGTCCGGGCGCTGCTGGACGCGGTTCACGTGGGCGGCGAATGCAGCCTGGAGGCGGGCCTGGACTACGAAAGTGCGCAGTTCGGCCTGCTGTTTGCCACCGATGACATGCGCGAGGGCACCCGCGCCTTCCTTGAGCGTCGCCCCGCCCACTTCGAGGGTCGCTGACGGATGGCCCGCCGACCGGACCCCGTGGCGCTGTACGAGCGGCTGCAGGCTGATGACCTGGACGGTGCGCTGCTGGCCGGGCTGATGGACTACGTGCCCGATGCGGCCGATGCCCGCCAGCTCCCCGGCCATGCGGACCTGCCCGATCGCCTGCAGGCGGTGCAGCGCCAGTTGCAGCGCGCTTGGCAGGCACGAGAACGGTACCGCGACCGTGCCGTCCGGCTGGCGCGACGTGATGCCGAACGCGATGCGCGGCGTTCGCCGCCCCCTGCCCCCGACCACACCCCCGCCCTGCCCTCTGCCGCTGCCGCCATCCTGGCGCGGGCGAAGGCGCGTGCGGCCGCGCCGCGGGGGTCGTGATGGCGGTTGCAGGTTTGCCCACGCGCACGGCGGCGCGACGCACGACGAAGATGCCACGCGCCGATGTGCTGGAAATGTTCACCCGGCTGCGCGAACTCAACCCCCATCCGAAAACCGAGCTCGAATACAGCAATCCGTTCGAGCTGCTGGTGGCCGTTGCGCTGTCTGCGCAGGCCACCGATGTCGGCGTCAACAAGGCGACCCGGCGTCTTTTTCCGGTGGCCAACACGCCACAGGCGATTCTCGACCTGGGGGAGGAAGGGCTGAAGCCGTATATCTCCACCATCGGTTTGTTCAACGCCAAAGCGAAGAATGTGATCGCCGCCTGCAGGCTGCTGGTGGAGCAGCACGGCAGCGTGGTGCCGGAGGATCGTGCCGCCTTGGAAGCCCTGCCGGGAGTGGGGCGCAAGACGGCCAACGTGGTGCTCAATACGGCGTTCGGCCAGCCGACGATGGCCGTCGACACCCACATTTTCCGCGTATCCAACCGTACCGGCCTTGCCCCGGGCAAAGACGTGCGTGCGGTCGAAGACGGTCTGATGAAAGCCATCCCTGCCGAATTCCTGCTGGACGCGCATCACTGGCTGATCCTGCATGGACGGTACGTGTGCAAAGCGCGCAAACCCGATTGTCCGCAGTGCGTCATCCGTGACCTCTGCCGCTTCAAGGACAAGACCGCGTCGGTCTGATCCGCCGCGCAGACTGCCATCGCCGCGCCATCCGGACGTCACAACCACAGGGCATCAATGGCCCCGGCGAAGAGGGGCAAGGGGTGCTGCGGGGGCACGGCGTTCGCAAACTGTCACATTTACGCAATCTTCACGTTCTAGCCTGCGCGCATCTTCCCACCTGCCTGCAAGGCTACTCTCTCCATGAAACTGCATCGCCAACTTCTCACTGCGGCCGTTGCGGCTGCGCTGTTCGTGCCGGCCGCCCACGCTGAAGTGGCCATCGATGTGATCGGCGGTTCGGAGATCACCTTCGAAGGCCTCGTCCAGGCCGACGGCAACTGGTTCGACAACGATGTAGCCGACCTCAATGGCGGCGATGCAGCCAACGGCAAGGACAGCGAATTCGAGCTGCGCCGTGCCGAGCTGGTGCTCAAGGGCAAGGGCCCGGGCAACGTGGAATGGGTGGTCGGGTATGACGCCAAGGCCGACAAGTTCCTCGACACCAACGTGAAGTACAAGCTGGGCGGCAACAGCAACCACTTCGTGCAGCTGGGCCAGTACAAGCAGCCCAACAGCCTGGAAGAACTGTCCAGCACCAAGAACAACGACTTCATCTCGAAGGCCGCCGTGACCAACACCTACGCGGTGGCCCGTCGCCTCGGTGGCGCGTGGGGCTATGCACAGGACAACTGGTCGGTGACGGCCAGCGCGTTCGGTCGCGAGCTGACCCGCAACCTTGCGCACGGCAGCGGTTACGGTGCACGCGGTACCTTCGCGCCGATCAACGAAAAGGGCCAGGTCCTGCATTTCGGCCTGAGCTACGTGGCGTATGACACCGACGCCGATACCCTGCGCGTGCGTGCCCGTCCCAACGCCGACCTGGCCACCGTGCGCCTGGTCGACAGCGGCAACATGGTCGACACCGACCGCGTGACCACGCTGGGCCTGGAAGCGATGTACATCGGCGGCCCGTTCAAGGCCCAGAGCGAGTACTACAGCAGCAAGGCCAAGCGCCTGGCCAACGACAACTACACCAGTGACGGTTACTACGTCAGCGGCCTGTGGAACATCACCGGCGAAAGCTGGGGCTACAAGGGTGGCGTACCGGGCACCGGCCTGCCAGACAACCCCGCCGGCGGCATGTGGCAGCTGGGCGCGCGCTTCGACCATATGGATCTCAACGACGGCAACCTGAGCGCGAACCCGGTCGCCGGTCGTCCGCCGATCGTGGACGGCGTGCTGGGCGGCAAGATGGATATCTGGACCGTGGGCGTGAACTATTACTGGCGCTCCAACACCAAGTTCGCCCTGAACTACGTGATGGTGGACAGCCAGAAGTACAGCTCCAGCGCACGCGGCTTCGTCAATGACGATCCGAACATCCTGGAAGCCCGCGCGCAGTTCTTCTGGTAAGACCTGCAGCACGTGATAATGGAAGGGCACGGCATGACGCCGTGCCCTTCCGCGTTTGCGGCCTGCGCGTTTGGTAGAGCCGACTTCAGTCGGCTGCGGCGGCGTTTGGTAGAGCCGACTTCAGTCGGCTGCGGCGGCCAGCCGACTGAAGTCGGCTCTACCATGGCGACTGTGCCAGCCGACTGAAGTCGGCTCTACCCTCAGGGCTGCGCCAGCCGACTGAAGTCGGCTCTACCCTGGGGGCTGCGCCAGCCGACTGAAGTCGGCTCTACCCTTGGCTCTGCCCGCCTCTGGCGACGCTGTCATCGATGCGTCATGTGACAGACGCGGCGGTGTCACGCAATCGTTATGGAATGTGCACCGACACGACGGGTAATCGCCCGTCTACCACCCAGGAGCCATTCCCGTGATCCACGCCTTCAAGTCGCGCGCCGCCGTTGCCATCCTCGCCGCGTCGTCCGTCTTCGCCGCCAACGCTGCCGATGTGACCGGTGCCGGCGCGTCCTTCATCTTCCCGGTGATGTCCAAGTGGTCGGCCGACTACACCGTGGCCACCGGCAAGAAGGTCAACTACCAGTCCATCGGCTCCGGTGGTGGCATCGCGCAGATCAAGGCCGCCACGGTGGACTTCGGCTCGTCCGACGCCCCGTTGAAGCCGGAAGAACTCGCTGCTGCCGGCCTGGCCCAGTTCCCGTCGGTGATCGGCGGCGTGGTGCCGGTGCTCAACGTGGCCGGTGTTGCACCGGGCGCGCTGAAGCTGGATGGCCCCACTCTGGCCAACATCTTCCTCGGCAAGATCAAGACCTGGAACGACCCGGCCATCGCCGCGCTGAACCCGGGCCTGACCCTGCCGTCGGCCAAGATCACCATCGTGCACCGCTCCGACGGTTCGGGCACCACCTTCAACTTCGTCAACTATCTGTCCAAGGTCAGCCCGGAGTGGAAGACCAAGGTCGGTGAAGGCACCTCGGTCCAGTGGCCGGCCGGCATCGGTGGCAAGGGCAACGAAGGCGTCGCCGCGTACGTGAAGCAGATCAAGGGCGGCATCGGCTACGTCGAGCTGTCCTACGCGCTGCAGAACAAGATGTCCTATGCGTCGATGAAGAATGCCGCCGGCAACGTCGTGCAGCCGTCGGACACCACCTTCGCCGCCGCGGCCGCCAGCGCCGATTGGGCCAACGCCAAGGATTTCTACCTGGTGATGACCAATGCACCAGGCGCCCAGGCCTGGCCGATCACCGCCACCAACTTCATCCTGGTGCGCAAGCAGCCGCGCAACGTGGCCAACGCGAAGGCAACGCAGGACTTCTTCCGCTGGATCTACAAGAGCGGTGACGAGCAGGCCAAGCAGCTGGACTACGTGCCGCTGCCGGACACCCTGGTCCGCCAGATCGAGACCTACTGGACGCAGAACCTGAAGTACTGATACACCCAAGGGCACGGGGCCAGCGGAGACTCTCTCCCTCCGCTGGCTCCACCGGGCGCGCGATCCATCAGGATCCCGCGCCTTTTTTTGTTCCAGGACGCGCTCGAATCCGCGCAGTTCGACCGCTTCCCCGCTGCGGCCAGCATCCGCCAACACCGTGAAAAGCCCGTCAAACCGTGACGTGGGCTTCGCCCGTGACCTGAGTCATCAGGCTGTAACAAAAACATCATTTCATAGCCGCAACCGCCGGATGGACCGGCAACTTCCCGCTATGGAGTGACGCATGAATCTGCAGAAGGCCGGCCTGGCCACCCTTTCCCTGGCCATCGCCCTCGGCCTGTCGGCCTGCGGCGGCAGCGAGTCGCCGACCGCCCAGCAGCCCGCCGCCGGTGCAACCGCCGCCGCCCCGGCCGCCGGTGACAAGGTCAGCGCCGAAGTGTCCGGTGCCGGCGCTTCCTTCATCTTCCCGCTGGTGTCCAAGTGGTCGGCCGATTACAACGCCGCCACCGGCGCCAAGATCAACTATCAGTCCATCGGCTCCGGCGGCGGCATCGCCCAGATCAAGGCCGGCACCGTCGACTTCGGTTCCTCCGACAAGCCGCTGAGCAGCGAAGAGCTGGCGCAGGCCGGGCTGGCCCAGTTCCCGTCCGCCATCGGCGGCGTGGTGCCGGTCGTCAACATCGAGGGCCTGGAGCCGGGCAAGCTGCGTCTGAGCGGCACCCTGCTGGCGGACATCTTCCTGGGCAAGATCAAGACCTGGAACGACCCGGCCATCGTCGCCGCGAACCCGGGCGTCACCTTGCCGGACGGCAAGATCACCCTGGTCCACCGTTCGGACGGTTCCGGCACCACCTTCAACTTCACCAACTACCTGTCCAAGGTCAGTGCGGACTGGAAGGGCAAGGTCGGCGAAGGCACGTCGGTACAGTGGCCCGACGGCGTGGGCGGCAAGGGCAACGAAGGCGTCGCCTCGTACGTGAAGCAGATCAAGGGCTCCATCGGCTATGTCGAGCTGGCCTATGCGCTGCAGAACAGCATGCCGTACAGCGCGATGCAGAACGCTGCGGGCAGCTGGGTGCAGCCGAGTGCTGAAACCTTCGCCGCCGCGGCCGCCAGCGCCGATTGGGCGAGTGCCAAGGACTTCAATCTGGTCATCACCAATGCGCCGGGCGAGCAGGCATGGCCGATCACCGCGACCAACTTCATGCTGATGCAGAAGAAGCCGAAGGACGCCAAGCGCAACCAGGATGCCCTGGCGTTCTTCAAGTGGGCCTTCGAAAGCGGCCAGACGCAGGCCAACGAACTGCACTACGTACCGCTGCCGGCCGAACTGGTCACCCAGATCGAAGCCTACTGGGGTACCGAACTGAAGTGATGCAGGAACGGTGCCCGCCCTGCGCGGGCACCGTCCTTTTCCACCCCGCGTCACCCCGCCCCCTACTGGCCGCGTCGCCCATCCCATGAATGCCATCGCACAGCCTGCAGCCGCACCTTCCACGCGTGATACGCGTGATGCCCGCAACGACCGCCTGTTCCGATGGGTGCTGGTCGGCACCGTCATCTTCGTCCTCGCTGCCCTCGCCTGCGCCGCGCTGTCGATGCTCTGGGGCGGCCGTCATGCCCTGGAAGCCCAAGGCCTGAGTTTCTTCTATTCCGCCGAATGGAATCCGGTGGAGAACAAATTCGGCGCACTCGCGCCGATCTACGGCACCCTGGTGACCGCGCTGATCGCGATGGTCATCGCCGTGCCGGTGAGCTTCGGCATCGCCTTCTTCCTCACCGAAGTCGCCCCGCGCTGGCTGCGTGGGCCGGTCGGTACCGCCATCGAACTGCTGGCCGGCATCCCCTCGATCATCTACGGCATGTGGGGCCTGTTCGTGCTGGTGCCGGTGATGACCGAGTACGTGACGCCGTTCCTCAACGAGACACTGGGCGAGTGGCCGATCATCGGGCCGATGTTCCAGGGCCCACCGCTCGGCATCGGCATGCTCACCGCCGGCTTCGTGCTGGCGATCATGGTGATCCCCTTCATCTCCTCGGTGATGCGCGAAGTGTTCCTGACCGTGCCTACCCGCCTGAAGGAGTCGGCGTATGCGCTGGGCTCGACCAAGTGGGAAGTCAGCTGGGACATCGTGTTGCCCTACACCCGCTCGGCGGTGATCGGCGGCATCTTCCTGGGCCTGGGCCGCGCTCTGGGCGAGACCATGGCAGTCGCCTTCGTCATCGGCAACAGCGTGCGCTTGTCGCCGTCGCTGCTGGAGCCGGGCACCACCATCGCCGCGTTGATCGCCAATGACTTCGGCGAGGCCACCGAGACCTACCGCTCCGCCCTGCTGCTGCTCGGCTTCGTGCTGTTCATCGTCACCTTCGTGGTGCTGGCCATCGCCCGCCTGATGTTGATGCGTCTGTCCCGCAAGGAGGGCAACTGATGTCCACCGCCGCTCAATCCCTGTACCTGCGCCGCCGCATCGGCAATATCGTTGCGATCCTGATGTCGGTGGCCACGGCGCTGTTCGGCCTGTTCTTCCTGGGCTGGATCCTGTGGACGCTGTTTTCCAAGGGTCTCCCGGGCATCAACTGGGCACTGTTCACCCAGTCCACCCCGCCGCCCATGCAGGAAGGCGGCCTGGCCAATGCCTTCTACGGCACCGCCGTGATGTGTGCCATGGCCATCGGCATCGGCACCCCGCTGGGCGTGCTGGCCGGCACCTGGCTGGCCGAGTACGGCAACTTCCGCAAGGCGGGCACGGTCGTGCGCTTCGTCAACGACATCCTGCTGTCGGCCCCGTCCATCGTGCTCGGCCTGTTCGTCTACACGCTGTTCGTGATGCAGACCGGCGGCAGCTTCTCCGCCTTCGCCGGTGCGCTGGCACTGGCCTTCATCGTGCTGCCGGTAGTGGTGCGCACTACCGACGAGATGCTGCGCCTGGTGCCTTCGCAGATGCGCGAAGCAGCCCT
The DNA here is from genome assembly GCF_014842145.1 of Stenotrophomonas sp. CFBP 13718. Classification (NCBI taxonomy): domain Bacteria; kingdom Pseudomonadati; phylum Pseudomonadota; class Gammaproteobacteria; order Lysobacterales; family Lysobacteraceae; genus Stenotrophomonas; species Stenotrophomonas sp. CFBP 13718. The sequence goes on from NZ_JACYVC010000001.1 coordinate 712,577, forward strand.
TTCGCTGGGCATCCCGCAGTGGAAGGTCACCGTGCAGGTGCTGTACCGCAGTGCATCCGCTGGCATCGTCACCGGCATCCTGCTGGCCCTGGCGCGCATTTCCGGCGAAACCGCCCCGCTGCTGTTCACTGCCTTCGGCAACCAGTACTGGAGCAGCAACGTGTTCCAGCCGATGGCCTCGGTGCCGGTGGTGATGAACCAGTTCGCCGGCAGCCCGTACGAATCCTGGCAGGTGCTGGCCTGGGCCGGCGCCCTGGTGCTGACCGTCTTCGTGCTGCTCATCAGCCTCAGCGCACGCGGCATCCTGCTGCGCAATCGTATCTCCCATGACTGACCTTTCCGCGGACACTGCCATGAACGATCTTTCCAATGCCGTGCCGATGCAGCGCATCGTGGTCCCGGCCTCGCATGAATCGCTTGCCACCCCGGCGCCGGTCAAGCTGGCTGCGCGCGGGCTGGACTTCTACTACGACAAGTTCCATGCCCTGAAGGGCATCAACCTGGAAGTGCCGGAGAAGCGCGTCACCGCGCTGATCGGACCGTCCGGCTGCGGCAAGTCCACCCTGCTGCGCATCTTCAACCGCATCTATGCGCTGTATCCGAAGCTGGAAGCGCGTGGCGAAGTGCTGTTGGATGGCGAAGACATCCTGTCGCCGAAATATCCGATGAACCGACTGCGCAGCAAGGTCGGCATGGTGTTCCAGAAGCCGGTGCCGTTCCCGATGACCATCTTCGAGAACGTGGCCTACGGCATCCGCCACCACGAGAAACTGTCCAAGGCGGACATGAATGACCGTGTGGAAAGCGCGCTGCGCCAGGGCGCGTTGTGGGATGAAGTGAAGGACAAGCTGGGCCAGAGTGCGCTGGGCCTGTCCGGCGGTCAGCAGCAGCGCCTGTGCATCGCACGTGCCGTCGCCCTGCGTCCGGACGTGCTGTTGCTGGACGAGCCGACTTCCGCGCTCGACCCGATTTCCACCAGCCGCATCGAGCAGCTGGTGGAAGAGTTGAAGCACGACTACACCATCGTCATCGTCACCCACAACATGCAGCAGGCCGCGCGCGTTTCCGATTACACCGCCTTCATGTACCTGGGCGACCTGATCGAGCACGACCGCACCGAAGTGATCTTCTCGCAGCCCAGCAAGCAGCAGACCGAAGACTACATCACCGGCCGGTTCGGCTGATCCGTCGAACCACCCCATCCGAGAGCACCGACATGAATCTACCCAACGACCACATCGTCAAGAGCTACGACGAAGAGCAGCAGCGCCTGGTGGCCGAGATCGTGCGCATGGGCGAGATGGCCGTCGCGCAGCTGGAGGCGTCGATGGACGTCATCGAGAAGCGCGACGAAAGTGCCGCCCGCCGCATCATCGCCAACGACGAAGCCATCGATGCGCTGGAGCAGCAGATCAGCCATGACGTCATGCGCTTGTCGCTGCGTGGCCCGATGGCCCGCGACCTGCGCGAGATCCTTGCCGGCCTGCGCATTCCGGCCGATATCGAGCGCATCGGCGACTACGCGGCCAACGTCGCCAAGCGCTCCATCGCGCTGGGCAAGGTCCCGCCGTTGCCGCAGATCCAAGGCCTGCGTGCACTGGGCCGGTTGGCGGCAGTGCAGGTCCGTCGCGCCATCGAGGCGTATCGCGACAATGACGTCGGAGCGGCGCTGGCGCTGCGCGAAGACGATGCACGGCTGGACGCACAGTACACCGCGCTGTTCCGCGAGCTGCTGACCTACATGATGGAAGACCCGCGCAACATCACCCCGTGCACCCACCTGCTGTTCATGGCCAAGAACCTGGAGCGTGTGGGCGACCACGCCACCAACATCGCCGAGAATGTGTGGTTCCTGGTGCATGGCGAGCAACCGCTGCCGCCGCGCGAGAAGCGCGACGAAACCTCCAGCGCCGGGGAACCCTGAGCGCGGGAAGGTCTGCAACCGCGCCCCCCACGGCGCGGCCCGTGGGCGCGCGATGGCACGCCCTCCGCCTGCGGCCGGGGGATGCGCAGCGCTTCGTTGCTCGCAGGGCAGCGGCCGGAAAGGTGCGCTGGCGCACGCAGATGGCCCGTACTGACACAGGGTCTGCGAGGCCGCTCTGTTAGAATTCACCCATGAACGATGTCCCCCTGCCTGTACCCGCTCCCTCCGATGCACCACCTGCTGCCATGCACCGGGTGATGTCCCAGCGCTTCCGAGGCTTCCTGCCCGTCGTGGTGGACGTGGAAACCGGCGGGTTCGACTGCCGGCGCAATGCGCTGCTGGAGATCGCGGCGGTGCCCATCGAAATGGACGAGAACGGCCTGCTGTATCCCGGCGAGACCGCAAGCGCGCATGTCGTGCCGGCGCCGGGGCTGGAGATCGATCCGAAATCGCTGGAAATCACCGGCATCATCCTTGACCACCCGTTCCGCCTGGCCAAGGAAGAAAAACCTGCCCTGGACCACATTTTCAGCCCGGTGCGTGCGGCGATGAAGAAGTACGGCTGCCAGCGCGCGATCCTGGTCGGTCACAACGCTCATTTCGACCTGGGCTTCGTCAACGCCGCCGTCGAGCGTGTTGGCCACAAGCGCAACCCCTTCCACCCCTTCAGCGTGTTCGACACCGTCACCTTGGCCGGTATCGCCTACGGCCAGACCGTGCTGGCGCGCGCCGCGACAGCGGCCGGGCTGGGGTGGGATGCGGACGAGGCTCACAGTGCGGTGTATGACACCGAGCAGACCGCCAAGCTGTTCTGCACCATCGCCAACGCCTGGCCGCGCTGAGCGCGGGGATAAGGTGGAATGCGTGGATCAGCATCGGCTGACCCGGGTGGATCAGCCGACGCTGGTCCGGTCGCGGCCGTCGCGCTTGGCGCTGTAGAGGGCCCGGTCAGCGCGCTGGTACAGCAGTTTGGGCGTGCGGTCAGTGGCGTCCAGTTCGACCAGGCCCGCACTGAAGGTCACCCGCAGGTCGGCGATGCCGGCCCAGTCCGGGTGCGCGTGGAACAGACCGTGCAGACGCGCGCAGACCTGTTCGGCTTCGTCCAGCCGGGTGTCGTTGAGCAGCAGCGCGAACTCCTCGCCCCCGGTGCGCGCCGGCATGTCCGAATCCCGGCATGCCGACGCCAGCAGCTGCGCGACCTCGGCCAGCACGACGTCGCCCACGCTGTGCGAGTACTGATCGTTGACGGCCTTGAAGTGATCCACATCCAGCACCACCAGGCACAAGGGATGGCCGCTGCGCTGTGAGCGGGCGAAGTCACGCGCCAACGTTTCGTCGAACGCCCGCCGGTTCGGCAGTCCGGTCAGCGCGTCCTCGCGCGCCTGCCGTTCGAACTGCTCGGATTGCAGTGCCAGGCGATCCACCAGCTGGGTCTTCTCCGAGTTCAGCGCCTGCAGGTGGACGGTCTGTGCCTGCAGGTCACGCGTCGCCTCATCCACCAGCTTCGCCAGGCGGATGTTCGACCGCTTGTAGCGGTTGATCAGGAAGCGGTACAACGCCACCAGCGCGGCCAACAGCAGCAGGGCGGCCACGGCCTGCACACTGTGCCGCTGCCACCAGAACGGTTCGACGCTGAAATTCCATACCGCCTCACTGTCACTCCAGGCACCGCCGGGGTGGGCGGCGGAGACATGCAGCGTGTAGGTACCCGGCGGCAGACCGATGAATTCGACGCTGCGCTGCTGCCCACGCTCCACCCATGCGTTGTCCAGGCCTTCCAGACGCGTGCGGTAGCGGATGCGTTCGGACATCAGGTAGCTCAGTCCAACGAAACTCACGGTCAGCCGGCGCCCCCCTTCGATGTGGTTGCGTTCGGCCCCCTCCCAGTGGATCGGCGCGCCGTCCACCTGCACGCTTTCGATGGCGGCAGGGGGCGCCAGCCGCTCGCGGAACCGCTGCAGGCGCAGGGGATCCACCGTACTGAGTCCACCGGCGGTGACGACCCAGAACGTCCCGTCCTGGCGTAACAGGGCGGCCGGGCCCGAGCTGCCGTTGGCCTGCGAATTGGCCATGCCGTCGATTTCGTTGTAACGCTCCACGTCCACGCGCGGCGCGCGACCGTCGGCGACCTCGTTGAGCATGCCCATGTCGGTGCGCAGCACGCCGCGGTTGCTGCTGATCCAGACGTTGCCGACCCGATCAGGGACCAGTTGGAAGACGGTGTCCACCGGCATCCCCTGCTCCAGGCCGACCCGCGACAGCTTTCCGTCCTGATAGCGGTACAGGCCGCGATCGCTGCTGATCCACATCGCATCGCCGATCTGCTGGAAGCCGAACACGCTGCGACCGCCGCCCAACGGGGCCAGGTCGATGGACTGCACGTGATCCCCCCGCAATACCTTGATGCCTTCGATCGTGCCGATCCACAGGTTGCCCTGCCTGTCGTGCGCCAAGGCGGTCACCAGGCCGCCCGGCATGCCCGGCACCCGCGGCACGCTGACGCCCTGCGCATCGATCCGCACGACGCCTTTCTGGGTACCGGCCCATACCTCGCCCTGCGCGTCGATGCTGATGGCGCGCACATTGCCCCCCGGCATGCCGTCGCTGGTATCGAAGGTGTGCTTTGGCCTGCCCTGCGCGTCGAGACGGAACACGCCGTCACCGAACGTGCCGACCCAGACGTCACCGTCGCGACCCTGCGCCAGGCTCAGTACCGAAGGGGCCTTACCACCGCGGTTGTGCAGGATCACCGGCGCGAAGTGACCGTCCGGCGCACGCCGGTCCAAGCCGCTGGCGCTGCCCACCCACAGGCCGCGCGCATGGTCTTCCAGCACCGTACGGATGTAATCACCGCTCAGTCCGTCGCGCTCGGTGTAACTGGCAAACAGGGTCTCGCGCAGCCGGTACAGACCGCCGTTGGCGCCCACCCAGATGCTGCCCTCGGCGTCTTCGCGCAGGCTGACCACGCGGCCGCCCGGCAGGTTGAGCCCCGCCGGCAGGCGTTCGAGTCCGTGCCGTGAAATCCGCAACAGGCCCTGGTTCTCCGTACCAAGCCACAAGTCGCCATGGCGATCCTGCAGCATGGCGGTCAGGTGAATCTGCCCGGGCAAGCGGTGCATCAGCTGCGGCACGTCATCCTGCATCCGGTAGATCCGCTCGCCGCCGACGATCCACATCACGCCGTCTGGCGCGCGATACGGCCAGACCAGTCCGCGGCCCAGGTCCCATGCCGCAGGCGCGCGCTTCAGTTCGCCATCGGCCTCGCGCAGCACCAGGCCGTCCAGCGTGCCGATCCAGACCCTGTCCTGTGCGTCGACGACCAGCTTGGTGAAATTGAGGGCCAGCGGCAGGTCCGGCGGAGGCGGCTGGTAGACCATCTGCCCATCGGGGCCGAGATACCCCACACCCTTGCCTTCGTACAACAGCCACAGGCGCCCGTGGCTGTCCATATGCATGGCCTGCACGAGCACCTGGGGGGTGTCATCCTGGCGCTTCCAGACCTGCCAGCGGCCATCCGCGGAACGACGGGTGATGTTGCCGCGTGAATCGCTGATCCACAGCCCGCCCTGCCGATCGACCAGCAGCGCACCCACGCCATTGTCGAGCAGCCCCGGCCGCGTGCTGCGGTCGAACACGGTGAAGTCCAGTCCGTTGTAGCGCACCAGGCCTTCCCAGGTGGCGAACCACAGATGGCCTTCCGGCGTCTGCGCGATGTCGCGCAGTGAGTTGTGCGGCAACCCGTTGCGCGAGGTCCACACGTCGATGGCGTAGTCACGCAGGGGCGGTGAACCGCCTTCCTGGGCCGCTGCGCGCGCACAGGCCAGCAGCGCCAGCATGGCGAGCAGGACGCACAGGCCCAGGCGCAGAACGCCCGCTGATGGCCCACCGCGCCGCCACGCGGTGGCTGGATTCCCCCGACACCTCATCGCCGCACGGTGTCTCCGGGCACGCCGCAGGACCGGCGCACACACACGGTGGCGCACCGGGCACCCTTGCTGGCAGGGGCGGACAGGGTGTTTTTCATCGGGCTGACGCTGGGAGGATGTGCGCATGATAGGCAAATCCGCGCCGCCGTGTGTCAAGCGTGCCCGCGCGCCGCGGCCACGACCGGTGCCGCCCAGTACACCACGGCATCCAGCCCGCCACCCTCCCGGTTGTGCAGGCTGACCTTCGCCCCGTCCTTGCCCGCCAGTGCGCGGGCAATGGTCAGCCCCAACCCAGCGCCACCGGTCTGCCGCGAGCGCGAGGTTTCCAGCCGCACGAAGGGATCGAACACGCTCAGCAGCTCATCCTCGGCCAAGCCCGGCCCGCGGTCGCTGATCACCACCCGCACGCCCTTGCCATCGCGCTCGGCGCGCACGCTGGCGCTGTGGCCATACATCAGGGCGTTGTCCAGCAGGTTGGAAAACAGGCGCCGCATCGCCAGCGGGCGCAGCATCAGCACCGCCGCACACCCACTTTCGAAACGCGCGTCCGCGCCGGCTTCCGCCGCGTCTTCCACCAGACTTTCCAGCAACGAGTCCAGGTCCAAGGGCGCGCGCTGCTCGGCGCTTTCGGCGCTGCGGGCCAGCTCCAGGCCCTCACGGATCAAGGCCTGCATCGCTGCCAGGTCGGCGACCAGCCGCTCGCGCAGGCCCTCGTCCTCTACGTTCTCCAAGCGCAGGCGCAACCGGGTCACCGGCGTCTGCAGGTCATGCGTGATCGCGGCCAGCATGTGCGTGCGCTCGGCAAGGTGCCGCTGCAACTGCTGCTGCATGGCATTGAAGGCTTCAGCGGCGTGCTGGACCTCCAGCGGGCCGGCGACGGCCATCGGCGCCCGGTGCAGGTCCACGCCCAGTTCCTGCGCGGCGCCGGCCAACCGCCGCAAGGGCGCGCTGGCCATCCTCGCCACCACGTAGGCCAGCACCGCGATCGCCAACACCAGCAGCGTCAGGAACAAGGGGTCGACCGCCAGCACGCCATTGTGTGCCACCGCAGGCGACTCCAGCGCCAGCGCCAACGACGCACCGTCGGACAAGGTCAGTTGCACCGCCCGGCAGCGCGGTGGGATGAAAGCGGGGTCGCGCTCGCGGGGCGGTCGGCCACGATGCCCGTCGGACGGCGGCAGCAGATCTTTCAGCCGCGGAAGGCAGGCCCGGAACGAGGTGAAGCGGACCTGCGCGCTGGCCACCGGTCCGGGACGTGCGGCCAGCACGCCCATCAACGCGTCGTCCGGTCGCCCCTGCCGTGCGTCCGGCAGCAGGCGGCGCACACTGGGGCCGCCGGCATCCAGCAACCGCTCACGCAGCTCCGGATTGCCGTCCAGCAGATTCACGTAGCCCTGCAACCGGTCGGCGATGCGGTTGAGGTTCTGCCGCTCGAACTCCTGTTGCCGTTTCGCACCGGCCAGCATCGTCGCACCGATCGCCGCCACGCCCATGCCCAGCAGCAGGATCACGAACAGGCGCCCCACCATCGAGGACAGGAAGCGACGCAACCGGTTCATTCCAGGGTGACCGCCGCCGCCAGTACGTAGCCTTCGTTGCGCACGGTCTTGATCAGCCCATCCGGACTGCCATCATCGGCCAGCTTGTTGCGCAACCGGCTGACCTGCAGATCGATCGCCCGATCCTGCGACTCATAGTTGCGCCCGCTGCTGAGCGCCACCAGCTGCTCCCGCGACAGCACCTTGTTGGCATGGCCGACGAACACCCGCAGCAGGCGGAACTCGGCACCGGACAGCACCACCACCCGCCCATCGGGATCCACCAGATGACGGTGCTCCAGATCGAACGTCCAGCGCGAAAAGCGCGCACGGCGGATCGCCAGCGGCTCCAGGTTGGCAGGCAAGGCTTCGGTCCGGCGCAGTACGTTGCGGATGCGCGCCAGCAGCTCGCGCGGTTCGAACGGCTTGGCCAGGTAATCGTCGGCGCCCATCTCCAGACCGAGCACGCGATCGATGGGTTCGGCACGCGCGGTCAGCATGATCACGGGCGTGGAGGATCGCGCGCGCAGATCGCGGCACAGGGTCAGGCCGTCTTCGCGCGGCAGGTTCAGGTCAAGCACGATCAGGTCGACGTGCTCCCGCTCCAGCACCTGGCGCATGGCAGCGCCGTCGGCGGCGGTACTGACCTGATAGCCGGCACGTCCCAGCTGTTCGGCCAGCAGGTTGCGGATGTCGTTGTCGTCATCGACGATGAGCAGGCGGTGCATCGGGTTGGCGGTCTCCATGTCGGCATCATCCCCTGTCGGCAGCTGAACCGCACGCAGGCCAATGCGTTGCACTGTATCCAGCGGCATACGTGATACACATTGAAACAGACAAGGCGCTGCAATGTTACACATGGACACACGCTGAGGATTGAGCCTGCAGAGCAAGCGTCACCACAATGGACGCGACGCCGCTGGAGCGGCCTGCCGAGTATCACCGATCGTGAACTTCCACCTGCTGCCCAGAACCCGTCGCGGTCGCCTGCTGCTGTCCCTCCTCGTGGTGGTGCTGCTTGCCATCGGCGCGTGGTTCTTCCTGCGCAAGCCCGCGGCACCCGCCCTGGCGACCTCGCCGGCCACGCGTGGCGATGTCGAACAGACCGTCGAGGCGACCGGCGTGATCGATGCCTACAAGCTGGTCAGCGTGGGCGCGCAGGCGTCCGGCCAGGTGAAGTCACTGAAGGTGCAGCTGGGCGACACGGTGAAGGAAGGCGAACTGATCGCCGAAATCGACGCGACGACCCAGCAGAACACGGTACTGCGGGCAGAAGCCACGCTGCAGCAGCAGCGCGCCCAGCTGGCGGTGCAGCAGGCCAGCCTGCGGCAGAGCGAGCTGAATTTCGCGCGCCAGCAGGAGATGCTTGCCGCCGAAGCCACCTCGCGACAGGAATACGATGCGGCCGAGGCCGCGCTGAAGACGGCCCGCGCACAGATCCAGTCCAACCAGGCCCAGATCAAGGGCAGTGAAACCGAGGTGGCGACAGCGCGCGCCAACCTGGCCTACACCCGCATCACCGCACCGATGGATGGCACCGTGGTGGCAGTGGTCACCGAAGAAGGCCGCACGGTCAACGCCAACCAGACCGCACCGACCATCGTGATGCTGGCGCGCCTCGACCTGGTCACGGTCAATGCGGAAATCTCCGAAGCCGACGTGGTCAAGATCAAGGCGGGCATGCCGGTGTACTTCACCACCCTGGGTGAGCCGGACCGGAAGTATCACGCCAAACTCCGGCAGATCAATCCGGCACCGGCCTCCATCTCCAGCGACAGCGCGTCCAGCTCCAGCAGTTCGTCCAGTTCGTCCAGCGCGGTCTACTACAACGCGCTGTTCGATGTGGAAAATCCCGACGGCACGCTGCGCATCGACATGACCGCGCAGGTTTCGGTACTGCTCAAGCAAGCCAAGGGGGTGATCCTGGTGCCGTCGGTCGCATTGGGTGCAAAGACGCGCGACGGCCAGCAGGTCGTCCGCGTGGTCGGTGAGGACGGCCAACCGCAGCCGCGGCGGGTGAAGGTGGGCATCAACAACGGTGCCAACGCGGAGATCCTGTCCGGGCTCGCCGAAGGCGACCGCGTGGTGGTCGGCGAAGGCGGCGGCGCGGCCGCGAACGGTGGCGGTGCGCGCGGTGGTCCCAGCATGCGCATGGGTCCGGGGATGGGCGGCGGGCCGCGTCGATGAATACCGTGGACTCTTCCAGCGTCCTGCTGCGGCTGCGCGACCTGCGCCGCGAATTCCCGGCCGGCGATGAGACCATCGCCGTGCTGCGCGACGTCAACCTGGATATCCATGCCGGTGAGATGGTCGCCATTGTCGGCCAGTCCGGCTCGGGCAAATCCACCCTGATGAACATCCTGGGCTGCCTGGATCGGCCGACGCGCGGCAGTTATCAGGTGGCCGGTCGCGAGACCGGCAGCATGGGTCCGGACGCCTTGGCCGAACTGCGTCGAGAGCACTTCGGTTTCATCTTCCAGCGCTATCACCTGTTGGGCGACCTGGATGCGCGGGGCAACGTGGAAGTTCCTGCGATCTATGCCGGCAACCCCAGCGAACAACGCAGCGCGCGCGCGGTGCAGCTGCTGCAGCGCCTGGGGCTGGGCGACCGCATGCAGCACAAGCCCGGGCAGCTGTCCGGCGGCCAACAGCAGCGCGTGTCCATCGCGCGAGCGCTGATGAACGGCGGCGAGGTGATCCTGGCCGACGAACCGACCGGCGCACTGGATACCCGCTCGGGTGAGGAAGTGATGGGCATCCTGGGCGAACTGCACGCCGAAGGCCACACCATCATCATCGTCACCCACGACATGAGCGTGGCCGAGCACGCCCAGCGCATCATCGAGATCCGCGACGGCGAAATCATCGCCGACCGCATCAACGAGAACGCGCCCCGATTCCGCGCACAGCGCGCACCGAGCATCGACGCCGGAAAGGGCAAAAGCTGGCGTGCGGCCCGCGACCGTTTCACCGAAGCCTTCCGCATGGCGCTGCTGGCGATGAACGCGCATCGCCTGCGCACCTTCCTGACGATGCTCGGCATCATCATCGGCATCGCGTCGGTGGTCTCGGTCGTGGCGCTGGGCAACGGGTCGCAGCAGCAGATCCTGCAGAACATCAGCTCGTTGGGCACCAACACGATCGACGTCTATCCAGGGCGCGGTTTCGGTGACATGCGTTCGGCACGGGTGCAGACGCTCAAGGCAAGCGATGCCTACGCGTTGGCCGAGCAAAGCTACGTAGACAGCGCCACGCCCAACGTCTCCACATCGGTGACAGCGCGGTTCCGCAACCTGTCCGCCACCGCATCGGTGAGCGGGGTCGGCGAGCAGTTCTTCCGGGTAAAGGGCGTCAGCCTGGTAAGCGGCAGCTTCTTCGATGCGGACGCGGTGAGATCGCTGGCGCAGGTTGCGGTCATCGACGAAAACACCAGGACCCAGTTCTTCCCGGACAGCGATCCGATCGGTCAGGTGATCCTGCTCGGCAACGTACCGGCGCGGGTGGTCGGCGTGGCAAAGCGGCAGAGCTTCGGCTTCGGTGGCAGCACCAGCCTGAGCGTCTGGGTGCCCTACACCACCGCGATGTCGCGCATGCTCGGGCAGAACCATATCTCCGGCATCACGGTGCGGGTGAAGGACGATACGCCGATGGACGCTGCGCAGGCCGCGATCACCAACCTGCTCACCCTGCGCCATGGCACCGAGGACGTGTTCCTCAGCAACAGCGCGGAGATCCGCCAGACCATCGAACAGACCACGCGCACGATGACCCTGCTGATAGGCGCCATCGCCGCCATCGCGCTGCTGGTCGGCGGCATCGGCGTCATGAACATCATGCTGGTGTCGGTGACCGAGCGCACCCGCGAGATCGGGGTACGCATGGCGGTGGGCGCACGCCAGAGCGACATCCGTCAACAGTTCCTGATCGAAGCGGTACTGGTCTGCCTGCTGGGTGGTCTGATCGGCGTCAGCCTGGCGCTGGGGCTGGGATGGGCCTTCGGTCGTCTGTCCAGCGAGTACCTGATGGTGTTCTCCACCAGCTCCATCGTGGCAGCGTTTGCCTGCTCCACCCTGATCGGCGTCGCCTTCGGATTCCTGCCGGCGCGCAGCGCCGCGCAGCTGGACCCGGTCGACGCCCTTGCACGCGAATGAGGACCACCATGACGTTTTCCTGCTCGACCCCTGTGCGCGTGCTGTTGGCCAGCGCGCTGCTCACTTCATTGGCCGCATGCGCCACCGCGGGCCGCTATCCGGTGCAGGCTGCAGCGGTACCGTCCAGCTACGGTGCCGACAGTGCCAGCCTTGCCGCAGGCAGCACCCTGCCCACCAGTGGACTGGACCGGCCGCGCGCCGACGTGCGCGCCGACCGCTGGTGGACGGCATTCGGCGATGAGCGGCTCGACCGCCTGGTCACGCAGGTGCTTGCCGCCAACAACGACCTCGCCGTCGCCGGCCTCAACGTCCAGCGCGCACGCCTGCAGGCCGGACTGGCGAACAACGCACTCTGGCCGGACCCTTCGCTGTCCGGACTGGCTACCAGCACCTCGCGCGCCATCGACCGCAGTGACAACTGGCGTTCGAGTGACTACACGACAGGCGTATCGCTGCAGTGGGAAGTCGACCTGTGGGGCAAGCTGCGCACGCAGCGCGATATCGCGGTGTGGTCCGCGCAGGCCAGCGAAGAAGACCGACAGAACACCGCGTTGATCGCGATCAGCGACGCGGTGAACTACTACTGGAATCTCGCCTATCTCAACCAGTCGATTGTTTCGGCTGCTGCAGACATGGCGCGGTTGGCGAGAACGCTGGAGCTGGTGCAGGCGCGATTCGATGCGGGGGCTGCATCCGGCTTGGAAGTGCGCCAGGCGCGACAGGGTCTGGAGGCACAGCGCGTCACGCAGTCGGCGTTGGAGCAGCAGCGGGTGGAAGCGCGCAACGCGCTGACGGTGCTGCTGGATGGCCAGGCCTGGTCGCAGGCGGATGAGCCGCAGAGCCTGTCGGGCGCGACCAGTCCACCGCTTGAAGCGGGCCTGCCCGCCGACCTGCTGGCGCGCCGCCCGGACCTGCGGGCGGCCGAGTTGGGTCTGCGCAACAGCCTGAAACAGATCAAGGTGACCGCTGCCAGCTATTACCCCACGCTGAGCCTGAACGGTAGCGTGGGCACCAGCGGGCCGACCCTGGGGGATGTGCTGCGCAATCCCGTGGCGACGCTGGGCGCGGGACTCACCCTGCCCTTCCTCAACCTGCAAAAGGCACAGCTGAACACCGATCTGGCCGGTACCGATTACCAGATCGCCGCGACCCGCTTCCGCAAGACCCTGTACACAGCCCTGTCGGAAGTGGACAACGCGCTGTCGGCGCGGGATCAGTTGGCGATCCAGGTCGCGGCGTCGCAGGCCTCGTTCGATGAGGCCGTGGCGGTGGAGCGGGCCGAGGAGGTGCGTTACCGCGTCGGCGCCACCGCCCTGCGCGACTGGCTGCAGGCGCAGCAGACCCGGCGCAGTGCGGAGCTGGCGCTGGCAGGTGTACGGCAAAACCAGTTGATCAACGATGTCACCCTGTTCAAGGCATTGGGCGGCAGCGCAGCCCGGTAGTGACGGCCGCTGGCCGTCTGGTTTCTCGCCCTGGTGGATGACGCACGTTGCGTTACCGCTGCGCTCGCCGAGCATGGCTCGGCGCTACTCGTTGCGATTCAACTGCACGGCGTGGCACCGGTAGCGCCGAGCCATGCTCGGCGGAATGCCTCAACGTGATGCGGCGCTACCGGGCCCAGCCACTCAACCGCGCTGGCGTACCACTTCGAACAGGCTCACGCCGGTGGCCACCGACACGTTCAGGCTCTCGATCTCACCCGGCATCGGGATCTTGACCAGACCGTCGCAGTTCTCGCGGGTCAGGCGGCGCAGGCCGTCGGCTTCGCCGCCCAGTACCAGCGCGATGTTGCCCTTCAGGTCCAGGTCGTACAGCGACGCGGTTGCTTCGCCGGCCAGACCGTAAATCCACACACCCTGCTTCTGCAGGTCCTTCAGGCAGCGCGACAGGTTGGTCACCGCGACCACCGGTATCCGATCAGCCGCGCCGGCCGAGGTCTTGCGCACGGTCGCGTTGACCGTGGCCGACTTGTCCTTCGGAATGATCACCGCCGTCGCACCCGCAGCGGCGGCACTGCGCAGGCAGGCGCCCAGATTGTGCGGGTCCTGTACTTCGTCCAGCACCAGCAGCAGCGCCTTGCCCTCGGCTGCCTCCACGAGGGCTTCCAGCTCATTCTCGTTGTACGTGCGCGCTGCCGCGTAACGCGCGGCCACGCCTTGATGCCGCACCGATCCGCCGACACCGTCCAGCGCCTGGCTGTTCACCTTGCGCACGTCGATACCCTTCCGGCGCGCGTTCTCCTCGATCTCGACCAGCCGCGGATTCTTCGCCCCGGCCTCGACCAGGACTTCGCGGACGTTCTCGGCGTCGTTCTCGATGGAAGAGGCGACGGCGTTGACGCCGACGATCCACTGGCTGCTCTTGCTGCTCATGCGCGGCGTGACCGGTAAGGGGGGTGGGTATGGTAGAGCATCTGGCGGACAGGGGTCAGCGGCTCTGCGGCGGCCAGTGCGGTGTGTCGTGGTCTGGATGCTGGTGTGACACGATGCGGGCGAGGAAATCCAGCGCTTCCCCATCCTGCTCGGTCCGCGTGGACGGCAGCGCGCCCAGCGTGTCGACGAACGGCAGCTGCGCCTCCATGCCGTATTGGCGGGTCGGCGGCAACCGCTCCGGCTGGTCAAACGCGCCGGCGGCCACCGCGATCCCGTCCGGGGCCTCGTAGGTCAGCGGCGTCCCGCAGAGCGCACAGAACCCCCGCTGCACCAGATTGGACGATTGGAAATGGGTCGGCTGGCCCCGGGTCCAGCTGAACTGCGCGCCGCGTACCGACACCAACGGCGCGTAATACGCGCCGAAGGCCTTCTGGCACATCCGGCAATGGCAGATCGAGCTGTCCGTCAGCTCGCCACGGACTTCGAAGCGGACGGCACCGCACTGGCAACCGCCACTGTGTTCGGGTTGGCCCTGCATCGTTCTCGTCTCCTCTGCTGCGGACGCCGAGCGTGGCTCGGCGCTACCCGCGATGTCTCAGTACTTCTTCTTGCTGCGCTTGGCCGGCTTGCCGTGCTCGGGCAGCGGTGCCGCGCGCGGCGCCTCTTCTTCCTCGCCCTTGTGCTCGACCAGACGGAAGTCGATCTTGCGCTCTTCCATGCTGGCCTTGAGCACCAGTACGCGGACGCTGTCGCCCAACCGGTAACTCGTGCCGCGACGCTCACCGCCCAGCGTTTTGCGCACCGCATCGAACTTGTAATAGTCATGCGGCAGCTGGGTGACATGCACCAGACCCTGCACCTTGGAATCGGTCAGCTCGACGAACAGGCCGAAGCTGGTGACACCACTGATCACGCCGTCGAACTGCCCGCCGACATGCTTTTCCATCCAGGCAGCGCGGTAGCGCTCATCCACCTCGCGCTCGGCCTCGTCCGCACGGCGCTCGCGCTCGGAACACTGCAGTGCCAGCGCGGCCATCTCGCGCACGGTGTAGAGGTACTTGTCCGCGCGTGCGCCGGTGAGTGCGTGCTTGATCGCACGGTGCACCAGCAGATCGGGGTAACGACGGATCGGCGAGGTGAAATGCGCGTACGCCTCCAGGGCCAGCCCGAAGTGGCCATTGTTGTCGGGGTGGTACACCGCCATGCTCTGGCTGCGCAGCAACACCGACTCCAGCAGCGCCGCATCGGGGCGATCACGGATCTTCTTCAACAGCTTCGTGTAGTCGCCCGGCACCACCTTCGACCACGGCGGCAGGCTCAGCTTGAATTCCTTCAGGAACTCCAGCAGGTCCGCGAACTTGGTTTCCGGCGGCTTGTCATGCACGCGGTACGGGGCCGGTACGCCGTTGGCCAGCAGGTAGCGCGCGGCCTCCACGTTGGCGGCGATCATGCATTCTTCGATCAGCTTGTGCGCATCGTTGCGCATCAGCATGCCGGCCTGCGTGACCTCACCGGTATTGTCCAGCACGAAGCGGACTTCACTGGATTCGAACTCGATGGCACCGCGCTTGCTGCGTGCCTTGGCCAGCACGTGATACAGCTGGTACAGGCGCTCGACCTGCGGCAAAAGCGGACCGATCACTGCCTTGGCACCGGCATCGTCCTCACCCACGGCCTGCCACACCTGGGTGTAGGTCAGTCGCGCGTGTGAGTTCATCACCGCTTCGTAGAATTTCGAGCTGCTGACCTGGCCATCGCGATCCACCTGCATGTCACAGACGAAGCACATGCGGTCGACCTTCGGCATCAACGAGCAGATACCGTTGGACAGAGTTTCCGGCAACATCGGCACGACGAAGCCCGGGAAGTACACCGAGGTCGCGCGCTTCTGTGCTTCATCGTCCAATGGCGTGCCAGGACGTACATAATTGGACACATCGGCGATTGCCACCACCAGCCGGAATCCGTTGGCATTGGGCTCGCAGAAGACCGCGTCATCGAAGTCCTTCGCATCTTCGCCATCGATGGTGACCAGCGGCGTCGTGCGCAGGTCCACCCGATTGCCGATCATCTGCGGCTCGACCACCAACGGCACCGAGGCGGCCTCATCCAGCACCTCCTGCGGGAACTCGAACGGCAGTTCGTGGCCGTGGATGGCGGTCTCCACCACCAGCGAGGCCGTCAGCTTGTCGCCCAGCACGGCAATGATGCGCCCGATCGGCGGCCGACGGCTGTCCGGCGCCTGGGTCAGTTCGCACACCACCAGCTGGCCGTCACGCGCGCCGCCGATCTGGTCCGGCGGCACCTGCACGTTGCGCTGGATGCGCTTGTCGTCAGGCACCACATAGTTGATGCCCATCTCCACGCTGAAGCGACCGATCAAGCGGGTCATGCCGCGCTCAAGCACGCGGGCGATGCTGCCTTCGCGGCGGCCGCGGTGATCGATACCGGTCACGTTGGCCAGCACCTTGTCGCCGTGCATGACCTTGCGCATTTCATACGGCGGCAGGAACAGATCCTCACCACCCTCCACCGGGCGCAGGAAGCCGAACCCTTCCGGGTTGGCGATCACCACGCCAGTGACCAGGTTCAATGCCTGGATGGGCGCGAACCCGCCGCGCCGGTTCTGCACCAGCTGGCCATCACGGACCATCGCACCCAGTCGGCGCGACAGCGCCTCGGCACGGTCCGGAGCACTCAGGCCAAGACGGGCACCGACTTCCTCGGCGGTCTGCGGGCCTTCGCAGCGCTCCAGCAGGGCAAGGATCGCCTCACGGCTGGCGATGGGCTGTTCGTACTTTTCTGCTTCGCGCGCGGCGTGCGGATCATCGACCGGCGCGCCCAGTGGCGGCAACGGGCGGCGGCCACGCGGGGGGGACGGGGCCGGACCGCGTCGGCTGTTGCCTCGCGACGGGGCCGGAGCACCGGCATTGCCGGTCAGGCTGTCCGGCATCCACGGCGGCAGACTCTTCTTCTTCGGGCCCTTGGGCGAGCCAGCGGGGGCGCCCGAGGGCGGCGTCGTGCGGGAGCTCTTCCCGCCCTTGCTTGGTTTTTTGGTATTCATCGCCCTCCATGGTAGCCGCTGTGGGCGTGCAGAACGGGTCATGGCGGGCCGTAAATGAATGGCCACCGCAATTTCACGAAAATCGTTGACAACGGCTCGCGGCATCTTCAAAATCGCCCGTTCTGCAAGCCCAGATGGCGGAATTGGTAGACGCACTAGCTTCAGGTGCTAGCGGGGGCAACTTCGTGGAGGTTCGAGTCCTCTTCTGGGCACCAGTTTCAAGATGTACGAAAACCCTCGAGAAATCGGGGGTTTTCGCTTTTTCGGCGCCCCATTGCGGGCCAGGTCAGCGCCACCGGACTCCCAGCCATTCCGCTATGCTCCCGACGTAGCGAGCGGACAGTCACCCGCCGCTGGCGGTAGTCGATAGGACGACAACCAGTGCATCGGCATGGAGCCTTGGGGATACGTATGGTGTGGCGGCAACTCTTTACCTTGAGCACGAAGGCTCCGGCGCTTGAGCTGCTCCTCCAGCAGAGCATCCGCGCTGTGTGCCAACTGCCTGGGAACTCCGCAGACCCCGTACATGCTCATACCTATCTGTTGAGCTTGCCGCCCGAGAAACTGTTCGATCTCGACGAGCGACTGAGGTTCTGCTCCAGCACGGTGTTTGGAGACTGGCCCACATCGGCGCTGACTCACATTACGACGGGAGAGCTGGAGCCTGCTCTTCGCCAACCGCTGCTGTTTCTGCTGGCGGGACATCACGACGGTCGACTGCGGCAGAAGGCTCTGTGGAAACTCCCCGAGTTCCCTGGTTATCTGGCACTGGCTGTTGCGTTGATCCGCTGCGCCGATTGGGTGCCGGAGGTGAAGCACGCCGCACAAGAAGCAACGAAGCGCCTTCTTGAGCTGTCTGATGTCGAGGATGTGCTGACGTTGTGGCCGCTGGTACTACGCCTGCGTGTTCGTGAGCGCGGATCGCGGGAATGGCTCGAGCACCATGTTGAAAGCTGGGCACTGCGCACCGAATTGCGTCCCTTGTTACGCTCCCTGGTGGCCATCGACAACGCCCAAGTGCGCGCTTGGGCATTTTCCAGCGGCTTGCAGGCCGGCGTCGATCTCGGGGTTGATCTTTTGGAGACCGCCGTTCGCGACCCAAATCCCGCCATCGCGCTGTATGCCCTGCGCCACGCACAACGCCAGGACGATGACGCCCGCATTCGATTGCTGGCAAAGATCGGATTGAACGCGCCACATCCTGTGGTTCGGCGCGAGTCGTTACGCGTATTGTCTGGCTTGGAAGGAGCCCTGACGCGCGACAAACTGCTCCTGACGGTCTGCGATGCATCGGCAGGCGTACGTTCGTTGTCCGCATTCCTTCTCCGGGAGAGATATGCGGTGGAGCCTTCAGCCAGATGGCGCGCCGTACTGGATGACCAGAGCAGACGGCCAACCCTGGGAGCACTCGTGTCCCTTGCCGACCACGCACAGCCGGAAGATATGGACAGGATGCGCCACTGGCTGCTCGACTCCAGCGGCCCCGTCCGGATGCACGCGTTACGCGGCTTGCTCACATCGGGAGGTCAGCTGAGTGAGGACGAGTTTGCTCATCTTGTGACAGAGGGAGGCAATCCGGTGTTGCGCTTCCTTGCAAGTTCAATCAGAGCAGGAGACACGAAGCTCGGCGTGGAACGGCTGACTAGCGTCCTGACGTCACCCGCTGCTCCCCTCTCCGTAAGCCTGAACCTTCGACGCCTCCTGAAGAAGCTCGGTCATTGGCAGCGACTGGAACTCCTGCTGCAACTTCCTGCCACCCAGGACACGGTTCGGGAATGGTGGCGTCGTGCCCTCGCTGACTGGGACGAGGATAGCGGGATGTACGCGCCGATCGGCTCCAATCGGCGACTCGAGCTGCTCCGGCTTCTGCAACGACGCCAAGAAGAGATCGACGTTGACCATTACGATGCAATCAAGGGCGCGATCCTGCGCCACTGAGACGTGATCGAAAGGTCGGCTACCTGCAGGGATCGTGAAAGTGTTGACAGCCCCTGTCCACGTCCTCATAATTCGCCCCCTCGATGCCCAGGTGGCGGAATTGGTAGACGCACTAGCTTCAGGTGCTAGCGGGGGCAACTTCGTGGAGGTTCGAGTCCTCTCCTGGGCACCATCGATAAAAAGAACCCCGCTGACGCGGGGTTTTTTTTTGCCTGTTTTCCCCGGTCGGGTACAACGTCACCAGAAGGGACGCGTGGCCAGTTCGATCCCGAGCAGCAACAGGAAGCCCAGAAAGCACAGGCGGAATGCCTTCGCGCTGATGCGGCCCCGGATTTTCTGCCCCAGCCACATTCCCGCCAGCGCCGGCGCGATGGCCAGCGCACTCAGGCCCAACTGCTGCACACCAAAGGCGCCGTGCACCAGAAGGCCACTGGTCAAGGAAATCGTGGACACCGTGAAGGCCAGCCCCAGCGCCTGCACCAGTTCGTCCCGATCCAGCCCCAGTGACTGCAGGTAAGGCACCGCCGGCATGACAAAGACGCCGGTAGCGCCGGTGACCACGCCAGACACCGCGCCGACCAGCGGCGACAGCCAGCGTTCCTTGCTGGCGGGCACCCGGAACGCGGGAGCAAAGGCGGAGTACACCGCGTAGAGGATCAACGCCACGCCCAGCGCCATGCCCGACCATCGCGGCTCGACACGGACCAGCAGCGCAGCGCCAGCGACGGTCGCCACCACCACGCCGAGCATCATCGGCCACAGCCGCCGGAGGATGCGGCCGAGCGAGGGTCCGGCGATGATCTGCCACACATTGGTCACCAAGGTGGGAACGAACAGCAGGGAGGCCGCCGCCACCGGGGACAACGCACTGCCCAGCAGGCCCATCGCCACGGTAGGCAGGCCCATCCCCGTCACGCCCTTGACCACCCCGGCCAGGACGAACACCCCGATGAGCAGGACATAGAAGTACAGCGAATCGTTCATGGCGCCATTAGGACCTGCCCTGCCCCTTTGGCACAATGCGGGATTCCCCACCGAGCCTTCGGCTGGACCGAAGGCAGACACGAGGTTCCAGCATGCGGATGGACCTGGCGGATCTGCGCCTGTTCTTGCTGGTGGTCGACGCCGGCACCATCACTGCCGGCGCCAGCCGCGCCCACCTGGCCCTGGCTTCAGCAAGCGAACGGCTGCGGACGATGGAACGCGAGGCCGGCCTCGCGCTGCTTGTACGCCATCCGCGTGGCGTCACCACGACCGAGGCCGGCGAGGCGCTTGCCCACCATGCGCGCCTGATGCTGCGGCAGCAGTCCCTGTTGCGCGAGGAACTGCAGGAGTTCGCCAGTGGCGCGCGCGGCACCCTGCACCTGTATGCCAATACCGGAGCGCTGACCACCTTTCTGCCGGGGCGGCTGGCGCCGTGGATGGCCGCGCGTCCGCGCCTGCAGGTCGACCTGAAAGAACGCACCAGCGTGGAGATCGTGCGCGCCGTGCGCGGCGGGCAAGCCGAAGCGGGCATCACCTCCAATGCAGTGGACAGTACGCCCCTGCACCTGCAGCCGGTCGCGGATGATCCGCTGATGCTGATCGTGCCGCCTGCCCATCGGTTCGCCCACCGCGCCTCGCTCTCGTTCGTGGACGTACTCGGTGAGGACTTCGTGGCGCTGGCCGATGGCAATGCGCTGCAGGAACATATCGAAGACCACGCGCGCGCTTTGGGGCGCGTCCTGTCACCCCGGATCCGCATGAAGACCTTTGAAGGCGTATGCGAGATGGTCGGGCACGGCATCGGCGTCGGCATCGCACCCCGATCAATCTGCCGCCAGCATCGGCGTCGCTACGGCTTCCACGCCATCGCACTGGACGATGCCTGGGCACGCCGCCAGCTGAGCCTGTGCTTCGTTCGCTGGAACGGGCTGTCGCGTTCGATGCAGAGCCTGCTGCTGCACCTCGGCGGGCACGCCGTGGATGACTAGCAGGACGGCATTGAAATCTTGTTGACATGAATTAATTCGTTGCCCATAATTCTCCTCCTGAGTCGCCCAGGTGGCGGAATTGGTAGACGCACTAGCTTCAGGTGCTAGCGGGGGCAACTTCGTGGAGGTTCGAGTCCTCTCCTGGGCACCACGACTCAGAAAATGATCAAACCCGCGCAAGCGGGTTTTTTCATGTCCGGCGTTCGGGTTTCATGCCGGTGGAGAAAAGCGCCGAGCGGGGCTCGGCGCTACCGATACGGGATCAGTGACCGCCCGCGGCGGCGGAACTGCCTGCGCCCGCGCCGAACGGCGGCTTGGCCAGCCACAGGAACGCGATGATGGCCAGGAATATCCAGCCCAGCAGGAAGAAGATGTCGTTGAAGCCCATCTGCGATGCCTGATGGTTGATCATCGTGTTCAGTGCTGCCGCGCCGTGCTGCAGGTCGCCCTGCCCCATCGCGGTGACCTGTTCCTGCATGCCTGGCCGGTACACGGAGATGTGCTCGGTGATGTCCGCATGATGCACTTGCGTGCGGCGCGCCCACAGCCACGTGGTCAGTGACGCAGCAAAGCTGCCGCCCAACGTACGCAGGAAGGTGGCCAGCCCGGAACCCGCGGCGATCTCGCGCCCGTCCAGGTCCGACAGCAGGATCTGCAGCACGGGCATGAAGAACAGCGCCACGCCAACGCCCATCAGCAGCTGCACGCCTGCTACATGCTGGAAGTCCACCTGCAGGTTGAAGTCCGAACGCATGAAGCTGGTGAAGGACAGGAACACGAAGGCCACCGTCGCCAGCATGCGCATGTCGAAGCGGGACGCGTACTTGCCCACGAACGGCGTCATGATCACCGGCAGGATGCCGATCGGCGCGGTCGCCAGGCCGGCCCAGATCGCGGTGTAGCCCATGTCCCGCTGCAACCACTGCGGAATGAGCAACGACACGCTGAAGAACGCGGCGTACGCCACCACCATCGCCATCGTGCCCGCGCGGAAATTGCGATGGCGGAACAACCGCAGGTCGACGATGGGGTCCTTGTCGGTCAGCTCCCAGATCAGGAACACGGCCAAGGCCACGACAGACACGCACGCCAGCGCGACGATCATCGGCGAACTGAACCAGTCTTCGTCGTTGCCCAGGTCCAGCACCAGCTGCAGGGCACCGACGCCGATCACCAGCGTGACCAGGCCGACGTAATCCATTTTCGGCTTTTCGATCTGCTCCGGCCGCCCCTTCATCTGGTTGCCGACCACCAGCGCCGCGAAAATGCCCAACGGCACGTTGATCAGGAAGATCCATTCCCAGCTGTAGTTGTCGGTGATCCAGCCGCCCAGGATCGGCCCGCAGATGGGTGCCACCACGGTGATCATGGCCAACAGGGCCAGCGCCTGGCCGCGTTTCTCACGCGGATAGATCGACACCAGCAGCGACTGGGTGATCGGGTACATCGGGCCGGCGACGAAGCCCTGCAGGGCGCGCGACACCACCAGCATGCCCATGCTCTGGGCAAGGCCGCACAACAGCGAGGCAATGGTGAAGGCCAGCGTGGCCCATACAAACAGCTTGGTTTCGCCGAAGCGGCGGCTCATCCAGCCGGTCAAGGGCAGCGCGATCGCGGTACTGACCGCGAACGAGGTGATGACCCACGTCGCCTGCTGCGAGCTGGCGCCGAGATTGCCGGCGATGGTCGGCAGCGACACATTGGCGATGGTGGTGTCGAGCACCTGCATGAACGACGCCATCGCCAGGCCAGCCGTGCACAAGGCGATGTTGGGTGGCAGGAAGCCAGCGGCCGGGGCCGCCGGTGCACCCGGCGTACCGGGTGCGGCAGGGGCTTGGGAAGACATGGGCCGTCAGCCTGCCTTGGCTGTGCGCGGCGGCGTGGCCGGCGCGGTGGAGGGCGACGGACGGCCCGCAGCCGACACCACCGGCGCACCGGCCGTCTGCGGCAGGTTGCCCTGGATGATCGTATGGATCATGTCGTCGGCATCATGCAGCTGCTTGGCATACACGTCCGTGTCGAACACCGAACCGGTCGCTGCCTGGCTGGGCAGCACTTCGCCCTTCTGGTCACGCAGGCTGACCTCGGCCTTCATCGACAGGCCGATGCGCAGCGGGTGCTCGGCCAACTGCTTGGCATCGATGGCGATGCGCACCGGCACGCGCTGCACGATCTTGATCCAGTTGCCGCTGGCGTTCTGTGCCGGCAGCAGCGAGAACGCCGAGCCGGTACCCATGCCCAGGCTGGTCAGGCGTCCCTTGTAGCTGACATCGCCGCCATACAGATCCGAACGCAGCTCCACTTCCTGGCCCAGGCGCATGTGCCGCAGCTGGGTTTCCTTGAAGTTGGCTTCCACCCACATCTGATCGGTGGGCACCACCGCCATCAGCGCATTGCCCGGCTGCACGCGCTGGCCGACCTGCACCGAGCGACGCGCCACGTAGCCGGTGACCGGCGAGACGATGCCGGCGCGCGCATTGTTGAGCCACGCCTGGCGCAGCTGCGCAGCGGCGGCCTGCACGTCGGGCTGGGTGGCGATCACCGTGTCATCGACCAGTGCGCGGCTGCGTTCGAACGTCTCGCGCGAACCGGCCACGGCGGCTTCCGCAGCGGCCAGTTCATTGCGCGCATGCGACAGCTCTTCATCGGAAATGGCGCCGGTGGCGGCCAGGTCCTTGCGGCGGGCGAAATCATCGCGTGCGCGCTTCAACGTGACCTGCCGTGCATTCAACTCGGCCTGTGCACCTTCGGCGCTGCGGTACAGGCCACGCACCTGGCGCACCGTACCGGCAAGCTGGGCTTCTGCCTGTTGCAGCGCTACCTCGGTATCGGCTGGATCCAGCTGTACCAGCAACTGGCCGCGCTCGACACGCATGCCATCGTCGGCCGCGATACCGACCACCGTGCCGGTGATCAGCGGGGTGATCTGCACCTGGTTGCCGCCCACGTAGGCGTCGTCGGTTTCTTCGAACCAGCGGCCGAACATGAAATACCACAGGGCCGCTGCGGCGATCAGCAGCAGCACGATCACAAGCAGTCCGCGCAGCAGCTTGCCGCGACGGCTGGGAGCGGCGGGCGCCGCGGGGGTAGAGGTCTGGCTCATGGGAGATGTCTTCAGGAATGCGAGGAATCGGAAAGAGGGGCAGCACGCACGGTGTCATCTGCAGCCGGCTGGAAGCCGCCGCCCAACGCCTGGCTGAGACGCACCGATGACAACAGCTGCTGCGACTGCAGGCCGGCCAGCCGCTGCTGCGCCTGCAGCAGGGTGGACTGTGCGGTCAGCACATCCAGATAGCCGCCGATGCCGGCGCGATACCGCTGGTCAGCCAGACCGTGCGCAGCGCGCGCGGTATCCACCGCCTGCTGCTGCGACTGCGCCTGCTGCTGCAGCGAGCGCACCGCGTTGACCTGGTCGGCCACCTGGTGCAATGCGTCCACCAGCCCTTGGTTGTACGTGGCGACGGCGAGATCGTACTCGGCGTCACGGCTGTCCAGGCCCGCGCGCAGACGCCCACCCTCGAAGATCGGCAGGCTCAGCGCCGGGCCGATGTAGGCAAACGTGGATTCGCGCTGCAGCAGGTCGCCGAGGTTCGGTGCGACGACGCCGGCCAGCGCGGTGAGATTCAGGCTCGGATAGAACGCCGCCTTGGCTGCATCGATCTGCCGGCCGGCCGCTTCCACCCGCCAGCGCGCCGCCACGATGTCCGGGCGGCGCCCCAGCAGTTCGCTGGGCAACACGCCCGGCAGCTGCAGCGCCATCGGGTCCAATGCGTGCGGACGCCCAATCTGCAGGCCGCGGTCCGGACCCTGCCCGACCAGCGCCGCCAGTGCGGTACGCCCTTCGTCGATCTGCTGCTGGGCGGCCTGCAGCTGCTGCTGCGCCGCCGGTACGCGCGATTCGGCCTGGCGCACCTGCAGGTCACTGTCGATGCCGGCGGCGCGGCGCTGGCGGGTGAGCTGCAGGGTTTTCCGCGAACGCGCCAACTCTTCCTCGGCCACATCGTGCAACTGCCATGCGTAGGCCAGCCCGGCGTAAGCCTGGGCGATGTTGGAGGACAGATTCAGGCGCGCTGCCTGCGCGTCGATCGCCGCCGCATGCGCGCTGTCCACCGCCGCTTCCCAGGTGGCGCGCTTGCCGCCCCACAGGTCCACGCCGTAGCTGAAGTTGAGGGCGAGCTGGCTGCTGCCCGCGTAGTGACCACCGGTTTCATCGCCCAGCATGGATTCGGGCAGGCGCAGACCTGTATATCCGCCGGATACCGAGAGACTGGGCAACTGGTCGGCACGCGCCCCGCCCACCTGCGATCGTGCCTGGCGCAGCCGCGCATCGGCCGCATCCAGGCTGGGGTGGCTGGCCAACCCTTCTTCGATCAGGGTATCCAGCTGCGGGTCCCCCAGTGCTTTCCACCAGTCCTGCGCAGGGAAGCCGGCCGCGCCCAGCGAGGCGCCCGTCAACGTGCGGCTGCTGTGCAGCGCATCGGCATCCAACAGCGAGCCGTGCGGCTGCAGCCCGCGGCTGCTGGCACAGGCGGCGAGTGCCAACACCAGGCCGGCCAACAACAGGGGCCGGCCCTGGCGCCATGTAGAAACAAGAAGGATGGAAGTCATGGGGTCGTCAATGAGTCGCGGATTCGGGTCAACAGGGAGAGCAGCTGCGCACGTTCGTCGGCGCTGAGCTCGCGGGAGGCGTAATCGATCACATCCTCGCCGCGCTTCTGCAGGCGAGCCCACAGCGCGCGACCTTCATCGGTCAGCACGATCTGCAGCGCACGCCGGTCCATCGCATGTGCTTCGCGGCGCACACAGCCCAGCGCCTCCAGCTTGTCCAGCAGGCGCGTCACCGCGCTGGGCACCTGGTCGATGGCCTTGGCCAGTTCGTTCGCCGTGCACGGTGCGGTCCGGGACAGGACCTTCAGGCCGATGTAATGGGTGAAATTGAGGCCGAGGTTCTCTTCGGCCATGGAAGCGTCCAACTGCCGGACCAGGCCATCGCGCACCTGGCGCAACAACAGGCCGAAACTGGGAGGTGTCGTATCGGGACAGATCATGCCGCACATTCTCTTCCAAAAAATATATTTCTCAATGGAAATATTCGATCTGGCATCGAATGCTGTGTTGCAACAATGTGAGTGATCGTAAGACGGCTACCTTAATGAGCGTACGCGCTGGCCCGGTAGTACAATCCAGCCAATGAATGGTGTTATCGAGCCACTTGTGGCCCTTATCAGTCCGCCGGACGTGCCAGTGCCGGTACGCCAGGGTCCGGACGTCGTGGCCGCCCGGCAGGTGATGCGGGAAAGCGCGCTGGAGTGGTTCGAGCGCCTGGATGGCCTGCCCGTGGTGGGCTTCCACATCGACAGTGCGAAGGGGTTGGCGCATGAGGTGGATTGGCATGCCCATGGCCGCGCCCAGCTTATCTGCGTGGAAAGTGGTCTGCTGACCACGCGTACGCATCACGGCACGTGGTCGCTGGCGCCCGGCTCGGCGGGCTGGATGCCTGCGGGCGAACCGCACACCGTGGCCATTGACGGGCCTCTGCGGGGCTGGGGCATGGTGCTGGCGCCGACGTTGTGCCATGACCTGCCCGCTGATCCCTGTGTGATCGGCATCTCCCCCCTGCTGCAGGCCGTGGCCTTGCGGGTATGCGGATGGACACCTGCCGAGCGCGTCACTTCGCGCCAGCAGCACCTGGTGGAGGTGCTGCTTGACGAGCTGCGCACGGCCCCGCGACAACGGATGCACCTGCCCATGCCGCGCGACAGGCGCCTGCTGAAGATCGCCTCGCAGCTGCTCGCCGACCCCGCCGATGACCGCAGTCTTGCGCAATGGGCCGCGTGGGCAGGCCTGTCGACCCGTTCATTGACCCGCCATTTCCGCGAGGAGACCACGCTCAGCTTCGCCCATTGGCGGCAACAGGCCCGCCTGGCCGAGGCACTGCGCCAGCTCAGCGAGGGACGGCCGGTGGCCGATATCGCCCACGGGCTGGGCTTCAGCAGTTCCAGCGCGTTCGTCACGGTGTTCCGCCGCCACTTCGGCGTGCCGCCGGGACGCTATCTTGCACGGGCAGCGCAGGGACTCGATCCACCGCGCGGCTTGGCTTCTCCGGCCGCATCCGGATAATCACCCTATTGCGAGGGCGACGGCCGTCGCCGCCTCCGAACACAGGTAACAACCCCGCATGACCGATCTTGCCCGCCCCGTCTTCCACGGCTTCGAACAGCTGCCGCTGCGCGAATATGCCGAGCGCGCCTACCTCGACTACTCGATGTATGTGGTCCTGGACCGTGCGCTGCCCTTCCTCGGCGACGGCCTCAAGCCCGTGCAGCGCCGCATCATCTATGCGATGAGCGAGCTGGGCCTGAACGCAGGCTCCAAACCGAAGAAGTCCGCGCGCACCGTCGGCGATGTCATCGGCAAGTACCATCCGCATGGCGACAGCGCCTGCTACGAGGCACTGGTGCTGATGGCCCAGCCGTTCTCGTACCGCTATCCCCTGATCGAAGGCCAGGGCAACTTCGGTTCCAGCGATGACCCGAAGTCGTTCGCCGCGATGCGCTACACCGAATCCAAGCTGACCCCGATCGCGGAAGTGCTGCTGGGCGAGCTCGGCCACGGCACGACCGACTGGACGCCGAACTTCGACGGCACCATGCAGGAGCCGACCTGGATGCCGGCGCGGCTGCCGCACCTGCTGCTCAACGGCACTACCGGCATCGCCGTGGGCATGGCCACCGATGTGCCCCCGCATAATCTCAACGAGATCGTCAGCGCGCTGCTGCATCTGCTGGAAGATCCCGATGCCAGCGTGCGCGACCTGTGCGAGCACGTGAAGGGGCCGGACTACCCGTCCAACGCGGAGATCATCACCCCCGCCGCCGATCTGCTGCACCTGTATGAAACCGGCCACGGCAGCGTGCGTGCGCGGTCGACCTACCTGAAAGAGAACGGTAACGTGGTGGTCAACGCCCTGCCCTTCCAGGTGTCGCCGTCCAAGGTGATCGAACAGATCGCCGCGCAGATGCGGGCCAAGAAGCTGCCGTGGATCGAAGACGTGCGCGATGAGTCCGACCACGCCAACCCGGTACGGGTGGTGCTGGTGCCGCGTTCCAACCGCGTCGATGCCGACCAGCTGATGGGCCACCTGTTCGCCACCACGGACATGGAACGCAGCTACCGGGTGAACCTCAACGTGATCGGCCTGGACGGCCGCCCGCAGGTGAAGAACCTCAAGACCCTGCTCAGCGAATGGCTGGCGTTCCGCAGCAGCACCGTGGTCCGCCGCCTGCAGCATCGCCTGCAGAAGGTCGAGCGTCGCCTGCACCTGTTGGAAGGCCTGCTGGTCGCCTTCCTCAACCTGGATGAAGTGATCCACATCATCCGGACCGAAGACGAACCGAAGGCCGCACTGATCGCGCGCTTCGGCCTGTCCGACGACCAGGCCGAGTACATCCTGGAAACCAAGCTGAAGCAGCTTGCGCGCCTGGAAGAAATGAAGATCCGCGGCGAGCAGGATGAGCTGGCCAAAGAGCGCGACAAGATCCTCGGCATCCTGGACAGCAAGGCCAAGCTGAAGAAGCTGATCAAGGACGAACTGACGGCCGATGCCAAGAAGTTCGGCGACGCACGTCGTTCGCCGCTGGTGCAGCGCGGTGCGGCACAGGCCATCGATGAAACCGAGCTGGTACCGAGCGAGCCGATGACCGTCGTGCTGTCGGAGAAGGGGTGGATCCGCGCGGCCAAGGGCCACGACGTGGACCCGTCATCGCTGAACTACCGCGACGGTGACAGCCTGCTGGCTTCGGTCCGCGCCCGCAGCACGCAGCAGGTCGCCTTCCTCGACAGTGAAGGCCGCGCCTATTCCACCGCGGTGCACACCCTGCCCTCGGCCCGCGGCAATGGCGAGCCGCTGACCGGGCGCTTTTCGCCTGCATCGGGGACGAGTTTCGTCACCCTGGCGAGCGCCGAACCGACCGGACGCTTCGTGCTGGCCTCCACGCACGGCTATGGCTTCGTGACCCGCTTCGAGAACCTGATCGGCCGCAACAAGGCCGGCAAGGCGATGCTGAACCTGGCATCGGGCTCATCGGTGCTGCAGCCGGCCGTATTGGCCAACGTGGACACCGACCGCATCGTCGCGGTGACCAGTTCGGGCAACCTGCTGGCCATCGCCGCCAGCGACCTGCCGGAACTGGACAAGGGCAAGGGCAACAAGATCATCGAGATCCCGAAGGCCAAGCTGGCCACCGAGCGGGTGGTGGCGGTGGTGGCGATCAGCCCTGGCCAGACCCTGCAGGTCCGCAGCGGACAGCGCACGATGGGCCTGAAGTTCAGCGAGCTCGATACCTACCTGGGCACGCGTGCCACGCGCGGCCACCTGCTGCCGCGCGGCTGGCAGAAGGTGGAAGGGCTGTCGGTGGAGTGAGCTGACTCCGTACTGCCTGTTGGTAGAGCCGACTTCAGTCGGCTGGTCTCTGGTAGAGCCGACTTCAGTCGGCTGGTCCCTGGTAGAGCCGACTTCAGTCGGCTGGTCTCTGGTAGAGCCGACTTCAGTCGGCTGGTCCGGAGAAGCCGACTAAAGTCGGCTCTACCAGTCAGCCCCACCAGTCGGTGCCACCCGTCGCCCCCACCAAACGGTGTGACCCGTCGCCCCACCAGTCGGCACCACCCGTCAGCCCCACCAAGCGGTGCGACCCGTCGCCCCACCCATCGGTGCCGCCCATCAGCCCCGCCAATCAGCTCCACCAACGCATTGTCAGACACAAAAAAGCCGGGGAATCCCCGGCTTTTTCATTGCTGGCTGGCGCGAGGCTGGCTGGCTACACGGTCAGTGCGCGACAGCGCCCTTGCCGTCGATCTTGCTCAGCTGGTAAAGCTCCAGCCCGATGCGCTGGATCAGACCCAGCTGCTGCTCCAGCCACCACGCATGGTCTTCCTCGGTGTCCTTCAGCTGTACCAGCAACATGTCGCGGCTGACATAGTCACCGTTGGCTTCGCACAGCTTCATGCCGGCAGCCAGGTTGTTGCGCACGGCATACTCGGTATCCAGATCCTTGCGCAGCATCTCCTCGACGGTGACGCCGGGCTCGAAGGCGTGCGCGCGCATGTCCGGGTTGCCGCCCAGGAACAGGATGCGCCGCAGCAGCGCATCGGCATGCTCGGTCTCTTCCTGCATTTCGTGGTTCAGGCGTTCGTACAGCGCGAACAGGCCCTGGTCCTCGTAACGGCGGGAATGGATGAAGTACTGGTCGCGGGCGGCAAGCTCGCCGCGCAACAGTTCTTTCAGGCAGGCGATGACGTCCGGGTTGCCTTTCATGGGGGATGCTCCTGTGACTCGATGACGCCATGGTGCCCTATCCAGAAATCCGGTGATCTAATCGGAATCAATCGCAGTCGCGTCTCTCCTGCGATCTGTCCTGAAGGGTGGCTACAATCGGTTCACCCCCGGTCCGGCAAGGAAGCGTCCCATGCGTCGATGGTTGTTGCGCTTGTTCTGGTTGTTCGTCGTCGTGCTGGTGGCTGCGGGTAGTTCGGCATGGTGGATGCTGCGTGGCAGCCTGGCGCCGCTGGACGGCGAGGCCTCCCTTACCGGGCTGCAGGCACCGGTGACGATCACCCGCGATGCATTGGGGGTCGTTACCCTCGAAGGCAGCAGCCAGATCGATGTCATGCGCGCGCTGGGCCAGGTACATGCGCAGGAACGCGGCTTCGAGATGGACCTGATGCGGCGCAGTGCCGCCGGTGAATTGTCCGCCCTGTTCGGTCCTGCTGCGCTGGATCTGGACAAGCGCATGCGCGTGCATCGCCTGCGTGACCGGGCAGCGCGCGAGCCGGTCAGTGCCGAGCTGCGCGCGTACGTCGAGGGCGTGAACGAGGGCATGTCCGGGCTGCGCGTGCGGCCCTGGCCCTATCTGCTGCTGCGCCAGCGCCCCACCCCGTGGCAGGCCAGCGACAGCCTGCTGACCGGCTATGCCATGTACGCCGACCTGCAGGATCCCTCGAACCAGAACGAGCTGGCCTACCGTCGCCTGCGCGAGGTGATGCCACCCGCGCTGTATGGCCTGCTCAGCCACGGCGGCAGCAGCTGGGACGCACCGTTGATGGGTGATGCGCGCGGCGATGCGACGCTGCCCGGTGCCGACGTGCTGGACCTGCGCGCACTGCCCACCGGGCCGGTGGCCCCTGCTGCGGAAAAGGACGTCACCGGCAGCAACAATTTCGCCGTGGCCGGCGCGCTGACAGCGGATGGCCGCGCCATCCTGGCCGACGACATGCACCTGGGACAGCGCGCCCCGAATATCTGGTTCCGCGTGCGCCTGCGCTACCCCGATGCCCAGGCACCGGGTGGGCGGGTGGATGTCAGTGGGTTCTCACTGCCTGGCCTGCCCGCCATCGTGGTCGGCAGCAACGGCCACGTCGCCTGGGGCTTCACCAACAGCTTCATCGACACCGCTGATTTCCAGCCGGTCCCCGCAGGGGCCTCGATGACCGAACAACGCGAACGCATCGAGGTGGCAGGCGGCGATCCCGTGGACTTCATCGTGCGCGAGACGGCGTGGGGGCCGGTGCTGCATCAGCGTCCTGATGGCTCGGGCGAGGCACTGCGCTGGGTCGCACACCAGCCCGGTGCGATCAGCCTGGCGCTCGCTGATCTGGCGCGCGCGGGAGACCTGGACGCTGCGCTGCGCGTCGCCGACCGCACGCGCATTCCGGCGCAGAATCTGTTGCTGGCCGACAGCAGTGGACGCATCGCGTGGCGACTGCTGGGTGCACGGCCTGCGCGCACGGCTGACTGCCTGCCGGCCGACATGCATGCGCTACCGCATGCCGGTTGCGCCGCGTGGACGATCCGCAGCGATGCAGCCCCTTCGTTGATCGATCCCCCCGGGCAGCGACTGTGGACCGCCAACGGGCGTGTGCTGGAGGGTGCCGAGCTGACGATTGCCGGTGACGCAGGGTATGACCTCGGTGCACGTGCGGGACAGATCCGCGATGCACTGCAGGCCAGCGAGCGCTTCACGGAGAAAGACCTGCTGGCCATCCAGCTCGACGATCGGGCGTTGTTCCTGCAGCGCTGGTGGGTCGTGCTACGCACTGTGGTGAAGGATTCGCGGGATCCAGCGCTGCAACGGCTGGAAGCCGTCACCCGCGTCTGGGACGGCCATGCGTCCGTGGATTCGGTGAGCTACCGGATGGTCCGCGGATTCCGTGGCAGGGTGCAGGATGCCGTATCCGCCGGACTGTTGGCACCGGCGAAACAGGCACTGGGCGAGGAATGGCTGGAGCCGAATCTGGTGCAGTTCGAAGGGGTGCTGTGGCCGTTGGTCAGTCAGCGCCCGGCGCATCTGCTGCCGGCGACGTATGCCACGTGGGATGCCCTGCTGATCGATGCGGCGCAGGGCCTGGAAACCAGTCTGTCCGCGCAGGGACCGCTGGCCGAGCGCACGTGGGGCGAACGCAATACGGCGGCGATCTGTCACCCGATCAGCCGCGCGCTGCCTGCGCTGGCGCAGCGCTGGCTGTGCATGCCGGCCGATCCGCTGCCTGGCGACAACAACATGCCGCGCGTGCAAGGTCCCGCCTTCGGTGCATCGCAGCGCATGGTGGTATCACCCGGGCACGAAGCCGACGGCATCATCCACATGCCGGGCGGCCAGAGTGGACATCCCCTGTCACCGTTCTGGGCCGCCGGCCACGACGACTACGTGCACGGCCGCCCTACCCCGTTCCTGCCGGGTCCGACCACACACACACTGACCCTGAAGCCCGCACCCTGATCCGGCAGAGCCGACGTGGTAGAGCCGACTTCAGTCGGCTGTCGTTGCCATCACGTCTCCGGCAACGCGTTCCACTTGCCTCCGCGTGCAACCGCTGCGCTCGCCGAGCACGGCTCGGCGCTACCGGGTCCCTCTGCGTGCCGCCGATCCGGTAGAGCCGACTTCAGTCGGCTGGCATTGCCTCACGTCCCTGGCAACGCGTTCCGGTTGCAACCGCTGCGCTCGCCGAGCACGGCTCGGCGCTACCGGGCGACCGGTGAACGGGCCTTGGTAGCGCCGAGCCGTGCTCGGCGGAACGGGTCAGCGCATGTGGTTTGGGTGCAGCCGACTGAAGTCGGCTCTACCCGGCGGATCTGCCCCGCCAGCGGGCGCTCGACCACGCGCGGTCGAAGGCAGGGCAGCGCCGAATCGGACGGGTTACGCCAGCGCGGATTCGTGCACGCCGGCAATCGCGCGGCCTGACGGGTCTGCCGCGTTGGCGAAGCTGGCATCCCACGCAATGGCCGCCGGCGACGAGCAGGCGATCGACTTGCCACCGGGCACCGTTTCGGCGGCGGCATGGCTGGGGAAATACTGCTCGAACACGTGGCGGTAGTAATACGCTTCCTTGGTCTGCGGTGGGTTGTGCGGGAAGCGCTTGTCCGCCGCAGCCAGTACCCGGTCGCTGACCTGCGCCTCGGCGTGCGCCTTCAGGCCGTCGATCCACCCATAGCCCACGCCATCGCTGAACTGCTCTTTCTGACGCCACAGGATGCTGTCCGGCAGGTAACCTTCGAACGCTGCGCGCAGCACGCCCTTCTCCACCCGGCGCCCGCCAGATGCATCGCTACCCACCATCTTGTGCACGGCATCGAAACGCATCGCCACATCGAGGAACTCGCGGTCCAGGAACGGCACGCGCGGCTCGACCCCCCACGCCATCATCGACTTGTTCGCGCGCAGGCAGTCGTAGTTGCTCAGCGCATCGAGCTTGCGCACCAGCTCGGCATGGAACTCACGTGCATCCGGCGCCTTGTGGAAGTACAGGTAGCCCCCGAAGATTTCGTCGCTGCCCTCGCCCGACAGCACCATCTTCACCCCCATCGCCTTGATCCGACGTGCGAGCAGAAACATCGGCGTCGACGCCCGGATGGTGGTGACATCATAGGTCTCGATATGACGGATCACCTCGGGCAGGACGTCCAGCCCTTCTTCGAAGGTGTATTCAAAGCCGTGGTGCACGGTGCCCAACGCTTCGGCGGCGATGGCCGCGGCGGCCAGGTCGGGTGAGCCCTTCAGGCCGATGGCGAAGGAATGCAGGCGGGGCCACCACGCCTCGCTCTCGCCGCCGTCTTCAATGCGCCTGCGCGCATAACGCGCCGCCACGGCGGCCACCAGTGACGAATCCAGTCCGCCGGAGAGCAGGACGCCGTACGGCACATCGCTCATCAACTGGCGTTCAACCGCACGCTCAAAGGCAACGCGCAGTTCGGCCAGATCCACCGGCGTGCCCTGCACGGCGTCGTAGTCACGCCAGGACGGCTGGTAATAGAGCACCAGTTCATCGCTGGCGCTGTCGTAGAAGTGGCCGGGTGGGAACTGCGCGGCGTCGGCACAGGTGTCGACCAATGCCTTCAGCTCGGACGCCACCCGCAGCCTTCCCTGCGCGTCATGGCCCCAGTACAGCGGCACCACGCCGATCGGGTCGCGCGCGATCAACACGCGTGCCGCCGCCTTATCCCACAGGGCGAAGGCGAAGATGCCGTTGAGACGTTCCAGCCAGCGCGTCGGATCACCCTCGCGGTACAGCGCATTGATGACCTCGCAGTCCGAACCGGTCTGGAACGCGTAGGGCTGGGTGAGCTCGGCCTTCAGTTGCTGGTGGTTGTAGATTTCGCCGTTGACCGCCAGCGCCAGTTCTCCGTCTTCGGACAGCAGCGGCTGCGAGCCGCCGGCCGGGTCGACGATGGCGAGGCGCTCGTGCACCAGCAGGGCGCCGTCATCGAGATAGACCCCGCTCCAATCCGGTCCGCGATGACGCTGACGCTGCGAGGATTCCAGCGCGTGGCGACGCAGCGCGGGGAGGTCGTCGCCGGCCTGCAGGCCGAATATTCCGAAGATCGAACACATGGGGTGCAACTCCTGTTTGGGGGTGTATACGCGATGGGGGTGTTCGACCGGCCACCTTGGCCCGGGGTCTGCTCCGGGCACAAAAAAACCCGCATCGGCCGATGCGGGTTTCTGGTGTCCGGGTGTGATGGTGCTTTATCTACCCTGGGCGCAGTCCCGCATCGGCCGCGCACGATTATTCGCGCGCAGATTATTGCGGTTGGTGGTGGTGACGGCGGTGGCCAGGTGGCGGTGCATGGGATTGAACGTAGCGCGCCTGTGCGGCGCGTGCAACTGTTGCGTTGGCAACGAACGGTCATCGAGCGGCGGAGCCCCTCGCGGTGGCGGGCCGAGAAACGGGCTGCGGCGTGGACCGGACGGGGAGGCAATGCGGGGCACGCGTGAATCCGTCCATGGAGCTCTTCGCGGCTCCTGCCGCTCAAGGCCCCGCATTCCCTCCCCGTCCGGCCCCTGACAGATTCCGATGGCCGCCAGCCGCGGAAAAAAGAGGTAGAGCGGGACCGCGCGATGCGATCGGGACCGTGGGCGCCGTTGCGCGGATAATGGGTGGGATGAAACTACGTATCTTGCCTTTCGGCCTTGTCATCATGGTGCTGCTTCAGGCCTGCAGCAGTGTGCCGCGTACGCCTGTCGCCCGCGCTGCGCAGATCGAGCGGGAGGCCGCCGATGGTCGTGTCGATAGTGCATTGGAGGCGGCCCAGCGCTATGAAATATTCAATGATCCGCGCGCGGTGTACTGGTACGAGCGCGCTGCGGCGGTGACGCCCCGCACCTTCGATACCACGCGCGCCGAGTCAGCATTGGGGCGCATCTGGGAGAGTGGTCAACTGCTGCACGGTGATGGCCCGGATATCGTGCAGGCGTCGCCGTTGCGGGCGTCGCCGCGTCGCGCGGAACGCGCGTATCGCGCTTCGGCCGAGCACGGAAATGCCTTGGCGATGCTGGAACTGGCGCGGTTCCACCGACTCCAGGGCGATGCGCGGCTAGCACTGCGCTGGGACCTGCGGGCAACGGTGTACAACCACATGTCCTCGGAATCTTCTCGACTGCCACAGGCCGTCGCACCGCAGCACGGACAGGAGCATCCGTTGGTCACCGATATCCGGGCACGTGCGCAGGCCGGGGATGTGGAGGCTCAGGTGGATCTGGGCGCACTGCTTGAGACCGGTATCGGACTGGAGCGCGATGGCGTTCAGGCACTCCAATGGTATGAGCGGGCCGGCAACCGGGGCAACGTTTACGGCCAGTACTTCAGCGGATTGCTGCTGGGTCGTGGCCGAGCGGGCGTGACGCGCGATCTGGATGCAGCCGCCGGGTGGTTCGCAAAGGCCCATGCGCAGGATTTTCACCTGGCCGGCGAGGCAATATGGCGCAAAAGTATAGAGCCGCCGTTCTGGACGTTCGACTGACGCGCGGTAGACGCCACGGCCGCTGCTGCGCTCGCCGAGCGTGGCTCGGCGCTACCGGGCGAGCGTTGGACGGGCTTTCGTAGCGCCGAGCCGTACTTGGCGGAATGGGTCAGCGCGCGTGGGTGGGGGCAGCCGACTGAAGTCGGCTCTACCACGCGCGGTCGACGCCGCGGCCGCCGCCGCGCTCGCCGAGCGTGGCTCGGCGCTACCGGGTGACCGGTGAACGGGCTTTGGTAGCGCCGAGCCGTGCTCGGCGGAATGGGTCAGCGCGCGTGGGTTGGGGCAGCCGACTGAAGTCGGCTCTACCCGGCGGCTCTACCAAGCGGCTCTATCCCGCCAGCAGGCGCTCGACCAGACGCTGGTACAGCGCGGGCAGCGCCTCCAGATCGGCGAGGGCTACGTTTTCGTCTACTTGATGGATGCTGGCGTTGACCGGTCCCACTTCGATGCACTGTGCGCCCAGCGGGGCGATGAAGCGTGCGTCGGAGGTACCGCCCCCGGTGCTCTCTTCCGGTGCGGCACCGGCGAACTCGCCTAGTACCTCGCGCGCTACGCGCCGCAGTGTGCCTTCCGGCGTATAGAACGGCTCGCCGCTACGGTGCCAGGCCAGCGTGTAGTCCAAGTCATGCCGATCCAGCAGCGCGGCGATCTCCCGCTCCAGCTTGTCCGCGTTCCAATGCGGGTTGTAACGCAGATTGAAGTCCACCTGGAGGTGGCCCGGAATCACGTTGTTGGCCCCGGTACCGGCCTGGATGTTGGACACCTGCAGACTGGTCGGTGGAAAACTTTCGAAGCCATCATCCCAGTGACGCGCCGCCAGCTCGGCCAGTGCCGGGGCAGCGAGATGGATCGGATTGCGTGCTTTCTCTGGATAGGCCACGTGGCCCTGCACACCCTGCACACGCAGTTTTGCCGACAGGCTGCCGCGTCGGCCCACCCGCAACAGATCGCCCAGGCGCGCAGTGGACGACGGCTCGCCGGTTATGCACCAGTCAATGCGCTGGCCGCGTTCGGCGAACAAGCGCGCGACGTGGCGTACGCCGTCGATCGCATCGCCCTCCTCGTCGCTGGTCAACAGCACCGCCAAGGTGCCTGGATGATCAGGATGTGCGGCAACGAACTGCTCTGCAGCGATCACGAACGCGGCCACGCTGCCTTTCATGTCTGCAGCGCCACGCCCATACAGCACGCCATCGCGGACCGTCGGTGCAAAGGGATCGCTGGCCCAATCCGCGGCGGGGCCGGTGGGCACCACATCGGTGTGGCCGAGCAGCACCAGCACCGGCGCTCCGCTGCCATGGGTGGCCCACAGGTTGTCGACCTCGCCCAGCCGCAGGTGCTCGCAGGAAAAACCAGCCGCCTGCAGGCGGCCGCCGATCAGGTGCTGGCAGCCGGCGTCTTCGGGCGTGACCGACGGGCGCGCTATCAGATCGCAGGCCAGCTCGAGCACCGCGCTCACGCACCGACTCCGAAGCGTGCCTTGAAGCCGTTGTCGGTGAATCCTTGGCTGACCGTGCCGTTCTCGGTCACGACCACCGGACGTTTGATCAGCTGTGGATACTCGCGCAGCAGCAGCTTCCATTCCGCATCGGAGGCGGCTGCCTTGCGGTTGTCCGGCAACTGCCGCCACGTGGTCGAAGACCGGTTCACCATGGCGCCCAGCCCGCCCAGCTGCGCCGCCCAGGCCATCAAGGTATCCGGGTCCGGCTTGGCGGCGCGGTAATCAACGAATACATAAGGAACGGCGAAGCGGTCGAGCCACTTCGTCGCCTTCTTGCAGGTATCGCAGTTCTTCAGCCCGTAGACGGTCGTGGTCATCGCGATCAGTCAGCCAGGCCGCGCAGCAGGTCGTTGACGCTGGTCTTGCTGCGGGTCCTGGCGTCCACCTGCTTGACGATCACCGCGCAATACAGCGAATGGCTGCCATCGGCGGACGGCAGCGACCCGGACACCACCACGCTGTACGGCGGAATGTAGCCGTAGCTGACTTCGCCGGTGGCGCGGTTGTAGA
This sequence comes from Stenotrophomonas sp. CFBP 13718, assembly GCF_014842145.1. Lineage (NCBI taxonomy): Bacteria > Pseudomonadati > Pseudomonadota > Gammaproteobacteria > Lysobacterales > Lysobacteraceae > Stenotrophomonas > Stenotrophomonas sp. CFBP 13718. The sequence continues at coordinate 750,766 of NZ_JACYVC010000001.1, forward strand.
TGCGGGTGCTCTGGCTCAGGAAGACGCCCATGCCGATCACGCTGTGATGGCCGACAACCACGCCCTCCACCACTTCCGAACGCGCGCCGATGAAGCAATGGTCTTCGATGATCGTCGGGCTGGCCTGCAGCGGCTCCAGCACGCCGCCGATGCCGGCGCCCCCGGACAGATGGCAGTGCTGGCCGATCTGCGCGCACGATCCCACCGTGGCCCACGTATCGACCATGGTGCCTTCACCCACATAGGCGCCAATGTTGGTGAAGCTCGGCATGAGCACGACATCCTTGCCGAAATACGTGCCGCGGCGTGCGATCGCACCTGGCACCACGCGCACGCCGCCACGGCGGAACTTCGCTTCATCGTAACCGGCGAAGCGCGATTCCACCTTGTCCCAGAACGGCGCAGGACGTGCATCGACCACCGCCATGTCGTTGACCCGGAAATACAGCAGTACGGCTTTCTTCAGCCACTCGTTGACCTTCCAGCCGCCCTGCCCGTCGGGCTCGGCCACGCGGAATTCGCCGCTTTCCAGCCCGTCGATGACCCGGTTGACCAGAGGCTTGGTGGAGCCTTCAAGCTCGTGCAGCGTCAGCGTGGCACGGCGCTCGAATGCGCTTTCGATACCGAACTTCAGCTCCGACACACCCGGCGCCGGCGGCTTGCGCAGCGACTTGCGCGCGATGTTGTCCGCCCGCGCCTTCTCGACCGGCACCTTCTTGCTCACGGCCTTGCGTGCCGCCGGCTTCTTCGTTGCTGCCGCTGCCGGTGCCGCCTTGGCGACCTTGGCCGTGCCGGCGGCCTTCTTCTTCGCTGACGCGGTCGGGGTGGCAACGGGTGCCTGACCCGCCTTCGGCTGGGGGGACGCTTTCTTGCTCGGCTTGGTGGCCATCAGGGGGTATCTCCGGCGTTTCTGTCAGGGTCCAGGCAGGACAACATCGCGTCCTGCAACTGCTGCCTGGCGGTTTCATCAAGGGGGAGGTCGTGCTCATCACTGATCACGAAGGTGTCTTCGGCGCGTTCGCCGAACGTGGCAATGCGTGCATCGTGCACACGCAGGCCCTGGTTGCGCAGCACGTGCGCCACATCGGCCAGCAGGCCGGGGCGGTCCGGTGCCACCAGGCTGAAACGGGTTCCTGCTGCTTCGCCGGCCTCATCGCGGAACTCGATGCGCGGGGCGAAACGGAAGTGGCGAAGCTGACGGGGAATGGCCCGACGCGAGGGGCGCAGCTGCGACAGATCGCCCGACAGCGCGTCGCGCAGGGCAACCTCCAGCCGCAGCGGGTCGCCATCGGCGTAGGTGTCGGCCGGATTGACTTCGAACGTATCGAAGATCGTGTCCGACGGGCCGTCCAGCACGCGCGCGCGGTGGATGCCGTAGCCCTTGCGGTCCAGCGTCATGACGATGGCCGCGAACAGACCGTCACGGTCGGGCGAATGCACGAACACTTCCAGTGCCGGGTCATCGACGCTGATCGGTCGCACCTTCACCAGCGTATGCCCCTGGCGCACGGGCACCAATGCGGCCGCCTGCCAGGCCAACTGTTCCGGGCGCAGGCGGATGAAGCTTTCATCGGGCATCACGGCGAACTGGCGGTCGATGGTGGCGTCGTCGTAGCCATGCTCGCGCACCAGTTGGCGCACGGTATCGCGTGCTTCGGCAACCCGCTCGGCTGCTGGCAGCGGCGGCTCCAGGCCCTCGCGCAGCGCGCGACGGGTAGCGAAATACAGGTCGGCCAGCAGCCGGTCTTTCCACGCATTCCAGAGCTTGGGGCTGGTGCCGGCGATATCCGCGCAGGTGAGCAGGTACAGATAATCCAGCCGCTCACGGGTGGCCACCAGGCTGGCAAAGCGATGGATCACTGCCGGGTCGGAGATGTCCTGCTTCTGCGCGGTCACCGACATGCGCAGGTGCTGTTCCACCAGCCACGCCACCAGATCGGTGTCCGCTGCACCCAGTTCGAGTGCCTGGCAGAACTGCCGTGCATCCACCGCGCCGAGCTCGGAATGATCTCCGCCTCGACCTTTGGCGATGTCGTGGAACAGCCCGGCCAGCAGCAGGAGCTCCGGCCGCCGCAGACGCGGCCACACTTCGTGGGCGATGGAGAACCGCTCCGCCGCGCGGCTGCTGGAAAATTCGCCGATGTTCCGCAGCACCATCAGGGTGTGCTGGTCCACGGTGTAGACATGGAACAGATCGAACTGCATCCGCCCGCTCACCTGCGCAAACGCCGGGATCCATTGCCCCAGCACGCCCAGCCGGGCCATGCGCGACAGCGTATCCACCGGTCGTGGCTGGCGCAGCAGCGACAGGAACTGCTGGCGGGCGGCCTGGGTAGCTTGCTCGAAGCTGGGCAACTGCGGCAGGGCTTCTGCCAAGGCACGTGCAGTCAGTGAGTGCAGCCCGCGCACCTGCGCGTTGTTGGCCCAACTGGAAAACAGGGAGAAAATCGCGCTGATGTCATCGCCGGGCCACTGCGCATCATTGGCCGCCAGGTAACCGCGGCGCAGCGAAAAGCCGACGGTCAGCGGCTCGGGCACGGCTTCGCCGTCGAACTGTTCTTCGAAGCGCTGCAGCAGCCGGTCGCTGATCCGGCGCACCACCGACGCGGCGCGGTAGAAGCCCTGCATCATCTTCTCGACGCCGAGGCTCTCGACATCGTCGGCGAAGCCCAGGCGCGCGGCCAACGTTTTCTGGTAGTCGAAACGCAGGCGTTCTTCGGGCCTACCGGCGACCAGGTGCAGGCCGTAACGCAGCCCGGCCAGCACGCCGCGTTCGCGGTGCAGTGCAGCGGCCTCGTCGGCGCCCAGATGGCCCAGGCCGACCAGCGCCTCCAGGTCACGTACGCCAAACGCACGAAGTGCCATCCAGCCCAGCGTATTGAGATCACGCAGCCCGCCCGGCCCGTCCTTCAGATCCGGCTCCAGGTTGTCGGCGGTATCGCCAAAGCGCGCATGACGCGTGCGCAGCTCGTCCAGCTTGGCCAGGAAGAAGGCGCGTGGCGGCCACAAGGTGCCATCATTCATCGCCTGCCGCAGCGCGCGTCGCGCCGCATCGCCGGCCACCAGCGGGCGGGCTTCGATCAGTGCCGTCAGCACGGTCTGGTCGGCCGCGGCCTCACGGCATTGCTGCAGCGACCGCACCGCATGGCTGACCGGCAGCCCACAATCCCACAACAGGGCGAACAGCCGTGACAGACCGGCTTCTGCCGCGTGCTGCGCGCTGGTTTCGCCCAGCACGAGCACATCGACGTCCGAACGCGGGAACAATTCGCCGCGCCCATAGCCGCCCACGGCGAACATCGCCAATGCATCGCCGGGCGGCATGCAGCGCTGCCACGCCAGGCGGATCAGGTGGTCCGCCGCGCGTGCGCGCAGCGCAAGCAGGCGCTCGATGCGGTCACCCTGGTCGAAGCGCCGATGCAGCCGCGCATCGGCCTGCTGCAGCGCCTGACGCGCCGCAGCGGCCCAGTCGGCATCCGGAGCCGAGTCTGCCGGCGCGTCCAGCATCGAACCCGCCGGCAACATCGTCAGGCGACCTGCGATTCGCCGGGGGACAGGGTCAGTACGTCAACACCGGTCTCGGTGACCGCGACCATGTGTTCCCACTGCGCCGACAACTTGCGATCCTTGGTCACCACGGTCCAGCCATCGGGCAGCACCTTGTTGTAGCGGGTGCCCTCGTTGATCATCGGTTCGATGGTGAAGGTCATGCCCGGCTGCAGCACCAGGCCCTGGCCGGGGCGGCCGTAGTGCACCACCTGCGGCTCGTCGTGGTAGACCTTGCCGATGCCGTGGCCGCAGTACTCGCGCACCACGCTGAAGCGCTCGCCCTCGGCATAGCTCTGGATCGCATGACCGATGTCACCCAGCGTTGCGCCCGGCTTCACTGCACGGATGCCGCGCCACATGGCTTCATAGGTCGCATCGACCAGGCGCTTGGCCATGACCGACGGCGTACCGACGTAATACATGCGGCTGGTATCGCCGTGCCAGCCGTCCTTGATCACGGTGACGTCGATGTTGACGATGTCGCCGTCCTTCAACACCTTCGCTTCGCTCGGGATGCCGTGGCAGATCACGTTGTTGACCGAGGTGCACACGCTCTTCGGGAAGCCACGGTATCCGACGTTGGCCGGCACGGTCTTCTGCACGTTGACGATGTGATCATGGCAGATGCGGTCCAGCTCTTCGGTGGTGACACCGGGCTTGACGAAGGGCGTGACGATGTCCAGCACCTCACTGGCCAGACGGCCAGCCTCACGCATCAGTTCGATTTCCTGGGGGGTTTTCAGATTTACGCTCATGGGGACCATTATCGCCGATCCGGCGCCGATGCTGAACGGGTTCCTGCACGGACCGACAGCGAAGGTTTGGCCTCACCGCTCGCGGGCGATCAGTCAAAAGTGTGACGTGGGTCTGAATGCGCTCACTCCCTGCCCACGGCGGCTTGTTATAAACGACATGCAACAACGCGTTCGACTGCATTGCCCCGGTTCAGGACCCTGAAGGGTCCAAGGAGATCCCGCCCATGCGCTCTACTCGTAGTTTCCGCCGTCTCGCTCTTAGTGGCCTGACCCTCTGCCTTGCAGCTGCGGCCCTGCCCGCCTTCGCGCAGAACAGCGTCACGTTCAATGTGCGCATCGCCATCACGACGTCGTGCACCATTGCCGCGGCCGCCCCTACCGACGTCGATTTCGGCACGGTAGCGTCCACGGCCACCGCACCGGTGTTGGCCCAAGGCACCATCACCGCGCAGTGCTCTGCGCTGACGCCCTACTCGATCGCCCTGAACGCCGGCAGCAACGCCGCGACCGCCGGTGATGTCACCACCCGCCGCATGCGCAACGTCGATGCAGGCGTGACCACCAACAACTTCGTCGGCTATCAGCTGTACCAGGACGCGGGACGCACCAACGTCTGGGGCGCTACGACGGCCACCAACACCGTTGCCGCGGTGGGCACGGGGCTGCCACAGGCCTACAACGTGTACGGCCGCGTGCTCAATCCCAGCGTGAACAACGCCGCGGCCGGTTCCTACCTGGATACGGTCACCGCCACGATCACCTACTGAAGAGGGTGATCGCGATGGTCATTGAACGATGCCGATGGCACACCATCGGCCTGGCGGCGCTGTGCGCGCTGCTTATCCCGCTCGACGCGCTTACCGCCAGCCTGCAGGTGGCGCCCACGCGGATCGAGCTGCGCCCGGGCCAGACCAGCGAGGCGCTGTGGCTGACCAATACCGGCACGGCCCCCATGCAGGTGCAGGTGCGCGTCTTCCAGTGGCTGCAGTCCGACGGACAGGACCAGTTGCTCGAAACACGGGATATCCAGCCCAGCCCCCCGGTGCATGACATCGCCGCGGGACAGCAGCAGCTGGTGCGGCTGGTGCGCATGGGAGAAACGGATGAGACGCGCCAGCGCGCGTACCGGGTGGTCGTTGACGAACTCCCCCGCCTGGATCCGGATGCCAAGGGCATGCAGTTCGTGCTGCGCTATTCCGTCCCCCTGTTCCTGCAGCCGGCTGACGCCGCCAAGCTGCAGCCCCGGCTGAGCGCGCGCCCACTCCCCATGGCCGATGGCAGCGCGGGTATCGAGGTACGCAACGAGGGCGATGGCCATGCCCAGCTGGCCGACGTGGCGCTGGGCGATCCGCAGCGCCCCCGCATCGTACGGCCGGGTCTGGTGGGCTATGTCCTGCCCGGCCAGGTCATGCACTGGACACTGGACACCGCCTCCCTGCCGGAAGCGGCCTCGTTCTCGGCGAAGATAAATGGCGAACCGGCGCAGACGCCGCTGCCTGCGACGGCACCGGCTCGCTGAGGCCGCCATGCGCATCCTGCTCGGCCTGGTGCCGGCGAGCGCCCATGCCGCCGACGTGGTCGCCACCGGCGCCATGCCGGATGCGCTGTTGCCGCCTCCGACCCCGCTCACCGCCAGCCAGTCGCTGTACCTGGAGGTCAGCCTGAACCAGGCACCGCGCGGCCTGATGCCCTTCACCGACGACCACGGGCGACTGCAGGCCAGTCCCCAGGTGCTGCGCCAGCTCGGCTTTCCCGCGCGCGGTGATGCACCGGTCTATCTGGACCAGTTGATGGGCGTACAGGTGCGCTATGACGCGCGCATGCAGACGCTCGCGCTGGATGCGCCGCTGGACGCGTTGCAGTTGCCCACCACGGCAGTGGGCGCACGCCCGGCGGACATTCCCGTGGCCAGCTCCAGCCCCGGCGTCCTGCTCAATTACGATCTTTACGGCACGCACGTCGCAGATCTGTCCAGCCTGGCGCTGACATCGGAAGTACGTCTGTTCGGCATCGGCCGTGGCACGTTGTCCAACCTTGCCCTGCAGCGCAGGTTCCAGGACGGTGACGCGCGACGTTGGCGCAGCGACAGCGTGCGCCTGGACACACGTTGGACCCTGGATTTCCCGCAGCAGGCGGTCACGCTGGAAGTCGGCGATTTTTACAGCGGCTTTCTCGACTGGAGTCGTCCGGTGCGCATGGGCGGGTTGCAGATCGGGCGCAACTACGGCCTGCAGCCCTACCGCGTGTTATCGCCCACGCCCAGCTTCCTTGGCCAGGCCGTGGTGCCCAGCAACGTCGAGCTGTACGTGGACGGGCTGCGCCAGTACAGCGGAGCCGTGCCGGTAGGCCCGTTCCAGCTGGCGACGCAGCCGGGCATCAGCGGCACCGGCACCGCGCAAGTGGTCATCACGGATGCGTTCGGACGCACGCGCACCGTGGACTTCGATTTCTATGGCACCCAGCAACTGCTGGCGCGGGGCCTGACCGACTGGTCAGTGGGCGTGGGCCGTCTGCGCGAGGACTACGGGGTGCGTTCTTTCGCCTACGACAACCGCACCCTGGCCAGTGCGACCTGGCGGCATGGCGTCAGCGACCGGTTCACCGCCGAAGCCCATGCCGAGGCCGGTGGCGGGCTGCGCACGGCCGGGGTGGGCGGCGGCTGGCTGGCAGGTCGCGCCGGGGTGGTCACCCTGGCCTATGCACGCAGCGCGCTGGGGGCGCTGGAGGGCGGTCAGTACTCGGTGGGCTACAACTGGAACAACCGGCGCTACAACCTCAACCTGCTCAGTCGCCGCAGCCACGGCGATTACCGCGACCTGGGCGCGCTGCAGGACAGCCTGCCAGCGGACATCACCGAGCAGGCCACGTTCGGCGTCAGCCTGGACCGGCTGGGTGCGTTCAGTGCCAGCTACCTGCGCTTGCGCCAGGCGGAAGGCCAGGACGACCGCTACGCCAGCGTGTTCTGGTCGCGCACCTTCGCCCAGCGCTGGTCGGCCTATGTGTCGGTGAACCAGAACCTGAGCGACGGCGGCGACCGCAGTATCTACGCCTCGCTGGCGACGACCCTGGGGCGTGACCGACAAGCCAGCGCCGCCGTGCAGCACAACGGGGGCGAGGCGCTGTACAGCGTGGACGTCTCGCAACCCGTGCCCGGCGACGGGGGTGGCAATGGCATGGGCTGGCGCGTGCAGGCGCGCCAGGGTGACCGCGGCACCGGCGGGCTCGCAGAGGCCGGCTGGCTGACCCCGACCGGCCGCTACGCGCTGGGGGCGGTGCATGAGGGCGGCAGCACCTATGGCTACGCCAACGCCGGTGGCGCGCTGGTGTGGATGGGCGGCCACCTGTTCGCCGCGCGCGAGGTCAACGATGCCTTCGCGGTGGTGTCCACGGGGGGCATCGAAGGCGTGCCCGTGCGGCTGGAAAACCGTCCCGTCGGCATCACCAACCGACGCGGCCTGCTGCTGGTCAGCCCGCTGCTGTCCTGGCAGCGCAATCGCCTGTCCATCGATACCCTGGGCCTGCCGGCAGACATCGCCGCCGAGCGCGTGGACGATTGGGTGACGCCGAGTCAGGGCGCCGGACTGGGCGTGAGTTTCGGATTGCGGCGCAGTCGCGCGGTGCAGCTGGTCGTGCACGATGTCGCCGGGCAACCGCTGCCCGCAGGGAGCGTGGCGCGGTTTGGCGAGCAGGGTGACGCCGTGGTCGGCTATGACGGCGCGCTGTACATCCAGGACCTGCCCAGCAACGGCAGGTTGGACATCGCCACCAGCGAAGGACGCTGCGTGCTTACCGTACCGCCCCTCCCGGTCGCAGCCGACGGTGCCATTCCACGCCTCGGTCCGCTTGCCTGCCAGCCGGTGGCCGACGGGGACGTGCAATGAACCGCATGGGGCTGCCCGGCATCCTGGTGCTGCTCATGCTGTTGGCCTGGCCGCGTGCTGCCCACGCCGACACGACATGCACCGCCACCGCCACGGCCGTAGCCTTCGGCAATGTGGGCAACATGGCGGGCTCGGCCACGCCCGCCAGCATGGGCATCAGCATCACGTGTGCCACCAGCGGACTGACCGTGCTGGCCAATGTCCGCGTGCGACTGTGCGTGGGCATCGGCAGCGGCAGCGCCGGCACCACCCTTCTGCCAACCCGGCAACTGGCCAATGCCAGCGGCGATACGCTGGCGTTCCAGCTGTACACCGACGCGGCCCAGCAGGTGCCGTGGGGCCTGCTGCAGGGAGGTGCGCCGCCCGCGCAGGACCTGCAGATCAGCTACTCCGCCCCGCTGCTCGGCGGCAGCACCACCACATCCACCACCGTGTACGGGCTTGTCCCCGCCAACCAGTCGTTGGCCACGGGCACCTACAGCAGCAGCTTCAACCAGGCCAATGTCACCTTGACCTATGCCTACAACGAAGTAGTCATCGGCACACCGACCATGCCGGCCAGTTGCACCGCCCCGGCCGCCACCAACCGCAAGACCGCCATCAACAGCTTTCCTTTCACCGCCACCGCCACGGTGCTGCCCCAGTGCGGCAGCTATCTGGTGACCGACATGGATTTCGGCAGCGCGGCAGGACGCATCGGCAGTGCCATCGACCAGACCGCCCAGCTGACCCTCACCTGCGTGCGCCGCACGCCGTTCAACGTCTCCCTGGACAACGGCCTGTACGCATCCGCAGGCACGCGCCGGATGCGCCATGCCACCAGCAGCACCGCCTTCATTCCCTACGAGCTGTACCGCAATGCCGCGCGTACCCAGCGCTGGGGCAACGCGATCGGTACCGATACCGTCGCCGGCACCGGCACCGGCGTTGCCCAGCAGATCACCATCCACGGACGTGCCCCCGCCACCAGCGGCGCCCTGCCAGTGGCCGGCAACTACAGTGATCGGATAACGGTGACCATCACTTACTGATCAACCGCCCTCGTTGCCGGTTAAAGCGCGCTCTGTCACAGCCGATATCCCGTCAGGTATCGGCTGCAGGAGAACGAGGATGGGTCATCACACAGGGCGGAGCCTGCTGGCCGCCATGGCCGTCCTGTACGCAGCCGGCGCTGGCGCTTCGGCGTCGGACACGCTGCGCCTGCGCATGCAGATCGTGGAAAGCTGCACCGATCCCGCACCGGCCCGGACCGCCCCGACCGACAGCCGCGCCCAGTGCAGCGCGCCGCACCTGCGCGGCGAACCGGCACGCTTCCCCGCACAGCTGCAACGCCTCGCACCGCCACAGCGCCCCGGCGAACGCAGCGAGCGCGGCGCGGACACGGTGGTGTTCTGATGCGGCAGCGCGTGCCCGTTGCCGCCACCCTCGCCTTGCTGGCAGCGACCGGCGTTGCGCCGCGCACCCTGGCACTGGAACTTCAACCGACCACGCTGCAGCTGGCACAGGGGCAGGCCCAGGGGGAACTCTGGCTGGGCAACCCCGGCCCTGAGCCGTGGGCCGGCCGGATCCAGATCCTGCACTGGGTGCAGACCGAAGGACGCGATGCCCTGCAGCCAAGCGCGGACGTGGTCGCCAGCCCTGCCCTGCCACGCCTGCCGGGTGGCACGCGCCAACGTATCCGGCTGGTGCTGCCACACCCTCTTCCCGCTGGCGTCGAACGCGCGTATCGCGTGCTGGTGGAACCCACCGACCCGCGCCTGCCCCGGTACTCACTGCCCTTGTTCATCACACCTGCGGGGCCGACTGGCAAGGCGACCCTGCAGGCAGGCGTGCAACATCGCACCGCGGACGCGCCCTGCCTGTATCTGCATAATGCGGACCTGCGCAGGGCGCGGCTGGCCGATCTGGCTTTCGTTGATCGCGACGGCGGGACCCAGGTGTTGCAGTCCGGGCTGGCCGGCTATGTACTGCCCGGCGCCTCGGTGTGCTGGGACCTGCCACAGCGGGCTGACCACTATGCAGGCGGGCGGTTCCAGGCCCGACGCGATGGCGCCGATAGCGGGCTCCTTGCCGAGATTGCAGTGGCCGCCAGCAGCGGGCTATAATCCGCGGATTCCTGCCGCATCCGTGCGCGGGACATCGTCCACACCGGACGTCACCGGTGAATCCACACCCATCGTCCCGATCCGTGCCGGGGTGCCCCGCAAGGGGTTCGGCCACGGAGACGATGGGGAAGCCCAACCCCGGAACCATTCATGCGCGCCCGCGCCGTCCCGCACACTTTCCGCGGGCGTCCTCCAGGGGACATCGGTGCACGCAGGTTCCCTGTCAGGAGTAATGCAATGCCCCAGATCACCATGCGCCAGATGCTTGAAGCCGGCGTCCATTTCGGCCACCAGACCCGTTACTGGAACCCGAAAATGGCTCCGTACATCTTCGGTGCCCGCGGCAAGATCCACATCATCAACCTGGAAAAGACCGTCCCGCTGTTCAACGATGCGATGAACTTCATCTCCTCGATCGCACAGAAGCGCGGCATCATCCTGTTCCTGGGCACCAAGCGCAGCGCACGCGAGTCGATCCGCGAAGAAGCCGAGCGTTGCGGCATGCCGTTCATGAACCAGCGTTGGCTGGGCGGCACCCTGACCAACTTCCGTACCGTGAAGCAGTCGGTTGCCCGCCTGAAGGAACTGGAAGCCGGTGAGAACGACGGCAGCTTCGAGAAGCTGGTCAAGCACGAAGTGCTGGGCCTGCGTCGCGAGCGCGACAAGCTGGAAGCCTCGCTGGGCGGCATCAAGGACATGAACCGTCTGCCCGACGCGATCTTCGTCATCGATATCGGCCACGAAGACATCGCCATCAAGGAAGCCAAGAAGCTCGGCATCCCGGTGATCGCCGTGGTTGATACCAACTACAACCCGGAACTGGTCGATTACGCCATCCCGGGCAACGACGATGCCATCCGCGCCGTGCAGCTGTACGCCCGCGCTGCGGCTGACTCCGTGCTGGAAGGCAAGGCGGCTGCTCCGCATTCGGCCACCGTGCGCGAAGAAGAATTCGCCGACGCTGCCGCTGAAGGCGAAGAGGCCAAGCCGGCCCGTCGCGCTCCGGCCAAGAAGGCTGCCGAGAAGAAGTCGGGCGAAGCCCAGGCCTGATCCAGGCCCCCGGTGGGCGCCCTGCGCCCACCTCCCCTGCATGTCGCCACTGGCGGCTGACAGGGCCATGTCATACGGGCCGGCCATCATGCCGGCCCAACCCCTTTCTTTCTGAGGAAATCCCATGGAAATCACTGCTTCCCTGGTCAAGGAACTGCGCGAGCGCACCGGCGCCGGCATGATGGAGTGCAAGAAGGCGCTCGTCGAAAACAACGGCGACATCGAGCTGTCCATCGAAGCGCTGCGCAAGTCGGGTCTGGCCAAGGCCGACAAGAAGGCTGACCGCGTCGCGGCCGAAGGCATCATCCGCGCTGCACAGAACGGCGGCACCGCGGTGCTGGTCGAAATCAACTCCGAAACCGACTTCGTCGCCAAGGATGAGAACTTCACCAACTTCGCCGATTCGGTCGTTGCTGCCGCACTGTCCTCGGGCGCTGCCGACATCGCAACCCTGAACGACGTCAAGCTGGCGTCGGGCGAGACCATCAACGAGACCCGCGCTGCGGTGATCGCCAAGGTCGGTGAGAAGGTCGACGTGCGTCGCATCGTGCGCCTGGAAAGCACCCACAACGTGGCGGCCTACGTCCACGGTGGCCGCATCGGCGTGCTGGTGGAACTGGCCGGCGGCGACGCCGAGCTGGCCCGCGGCCTGGCCATGCACGTGGCAGCGATGAACCCGCCGCACAACAAGGCGGCCGATGTGCCGGCCGAGTTCGTTGCCAAGGAAAAGGAAATCGAGCTGGCCAAGATGACCGACAAGGACAAGGCCAAGCCGGCCGACATCCTCGAGAAGATCATCAGCGGCAAGATCGCCAAGATCGTCAACGAAGTGACCCTGTACGGCCAGCCGTACGTGCTGGACACCAACCAGTCGGTCGAGCAGGTACTGAAGGCCGCGGGTGCCGAAGTGGTCGGCTTCCAGCGTCTGGCCGTCGGCGAAGGCATCGAGAAGGTGGTGGAAGACTACGCCGCCGAAGTGATGAAGCAGGCTGGCCTGGCCTGATCGCCCGGTTGACCTGATTCACGGAAAAGCCGCGCTCTGCGCGGCTTTTTTTTGTTTCCCACGATGCCGGTCGCGTCCGCTGGCGCCGCGCCATGCTTGGCAGGATCCTCGAACGCCGCTGCGCTCGCCGACCGTGGGTCGGCGCTACCCACCGCGGCGCCTTTGCGTTATGTGGCGTTCGGACCGATACTCTTTCCAGGGGAGTTCGTAGGGTGCAAGGGGCATTACGCAGATCTGTGACGGAACCCCTATCCCGCCACATGTGAATGAACGACCCGATATGCCTCCTGAGCTGACAGCCGTCCTGGCGCTCTGCCGCAATCTTCCGTCGCCCCCCGGCATTGCCCTGCGCATCATCGAACTTGCCCAGGATCCCGAAGCGGACATCACCACCGCCGCCGACATCATCGCCATCGACATGGCGCTGAGTGCTCGCATGCTGCGTATCGCCAATTCGCCGCTGTATGCCAGCCGCCGCCGGATAGAAAACCTCGGCCAGGCGCTGACCATGCTGGGCCTGAACGCGACCATCAGCCTTGCCCTTGGATTCACCGTGACCCAGGGCCTGCTGGCCCGCGACAGTGGCAATGGTGGCCATGACCTGCGCGAACGCGTCTGGCGTCGCAGCATCCTCAGTGCGCTGGCCGCCAGCCAGCTAGGCCAGGCCCGCGGCCTGCGCCGACTGGAAGAACTGATGCTGGCCGGTCTGCTGCAGGATATCGGCATCCTCGCCCTGCTGCAGTCACACACGGACACCTACCAGCCGCTGCTGCGCGAGGCGGATGACAACGCCGCCCTGCTGGCCGCCGAGCGCACGCAGCTGCAGTGCACGCATGCGGACGTCGGCACGTGGATGGCCGGCCAGTGGGACCTGCCGCGCTACCTTGCCGAGTCCATCGCCCACAGCGAGGACCCCACGCTGTCCGACGACCATTTCCAGGCCTGTGTGCAACTCTCCGGCACCGTGGCGGACATCTGGCTCGACACCGATCCTGACGCGGCCCGCGAACGCGCCTTGGCCCAGGTGCATGCGCGGCTTGGGCTGGACAGTGCGCAGTTCGACCAGGTGCTGGCAAAAATCAGCGAGGCGCTGCCGACCATCGCCAGCCTGTTCGACACCGCCCCCACCACGCCCACGCGCGTACAGCTGCTCATCGACCACGCGCAGGAACTTGCCACGCTGCGCAACCTGCGTCAGCTGCAGGATGCCGAGCAGGCCCGTCGCCGCGCCGATGAGTTCGAAGCGCGCGCCAAGCGGCTGACCGAGCAGGCGCACCGCGATGCACTGACCGGCGTCCTCAACCGCCGCCAGCTGGAAGCCGTTCTGGAGCAGGAATTCCTGCGCGCGACGCGGCACGGCTGGCCGCTGTCGGTGGCCTTCATCGACCTGGACGACTTCAAGAAGATCAACGACGCGCATGGTCACCTGACCGGCGACGAAGTGCTGCGCGAGTTCGCCGGCAACCTGCAGGGCAAGCTGCGCACCAGCGATACGGTCGCGCGTTTTGGTGGCGAAGAGTTCGTCGCCCTGCTGCCGAATACCACCGAATCGGTCGCGCTGGATGTGATCCGCCGCGTACTGGCCAGCATCGTCATCACGCCGATGGCCATGAGCGAAGGCGGCCCACTGTTCGTCACGTTCTCCGCCGGCGTCGCGACCCAAGGGGGTTACGAGCGTTTCGCCGATGTGCAGGACCTGCTGCGCGCTGCCGATGACGTGCTGTACCGCTCCAAGAACCTGGGCCGCAACCGCGTCATCGCCCGCTCGCCCAGCGACGAGCCGTTCACCCGGGCCACGATGGAAAGCGGCAGCGCGGCCTGAACCCAGGCTCGCCAGCACACGGCCTTGGTGGCGCTGCACATGCCGCAGTGCACGAAAAGACTACAGCGGGGGCCCGCTTGCCAGTAGAATCTGCCGGGAATTCACGCATACCGAGGCCCCCATGTCCAAGCTCACCTATCGCCGCATCCTGTTGAAACTTTCCGGGGAGGCGCTGATGGGAGACGAGGACTACGGCATCGACCCCAAGGTCATCAACCGCCTCGCCCGTGAAGTCATCGAAGCGCAGCAGGCGGGCGCGGAGATCGCCCTGGTCATCGGCGGCGGCAACATCTTCCGCGGCGCCGGCCTGGCAGCGGGCGGCATGGACCGGGTGACCGGCGACCAGATGGGCATGCTGGCCACGGTGATCAACGCCCTGGCGATGCAGGATGCGCTCGAGAAAGTCGGCGCCAAGGCGCGGGTGATGAGCGCGATCAAGATCAACGACGTGTGCGAGGACTACATCCGCCGCCGCGCCATCCGGCACCTGGAAAAGGGCCGTCTGGTGATTTTCGCCGCCGGCGTGGGCAGCCCCTTCTTCACCACCGATTCGGGTGCCGCCCTGCGCGCCATCGAGATCGGTGCCGACCTGCTGCTGAAGGCCACCAAGGTCGATGGCGTCTACGACAAAGACCCGAACAAGTACGACGACGCCGTGCGCTTCGACAGCCTGACCTATGACGATGTCATCACCCGCGGCCTGGAGGTGATGGACACCGCCGCCTTCGCACTGGCGCGCGACAGCGACCTGCCGCTGCGCGTGTTCGACATGAGCCAGCCGGGCGAACTGCTGAAGATCCTGCACGGCGAGAACATCGGCACCCTGGTGCGCGGCCGCAACACGCCGGCCAACTGAGCGGCGGATGCACGGACGGGGCCGCACGGTCCCGGCTGGGGCCCTATTCGCCTATAATCGCCCGATTCCAGTACTACCCAGGATCGGGCGATGCTCAACGACATCAAGCAGAACGCGCGCGAGCGCATGACCAAGAGCATCGAAGCTCTGCGTCAAACCCTGACAGCCATCCGCACCGGCCGCGCCTCGCCGGCGCTGTTGAATGGCATTTCGGTGCTGGCCTATGGCACGCAGTCCCCGCTGGACAACGTGGCCTCCATCAGCGTTTCTGAAGGCCGCTCGCTGGTGATCTCGGTGTTCGACAAGGGCCTCGTCGCCGCGGTCGAGAAGTCGATCTACGCGTCCGACCTGGGCCTGACCCCGACCGTGGTCGGCACCGTCATCCGCCTCAACCTGCCGCCGCTCACCGAAGAGCGTCGCAAGGAACTGGCCAAGACCGTGGGCAAGGAAGGCGAGGAAACCAAGGTTTCCATCCGCAACATCCGTCGTGATGCCAACCAGGAAGTGGCCAAGCTGCTCAAGGACAAGGAAATCACCGAGGACGACAAGAAGCGCGCCGAAGACGACATCCAGAAGCTGACCGACAACAGCATCAAGGACGTCGACAAGGTGGTTGCCGAGAAGGAAAAGGAACTGATGGCGGTCTGAAGCAGATGCCTTCAGTCCCTCCACCGTTGCCAAGCGCGCTGCCGCGCCACGTTGCCATCATCATGGATGGCAACGGGCGTTGGGCACAGCAGCGCCGCCGCCCGCGCATGATCGGCCACCGCGCCGGCGCGCGCGCGGTCAACCGCACCATCGACCGTTGCCTGGAACTCGGTATTCCGGCGCTCACCCTGTTCGCGTTTTCCAGCGAGAACTGGGGCCGCCCGGACGACGAAGTACAGTCGTTGATGAAGCTGTTCCTGCACGCATTGGATCGCGAAGTGGACGAGCTGCATCGGCGCGGCGTGCGCGTGCGTTTCATCGGCGAGCGCGAGCGTTTCGGCGCTTCGCTGGTCAGCCGCATGCAGCTGGCCGAGCAACGCACCGCGGACAACCGTGCCATGACCCTGTGCATCGCCGCCAGCTACGGTGGCCGCCAGGATATCGCACGGGCCGCCCGCATCCTGGCGCAGGAAGTGGCTGCCGGCCGCCTGCTGCCGGAACAGATCGACGAGCATCTGCTCGGCACGCATGTCGCCCTGGCGGACATGCCGGCGCCGGACCTGTTCATCCGTACCGGCGGTGACACCCGCATCAGCAATTTCCTGCTCTGGCAGCTTGCCTACACCGAGCTGTGGTTCACCGACGTGCTGTGGCCGGATTTCGATGCCGACCAGCTGCAGCTTGCCCTGGACACCTATGCCAGCCGTGAGCGCCGCTTCGGGCTGACCAGCGCCCAGATCGCCGCTCTCGCCACCGAGACGTCCAGCCCATGACCAAGACCCGAGTCCTCGCCGCGCTGATCATGGCGCCGACGGCCATTGCCGCCATCCTGCTGCTGCCCAGCCAGTGGCTCGCCGCTGCCGCCGCCGCGGTCTTCCTGATCGGCCTGTGGGAGTGGCTGAAGCTGGCCGGCGTGGAAGACACGCTGGCCCGCACCACCCTGCTGCTGCTCAACCTCGTGCTGATGGTGCTGGTGGTCTGGGATCGCGATGCGTCGCTGTTCCTGTTCCGCGTCGCCGCCCTGATCGGTGTCGGCTGGTGGCTGCTGGCCCTGCTGTGGCTGCGTTTCTTCAACTTCGGCGCGCAGCCGGACAGCCATGCGCGCGCCCTCAAGCTGCTCGCCGGCACGTTGGCGGTGCTGCCGGCCTGGGCCTCGCTGGTGCTGCTGCACGCCTCCAGTGACCAGGGCCACCTGTGGCTGCTGACCGCACTGGCCGTGGTGTGGGCTGCCGACTCCGGCGCCTACTTCGCGGGCCGCACCTTCGGCAAGCACAAGCTGGCGCCGCGCATCAGCCCCAACAAGACCTGGGAAGGTCTGTTCGGCGGCCTGATCGCCGGTCTGATCGTCGCGACCGCCTTCGGCCTGGGCTTCGGCGTGGCCGACTGGACGCTGGTCACCGTGGCGCAGCTGCCGTGGCTGCTGCTGGTGACCACCGTGGCGGTGTTCGCCTCGGTGCTGGGCGACCTGTTCGAGAGCCTGCTCAAGCGCCACGCGGGCGCCAAGGACTCCGGCCACATCATCCCCGGCCATGGCGGCGTGCTGGACCGGGTCGACGGCGTGTTGGCCGCCCTGCCGGTGTTCGCCATCGGCAAGGAAATCTTCGGGCTCTGACCATGCATGCCTCCCCTGCCCTGCGCCGTGTCGCCGTCTTCGGCGCCACCGGCTCCATCGGCGCCTCTGCGCTGGATGTCATCGCCCGTCACCCGGACCGGTTCCAGCCCACGGTGCTGGCGGCCGGCTCGCAGGTCGATGCGTTGCTGGCCCTGTGCCGCGCGCATCGCCCCCTGCATGCGGTGATCGCCGATGAAGCGCTGTATGCACGCCTGCGCGACGGCCTGCGCGACGCCGGCCTGGCGACCACCGCCCACGCCGGCGATGCCGCCCTGGATGCACTGGCTGCGGGAGACACCTGCGATACGGTGATCGCCGCGATCGTCGGTGCGGCCGGGCTGTCGTCCACGCTGGCCGCCGCGCGGGCCGGCAAACGCATCCTGCTGGCCAACAAGGAATCGCTGGTGCTGGCCGGCGAACTGCTGATGCGCACCGCGCAGCAGGCACACGCCGAGATCATCCCGATCGACAGCGAACACAGCGCCATCTTCCAGTGCCTGCGCTCGCGCGATGCCAGCCTGGACGGTGCCGGCGTGCGCCGCATCCTGCTGACCGCATCCGGTGGCCCCTTCCGTGGCCGCAGCCGCGCCGAGCTGGAGCAGGTCACCCCGGCGCAGGCCGTTGCCCACCCGAAATGGTCGATGGGCCCCAAGATTTCGGTCGATTCAGCCACCCTGATGAACAAGGGGCTGGAAGTCATCGAAGCCCACCACCTGTTCGGGGTACCCGCCGCGCGCATCGAGGTACTGGTGCATCCGCAGAGTCTGGTGCACTCCCTGGTGGAGTTCGTGGACGGGTCCACGCTGGCGCAACTGGGCCTGCCGGACATGCGCACCACCCTGGCCGTGGGCCTGGGCTGGCCGCAGCGCATCGATGCCGGCGTTGGCGGGCTGGATCTGCTGCGCCAGGGCCGGCTGGACTTCGAAGCCCCCGATACCGACGCGTTCCCGTGCCTGGCCTTGGCCTGGCACGCGATGCGGGCCGGCGGCACGGCGCCGGCGGTGCTGAACGCGGCCAATGAAGAGGCTGTTTCAGCGTTTCTTCAGGGAAGGGTAGGCTTTCTGGCCATTCCTGCCTTGGTGGATAACGCGCTCTCAACACTGCCGGTCGAGCCTGCCGATACACTGGGCGGCCTGCTCGCCGCTGACCAGCGTGCCCGTTTGATCACCCGGACTGCCATCGAAGCCCTCTGAATGCCGCCCTGCCCTGCCGCCACCACTGCGCTCTCCCATGACTGAGTTCCTCGGATCGGTGTGGTGGATGATCGTCAGCCTGGGCCTGCTCGTGACCATTCATGAGTTCGGGCACTACTGGGTTGCGCGCCGCTGCGGGGTCAAGGTGCTGCGCTTTTCCGTCGGCTTCGGCAAGCCGCTGTGGTCGCGCCGCGACCGCCATGGCACCGAGTTCGCCATTGCCGCCATTCCGCTCGGCGGCTACGTGAAGATGCTTGATGAGCGTGAGGTGGAGGTCCATCCGCACGAGCGCGGCCAGGCCTTCAACCATAAGACCGTCTGGCAGCGCATCGCGGTGGTCGCCGCCGGTCCGCTGGCCAACCTGCTGCTGTGCATGCTGCTGCTGTGGGCGATGTTCGTGATCGGCAAGCAGGACTATTCGGCCACGGTCGGCCGCGCCACCGGCATGGCCCAGGTGGCCGGGCTGCAGGGCGGCGAGCGCATCCTGTCGGTCGATGGACGCTCGGTCGCCACCGTGGGCGAGGCCAGCATGGCGCTGACCGCCGCCGCCATGGACCGTCATGACGTGACCCTCCAGGTAGTGGATGCGCAGGAACGTCGTCATCAGCGCACTCTGCCGCTGTCCCAGCTGCCGGCGGGCTTCGATGAACGCCGCGTCGCCCCGTTGGCCGGCATCAACTGGCAGTTCTGGCTGCAACCCGCGTTGGTGGACCGGCTGGTGGACGATTCCGCCGTGCGCGGCGTGCTGCAGCCGGGCGACCTGATCGTGGCCGTGGACGGCGAGCGGATAGATGCCGCCGACCAGGTCTATCCGGCCGTACAGGCGCTGGGCAAGCGCGGCGGCCCGGGCATGATCGACGTGCTGCGCGGTGGCGAGCGCCTGGCCCTGGAAGTCGCGCCACGACAAGGCCTGGACGGCAACAGAGAGCCGGTCTGGCAACTCGGCATCGGTTTCAGTGAGGCGCACGCCCCGGTTTACGACACCGTGCTGAAGTACGGCCCGCTGGCCGCGGTGCCCGTGGCGATCAGCGAAACCGGGCGCATGGCCTCCGACTCCCTCGGGATGATGCGCCGCATCGTCACCGGCAATGCCTCGCTGCAGAACGTTTCCGGCCCCGTCACCATTGCCCGGGTGGCCAATGTTTCCGCGCAACGGGGGGTGGATTGGTTCCTTCAGTTCCTCGCCCTGCTGTCGCTCAGCCTGTGCATCATCAACCTGCTGCCCATTCCCGTCTTGGACGGAGGGCACCTGCTGTATTACCTTATCGAGTTGGTCAAGGGCAGCCCGCTCAGCGAGCGTGCCATGGCGGCCGGCCAGTTTGTCGGTCTCGCGCTGCTGGCCGGGCTGATGGGATTGGCGTTCTACAACGACATCCTCGGCCTGGTCACGCGATGAACATGGGCTCTGTAATGAACTTTTTCCTGCTGTCGCCGTCTACAACGTCGGCATTCCGCACTACGCAATCGACCTCTACCGGACGTGACATGACGCGACTCCCGAACCGCCGCCTGCTGGCCCTCGCCCTCGCTGTTGGAATCGGCGCCCCCGCACTGGCGCAGGCTGCCGCCCCCTTCACGGTCAGCGACATCCGCGTGGACGGCCTGCAGCGCATCAGCTCCGGCACCGTGTTCACCTACCTGCCGGTGGAACGTGGCCAGGCGCTCACCGACGCCAAGGTCAGCGAAACCATCCGTGCCCTGTACAAGACCGGCTTCTTCGAAGACGTCCAGCTGGACCGCCAGGGCGACATCCTGGTGGTCACGGTCAAGGAGCGTCCGGCGATCAACAAGCTCACCGTCACCGGCAACAAGGACATCAAGTCCGACCAGCTGCTGAAGGGCCTGAGCGACATCGGCCTGACCGAAGGCGGCACGTTCGACCGCCTGAGCCTGGACCGCGTGACCCAGGAACTGCGTCGCCAGTACAACGACCGCGGCAAATACAACGTGGAAATCACCCCGACGGTGAGCCCGCTGGACCGCAACCGGGTCGATATCGCGATCACCATCAAGGAAGGCAAGGCGGCCAAGATCCGCCACGTCAACCTGATCGGTACCGAAAAATACCCGGCCGAAGACATCCTGGACACGTGGGAATCGAAGGAGCACAACTGGGCGTCGTGGTACCGCCGTGATGACCAGTACTCCAAGGAAAAGATGTCCGGCGACCTGGAGAAACTGAACTCCTGGTACCTGGACCGCGGCTACGTGGACTTCAGCATCGACTCCACCCAGGTGTCGATCAGCCCCGACAAGCGCGACATGTTCATCAGCGCCGGCGTCACCGAAGGCGAGCAGTACAAGATCTCCGAGATCAAGGTCAGCGGCGACACCGTGCTGCCGCAGGAAGACGTCGAGCGCATGGTCATCCAGAAGTCGGGTGACACGTTCTCGCGCGCCCTGCTGGAATTCAGCTCGAACAGCATCACCAATTCGCTGTCGAACATCGGCTATGCCTTTGCCAAGGTGAACCCGATCCCGACCACCAACCGTGCCGACCGCACGGTGGCGATCAACATGCAGGTCGTGCCGGGTCCGCGCGTGTCCGTGCGGCAGATCCAGTTCCGCGGCAACACGCGCACCTCCGATGAAGTGCTGCGTCGCGAAATGCGCCAGTTCGAGAACAGCTGGTACTCGCAGGCCGCCATCGACCGTTCCAAGATCCGCCTGCAGCGCCTGGGCTACTTCGAAGCGGTGGATGTGCAGTCCACCCCGGTCACCGGCAGCAACGACCAGGTCGACGTGGTGTACAACGTCAAGGAAACCACGTCGGGCAGCTTCGTGTTCGGCCTGGGTTACTCGCAGTCGTACGGCATGACCACCTCGGTGCAGCTGTCGCAGAACAACTTCCTGGGCGGCGGCAACCGCGTGTCGGTGGAAGCCTCGCGCAGCAGCTACCTGCAGCGTTATGGCTTCAGCTACACCAATCCGTACTTCACCGATGACGGCGTGTCGCTGGGCTACAACCTGTCGTGGCGCGAGCTCGATTACTCCGACTTCAACACTGCGCAGTACAACAGCACCAACGGTGCAGCGCAGGTGGTGTTCGGCGTGCCGATCACCGAGACCGATACGGTCTCGTTGATGTTCGGTATCGATAGCAACCAGATCCAGACGTATGGCAGCACGCCGGCTTCGATCAGGGACTACATCAATGCGGTGGGGCATCAGACCTTCCACGCTTGGCGTACCGAGCTTGGCTGGGCGCGTGACTCGCGCAATGACTACTTCATGCCCACCCGCGGTACTTATCAGCGCGTAGGCTTGGAAACGACTCTGCCTGGGTCGACCGTTGAGTACTACAAGCTGAACTACCAGATCAGCAAGTACTGGCCGATCATTCCGTCCCTCGTCATCAACACCCGTTTCGAAGTCGGCTACGGCGATAGTTACGGGAACGACGTGTCGCGCGTTGTGACCGAGGCGGATGGCACCCAGCGCGTGATTACCGCCTCCGGCCTGCCGTTCTACGAGAATTTCTACGCAGGCGGCACCAACTCGGTACGTGGCTTCGAGGACAACACTCTGGGTCCGCGCGAAGTCACACCCGGCTATCCGAATGGCCAGCCGCTCGGCGGCTCCCTCAAAACGGTGGGCTCGGTGGAAGCGTACTTCCCGCGCCTGTTCGACAGCCCGTCGGCCCGCGTCTCAGCGTTTTTGGACTTCGGCAACGTATACAACGGCACGGACAACTTCAAGGCCAACGAACTGCGTGTGTCCACCGGTGTGGCCCTGCTGTGGCGCGCCCCGGTCGGCCCGATCTCGATCAGCTACGCCTTCCCGCTCAAGAAGGAAGACGGCGACGAAGTCGAACGCCTGCAGTTCACGTTCGGCGGTCAGTTCTAAGCAGTCCGCACGAAACAACAGAAACGCCGGGCATTGCCCGGCGTTTCTGTTTGGCAGCTCCGGGTCGCGCCGAGCCATGCTTGGCCGGCTCATGCAGCGGCAACACGCCCTCCCGTTTCAAGGCACCCCGCGCTTCGCGCTCGCCGAGCATGGCTCGGCGCTACGGCGTCGGCGGGCGTGGCGAACACGCGTCGGTGGGCGTGGCGGACACGGCTACGTGGGCGTGCCGAATGTGGCGAGTGACCGGTGAAACGGCACCGGGGCCCTCGTCCTGACCGCCCTGGTGGGGGCAGTAACATGACCGTTGTCACGCCACACGGTAAACTCCCCGCGTGAATACTCCTACCTACTCCGCCCAGCAACTCGCCGAGCAGTTCGGCCTGCAGGTCCATGGCGATGCCTCCACCGTGATCGGTGGCGTGGCGACGCTGGCCCATGCCGGACCGGCCCAGCTCACCTTCCTGGCCAATCCCCGCTACCGTGTGCAGCTGGCCGACAGCAAGGCCGGCATCGTGGTGCTGCGTGCCGAGGATGCCGAGTCCGCGCCCGGCACGGCGCTGGTCGCCAAGGACCCGTACAACACGTTCGCCCGCATCGCGGCACTGTTCGATGTAGCCCCCACCCGCCCGCCGGGCATCCATCCCAGCGCGGTCATCGACCCCAGCGCACAGGTGGCCGCCAGTGCCCATGTCGGGCCCTTCGTCATCATTGGCGAGCGCAGCGTGATCGGCGAGAACTGCATCATCGGCGCGGGCAGCGTGATCGGCGAAGACTGCAGCCTGGACAGCGGCTGCGAACTCATCGCGCGGGTCACCCTGGTCACCCGGGTGAAGCTGGGCAAGCGGGTACGCATCCATCCCGGCGCCGTGCTCGGCGCCGATGGATTCGGCCTGGCCATGGACGCGGGCAAGTGGATCAAGGTTCCGCAGCTCGGTGGTGTGCGCATCGGCGACGACTGCGAGATCGGCGCCAATACCTGCGTGGACCGTGGCGCCCTGGAGGACACCGTGCTGGCTGAAGACGTGCGCCTGGACAACCTGGTGCAGGTCGCCCACAACGTACAGATCGGCGCGCATTCGGCGATTGCCGGCTGCACGGGTATCGCCGGCAGCGCGAAGATCGGCCGTTACTGCCTGCTTGGCGGGGCCGTCGGCGTGGTGGGCCATCTTGAAATCTGCGACAAAGTCGTGGTCACCGGTAAATCGGTGGTCCGCAACTCCATTACCGAGCCGGGCGAGTATTCCTCCGGCACGCCGTTGACCGACAACCGCACGTGGCGCAAGAACGCCGCGCGCTTCAAACAGCTCGATGCGCTGGCCCGTCGCATCCTGTCTGTGAGCAAGGAGAAGGAATGAGCCAGGAACAGACCCCGTCGGACATCGACCTGCCCGACATCGCCCAGATCCGGGCCTTGATCCCGCACCGCTACCCTTTCCTGCTGGTGGACAAGGTGGTGTCGCTCGACTTCGAGAAGCGCAAGATCGTCGCCCGCAAGAACGTCAGCATCAACGAGCCGTTCTTCCAGGGCCATTTCCCCGAACAGCCGATCATGCCCGGCGTGCTGATCATCGAAGCCATGGCGCAGGCGGGCGGCGTGCTCACCCAGCTCACGCTGGGCCGGGATGCGCAGTCCAAGCTGTTCTACATGGTGAAGGTGGACAATGTCCGCTTCAGCGACAAGGTGGTCCCCGGCGATGTGCTGGAGATGCACGTGGAGATCAAGCGCGTGATCCGCAACATGGCGGTGTACGACTGCAAGGCCTTCGTCGACGGCAGGATCGTCGCCTGCGCCGAAGTCATGTGTGCCGGCACCCGCGAATAACCTACAAGGAGGACCACCGATGAGCGGACACGCTCCGTTGATCCACCCCACGGCAGTGATCGATCCGTCGGCGAAGCTCGCCGACGGCGTCCGCGTGGGCGCATTCACCCTGATCGGGGCCGATGTTGAAATCGGCGAAAACACCGAGATCGGCCCGCATTGCAGCATCCACGGCCCGACCCGTATCGGCCGCGACAACCGGTTCATCGGCCACGCCGCCATCGGTGGCGAGCCGCAGGACAAGAAATACAACGCCGAAAAGACCGAGCTGGTGATGGGCGACCGCAATGTCATCCGCGAGTTCGTCACCATCAACCGGGGTACCGGCGGTGGCGGTGGCATAACCACCGTCGGTGATGACAACTGGATGCTGGCGTACACCCACGTCGCGCACGATTGCCACGTCGGCAGCCACTGTGTGTTCTCCAACAACACCACGCTGGCCGGCCACGTGACCGTGGGCGACCATGTGATCATCAGCGGCTTCGCCGGTGCCCACCAGTTCTGCCGTATCGGCGCGCATGCTTTCCTGGGCATGGGGGCGCTGACCAATGGCGATGTCCCGCCGTTCACCATGGTCGGCAGTGATTCGCTGGGCCGTCCGCGCGGCATCAACAGCGAAGGCCTGAAACGCCGCGGCTTCGACGCCGAGCGCATCGCCAGCATCAAGCGCGCGTACCGCACCCTGTACGTTGCCGGCCTGCCGCTGGCCGAGGCCAAGGTGCAACTGGCCGAGCAGGCGCGCAGCAGCGAAGACGTCAAGGCGCTGCTGGAGTTCATCGAACAGGCCGAGCGGCCGCTGCTGCGATGAACCAGACCACGCTGCCGCCCACGGCCGAGGTCATCCTGTTGCGTGAAGCACCGGCTGCCAGCGCCCCCGCGCGTGTCGATACGCGTCCGCTGCGCGTGGCGCTGGTGGCGGGCGAAGCATCAGGTGACCAGCTGGGCGCAGGGTTGGTACGCGAGTTGAAGGCACGCTTCCCCAATGCAGAGTTTGCTGGCATCGGCGGTGACGGCATGCGCCATGCGGGCTGCCAGACCTGGTTCGACGCCAGCGAGTTGGCCGTGATGGGGCTGACCGAAGTGCTGCGCCATCTGCCGCGGTTGCTGAAGCTGCGTTCGCAGTTCCGCCAGCGCGTGCTGGAGTGGCAGCCTGATGTGTTCATCGGCATCGACGCGCCCGACTTCAACCTGGGCGTGGAGCGCTGGCTGAAGCAGCGCGGCATCCGCACCGTGCACTACGTCAGCCCCTCGGTGTGGGCATGGCGCGAGAAACGCGCGGAGAAGATCGGCGAGAGCGCGGACCTGGTGCTGTGCCTCTTCCCGATGGAGCCGCCCATCTATGCGCGGCACGGCATCGATGCGCGGTTTGTCGGCCACCCGATGGCCGATGACATCCCGATGCACGTGGATCGCGAGCAGGCGCGCGCCGACCTGGGCCTGCCGTCCAATGCGAAAGTGCTGGCGGTGCTGCCGGGCAGCCGGCTGGGCGAAATCAGCCGGCTGGGCGAGCCCTTCTTCGAGGCGGCCTGGCAGGTATGCGAACGCATTCCCGGATTGCACGTCGTCGTGCCGGCCGCGAATGCCGCGTGCCGTCAGTTGATCGACCAGCAGCTCTCCCGCTCTGCGTTCCCTGTGGTGCATTCCCATGTGCTGGACGGGCAGGCGCGCACCGCGATGATCGCCGCCGACGTGGTGGTGCTCGCTTCGGGCACGGCCACGCTGGAGGCGATGCTGGTGAAGCGCCCCATGGTGGTCGGCTACCGGGTCAACGAGCTGACCTACCGGCTGGTCAAGGCGCTGGGCCTGCTGAAGGTCGATCGCTATGCCCTGCCGAACATCCTGGCCAACAAGGATCTGGCGCCGGAACTGATGCAGCACGATTGCGTGCCGGAAAAGCTGGCCGCTGCGATCCAGCAGTGGTTCGACCATCCGCAGAAAAGCATCGACCTGCAGGCCACGTATCAACAGTTGCACACCCTGCTGCGGCGTGATGCCTCGGCCCGCGCGGCCGATGCCGTGGCCGAGCTGGTGGCGCGCGATGTGGTGCCCCGGTGAGCCGTCGTGCTGCCGCTGCCGCGACGATGACGCTGTTCAGCGGCAACGCAGCGGCAACCGTGGTCGTGCAGCGTATCGCCGGCGTGGATGAGGCCGGTCGCGGCCCGTTGGCCGGCCCGGTGTCCGTGGCTGCGGTGGTGTTCGATCCTGCGCGGCCGCGCATCAACGGCCTGGACGATTCCAAACAGTTGACTGCGGCCCGCCGTGACCAGTTGTACGACCGCATCATCGACCGTGCGCTGGCGTGGCATGTGGTCCTGGTCGATGCCCCCACCGTGGACCGGCTGAACATCTATCAGGCGACACTGCAGGGCATGCGCGAGGTGGTGGCGGCGGTTGCGCACGCGGCCGATCTGGCACGCATCGATGGCAACGTGGTGCCCAAGGGTCTGGTGCTGCCGGGCGAAGCGTTGATCGGGGGCGACGCCATCGACCGCGCGATCATGGCTGCTTCGATCCTCGCCAAGGTCAGCCGTGACCGCTACATGCAGCGCGTGCACGAGCAATTTCCGTATTTCGGCTTCGACCAGCACAAAGGGTATGGCACGCCCATGCACCTGGCGGCATTGCGCGAACACGGACCGTGCCTGGAACACCGGCGCAGCTTCGCGCCCGTGCGGGAGTGCCTGGCCGCGCCGGTTGCTGCTCCTTTGGAGATGGCGCTGGCGCTGTAGGTGGGTCGAACGGGTGAGACCCCCTCGCGGGTGGATCTGACAGCGGGTTCCGAGCTTGGGGCCGGGCGGTGGGGCTGGGACGGGGGACGGCAAGGGCCGCATCCATGCGTGCCTCGTTTCGCGCCATCCATGGCGCTCAACGCCCCCACCCAGCCGCACCGCCCGGCCCCCTGACAGGTTCCGTGGCCGCCAGCCGCGTAGTAAAAAAAAGAGAAAAGCGGTAGCGCCGACCCATGGTCGGCGAGCGCAGCGGGCCGTTGGCGGGGACATTCCGCCGACCATGGGTCGGCGCTACCGCAGGCATCGTTGACCCGTCTGGTGAAGGGAGCCCCTGAGTCAGGGGCGGCCGCGAAGCGGCGGGGTGTGGGTGCTGGTGAGACGGGGCCCGCGGTTTGCGCAGCAAAGCGTGGGAGCGGCAGCGCGAATGCGATGACGTGGCCCGTGCCGCGAAGCGGCGGGGTGTGGGTGCCGGTGAGACGGGGCCCGCGGTTTGCGCAGCAAAGCGTGGGAGCGGCAGCGCGAATGCGATGACGTGGACCCGCGCAGCGCGCCCCTTCCTCTACGTCAAGACCTTGTCCGTACAGGTCACCGCCGGTACCCTGAGCGGGCACTCCTGCGCACCTGTGACCCCGGCGGCCGTTCCTACGCCTGCTCCCGGGGCCGGTGCGCTCCAACCTGGTCCGGCATGTCCAACTCCCGTTTCGTCCATCTCCACGTCCACACCGAATTTTCGCTGGCGGATTCCACCATCCGTGTGCCGGCGAAACCGGAACAGGCTGACCCGAAGAAAGCCAAACAGGCCAACCTGCTGTCGCGCTCGGTCGAGCTCGGGCTGCCCGCGCTGGCAGTCACCGATCTGAACAACCTGTTCGCCCTGGTGAAGTTCTACAAGGCGGCTGAAGGCGTGGGCATCAAACCGATCGCCGGCGCCGACGTGATGATCGCCGAGGAAGGCCAGGATCCGTGGCGGATGACCCTGCTGTGCCGCGACCGCGAAGGCTATCTCAGCCTGTCCCGGCTGCTCACGCGTGCCTGGATGGAGGGCCATCGCCCGGAAGGCGGCGTCGCGGTGCATCCGGAATGGCTGAAGGCCGGCTGCCAGAACCTGTTCGCGCTTACCGGCCGTGAAAGCCTCGCCGGACGTCTCGCTGCGGCAGGCAAACATGAGCTTGCCGAGCAGCAACTGGCTGACTGGCAGCGCGTGTTCGGCGATGGACTGCACCTGGAACTGACCCGCACCGGCCGCGACGGCGAAGAAGCCTTCAACCAGTTCGCGCTGATGGCAGCGGGCCAGCGTGGCCTGCCGGTCATCGCCAGCAACGATGTGCGCTTCCTGCAACCGACCGATTTCAACGCGCACGAAGCGCGCGTGTGCATCGCCTCCGGTCGCGTGCTGGATGACCCCAAGCGCCCGCGGGACTACAGCGACCAGCAGTACCTGAAGTCGGCCGAGGAGATGTGCGCGCTGTTCGCCGACATCCCTGATGCCATCGACAATACGCGTGCGCTGGCAGAGCGCTGCAACATCGAGATGCGGCTGGGCACCTACTTCCTGCCCAACTACCCGGTGCCCGACGACGAGACGCTGGACAGCTGGATCCGCAGCGAGTCGCGCAAGGGCCTGGCACTGCGCCTGGAAAAGAACCCGGTCGCTGCCGGCATGACCGCGCAGGACTACAGCGAGCGTCTGGAATTCGAGCTGGATACCATCATCAAGATGGGCTTCCCCGGTTACTTCCTGATCGTGGCGGACTTCATCCAGTGGGGCAAGAACCAGGGCATCCCGATCGGGCCCGGCCGTGGTTCGGGTGCCGGTTCGCTGGTGGCGTGGGCGCTGCAGATCACTGATCTGGATCCCCTGCCCTACAACCTGTTGTTCGAGCGCTTCCTCAACCCGGAACGCGTGTCGATGCCCGACTTCGACATCGACTTCTGCATGGACCGCCGCGACGAAGTCATCGACTACGTCGCGCGCAAGTACGGCCGCGAGCGGGTCAGCCAGATCATCACCTACGGCACCATGGCGGCCAAGGCCGTGGTGCGTGACTGCGGTCGCGTGCTGGGCTTCCCGTACGGCCTGGTCGATGGCGTGGCCAAGCTGATTCCGAACATCCTCGGCATTTCGCTGAAGGATGCGATGGGGGAAGGCAAGGACAGCGAGATGGCCTCGCCGGAACTCATCCAGCGCTACCAGAGCGAAGACGATGTCCGCGACCTGATCGATCTGGCGCGCCAGCTGGAAGACCTGACCCGCAATGCCGGCAAGCATGCCGGTGGCGTGGTCATCGCCCCCGAACCACTGGCCGAGTTCTGCCCGCTGTTCGCCGAACACGATGAAAACGGCATCGGCCGCAACCCGGTCACCCAGTTCGACAAGAACGATGTGGAAGAAATCGGCCTGGTGAAGTTCGACTTCCTGGGCCTGCGCACGCTGACCATCATCGACTGGGCAGTGAAGGCGATCAACAAGCGCCACGAGCGCGCCGGCATTCCGCCGGTGGATATCGCCGCGCTGCCGCTGGATGATGCGGCGACCTACAAGGACATCTTCGCCTCCGGCAACACCGGCGCGGTGTTCCAGTTCGAATCCTCCGGCATGCGCCGCCTGCTGAAGGACGCCAAGCCCGATCGGTTCGAAGACCTGATCGCGCTGGTGTCGCTGTATCGCCCCGGCCCGATGGACCTCATTCCCTCCTTCGTCGACCGCAAACATGGGCGCGAGGATGTGGAGTATCCCGATCCGCGCACCGAACGCATCCTGCGCGACACCTACGGCATCATGGTGTATCAGGAACAGGTGATGCAGATGGCGCAGATCGTCGGCGGCTACTCGCTGGGCGGCGCCGATCTGCTGCGTCGCGCGATGGGCAAGAAGGTGCCGGCCGAGATGGCCAAGCATCGCGAAATCTTCCGCGAGGGCGCGGCCAAGGACGGTGTAGGCGAAGCCAAGGCCGATGCGATCTTCGACCTGATGGAGAAGTTCGCCGGCTACGGTTTCAACAAGTCGCACGCTGCCGCCTACGCGCTGGTGAGTTACCAGACCGCATGGCTGAAACGCCATTATCCCGCCGAGTTCATGGCCGCCACGCTGTCCTCGGACATGGACAACACCGAGAAGGTCGTCGGCTTCCTCGACGAGGTGCGCAACCTCGGCCTGACCGTGCTGCCGCCGAAGGTGAACCAGTCCGCCTACATGTTCGAGGCCGCCACGCCGGACACCATCCAGTACGGTCTGGGAGCGATCAAGGGCGTGGGCCAGGGCGCCTGCGAGGCCGTGGTCGATGAGCGCCTGCAGAAGGGCGCGTACACCAACCTGCTGGATTTCTGCACGCGTATCGGCTCGGCCAAGCTCAACCGGCGCACGCTGGAGGCGATGATCAACTGCGGTGCGCTGGACGAACTGGGCCGCAACCGCGCGTCGTTGATGCTGCAGCTACCGGAGGTGATCAAGGCCACCGAGCAGATGGCGCGCGAGCGTGCATCGGGCCAGAACTCGCTGTTCGGTGGACCGGACCCGAGTGCGCCGGCAATCCACCTGGAACTGCAGGAGACCGACGAATGGCCGCTGCTGCAGCGGCTCACCGGCGAGCGCGACACGCTGGGGTTCTATCTCAGCGGACATCCGTTCGACCCGCATCGCGACGATGTGCGTGATCTGGTCGGCACCGATCTGGGCGCCGTGGAAAAAATCTGGAGTGCCAACAGCGGCGGTGGTGGCGGTGAAAAGCGCTGGCGCCCGGAAGTACAGACGGTACTGGCCGGCCAGGTGGTTGGCGTGCGCCGCAAGGGCGAAAGCCAGATCTTCATCCAGCTGGAAGATGGTCGCGGCCGGGTGGAATGCAGTGCGTTCTCCGATGCGATGGCCGAGTTCGGCCACCTGATGACCAAGGACCGCATCCTGGTGGTCAAGGGCGGCCTGCGCGAAGACGAGTTCAATGGCGGCTTCGCCCTGCGCATCCGCCAGTGCTGGGATTTCGACGAGGTCTGTGCCAACTACGCCACCCGGCTTTCACTGCGGGTGGACCTGCGCCGTGAACGCCCCGTGTGGCAGCGCCTGAACGCACTGCTGGACCGGCATCGCCCCGGCCGTACGCCCCTGCGCCTGGACCTGCTGTTGAAGGACGAGGAAGGCTCGCTTGCAGGCATGCTGGACGTGGGCGGCGACAGCGCGGTGCGCATCGATTCCAAGCTGATCGACGCCCTGCGCGCCGACCCGGCAATCCGCACCCTGAAGGTGCGCTACAGCCCGCCCTGGGCGAGCTGACCAGACGACGGCGTACGGGGCATCTGCACGCATTCGGCTAAACTCCCCCTCTTCACTTCACACGACGGCTTCCGATGAATCCGAACTACCTCGACTTCGAGCAACCCATCGCCGACCTGGAAGCCAAGATCCAGGAACTGCGCAGCGCCAGTGCCGGTCCGGCGGTCAACGTCGAAGCCGAAGTGAATACCTTGCGCGACAAGCTGCGCGTGCGCACCGCGCAGATCTTCCGCAACCTGACCACCTGGCAGATCCTGCAGCTCGCCCGGCACCCGTCGCGTCCGTATACCGCGGACTACATCCGCCTGTTCTGCGACGAGTTCCAGGAACTGGCCGGTGACCGCGCGTTCGCCGATGACAAGGCGATCATGGGCGGCCTGGCGCGCATCGGCGGCCGTTCGGTGATGCTGATCGGTCACCAGAAGGGCCGTGACACCAAGGAAAAGATCAAGCGCAACTTCGGCATGCCCAAGCCGGAGGGCTACCGCAAGGCACTGCGCCTGATGAAGATGGCAGAGCGTTTCGGCCTGCCGGTGCTGACCCTGATCGACACCGCCGGCGCATGGCCGGGCATCGATGCCGAATCCCGTGGCCAGTCCGAAGCGATTGCCCGCAACCTGCTGGAGATGGCCGAGCTGAAAGTGCCGGTGATCTGCACGGTGATCGGCGAAGGCGGGTCCGGCGGCGCGTTGGCGCTGGGCGTGGGTGATCGGACGATCATGCTGGAATACAGCGTGTACTCGACCATCACGCCGGAAGGCTGCGCCTCGATCCTGTGGAAGGACGCGGGCAAGGCCAAGGAAGCCGCCGAGCAGCTGGGCATGACCGCGCCGCGGTTGAAGGGCCTGGGGTTGATCGACAAAGTGGTGCGTGAGCCCACCGGCGGCGCCCATCGCAACCCCAACCAGATGGCCAAGCGCCTGAAGGCCGTGCTGCTGAACGAGCTGGACGCCCTGCAGGCCCTGCCGACCGACGAACTGCTGGCCCGACGCTACACGCGTCTGCGCAGCTACGGTACGTACGAAGCCGCGTAAACCGCGGCCGCGCTGCGGCGGCTTTTCCATCCGGCACCCCCACCCCTGACGCAGGCCGCGCTGCGCGCTCGCCGAGCGTGGCGGTCCGGCACGCACCGCGCCGCACTTGCACTGGTAGCGCCGAGCCTTGCTCGGCGGCACTTCTTTCCGGCCCCCACACGCCTGACGCAGGCCGCGCTGTGCGCTCGCCGAGCGTGGCTCGGCGCTACCGTCGCGGTCCGGCCCGCAGCGCGCTGCACGTGCTCGGGTAGCGCCGAGCCGTGCTCGGCGGCTTTTCGATCCGGCATCCCCACCCCTGACGCAGGCCGCGCTGCGCGCACGCCGAGCGTGGCGGTCCGGCACGCACCGCGCCGCACTTGCACTGGTAGCGCCGAGCCGTGCTCGGCGGCACTTCGTTCCGGCACCCACACATCTGACGCAGGCCGCGCTGCGCGCTCGCCGAGCGTGGCTCGGCGCTACCGTTGCGGTCCGGCCGGCAGCGCGCTGCACTTGCACGGGTAGCGCCGAGCCGTGCTCGGCGGCACTTTGATCCGGCCCCCCTACCCCTACCCCTACCCCTGACGCAGGCCGCGCTGCGCGCTCGCCGAGCGTGGCTCGGCGCTACCGCGCGAGACCCGGCGGCAGCAACTCGTCAGAACGGCTTGGCCACCACCAGCCAGACAATCGGGATGAAGGCCAGCAACGGGATTTCGTTGATCCAGCGCAATGCGACCGGCGAGGGCAGCGCGCGGCCCTTGGCCACGCCCTTGAGCAGGCGCCCGGTCCAGATGAAATAGGCCAGCAGCAGCACCACCAGACCCAACTTCGCATGCAACCAACCGGCACCGCCCGGCGCCACCATCGTGGGGAAATCCGGAATCATTCGGTATCCCATCCACAGGACCAGCCCCAGCACGAACGCCAGACCGAACATCGCGTGCCCGAAGCGATAAAGGCGCCGCCCCATCAGCTGCAGGCGCTCGCTCACCGCAACCTGCCCGGCGGTCTCGGCAATGTTCACCAGGATGCGCGGCAGGTAGAACACCGTCGCCATCCAGGCCACCACGAACACGAGATGGAAAGTCTTGACCCAGAAGTACGACTGCATGCGCTTGCTCCGGTGGCTGGCGTAGGATGAACGCCATTTTCACCGATGCGCAGACCCACGTACATGGACAAGACCTACGACGCCGCCTATTTCCAGCATTGGTACAGCCGCGCCGACATCGGCGGTAGCGCCCGCTTGGCGCGCAAGGTGGCCTTGGCCGTCGCCACCGCCGAGTACTACCTGGAGCGGCCGATCCGCACCGTGCTGGATATCGGATGTGGCGAAGGCGCGTGGCGCGCGCCACTGATGAAACTGCGCCCAAAGCTGCACTACCTCGGTTTCGACAGCAGCGATTACGCCGTGCAGCGCTATGGCCGCACGCGCAACCTGCGTCCTGCGGCCTTCGGTGACTTCGCGTGGCTGCGGCCGTGTGCACCGGTCGACCTGCTCATCTGCTCGGACGTGATGCATTACGTGCCGGACCGCGAACTGCGCGCAGGCATGGCAGGACTGGGTGAGCTCACTGGTGGCGTGGCCTTCCTCGAAACCTTTGCCGCGGAAGACGAATTCGAGGGCGATCATGAGGGTTTCCACGCACGTCCGGCCCGTTGGTACCGGCGCGAGCTGGTCAAACAGGGCCTGGTGCCCGTTGGCTCGCATTGCTGGCTCGGACCGCCGTTGGCAACGGATGCATCCGCGCTGGAAAAGGCATGAGGGCAAGCGCCCCGCCTTGCCGCGCCCAATTAATATACCGGCCGGCCTGATCGGTTATGCTGCGCGGCAACATATGACCATACATATTGAGTCAGTATGCTCTACCAACTGCACGAATTGACCCGCAACCTGCTCGCCCCTTGGGTACATCAGGCGCAGGCGAATGCCCACTTCTTCAACAATCCCGGCCACTGGTGGTCGCAGATGCCCGGGGCCGACCGGCTGGCCGCGATGAACGAGCTGTTTCATCGCGTGGGCAAGGATTACGAAAAGCCGGAGTGGGGCATCAACGAAATCGACGTGGATGGCGAACGCGTGCCGATCGTGGTCCACGAAGAAGTCAGCAAGCCGTTCTGCAAGCTGCTGCGGTTCAAGCGTCACAGCAACGAAGCTGACCAGTTGCACACGATGTTGAACCAGCCGTTCGTGCTGGTCGTTGCACCGTTGTCCGGCCACCACGCGACGCTGCTGCGCGATACGGTGCGCACGCTGCTGCGCGATCACCGGGTGTATGTCACCGACTGGGTCGACGCGCGCATGGTGCCTGGCAGCGAAGGCGAGTTCGGCCTTGAAGATTACGTCGACTATATCCAGGAGTTCATCCGCCACCTTGGCGTGGAGCGCCTGCATGTGGTCAGCGTCTGCCAGCCCACCGTGCCCGTGCTGGCGGCGGTTTCGCTGATGGCCAGCCGTGGCGAACCCACACCGAAGTCGCTGGTGATGATGGGGGGACCCATCGATGCGCGCTGCAGCCCCACCGCCGTGAACAACCTGGCCACCCAGAATCCGTTGTCCTGGTTTGAAAACAACGTCATCCACACGGTGCCGCCGGGTTATCCCGGTGCGGGTCGCCGCGTGTATCCGGGCTTCCTGCAGCACGCCGGCTTCCTGTCCATGAACCCGAACCGGCACTTCAGTTCGCACTGGGATTTCTACACCGATCTGGTGAAGGGCGATCTGGAAGATGCCGACGCGCACCGTCGTTTCTACGACGAGTACAACGCGGTGCTGGACATGCCGGCGCAGTATTACCTGGACACCATCAGCGTGGTCTTCCAGGACTTCCTGCTGCCGCGCGGGGAGTGGTTCATCAAGGGCGAAAAGGTGGACCCGTCGGCGATCCGCGATACCGCCCTGTTGAGCATCGAAGGCGAGCTGGACGATATCGCGGGACTGGGGCAGACCGAAGCGGCGCAATCGCTGTGCACGGGCATTGATGCCAGCCGCCGCGAACACTTCATCGTCGAAGGCGCAGGTCATTACGGCATCTTCAGCGGCCGCCGCTGGCGTGAAGTGGTGTACCCGAAGGTGCGTGATTTCTTCGCCGCCAATGCCGAAGCACCGGCAGCGTCGAAGCCGAAGAAGAAGAGCAACGTCACCCCGCTGCGGCGGAAAGCCGGCTGAGCATCGTCCCGTAGCGCCGAGCCACGCTCGGCGAGCGCGCAGCGCGGCCGGTATCAGGCGCCAAGGTCCCGAACCGGACAGCCGCCGAGCACGGCTCGGCGCTACCCTGCCGCGCGACGGCCGTGGATCGCAAACGGCACACACGAAATCGCGCTGGTAGCGCCGAGCCACGCTCGGCGAGTGCGCAGCGCGGCGGTATCAGGCGTCAAGGTCCCGGACCGGAAAGCCGCCGAGCGTGGCTCGGCGCTACCCTGCCGCGCGACGGTCCTGGATCGCAAACGGCAAACGCCAGATCGCACTGTTAGCGCCGAGCCACGCTCGGCGAGCACGCAGCGCGGCCGGTGTCAGGCGCCAAGGTCCCGGACCGGACAGCCGCCGAGCAAGGCTCGGCGTTACAGCCGCACCAGCAGATGCTTTGCCAGCGTGCCGTGCAGTCGCCCCACGCCGCGTGCCAGATGCAGCGTGGCAAACAGCAACAGCACACCGACGACTGCGAGGACCGGCGTGGCCCATGCGCCCTCCAACAGGGGCAGGCCTTGGATCGTCAAGCCGGAATAATCGCCCGGCACCAACGCCGCTACCGGTGACCAGATGAAGGCCAGCGACACCGCCAGCAGCGTAGTGGCCACGGTGAAATACACGATGCCCAGCGGCAGCATCAACACGAAGTACAGCAAGGTCAGCCACGTGCGCCCGTCGGTGAACATGTCGCCGATCCGTTGCAGCCAGCTGCGGCTGCGGTCGCTGTAACGCGGGCGCCGCGGCATGCGCTCGCCCAGCAGCGCCTCTACCAACCGTCCTTCCAGCAACGCCAGGCCGCGAACCGAGCCGAAGAACAGCACGGCGACCGGAATGCCGATGATCAGGATCAGCAGCCCCACCGACAACGACAGCCCGGTGACCACCCACGTAAAGAAGAACGTGCCCGTGGCAAGCGAGAGCAGCATGTAGAGCAGCGCGCCGTAGGTGTGCGGATCCACCACGACGCCGAAGAAGCGCGCAGCGAGCGAACGCGACGGCGGTGGCGACGGGTCACCGTCCCGGCCATTCGGCGGGGTGATGCTGGCTGCCGGCGTAACTGAAGGCGCGACCTGCGCAGCCACCACCCGGGTACCGAGCGGCGTACTGGGCGTACGCAGCGCACGGCTGACGGTGATCTCCGTTTCACGGTAGATATCGGCCACTTCTTCCGGCGCACCGTAGCTGCCGGCGACGTCGGCGATCACCTCCGCTTCGCTGCGGCCCGGCTGTGCAGCCAGCTCCGAACGCAGGTATTCCTCGGCGTCATACAACGCGTCCTGCACCATCGCCGGGTCGGCGCCACGCAGTGCTGCGCGCAACTGCACCAGGTAGTCGGGAATGGTCGCTGGCAGGGTCCTGCCCAGGGTGTGTTCGGTGTTCATTGCAGTACGCCCTCCAGTACGGAATCGACGGAATCGCGGGTGGCACGCCATGCCTGGATCCATTGCTCCAGCACGGCGCGTCCCTGCTCGGTGATGCGGTAGTAGCGCCGCGGTGGGCCGCTGGTGGATGGCTCTACGTGGCTTTGCAGCAGGCCGGCCCCTTCCAGATTGCGCAGCACCGGATACAACGCGCTCTGCTTGCCACTCAGCACCCCTTCGCCGACCTGCTCCAGCTCCTTGGCGATCAGGTAGCCGTACAGCGGCTCCGGCGCACGGGCCAACACCGCCATCAAGGCCAGCGACACGGTGCCGGCACTGAGCTCCTTCTGGAACTTCTTCAGCTGGGCCTCTTCATCGACCATGGCGGCTGCTCCACTACGTTGAAGTGAACAGTAGTGTGAAGTTCGGGGTAGTGAAAGATGTCATTGGTCACGGTGCCCTTTTGCGGTCGCTGTCGGCGCCGGGCAGTCGATGGCCTGCGGCGCCCAGGGGGTAGAGCCGGCTTCAGCCGGCTGGCGGTTGGAGCAGCCGACTGAAGTCGGCTCTAC
This sequence comes from Stenotrophomonas sp. CFBP 13718, assembly GCF_014842145.1. Lineage (NCBI taxonomy): Bacteria > Pseudomonadati > Pseudomonadota > Gammaproteobacteria > Lysobacterales > Lysobacteraceae > Stenotrophomonas > Stenotrophomonas sp. CFBP 13718. The sequence continues at coordinate 788,034 of NZ_JACYVC010000001.1, forward strand.
CGCATGGCGTTTCCCCACGGCGTTTGCCCGACAGCGTTTCACCCATGGCGTTTACCCGATAGCGTTCAGCCCATGGCGTTTGCCCGACGGCGATTACCCCCACGGCGTTTGCCGATGGCATTACCCGGCGGCTGTGCGCTGCGCAGGTCTGATGGCAGAATCGAAGGCTCCTCGTCAAAAGGCTCGTCATGGATCGTCGCCCTGTTCAGTTGGCTCTTGGCCTTGCGCTTGCAGCCTGTGCGCTCGCCTCCCTGGCCACTGCCGCCACGCCGTACCGCAGCCCGCAGCAGATCCTCGACGCGGCCCCGGCGAGTGACTGGCGCACGCCGGACCCGGCCAACCTGCTGTACATGGATCTGCCGACGGGACGGGTAATCCTTGAACTGGCGCCGCAATTCGCGCCGCGCCACGTCGCCAATATCCAGACCCTCGCCCATGAGGCGTTCTGGAACGGCACCAGCATCTACCGCGCGCAGGACAACTTCGTGGTGCAGTTCGGCGATGCAGACGCGGACGATGCGGGGAAAGCAAAGCCGCTCGGATCGGCCGCACGCAAGCTGCCCGCCGAGTTCGAGCGCCCCAGTGCCGGGCTGGCCTTCAGCGCGCTGCCTGACCGCGATGGCTGGGCGGCACGTACGGGGTTCGTCGATGGCTTCGCGACTGGCGCGGACCCCAAGGCGGGGAAGGCATGGCTTGCGCATTGCTACGGCGCACTGGGTGCAGGCCGCAACAACGACGAAGACAGCAGCATCGGTGCGGAGCTGTACGTCGTCACCGGCCAGTCGCCACGCCAACTGGATCGCAACATCACCGTCGTGGGGCGCGTGCTGAAGGGCATGGAACTGCTGAGCGCACTGCCTCGCGGCCCGGCGCCGATGGGCTTCTACGCGGATGCGGCGCAGCGTACCCCGATCATCTCGATACGCCGCGTCAGCGAGGTGCCCGAAGCAGAGCGCACGCCGATCCAGGTCCTGCGTACCGAGTCGAAGACGTTTGCGGCGACGGTGGAAGCGCGCCGCAACCGCGTGGACGATTTCTACAAGCGTCCAGCCGGACATATCGACCTCTGCAACATCCCAGTGCCGGTGCGGTAACCCCACCGGCGGGGCTGGACGGGGTCACGGGTAGAGCCGACTTCAGTCGGCTGCGTGGCGTTTCGCGCCGACGGTAGAGCCGACTTCAGTCGGCTGCATGGCGCTCTGCGCCGA